>JBJXFH010000053.1:0-13452 GCA_046155365.1 Acidimicrobiales bacterium | reverse complement strand
GGATTACCAGCGCCGTCGAGGCGAAGCGTTCCATGTGCACCCGCAGGCGGCTCACCAGTTCGGGGGCCAGGGGCACCTCCCGCACCGTATTCGCGGCGCGCTGTTTCAGTGCTTTGCGCTCAACCCGCTGGCCGTTGTTGGTGTAGCGCGCCCCCGGTGCCGGGCTCGCACCGGTGAGGCGTGCCAGCCCCCAGCCCGAGGTGGGGAGGTGTAGATCGCTGGGTGCCAATCCGAGCGCCTCCGAGGGACGGGTACCGGCGATGCCGACGAGGGCGACAAGCGCGCCGTAGCGGGCCCCGCCGGTGGGGAGCGCGGCCACTTCGTCGGCGATAGCGAATACCTCCGCGGCGGTGGGAACCGTCGAGATATCCACCGTGAGGTCGGTCGACGGGTTGCGCCATTCGATCCGATGCATCGGGTTGTCCTGCGTCATGCCTCGCCGGACCGCTGCAGCCAGCACCGAGCCGAGCAGGTTCTTGCGGCGTCGCGCCACGGTCGCTGCCACGGTGGTGCCGTCGCGCTTGGTCGAGGCCTGACGCAGCGCCCGCTCGAGTAGTTCCGGCGTGAGGTCGTCGAGCGGCACCGACCAGCGTGCCAGCCAGGGAAGCGGGTTGGACCACTGGTCTGATCCAACCCGGTATCCCTCCTCTCGTAGCCAGTCGGTCAGCTGCGCCGGTGGAGGAGGAGCGCCAGCCGCGACCAGCCAAGGTGTGAACGACACGAGCGTCTCCACCGCCGAACGGCGCGAGTGACCGGCCCATTGCGGCCACTTGAGCTCGAGCCACTGTTGGGACCAGGTGAACCAGGTCTCGCCGGACCGTTGCCGCAGTACCGGTAGCCCGGTCGCTGGTTCGAAGCGATGTCCCTTGCTGACGTCCACCAGCAGGTCCGCCCGAAAGCGGTCGGCCAGCGCTCGGGTCTTGAACGACCGGGTGCGATCTCGTCCGTCGACCCGCCACTTCACCTTGTAACGCCGACGGTCCTTGGGGCAGTCGGCGGCGGGTAGCACGAGGGAGAACACATGCACGGTCTGGTTGCGCCCGCTCATCACCACCCCCAACCCCCCTTGCCCAGGCCGTCATCGGTGGCGGGGCGTCGGCCTCCAGTGGTACCAGCGTGGTATGGGGCCTCGATGTGGGACTTTCGGCCCGCTCGGCTTACCTGGGAGCGCTTCCGAAAAAGGTGCTCTGACCAGGCAATCTCTAGCGGAAGGTGAGGGATTCGAACCCTCGGAGGCCTTGCGACCTCAACGGTTTTCGAGACCGTCCCATTCGTCCGCTCTGGCAACCTTCCGGGCAAGCGAACTTGCGCCGCTGAACTCTAGCCCCGTCCGCGGCGGACACCACCGGTGGGGTTCAGGCCCGGCGATCCTCGAAGAACCGGCTGAGCAGGGCGCCGCACTCCTCCGCTCGCACCCGGGCGGTGACGCTCACCTCGTGGTTGAGGCGGGGGTCGGACAACACGTTGTACAGCGATCCGGTGGCGCCAGCCTTGAGATCCTCGGCGCCGAACACCAACCGGCCGACCCGGGCGGACAGCAACGCCCCGGCGCACATCACGCACGGCTCCAGTGTCACCACCACGGTGGCCCCTTCCAGTCGCCACGATCCGGTCGCCGCAGCCGCCTGTTGCAGGGCCAGCACTTCGGCGTGGGCGCAGGGATCCTGCCGCTTCTCCCGCTCGTTGTGGGCCCGGCCGACCACCTCGCCACCCATCACCACCAGGGCACCGACGGGCACGTCGCCGTGGTCCAGCGCCAGCGCCGCTTCTGCCAGCGCCAGGGTCATCAGGGTGTCATCAGAAGGCTCAGCCACGGCGCCAGACCCTACTTGGCCCGCCCTCGACCCTCACGGGGAGCAACACTCGCCACTGGTCGGCATCCAGGCACCAAAAAGGGCTCGAGTCCTCGGAGGTGACGGCCAGGCGACCTGAGGCACACCGCGAGATCCGCTGAGAGCTGCTGCCTTCCGGCCCTGACTCGGTTCACGGGTCACGGTCGCGCAGGACCCGACCGCCACCTCCGAAGACTCGAAGCGCTAGTGTAACCGCTCCGTGCGGGTGAGCCTCGGCCTCCTTCACACGGAGGGATGCGAGAGCGGCCGAATCGGCACGCTTGGAAAGCGTGTGAGGTGCAAGCCTCCGTGGGTTCGAATCCCACTCCCTCCGCCAGCTCGGCGTTGGCAGCCCCCCGGCCCGGGGGCGCCGATGCGTGTCCTCAACGACCGAGCACTGCGGATGGACCGATGATCGGCTGCCGGGGAAGACCGACCGTACGGTGACAGCGGTGTCGTATCTGAGGTCAGCGGCGCTCAAAGCGGACACGCCCACGGACCGTTATCCGTTCGTGCTTCCGGCGGTGGCCGCCCTGGCCGGGATCACCTTTGGGTCCTTCACCGTGCTGGTTGGCGACAACGGGACCGGCAAGTCCACGTTGATCGAAGCGCTGGCGGTGGCCGCAGGGTTCAACCCCGAGGGTGGCAGCCGCAATCTGATGTTCGAGACCCACTCGACCCACAGCGAACTGGCCGACGCGCTGGTGCTGAGCTGGACCCGGCGGCCCCGGTGGGGGTGGTTCCTGCGGGCGGAGACGTTCTATGGGATGGCTTCGCATATCCAGCAAGACCCTTACCTCAACGGGACCTTCCCTGACCTGCACAATCGCTCCCACGGCGAATCGTTCCTGGCCCTGGTCAAAAGCCGCATGGTCAACGACGGTCTTTACCTCCTGGATGAACCTGAATCCGCGTTGTCCTTCAGCGGCCAACTGAAGTTGCTCTACGCCATGCACGTAGCGGGTAACGAGGGGGCACAGTTCGTGCTGGCCACCCACTCCCCGCTGCTGATGGCCTACCCGGGCGCGGTCATCTATGAGCTCGGGGATCACGGTGCCTCCCAGGTGTCATACGACGACATCGAATCGGTGCAGCTGTGGCGCAGCTTCCTCGACCGGCCGGAGCGGTTCCTCCAACATCTCCTCGCCGACGAACCGTGAACGAGCCGGCGCACCCGGCCAGACCGAGGTCGCCGAGCCGGCCTCGTCCTGTCAGTGGCGACAAGTACCATCGGCCCGTGGCTCACCAGTCGTTGTACCGGCGCTACCGGCCGCAGCGTTTCGCTGATCTGGTGGGTCAGCAGCACGTGGTGGAGGGCTTGCGCAACGCCGTCCGTGAGGATCGCAGCGGGCACGCCTACCTGTTCTCCGGGCCTCGGGGCACCGGCAAGACCTCCACCGCCCGCATCTTGGCCCGGGCCCTCAACTGCACCGAGCTCCAAGATGGTGAGCCCTGCGGCGGGTGCGATTCCTGCCAGTCGATCCAGGCCGGCACGTCCTATGACCTTTTCGAGCTGGACGCGGCCTCCAACAACAAGGTCGAGGACATCCGGGACCTGATCAGCCGGGTGGCCATCGGGTCTCCGGGCCGTACCAAGGTGTACATCCTGGATGAGGTCCACATGCTCTCGGCAGCGGCGTCCAACGCTCTGCTCAAGACCCTGGAGGAGCCCCCGCCCCACGTCACGTTCGTGCTGGCCACCACCGATCCCCAAAAGGTACTGCCCACCATCCGCAGCCGAACCCAGCATTTCGAGTTCGGCCTGGTTCCTGCCGCTGAGCTGGACGCCCATCTGCGCTGGGTGGTGGAAGACGCCCAGCTCAGCGTGGACGATGAGGCGTTGCGGTGGGTCCTTCGCAAGGGTGCCGGATCGGTGCGCGATGCCCTCTCGGCGCTGGACCAGGTGGCGGCCATCGGTGGGGTCGGCCCCGGCGCGGCTCCTCTCGATGAGCTGCTCGAGGCGCTGTGCGAGCGGGACAGCGCCCGGGCCCTGGTGGGGTTGGCCACCGCCCTGGCCAGCGGACGTGAGCCCCGGCTGGTGGCCGAGGAGCTGCTCGGTCGGCTGCGCGACGCGTTTTTGGCGGCGGTGGCCCCCGATCTGTCCCAGTTGGCCGATCTGGACGCCAACCGCGTTGCCGATGTGGCGCGTCGGTTGGGCACCGCCGGGGTGACCCGGTCCCTGGAGACGGTGGGTGCCGCGGTCATGGAGATGCGTCAGGCCCCCGACGCCCGGGTGGCGCTGGAGGTGGCCCTCATCCGGCTGACCCGGCCCGAGCTGGACACGTCAATGGCGGCCCTGCTCGAACGGGTCGCCCGCCTCGAAGCAGCCCTGGCTGGTGGCACTCCCATGCCGATGACACCCGCCGCCCACCCGACCCCGGCCGCCGACGCAGGAGCAGCCCCGCCTCAGGCCCGATCCGATCAGGACGCGGTGACTGCACCGGCACCGTCCGCTCGGTCCATGCCGTCTACCCCCAGCGCGCCGGCTCCCCACGATGATCAGCCGGTGCGGCGGCCCGCGGCGGCCCGTCAGATCCCGCCGGGCGAAGTTCGCGAGGGTGCCGCCGCCGCCGCTCGCCGCCAATTGGCCGCCCGAACCGGATCGTCGGGCCCCCCCTCACGCGCTGGCTCCTCGCCCGGTGGCGGCGGTCCGGCCCCTCAGGCCCGCCCGGCCCGACCCGGCGGCGTCGACCCCAACGGACCCGCCACGCCGCGCCAGGCGACACCAACGACACCCGGCACACCAACGCCACCCGCCTCGGCGCCGCCCGGCCAGGGTGCCAGCACCGCCGATGGCGGGGGCCGCGCAGCGCCGGTGGATGACCACGGCGGTGGGGATCTGCCCGACAGCCACCGAGGCGACGCAACCGTCGAACCTGGCGCCACCAGCCCCATCGACGCCGGAGCGGACCGCTCGGCCGGCCGCCCGGGGTCCCATGAGCCGGGTCAGGGCTCGCCCCCCGGGTCTGATGCCGTTCCGGGGGAGCGGAACCTGCGGCTGCTGAGCGGCGGAGCCAACCCCAACCCCAACCCCACCGCCCCGGCCGGCGAAATCGCCACCGCCGGGATCACCCCAGCCGGCGCGGCCACCTCAGCCAGTGCGGCCGTCGCCGACGCGGCTGTCGCTGCCGGCGCAGCCCCCACCGCCGAGGTCGCCGCTGATTCGGCCACCGCTTCCGGCCCGGCCAACCCCGCCGCCGCTGTCGCCGCCGCCCCGGCCATCCTCGCCGCCGCCCCGGCCAACCCCGCCCGGCCCACCCCCACTGGCGCGGCCGCTGCTGGTGACACCACCGGGGCCGGGGGCGTTCCGTCGGCTGAGGAGCTGGGGGTGGCGTGGACCTCGGGCATCCTCGACGAGCTGCCGGCCGGGGTGCGGGCGCTGTTCAGAGCCGGGCAGTTCATCGGCGTGGACCGCGGGGCGGCGTTGTTCGCCTTGCCCTCAGCCATCCATCGTGACCGCTGCGCGGCGAAGGTGGGCGAGGTCGAGGCGGGCCTGGCCCGTCATTTCGGGCATCCCGTGCCGTTACGGCTGGTGGTCGATGAGGTCCGAACCGCCGCTGACCGTGGTGAGCTCGCCGCCGGCCCCGGCTCCGAGCAACTCGACGCCGAGCGCTACGCCGCTGACGCCCAGACGTACTCCGAGCTCGGCGATGTTTCCGAGCTGCCCGATGCCCCCAACAACGCCGTCACCGGGCTGGACCTCTTGCAACAGACCTTCCCCGGCGCCGAGATCCTCGAATAGGCCTCACCATGAGCACCCACGACCCTGCCCACGATCGCGTCGAAAGCCCCGCCGGTAACGGCAACCCGCCTGAACCCCACGGCGGCGCGGGCGCGGCGCCCCTGGACGGGCTCGGCGCCATGCTGGGCGGGCTGGACCTCGGTTCGCTGTTCGGCGCCGCCACCGAGATGTTGGCCGCCCAACAGGCCAGCGCCGACACCGAGGTGATGGGACGCGCCGGTGGCGGGGCGGTGCAGATCCGGGTCACGGGCGGGGGGGAGTTCCTGGGGGTCCGCATCGCTGCGGAGTTGGTTGATCCGCAGGACGTGTCGTTGCTGGAGGACACCCTGTTGGCCGCCCTCCGAGACGCCATGGACCAGATCCAACAGTTGCAGCACGGTGCACTGGGTGGCCTGGGTGGAATGGGTGGCCTGGACGCGCTGGCTGGTGTGTCGGACCTGCTCGGTTCGGCCGGCCTGGCCGGGCCGCGGGGTGGGCTTGATCCTCCCCAAGCACCAGACCCCGATGGAACCAGCGGTGAGCGCCAGCCGTGAGCTCGTTATTCGCAGCACCTGTCAGTGACCTGATCGAGGAACTCGGCCGGCTCCCCGGGGTGGGACCCAAATCGGCCCAGCGCATCGCCTTTCACCTGCTTCGGGTGTCGGACCGCGACGCCAGCCGCCTATCCCATGCCATCACGGACATGAAGGCCCGCACCACGCAGTGCAGCCGGTGTTTCAACATCACCGAGCGACGCAGCGACGGCGGCACCGAGTGCGGCCTTTGCACCGACCCCCGTCGTGACGGTCATCTGTTGTGCGTGGTTGAGGAGCCCCGGGACCTGGTGGCAGTGGAGCGCACCGGGGAGTTCAAAGGCCGCTATCACGTGCTGGGCGGCGCCATCAACCATCTGGACGGCGTGGGCCCCGACCAGCTGCGGGTCCGGGAGCTGCTACGCCGGCTGGGTGAGGAGCCCGTTGAGGAGCTCATCGTGTGCACCAACCCCAACCTGGAAGGCGACGCCACCGCGTTGTACCTGGTCAGACTGTTGGCCGGGGTGGACATCCGGGTCACCCGGTTGGCGTCGGGCCTGCCGGTGGGCAGCGACCTCGAGTACGCCGACGAGCTGACCTTGGGACGGGCCCTCGAAGGCCGCCGCCCCCTCACCGGCTGAACCAGTACCCGCCTGCCCCGCCCCCGGCGCGGCACCAACCGCCAGGCTCCATGCACCACGGGAAAAACAAAGACCGGGGTGCATGCTCCCTCGAACCGACGCGGGCGGACAGTGAATCGGTTCGTGGAGCCGGCACCCCGGCCTTTGCGATCACACCGGGGGTGGGCCCCGGCGATGTCGTTGCGGTTATGTTACGACTACCGATCGATCGAGTCAAGACCATGACGAAAAGATTTCGGTCCTACTCCTTTTGTCGGCCGCTGTGGGCGTTGCTAGGACCTTCGTCCTACGTGGCCCTGCCGGGGGTCCTGCCCGGCGTCGTCACGGCTCACCCGGCGGCGAACACCACCGCATCGCCCTGGCCGCCGCCGCCGCACAGGGCCGCAGCGCCGTAACGGCCGCCGCGCCGGCCCAGCTCGTGCAGCAGCGTCAACGCCAGTCGGGTACCGGAAGCGCCGATGGGGTGACCGAGGGCGATGGCCCCGCCGTTCACGTTGACGATGTCATCGGACACCCCGAGATCGACGGTGGAGGCCAGGGCCACCGCGGCGAAGGCCTCGTTCATCTCGAACAGGTCCATGTCGCCCACACTCAGCCCGGCCCGCTCCAGTGCCCGCTTGATGGCCCTCGACGGTTGGTGCAGCAGCCCCGGATCCGGACCGGCCACCATGCCGAAGGACACCACCCGGCCCAGCGGTGTGACCCCCAGGCGAACGGCGGCGGCCTCGGACATCATCACCACGGCCGCGGCGCCGTCGGAGATCTGTGAGGCGTTCCCGGCGGTGACGTTCCCGGCCCCACCGAAGGCCCCCCGCAGCGCGGCCAGGGACTCCGCCGTGGTGCCAGGGCGAATCCCTTCGTCGGCCTCGATGATGAGGGGATCACCCCGCCGCTGGGCCACGGAGACCGGCACGATCTCGGCGTCGAAACGGCCGTCTTTTTGGGCCGCGGCGGCGCGCTCGTGGGACCGGGCCGCCACCTCGTCCATGTTCAGGCGGGCCAGGCCTTCCTTGGCGGCGTCACGCTCGGTGCCGGCGCCCATCGCCACGTGGTCAAAGGCGCAGGTGAGGCCGTCGAACATCATGGAATCGACCACCGCGCCGTCACCGATACGGAACCCGGCCCGGGCGTTGGGCAGCAGGTACGGCGCATTGGTCATGGATTCCATGCCGCCGGCCACCACGATGTCGGCCTCACCGGAGGAGATGAGCTGATCGGCCAGGATGATGGTGTTGAGCCCCGACAGGCAGACCTTGTTCACCGTGGTGGAGGGCACGCTCATGGGGATTCCGGCGTTGGCGGCGGCCTGGCGGGCGCTGATCTGGCCGGTGCCGGCCTGCAGCACCTGGCCCATATAGACGTAGTCGACCCGGTCCGCAGCCACGCCGGCGCGCTCCAGGGCCGCCTTGATGGCGAAGCCGCCCAGCTCCATGGCCGAGAACGGGGACAGCCCTCCTTGGAACCGGCCGATCGGGGTCCGGGCCCCGGCGACGATGACCGAACGGGTCTTGACGGAACCTGCCGACTTTGCTGAACCAGGCATGTGACCTCCGAGAAAAGTTGGTGGCGCAAGCTTAGGGTTGGTCCCGACGGTGCGTCTGTCCCGCTCCGGCAACACCCAGGAAACCGGCTGTTCCGCTTCGGGTCACACGAGCGTCGATCATTACCCTGCTATCCCATGCAGCAGATCCTCGACGCGATACAATCCGGCGCCCCCGCAGCCGATCTGGCCCATCTGCCCCTGCCCGAGAGCTATCGCGCCGCCTTCGTCCGCCGAGAGGACATCGGCATGTTCGAGGGCATCGCCTCCGAAGACAAGGACCCCCGCAAGTCCCTTCAGGTGGGCGAGGTCCCCATCCCGGAGATCGCCCCGGACGAGGTGGTGTTGGCGGTGATGGCCAGCTCCATCAACTTCAACACCGTGTGGACGTCCATCTTCGAGCCGATGCCCACGTTCGGCTTCTTGGAGCGCATGGGCCGCGAGAGCGTATGGGGCGCCCGCCACGATCAGCCCTATCACGTGATCGGCTCCGATGCTTCCGGGGTGGTGCTGCGGTGCGGTTCAGCGGTGCGGAACTGGAAGGTGGGCGACAAGGTCGTCGTTCACTGCAACAGCGTGGACGATCAGGATCCGTCCTCCCACGAGGATTCGATGTTGGGCGCCAACCAGCGCATCTGGGGCTTTGAAACCAATTTCGGTGGCCTGGCCGATCTGACGGTGGTGAAGGCCAACCAGCTGATGCCCAAGCCCACCCATCTGTCCTGGGAGGAGGCGGCGGTCAACGGCCTGTGCGCCTCCACCTCGTATCGGATGTTGGTGGGTCGTCACGCCGCCCGTATGAAGCAGGGCGACGGTGTGCTGATCTGGGGGGCCACCGGGGGTATCGGGGCCTACGCCGTGCAGTTGGTGCTCAACGGTGGCGGCGTACCGGTGGGTGTGGTGAGTTCACCGAAGCGGGCGCAGCTGCTGCGGGACATGGGATGCGAGCGGGTTATCGACCGGGCCGCGGAGGGCTACCGCTTCTGGTCCGACGAGCACACCCAAGATGACACCGAGTGGCGCCGGCTCGGTAAGAAGGTGCGCCTGCTGCTGGGCGAGGATCCCGACATCGTGTTCGAGCATCCCGGTCGCTCCACCATGGGAGCCTCGGTGTTTGTCACCAAGCGGGGCGGCACCATCGTCACCTGCGCCGCCACCAGTGGCTACATGGTGGAATACGACAATCGTCATTTGTGGATGAAGTTGAAGCGCATCGTGTCCTCCCATTTCGCCAACTATCAGGAGGCGTGGGACATGAACCGGCTCATCGATCGGGGCGCCATCACCCCGGTGCTGTCGGCGTGTTTTCCGCTGACCGAGGTTGGTGAGGCCGCCAACCAGGTGCACCACAACCTGCACGAGGGCAAGCTGGCGGTGTTGTGCCTGGCGCCGCAGCGGGACCTGGGCATCGACGATCCCGAGAAGCGTGAGCGGGTCGGTGACGCCCGAATCCGGCGCTTCGAGACCGCCTGAGCGGCGTGGGAGACTGACCGCATGTCCCAGAGTGTGCCAACCCAGAACGTGCCGACCGAGACCGGGCCGACCCAGATGCTGCTCACCGAGATCGACCATGTCGCCATCGCCGTGCGGGATCTCGAAGCCGCCATTGATTATTACCAGCGGGCCTTTGGTGCCACCGTTGACCATCGCGAGATCGTGGAATCGGACGGGGTTGAAGAGGCGCTGTTGAAGGTGGCGGAGAGCTACGTGCAGCTCATCACCCCCACCCGTGAGGATTCGCCCATCGCCAAGGCCCTGGACAAGCGGGGCGAGGGCCTGCACCACATCGGCTACCGGGTGGCGGACTGCGGCGCCGCCCTCGCCGCCATGGTGGCCGCTGGTGCCACCGCCATCGACAAGGCCCCCCGGCCCGGATCCAGGGGCACCACGGTGGCCTTCATGCATCCCAAGGGCAGCTTCGGCACCCTGATCGAACTGGTCCAGGAGTAGCGGCGGCCGCTGTTGCCGCAGGGGCTACCGGTCGTAACAGGGTTCCTCGGTAGAGTCCCGGGCGTGATTTCCCCCGACGCTGCCCGGACCCATTGGCAGCATCTGGAGTGCGTACACGCCGTGGTGTACTTCTCGCCCGAGGTCATCGAGGCCATGATGGGCCTGGGGTTGCGGGGGTTCTGGTCGGGATACTTCGCCGGTCGGGCCGCGCCGTTGGGTCCGGTGGGTCCGGCAGTGGTGGAGGCGCTGTTCTACAACTTCAGCCCCGATCTGGTCCGGCGGGCCTTGCCGGCGGCGTGGCAGGTGGTCACCCCGGACCTGGTGAGCAGCACCAGGCTCCACTCGGTGGACGCCGCCCTGTGGTCCATCCTCGGCGAGCAGGTCCGCACCCCGGAGCTGGTGGCGGTGGCCCAACTGGCCCGCCGGGCTGCGGAGGCCGCGGACTGCTCCGGTAGGGCGCTGGCCGCCGCCCACGCCGCGCAACAGTGGCCCACGGTGGCCCATCTGGTGTTGTGGCAAGCGGCCACGGTGCTGCGTGAACACCGCGGCGACGGACACGTGTCGGTGCTGGTCAACGAGGGGATCAGTGGTGTGGCGGCTCACCTGCTGGCGGCGGCGTCAGGGCAGAGTGACGCCGATCAACTGCGGGAGGCCCGGTTCTGGTCCCAGGCCCACTGGGATGACGCCGCGGAGGACCTCCGATCGCGGGGCCTGCTGGACGAAGCCGGCAAGCTGACCAAACGTGGCCGTGCGCTCAAGGTCCGCATCGAAGCCCAAACCGACCGTCTGGCCGCCGGCCCCTACCAGGCGCTCAATGACGATGAGCAACAACGCCTGCTGAGCTGCGGCGCCCGGCTGGCTCAGCTGGTGGTCCGCTCCGAGGTGCTGCCGTTCCCCAACCCCATGGGCCTGGCCCGACCCGAGCGCGTCCCCGAGCCCGGTGACGGGGACGTCATTGATCTGACGGCCAAGGACGCCTTGCCTGCCCGCGGCGCCTCACCGAAGCGGCGGCCGAACCGCACCTCCAACGGTGCTGCCAGCGAACCCCGGGCGCCGCGCCGCCGCTGATGGTTCCGGTTCTGCGCCCCGAATTGTCGGCGAACCGCTAACTTCCACCGCCATGACCAGCCCCGATAGCCCCCGTCCGACCAAAGCCCGTATCGAGCCGCTGCGGGAGGTGCCCGACGAACTGCGCTCGCTGGTGGCGGTGAAAGGTGAGGGCCCGCCGGTCAACGTGCTGGCCACCTTGGCCCATGCCCCCCGGGTGCTGAAGCGGTTCTCGGAGATGGGCGGCACCTTGCTGTTTCGGGGCAGCGTGGGAGATCGGGAGCGGGAGATCGTGATCCTGCGGGTGGGGGCCAACGCCCGCTCGGTGTACGAGTTCGGCCAGCACACCGTGATCGGCAAGCGCTCCGGGATCACCGACGCCGAGATCAAGGCCCTGACCCTGCCGGCTGAGGAGGGCGGCTGGAACGACGTGGACCGGGCCCTGGTGGCGTTGGCCGATGACCTCTGCAAGGACGATTGTGTCAGCGACGCCACCTGGGCCGAGCTCACCAAGACCTGGAATGAGGCCCAGCTGATCGAGCTGGTGGTGTGCGCCGGCTTTTACCGCATGGTGTCGGGCTTTTTGAACTCTGCGGGCGTGCAACTCGATGACGGGGTGCCCGGCTGGCCGGTGTGACCAAGGCGACGCCACGGTGCTCGGGTTCGTTGCGTACCGGCTGCTAGCAACGTGCCCATGAGCCCCACCCTCGATCAGGCGGCCGCGCTCCCACGTCATCGTCCCGGCCGGTCCGGTGGTGGCGTCGGCGCAGGGGTGATCGGACCGCTGGTGGGCCTCGGGCTGGTCGCGGTGTTGGTGGTGGGCTGCGGCGGGTCCAGCGGGGAGCCGGTGCTGTCCCCTGCCGCCGCCGCCGGTAAGTCCCTGGCTCAAGCCAAGGGTTGCGCCAGCTGTCACGTGTTCTACGGCCGGGACGCCGCCGGGCCCACCTGGAAAGACGTGTACGGCAATGAGGTCACCTTGGCCGACGGGACCACGGTCATCGCCGATGGGGACTATCTGACCCGTTCCATCAAGGACCCCTGGGCCCAGAAGGTGAAAGGCTTCGGCACCATCATGCCCCGCAACAAGCTGACCGACGCTGAGGTGGCATCCATCGTGGCTTACATCAAGGAACTCGGCCCCAACGGGCAAACCCAAGGCACCGCCCCATGATCGTGCAACTGGTGGACGGCACCTACGAACTGTTCCGCCACTTCTACGCCGTACCCACCCGTATGTCCCAAGGGCCGCGGCCGGGTGACGGTGTGGCTGACGAGTTGGACATCGGCGCGGCGCGAGGGGTGGTGGAGAACGTGGTTCGCCTGCTCGAGGTGGGCGCCACCCATCTCGGTGTGGCCACCGATCACGTCATCGAGTCCTTCCGCAACGACCTGTGGCCGGGTTACAAAACCGGCGCCGGCGTTGATCCGGTGCTCAAGGCGCAGTTTTTCCCTTTAGAAGATGCGCTGGCGGCGTTCGGGATCACGGTGTGGCCCATGGTGGAGTTCGAAGCCGACGATGCCCTCGGTGCCGCCGCAGCGCTGGCCGACGCCGATCCCCGGGTGCAGCAGGTGCAGATCCTGACCCCGGACAAGGACATGGCCCAGTGCGTGCGCGACCAGCGGGTGGTGCTGGTGGACCGGCGCAAGAACCTGATCATGGACGAGGCGGGGGTCGTCGCCAAGTGGGGGGTGCCGCCCCGCTCCATCCCGGACTACCTGGCCCTGGTGGGTGACAGCGCCGACGGGTTCCCGGGCCTGGCCGGTTTCGGGGCCAAGAGCGCCGCCGCCGTCCTAGCCCGTTACGGCACCCTCACCGATATCCCCGCCGCTGCCGGGCAGTGGGACGTGGCCGGCCTGCGCGGCGTCGCCAAACTTGCCACCACCTTGCACGCCAACCTGGCGGACGCCCTGCTGTTCCGTACCCTGGCCACCTTGGTGGTGGATGGTCCCGAGGTGGGCGCGGTCGATCACTGGCGCTGGCAGGCCCCCACTGACCATGCCGCCGCCTGGGCCCACTACCTGGACCTACCCAACCTCATGTCCCGCCTGCACAAACTGGCCGCCCGCCGCACCGCCGCACCCACCTGACACGCAGCGCCATGCGCCGAGGGTGGGGTTGGAGAAAGGTTTGTTGGGCCGGAGGGTTTGCCAGGCCCCGAGGGGTTGGGCACGAGGGTGGCGGGACTGG
>JBJXFH010000039.1:0-27568 GCA_046155365.1 Acidimicrobiales bacterium | reverse complement strand
GGCAGCTCGAAGGTCCACGAGGTCACCTCCGGTCCACACACCCAAACCGACCCGTCGCTGAGCCACAAGGCGTCCACACAGGCATCGGGAACCAGTCGGTGACGGCCGCTGGGCTGGGCCGTCCAGGCGCACACCAGGACCCGGTCAAGTGGCGCCGGGACCGCTATCGGCTCGTACCACGCCATCGGGCCACGCTATGGCGGATCCGAAGCGAACAGGCGGCACCCGTGTTCGGGTCAGTGCTCCACCACCAGCGGGTTGGTGTGGTTGGTGACCCACTCTTGCAGGCTGGCGGTGTACACGGCCACGTCGCGATAGCCCAAACGGGTAAGCACGAAGGCATCCGATGAGGCCGCGATCCCGCCGCCGCAGTAGGTGATGATCCGGCGGTCCCGATCGGCCGGGAATCGCTCCGCCAGGACCTCGAGCGGGAGGTACCGACCGGTATCCCGGTCGGTCAGGGCGTGGGCGGGGATGTTGATGGCACCGGGGATGTGACCGGCCCGGCCGTAGGCGCTCTGCTCGCCCCGATACTGCGCGGCACCCAAGGAGTCAATGATGCACGTGGCCCCGTCATCAATGGCGGCCAGCACGTCCTCCCGGTGGGCGATGAGTTCCGGCCGTGGTGCCACGGTGAGCATCCTGCCCGGCCTCGGTTGGGTGGCGGGACCGCTTTCCACCGGGCGACCATCGGCCTGCCAGGCGCCGAAACCACCGTCCAGCAGCGCCGCCCGGTCGAAGCCGATCCAGCGCAGCATCCACCACACCCGGGCGGCCCACATGGAGCCGTTTTGGTCGTAGAGCACTACCCGGCTGTCATCGTGCACGCCGAGGGCGCTCATGGCGGCGGCGAAGTGCTCCGGAGTGGGCACGACGAAGCGGTACGGCCCGGTGTTGTCGCACAGGTCACCGGTGAGATCAGCGAAACGGGCGCCGGGAACATGGCCCGCGTCGAACTCCGCCCGGCCGCTGACGGCCTTGAAGCCATCATCGACACGGCGCAACCACGTGGTGCAGTCCAACACCACCAGGTCCCCGGGCCCCAACGAAGCGGCCAACCAATCGGTGCTCACCAGCGAATCGAAGCTCCCGGTGGTTTGCTGCAGCGCCATGGACCGCGAACCTAGTGGTAGCGGCGTGCTCCCGCTCTTCGGCGCCCCATGTGGCAGAATCGTTCGTCGATAGCGGTGACCTGCAGAGGAAGTACGGACTGACATGGAAGAACATGACGTCGTCATCATCGGCGCCGGTCTCACCGGGATCTACCAGCTCTACCGGGCCCGGGAGATGGGCTTCGATGTGGCCGTCCTGGAAGCCGCTGATGGGCTGGGCGGCACCTGGTACCACAATCGCTATCCCGGCTGCCGCTTCGACTCTGAGAGCTATACCTATGGGTATTCATTCTCCAAAGAGCTGCTCGATGAGTGGCACTGGACGGAACACTTTTCCTCTCAGCCGGAAAACCTGAAGTACCTGAACCACGTGGCGGACAAGTTCGATCTCCATCCGCACATGCACTACGGCTGCAAGGTCCGCTCGGCCACCTTTGACGAGGCCGACAACCGTTGGACGCTGCAGACCATCGATGATCGCACGTTCCGGTGCCGGTTCCTGATCACCGCGGTTGGCGTGCTGTCCACCCCGACCATGCCTAGGGTGGACGGTATTGACCGGTTCCAGGGAACGTGGTTCCACACCTACGACTGGCCCCACGAACCGCTTGATCTCACCGGCAAGCGGGTGGCGGTCATTGGTACCGGCGCCACCGCGGTGCAGCTCATTCCCATGGTGGCGGGGACCGTGAGCGAGTTGTTCGTGTTCCAGCGTCATCCCAACTGGTGCGCGCCGCTGCACAACGCCCACATTTCCGAAGCCGAGATGGCGGATATCCGGGCCCGTTATGACGAGATTTTCGAGCAGTGCCGCCGAACCCCCGGCGGGTTCATCCACATGCCGGACCGTCGTCATCCCGCCGAGGTGCCCGAAGCGGAGCGGCAAGCGTTTTACGAAGAGCTCTACGCCTCGTCGGGGTTCCGTATCTGGCAAGGGAACTTCCTTGACGTGCTGATGAAGGAATCAGCCAATGAGGAGTTCAGTGAGTTCGTGGCCAACAAGATCCGTGAACGGGTGACCGATCCGGTGACCGCGGAGAAGCTGATCCCCAAAGATCACGGCTTCGGCACCCGGCGCATCCCCATGGAGACCAACTACTACGAGGCCTACAACCGCCCCAACGTGCACCTGATCGATCTCAACGACACGCCCATCGAGCAGATCACCGAGACCGGGGTGCGCACGTCGGCTGCTGACTTCGACGTGGACGTCATCATCTACGCCACCGGTTTCGATGCGGTCACCGGGGCCTTCGACCGGATCGACATAACCGGGGTGGGCGGGGTGAAACTGCGTGACCGTTGGAAGGACGGGCCGCTGACCTATCTCGGCATCCAAAGCGCCGGGTTCCCGAACTTGCTGATGATCGCCGGACCACAGGCCGGGTCCGGTTTCACCAACTTCGGTCGGGGCATCGAAGAAGCGGTCGATTGGACCACGGCACTGCTGGGCTACCTGCGCGACCACGGCTACACCCGCATCGACACCACCGAGGAAGGCGAGCTGGCCTGGCGGGATCACGTCATGTCCATGTATGACCTGCTGCTGTTGGGCAAAGTGAAATCCTGGTTCACGGGGTACAACTCCAACATCGAAGGCCGTGACACCATGCGGCCGGTGGCGTACAACGGCGGCGCCCCCCGGTATCGCAAGCGCCTGGCCGAGGTGGCCGAACGGGGCTACGAGGGGTTCGTGCTCGCCTGAGATCGAGAGGTGAGATCGGCGGTGGGCACGG
The DNA here is from genome assembly GCA_046155365.1 of Acidimicrobiales bacterium. GTDB lineage: Bacteria > Actinomycetota > Acidimicrobiia > Acidimicrobiales > CAIXPF01 > CAIXPF01. The sequence continues at coordinate 24,720 of JBJXFH010000039.1, read as the reverse complement.
TGTGGGCGTGGATCTCCCGGGTCAGCGTCTGGATCTCCTTGACGATGCGCTCCGCCTCCACGTTGGTCTCGTAATCGTGGCGGGCCAGCTCACTGCTGATCTGGTCCTCCCGCTTGGCGGCGATCAGCAGGATGGCGCCCTGCATGGCCGCCAGGCAGGACAGCACCAGGTTCAGCAAGATGAAAGGGTACTTGTCGAATCCGACATTGCGGTTGCCCAGCATCCACCCCGCCAGGAACACCATCGCCGAGATCACGAAACCCCATGACCCCATGCCGTTGCGCAGCTTGTCAGCGGCCCGCTCGCCGAACGTGAGCTGCTCACCGGAACGCACCGCCGGGTGATGATGCCAGCCCGCTCGGTGGAATCTGAGCATCGATCGAATGGTCGTCATGGAGCCATTGTGCCCGCGCCCCGGACTGGGCTGAGACACCTGAAGCACAGTTCTTGACTTCAGGATCGTGGGTCGATAGCCTCACCGGCGGAGGGGAGTACCCCAGCCAAGAGGCGACGTCGTCATCACGGGTGATCCATATCGCCCCGGCCCGCCAACCTGCCCGTCCAGGTAGGGGGAGACCTCCTGTTCAACCCGGGGCGTATGCCGCCGGAGGCAGGAGTCAATCGATGAACCGGGCACTGCTCGACGTACTGCAACGTCAACGCACCTATCCGAGCGTCACGGTGCTGCTCAACACCACCCCTGAGCGGTGTTTGACCGAGGAACAGCGCCACACATTGCGGAGTCTGACGGATCAGGTGTCGCGCCGGCTGCGGGGTGACGTGTCCGACGCGGAGGCCGACGAGCTCCTGGCGCGCTTGGAGGACCTGGTGACCTCGTTGGCCAACCAACCCATGGGTGGGGCGTTGGCAGTGTGCGTTTCGCTCCAGCACGCCGAAGCCATCCGCCTGGGCCGGCCGGTACAGGAGCGGGTGGTCATCGACGACACCTTCGCCACCCGGGACCTGGTGGCTGATTTGAACCGTACGGCTCTGTTCCGGGTAGTTACGGTGAGCGAACGCAAGACCCGGTTGCTGGTGGGCGATCGGGTGCGGTTGCTGGAAGAACGCAACGAGCATTGGCCGATGCAGCGTGGGGGCGAAAGTGCGGCGTCATGGGCCCGGGATGTGGCGCGGCGACTGGCCGAGGAGCAAGCGCTGGCGCCGATGCCCACGGTCATCGCCGGGGTGGACCGTACGATACGTCGGGCCATGTTGCCCGAAACCCTTCACACCATCGGTTTGGTAGCGGGAAACCACGACCGCACTGGTTGGGCGGATCTGCACACCGCGGCGTGGCCGTTGGTCACCGATTGGTTGCGCAATGACACCAGCCGGGCCGTTGAAGCACTTGACCGGGCTCGATCCAACCGTCTGTACGCCGGTGGTATCGACGAAATCTGGTCCTTGGCCATTGAAGGACGCATCGAAACCCTCGCCGTGGAGGAGAGCTACAGCGTTGCGGTGCGGGTGCGGGAGGGGGCGCTGCAACCGGCTGAGGATCCCGAGGCGCCTGATGTGGTGGACGACATCATCGATGACACCATCGAGGCCGTCCTGCGCTTCCACGGTAACGCCATCATCGTGCCCGACGGCACACTGGCACCCCACGCTCGAATCGGTGCCGTGGTGCGCTTTTGAGCTTTCCAACCCGCCGCTTGGGCAATGTTCGTTTCGTGGCGCTGGTGGCGGTCGGCGGTTTGCTGTCCACCACTCTCGCCACCTTCGGCCTGGCGCTCGCCAAGACCGTCAAGCTGTCGCGTGATCTCCTCAATGATGGCTGGGCGGACGAATTGGCCGTGGTGGCCGTGCTCGAGGCGGTGGACAGCTACCTGTTGGCGCTGGTGCAGCTCATCGTGGCGCTCGGGTTGTTCGAGTTGTTCATCGGGGACCTCGATTTGCCGGACTGGCTCGAGATCCGATCGTTGGAGGATCTCAAGAAGCCGATCCTCGACGTGCTGGTGGTCTTCGTGGCCATCAAGTCCATAGAGCGCTACCTGGTTGAGGAACGCGCCCTGGACGCGCTGGTGTCGGTGGCCGGTGGCGCACTGCTCATCCTGAGTCTCACCGCATTTCGGGTGCTGGCCGCTCCCAAGGTGTCCCGAAGTGGGTACTCCTCCGCGGTGACCCAACCCGATTTCGAAGAAGAACGATGACCATGGCAGCCCATTCGGTGTCTCGCGTTGAGGGGGCGGACCCCATCGACGTGTTGCGGAAGGTGAACCTGGCCCTGGCCCTGGCCCATGGGCTGCAGGCGGGGTTGATGATCGCCCTGTCCAACGATCTGTCCCTGCCGGTGACGGCGCTGTTCGGCACCGGGCCACCGGGACAACCGCTCACGCCTCCCCAAGTCGAGCAGTTGTTCAGCTACCGGCTGGGTTGGGGGGTAGCGCTGTTCTCGGCATTGTCGGCGTTGTTTCACCTACTGGTGGCCTCGGGTTGGGGCTTTCCCCGGTATCGAAACGAGTTGCTGGCCGGTCGCAACCGGTTCCGCTGGGTGGAGTATTCGATCTCGGCGTCGGTGATGATCGTGCTGATCGCCGGGCTGACGGGGCTGACCGACGTGGTGGCCTTGCTGGGTTTGTTCGCCATCAACGCCGCCATGATCCTGTTCGGCTGGTTGATGGAGACCACCAATCCGCTTCGACCGGCGGGGGATTGGACGCCGTTCGTGTTCGGGTGCATCGTCGGCGCCGTGCCGTGGATCGGGATCCTGATCTACCTCGTCGGTGCCGGCAGCGACGTACCGGGATTCGTGTACGGCATCTTCGTCTCGCTGTTCGTCTTGTTCAATTGCTTCGCCATAAACCAGGTGCTGCAATACCGGGCCCGGGGGCGCTGGGCCCGCTATCTGTTCGGCGAGCGGGTCTATCTGATCCTGAGCCTGGTGGCCAAGAGTCTGCTGGCGTGGCAGATCTTCGCCAACGTCCTGGTAGGTTGAGCGGACGGGGAGTGACCCCTTCCTGATCTGGACGTGTTTCGCCCCGGTCCGGATCGGGAATCGTCCCGGTCACCACCGGTTGGGCGACGGCGCGCACCGCAGAGTTCGGAGAGCTGATGAAGGTTGCCGTGACCGGAGCATCGGGTTTCATCGGTTCCGCACTGGCAGTTCGGCTGTGCGCCGCCGGCCACGAGGTCACGGCCATCACCCGCCATCCCCAGCGGTATGTTGGTGCCGGTGTTCCCGTGGCGGCGGACATCGCTGACCCTGAGAGCCTGAAACGCGCCCTGAGCGGCCACGATGCGGCGTACTACCTCGTACATTCGCTGGCTGCTGGGGCGTTCGCGGCTCGTGACCGCGCCGGTGCCGAAGCGTTCGCCGCGGCAGCCACCGCCGGCGGGCTGGAGCAGGTGATCTACCTCGGCGGTCTGGGCGACGATGACGACGAGCTTTCCGAGCATCTACGGAGCCGCCGGGAGGTGGAACGAATCCTGCTCGCCGGAGCGCCCACCACCGCGCTGCGGGCGGGGATCGTCATCGGCGACGGCGGCATCAGCTGGGAGATCCTTCGGCAACTGGTTGAACGGCTGCCGGTCATGATCACCCCTCGCTGGGTGCAAACTCGCACCCAACCCATCGCCCTCGATGATGCGTTGCAATATCTGGTGGGAGTGGTAGGCCGCGAGGACACCATTGGGCGGACCTACGAGATCGGCGGTCCGGAGGCGATGACCTATCGGACCATGATGGAGACCGTCGGAGACCTGCTCGGGTACCGCCGGCTGATCGTTCCCGTGCCGCTGCTCTCGCCTCGTCTGTCCTCCCACTGGCTGCGCATCATCACCGATGTGGATCTGACCACGGCCCGTTCACTGGTGGACTCGCTCAGCAACGAGGTGGTGGTGCATGATCATGCCATCGAGACCTTGCTGGGTCACGCCCCGATGTCCTTCCGCGCTGCCGCGTCCAGGGCCCTGCAGCAGCGGGCGCAACGGCGAGGCGCGCTGGCGGTCGACGGCGTTGCGGGGTGAACGCGCCACCGCTGCAGTCAGCCCGCACCCGACCCGCCTCTTCCACTGATCCCCGCTCGCAGTGGATCGTGGCGGTCACCTTGGCGCTGGGGACCGCCCTGCTCGCGGTCACGCTGCGGGTACCGAGGGGATCAGGGTGGCTCGTGGTGTTGAGCCTGATGGTGGCCGCGGTGTGGGTGGGCGGGGCGCGCCTTGCCGGTCCGTTGCCGTGGCGATCGGTACCGCAGAGCTCACGGCTGCGGACGGTCCTGGGCTCGTCGCTGCTGGGGTGTGTCGCCGGGTTGGCCTTCTTCGGGGCGTATCTGGTGGCTCGACGGTTGCCGCTGCTGTCCACCGCCCTGAGCAGCATCGTGGGCAAGGCGGAAGCGGGCTCGGGTCTCGTGGTGGTGGCGGCGCTGCTGAACGGGGTGGCCGAGGAGGTGTTCTTCCGGGGGGCGTTGTTCGGCGCTGTCGGCCCCCGCCGGCCCGAGGTTGTGACCACCATCATCTACGTGTTGGTCACCGCGGCCACCGGCAACGTGGCGCTGATGGTGGCCGCCGCGGTCATGGGGGCGATCTTCAGTAGGCAGCGGGCCATCACCGGCAGCATCGTTGCTCCACTCATCACCCACGTCACGTGGTCGACGTTGCTGCTGGTACTGCTGCCCCGCTACTGACCGATTCCCACCTCGGTGCGGCCTGTACGCCACCTATGAGCGGGTGAGGTACGGCTCGATGACAGGTTGGCATTCGTCAATGAACTCCAAGGACCGGTCGGGGTCCTCGGCCCGCATCGATGGGGGAGTGAGCACCAACCGGGTCACGCCCAGCTCGATCAGGTTCTCGATGCGCTCGGGTTTGGGGCGTCGCCAGGTGAACATGGAGATCGGCACGGACATCGGATCCCGGCCCGCTTCCTCCAACAGCCGCCGGAACAGCCCGATGCCTCCTTCCACCGAATGCTCGCCGCTGACGCCCACCAGCGAGATGTCGATGGGGCACCACTCATCGGCATACTCCGCGGCATGGCGGATACCGACCGGTCCGGCCTGACCCAACGCGATGGGCACCGATCCCTGCGCCGGCTTGGGAAAGACCAATGATGGCGAGAACCGGTCATAGGTACCCTCGAAGGTGGCCTCGGGCTGGGTCCACGCCGCCCGCAGCGCCGCCACACGGTCCCGGGTTGCCGAAAATCGTTTCGAGAACGGCACGTCGGGACGGGCGTTGGCCAGCTCCTCTTTGTTCCAACCCACGCCGATGCCCAAGATCACCCGACCGCCGGACAACACGTCGAGGGTGGCCACGGTCTTGGCCAGATCCAGCACCTCATGTTCCAACACCAGGCAGATGCCGGTGGCCAGCTTGATGCGCGACGTGGCCTCCGCCGCCATGGCCAAGGACACGAACGGGTCCATCATGTGCCAGTAGCCCGACGGGAGTTGATCGCCGCCGGGATAGTCCGACGCGATGGGGGTGGGGATGTGGCTGTGCTCGGGCACCCACATCGAGTCGAACCCCCGGTCTTCCAGCGCACGGGCCATCTCGCCCGGGCGACGACAACCGACGTGATTCAAATGCAGATAGCCAAACTCCATGCCCGGAATCTAGCGGGAGCTTCCTGGGTGTCATTCGCGGCTGCGTGGTCGGGGTCGGAGGTCGCCGCCACCCGGGTCCGGTGCCCCGCCGTACTGCACCAGTTCCAGGACCGTGCCGTCGGGGTCCTGGAAGCACACGAAGCTGACCGGGGCGCCGTCGGGTCCGGCGATGGTCACCGGCTCGCCCACGAAGGTCACGCCATGCGCCTGTAGCTCGGCCACGTCGGCGGTCAGATCCTTGGTGGCAAAGGCCAGCCGGGCGATGCCGATGTGGTCCAGCCGTTGGTACGGTGGCGTGCCATCGCGGGGGTCCTGCCACTCCAGTAGGTCGATCATGGTGGTCCGCACGTCGCCATGCAGCGCCATCACCGCGCCTCGCACCCGGTAGGGCGGCAATCCCACCGCGGCGGCAACATCGGGCGCTCCCACCGCCGGAACCTCCCATACCACCTGGAATCCCAGCTGCTCGTAGAACACCCTCGATACCGAGAAGTCCGAACAGTTGACGTTGGCGTGAACGAAGCTCACCAGGTGCATCCCCGCAGCCTCGCGCGTCCCGGCCGCGCCAGTCAGGAGGCGGGCTGCAGCCAGGCCGGGCGGTCACCGCGTACCATCTCGATCAGCTCGAAATCCAAGAACGCCTCCAACCGGCGGACCAGCCCGGCGTCATCGAAGCGGAACACGTGCACCAACGGCACCGACGCCACGGCCTCCGGCTCTCCGGCCAGGGTCATGGTCACCGTGCTGTGCACCGCCACCGAATGCCCGCAATGCCACACATGGTGCCGCTCGTAGTTGATGGCCCGGGCGTTGGCCCATACCTGCTCCATACCGGCGAGTATTTGCTGAAAGCCGGTGGGGGGAAGCTCGCTATCCGTGGGGGGATCGGCGAACGACGCCCCCTCGGCCCATACCGTGCGGTACAGCTCGTGGTCACGGATGGACCAGGCCCGGTAGTAACGCTCGAGGGTTGCATCGATCACAGAACGGTCGGCCATGGCGAAATGCTACGCCGGTCCCCGCGGCCACGAATGGCGCGCCGGGCCGTCAAATCTGCTTGGCTTCGGCCCAGCCCACGAACGTTTCCCAGCCAGGAGGCCGGACCGACATGACCGACAGCACCGACATGACCGACCCGTTCCCCATCGGCAAGCGGCTCGAGGGCAAGGTGGCGCTCATCACCGGCGGGTCCCGGGGTATGGGCGAGACCCACGCCCGGGCCATGGTGGCCCAAGGCGCCAAGGTGATGCTGGCGGACATCTTGGACGCAGAGGGTCAGGCGCTGGCGGCCCAGCTCGGTGACGCCGCCGCCTTTGTGCATCTCGACGTGACCGACCGGGCCCAGTGGGCGGCGGCGGTGGCGGCCACCATGGCGCGCTTCGGCACGCTCAACGTGTTGGTGAACAACGCCGGCATCGCCAACTTCGGCACCATCGGCCGTTACGCCCCCGAGCAATGGGACCAGGTCATCGCCATCAACCTCACCGGGGTGTTCAACGGTATCCACGCCGCGGTGGACGCCCTCAAGGCCAGCGCCCCCAGCTCCATCATCAACATCTCCTCCACCGCCGGGCTGAAGGGCTACGCCGCGTTGGCCGGGTACAACGCCTCCAAGTTCGGGGTGCGGGGGCTCACCAAAGCAGTGGCGTTGGACCTCGGCGCTCACGGGGTGCGCTGCAACTCGGTCCACCCCGGCGTGGTGGCCACCCCCATGACCGCCGGCATGCAGGCCCCGCAGAACCACGTGGCCATGAAACGCATCGGCCGCCCAGAGGAGTTGTCGGCGTTGGTGGTGTTCTTGGCCAGTGATGAGTCCAGCTATTCCACCGGTGCCGAGTTCGTGGCCGACGGTGGGGAGATGGCCGGCCTGGCCCCCGGTGTGTTCCCGTTCTGAGCGGGTAGGCCTCGGGCGGGCTCAGCGGTCACCCGGCCACGTACTGGGTGAAATCCAACACCCGGATACCGTCGAGTATCCGGACAGTGCGGCGCATTCTGCCTGCTCCGGCCCTCCGATGTGAGCGGGGCAGGCCGCTTGACCGTGGGGGCCCTGACGGCGAGGCTTCCGGCCATGACTGAACACGTGTGGCAGCCCGAGCTGGACGAGTTGGCCCGTCGGCGCCTGCTGGCGGCGGAGATGGGTGGCCCGGAACGCATTGAACGCCAGCACGAGGCCGGCAAGCTCACCATCCGGGAACGGTTCGAAGCCATCGCCGACCCTGGCTCTTTCGAGGAGGTCGGTGGGGTCGCCGGTGCCGCCCGCTATGACGAGCACGGTCAGCTGGCGTCGTTCCTGCCGTCGAACTTCCTGGTTGGTCTGGCCCGCATCGATGGTCGGCCGGTGCTCATCTCCGGGGATGACTTCACCGTGCGGGGCGGTTCCAGTGAGGCCACCATCCCGGCCAAGCGGGGCTTCAGCGAAGGCCTGGCGCTGGAGTTGGCCCTGCCCCACATTCGCCTGGTGGACGGCATGGGCGGCGGCGGGTCGGTCAAGAGCATGGAGAAGGCCCGGGCCCCGTTGATCCCCCAAGCCAAGGGCATCGACGTCACCGCCCAGCATCTGGCCACCGCGCCTTCGGTGGCATTGGCGTTGGGATCCGTCGCCGGCATCGGTGCCGCCCGGGTGGTCATGAGCCATTACTCGGTGATCGTGGAGGAAACGGCGCAGATGATGATCGCCGGCCCGGCCCTGGTGGAACAGGCGGGTCAACCAGCGGTGACCAAGGAAGATCTGGGTCACGCCCGGGTGCACACCACCAACGGGGCCATCGATGACGCCGTGCCCACCGAGGCCGATGCCTACGCCGCCGCTCGACGGTTCCTGTCCTACCTGCCCCGCAACGTGTACGAGCTGGCGCCGCGGGCGGAGCGCATCGATGACCCCGAACGGCGGGAGGAGACGTTGGCCTCCATCGTGCCCCGCAACGAACGTCGGGTGTACAAGATGCGCCAGATCATCGACGCCGTGGTGGACCGGGAGCCGGACGCCGCGGTGGAGGGCGGGACGCGCAGTTCGTTCTTCGAGATCGGTCGGAGTTGGGGCCGCTCCATCATTTGCGGCTTGGCCCGGTTGGACGGTTGGCCGGTGGCCATGGTGGCCGAGGATCCCTACGTGTATGGCGGCGCCTGGACCGCGGACGGTTGCCAAAAGCTCATCCGGCTGCTGGATCTGGCGTCAACGTTCCATCTGCCGGTGGTCCATCTGCAGGACTGCCCAGGGTTTCTCATCGGCAAGCAGGCCGAGGATGACGCCACCATACGGCACGGTTCGCGGGCGCTGATCGCCATGGCCCAGATGACGGTGCCGTTCACCGCGGTGGTGATCCGCAAGGCGTTCGGGGTGGCCGGCGCCGCCAACCGTCGGCCCGGCTCGGTGCATCCGCGGGTGGCGTGGCCCTCAGGGCGGTGGGGGAGTTTGCCGGTGCAGGGCGGTATTGAGGTGGCCTACCGGGGTGAGCTGTCCCACCTGCAGGGCGATGACTATCAGCAGGCCATCGCCGAGATCCGGGAGCGTTACGAAAGGATCTCCAGCCCGTTTCGCAGTTCGGACAACTTCTCCATTGATGATGTCATCGACCCCCGTGAAACCCGGCCCTTCCTGTGTCGCTGGGTCAACCTGGTGGCACCCACGCTGCACCCCGGTCCCGCCGCCTTCAGCTACCGCTGCTGACCCCGCCCACCGTCGCCCGCGGACAGTACCGGACCGTATGGTACGGCAGGGCGGCGTGGTGTCATGAGGCGAGAAGGTACCGTTCCCGGCCATGGCCAACGATGCAGCACCCAGCGCCGAACGAATGCGTGAGATCTTCGAATCGGTGAAAAACTGGGGTCGATGGGGCCCCGACGATCAATCCGGAGCCCTCAACCTGATCACGCCGCAACGTCGGCTGGCGGCGCTGACCGCGGTGCGTCACGGGGTCACCGTGAGCTGCTCCCGGGAGTTGCCGGTGGAACCTTCCGCCGAGAACCCCCGGCCGGCGCTGCACCTCATGACCCGCGCCGGGGATGACTGTGTGGCGCCCGGTTTGGGTCTGCAATCCACCGGTGACTTCGTGGGGGTGGCCTTCCACGGCATGGCCACCTCCCACATCGATGCGCTGTGCCACGTCTTTGTGGACGGGCAGATGTACAACGGGTTCCCGGGCACCGACGTCAAGAGCACCGGGGCCACCGCCGGCAGCATCATGTGCGCCGAACATGGCGTGGTGGGCCGCGGCGTGCTGTTGGATCTTCCCCGGCTGCACGGCGTGGCCTACCTGGAGCCGGGCACCGCCATCACCCCCGATGACCTGAACGCCGCCGAAGCCGCAGCCGGGCTCACGGTGGGGGAGGGCGACATCCTGCTGGTCATGACCGGACGTGATGCCCGCCGGGCCGAGGTGGGGCCGTGGCATCCCTTCGAGGGTGGCCTGGCCGGGCTGCACGCCGAGTGCCTGCCGTGGCTGCATCAACGGGGGGTGGCGGTGTTGGGCTCCGACGGCGTGAGCGACGTACTGCCCGGTAGCAACCCCGAAGGCTGGCCGATGCCGGTTCACCAGTGCGCCATCGTCGCCATGGGCGTGCACCTGCTCGACAATCTGCGCCTGGACCGCCTGGCGGCCCGCTGCGCCGAGTTGAGCCAGTGGAGCTTTCTTTTCACAGTGGCGCCGCTGCTGGTGGCCGGCGGCACCGGGTCCCCGGCCAACCCCATCGCCATGCTGTAACCATGCTGTAGCCCCGGACGCGGACCAGCCGGTGGCGTCACCGAAAGGCGGTTCGGTAACGCCACCGGCTGGCGGCTCATCAACGCTCAGTCGTCGTCGTCGCCACCTTGGAGGCGGTCGTCATTGCGGCTGGTGGGCGTGGAAGAACTGGTGGTGCCGGTGGTCGAGCGGACCTGGCTGTCCTCGTCGCGGTCGTCGCGGTCACTGTCCTCGCTTGAATCGTCGCTGTCCTCATCGTCGTCATCGTCGATCGAGCTGTCAGTGGAGCTGTCCGTCGAATCGTCATCGCCATCGTCATCGTCATCCATTGACGTTGACGTTGACGTGGACGTGCTGGCCCCGGACCCCGCCGTGGTGGACGTGGAGCTGGTCGAGCTGCTGCTGGAGGAGCTGCTGTCCCGGACCTCGGTCTCAATGCGGCCGTTGTCCTCGGCCTCGGCCTGAAAGCTGACGGTGCGGGTGCCGTTGGTGAAGCTGGCCTCCAGCGAGCGGGCGCCGGACTCCACCACCGTGGCGGTCCAGCCCGCGGCCGGCTGAATCGCCACCAGGGTCAGCTGGTTGTTGAGGACCGCCAAGGACACCGTGCCGGCGTTGGACACCTGGAACAGTTGGGGCTGCCCGGCCGGGACGGTCACCCCGCTGGCCTGCAGGTTGGCGCCGGTGGCGACGTTGGCCACGGTCAGCTCATCAGCGCTCAGCTTGCCGGTGGTGGTGCCAGAGGCCAGATTCAGGATGCCCACGTTGGCGCCCACCGCCGCCGCTCCCGAGGTGATCACGGCCGCTACCGCAGCTGCGGTGATCAGCCCGGTGCGCCGGGGGAGGGTCAGAAGGTTGCGGAAGCGCTGTGGTGCGTTCATGGGCCCAACGGTAGGGGTCCCGTTCCCAACCCTCGGCCAGCCCAAGGCCAGGGTTTGGCCAAGATGGCGGCGTTTCACCTGTCTGAGCACCAATGCTGGCCTGGCCGGAGCCGGGGTGCGATGCTGCGGATCGTGCGCATCCTGGTCGTGGAGGACGATCCCTCCATCTCGGTACCCCTGCGGGAGGGCTTGGAACGGGAGGGCTTCGAGGTGGAGGTGGCACCCAACGGCCAAACGGCACTGGACGCCCCACCCGCGGATCTCGTGCTGTTGGACCTGGGACTTCCCGATCTGGAGGGCCGGGTGGTGTGCCAGCAGCTGCGCAGCCGGGGTGGCATGGGCATCATCGTGGTCACCGCCCGCGGCGATGAGCTGGACCGGGTGATGCTGTTGGAGCTGGGCGCGGACGATTACGTGGTCAAGCCGTTCGCCTTCCGGGAGCTGGTGGCCCGCATTCGGGCGGTGATGCGCCGCACCGGCAACCTCGCCAACGTGGACTCCACCCGCAGCGGATCGGAGGCCATCGATATCGGGGTGCTGCACATCGATCAGCGCGGTCGCCTGGTGCGCTTCGCCGATGAGACCGTGGCCCTCACCCCCAAGGAATATGACCTGCTGGTGTATCTGTGCGCCGATCCGGGGGCGGTGCGCGGCCGCGAGCAGGTGATGCGGGAGGTGTGGGATGAGCACTGGTGGGGCTCCACCAAGACCCTCGATGTACACGTGGCCTCGTTGCGCAAGAAGCTGCGGCCGGAGCTGATCGAGACCGTACGTTCGGTGGGGTATCGCTTGGCACCGGAGGCCGCCGCGCCGGACGGGGTGGGGCCGGACGCAGTGGGGCCGTGACCCGTCGGCTGGTCCTCACCTATTTGGCCATGACGTTCTTGATCCTGGCGGTGCTGGCCGTACCGTTGGGTCTGTTCTTTGCCGATCGGGAGCGTGAACGGCTGGCCTCGGAACTGGAGCGTGACGCCAACGTCATCGCCACCGTGTACGAGGATGTACTGCAGCAGGACCAACCGCTCGATCCTTCGCCCGCTGGTGTGTACCGGACCCGTACCGGCGCCCGGGTGGTGATCACCGATCGACAAGGGATTTCTCGCGTTGACACCGGCGGAGATACCCCGCGGGATCTTTCCACCAGACCGGAGATCGCCACCGCGTTGGCCGGCGAGCGCGCCAGCGGCACCCGAAGCTCCACCACGTTGGGCACCGAGCTGTTCTACGTGGCGGTGCCGGTGGCTTCCGGCGGGGTGGTCCACGGCTCGGTACGGCTGACATTGGAAACGGCGCAAGTGCAAAGCCGCATTGTCCGATTCTGGACGGCGCTGGTGGCGGTGGGCGCGGTGCTCATGGTGATCACCGCGCTGGTGGGATGGGTGCTGGCCCGCAGCGTCACCCGGCCGGTGCGACGTTTGCAGGCCGACGCTCGCCGTTTCGCCTCCGGGGATCTGCAGGTGGACCCCTCCACCCGCGCCGGTGGTCCCCCGGAACTGCGGGCCCTCGATGGTGCCATGCGCACCATGGCCCGCCGTTTGGAAGCACTGTTGGAGGAGCAACGATCCTTCGTGGCCGACGCCTCCCATCAGCTCCGGACCCCGTTGACGGCGTTGCGTTTGCGTCTCGAAAACCTCCAGAGCGACCCGATTTCACCGCCGCCGCCCGCCGCCCACGCCGCCCTCGACGCCGCCATCGCAGAGACCGACCGGCTGAGCACGCTGGTGAACGACCTGCTGCAGTTGGCCCGGGCGGAACAGGCCCGCGCGGTGCAGGTGGCTGACCTCGCCGGTCTGGCCCGGGACCGGGTGGACACCTGGGGTGCGGTGGCGGAGGCCAAAGGAGTCGGGCTGCGGCTGCACGTGGGGGCCGCTCAACCGGTGGGTGCGAGAGGAACCTCGGCCGGGTTCATGCAGGGGGGGACAGAGCGGGATGCGGGTGAGGCGGAGGTGTGGGCGTTACCAGCACCGATCGCCGCCCGCGGCCTCGCCGCCGTTGCGGTGTGGGCCGTACCGGGTGCCATCGAGCAGGTCCTGGACAACCTCCTGGACAACGCCCTGGAGGTCTCCAACAGCGGCGATGTCATCACGGTACGGGTGGTGTCCACCGCGCCGGACGGTTCAGCGCCCCGCCTAGAGGTGGTGGATGGAGGTCCTGGTTTGTCCGATGCGGACAAGCTGCGGGCGTTGCGGCGGTTCTGGCGCGGCGGTCAGCGCAGCGAGGGCAGCGGGCTCGGCCTGCCGGTGGTGGCCGCCCTGGTCAGCGCCTCCGGTGGCATCTTGGACCTGCTCGACGCCCACCCCGTTAACGGCCCCGCATCGGTGGGGCTGCGGGTGGTGGTCACGTTCCGCCCCGCCGGCAGCTGAGTGCCCAATCGACACCGATGGAGCGCTGCAAATTGATGACGCGACCATTGCCGTACGCCGCGTTGCGGTACCGTGCCCGAGCTAACTCGTATGCGGAGGTGGGTACGCCATGGACGACCAGGATCGGCCTCCACCACCGGCTACAGAGGCCGTGTACCGCGAACCGGCCGGTTCGGATCCGGACACCGTGTTGCAGCTGGTGGAGACCTCGCCGACCCGCCGGCGCAAGGCCGTGTTCGGCGTCGGGATCGTGGCCCTGATCGGCCTGCTGGCGGTGGGGGTGACCGCCGGATTGGGCCGGGGCGATGATCCGGCGCCGGTGATCACCGAGGGCGACGCTGAGGTCATCGAGGCCATCCCAACCACGATGCCCGCCCCCTTGATGAACACCGACCCGCGCTGGGCCGTGCATCAGGCGTGTCTGGCCGCCAACGGACCGGACGTGAGCGGCCGACAAGGGTCGCCGTCGATGGGGTACCCCCAATCGGTGCCGGTCGGCACCGCTCCCACCACCACGTGGATCTCTGGTGGCGGATATTCCGAGCGTGCCGACACGGAGAACGCCCCCAACGGGAACGCCTCCACCACCACGTTGACGACCCTCACCGCCGAAGCCAACAGCGGTGCGAGCCCGGCAACCACCAACGTCGGCCCCGCGCCCACGGCCACCACCGCTCCCAGTCCGCCGTATCTTCCCGTGGCGCCGGGCCCGCCCACCGTGGAGCAACGCGCCGTTGCCACCGCCGCCACCACGGCCTGCCGTGCTGTTGAGCCCGGCTCCAAGGAACAGCGTGCCTGGTACGGCTGCCTGGACAGCCACGGCGCGGTGATCCCCTCCGCCATGCCGTACCAGCCCGAACCGCCGCTGTCCCGGGCCGCGGCTCGCTCCGCGTCCGAAGCCTGTGCCCACCTTCGTCCGCCGTCATCAACCCCCGGCGATCCCTACAACCGGTGCTTGGAGGAGCACGGCGTAGGGTTCCTGTGGGTGTTCCTTTCCCGCGAGGATGCCGATGCTGGCGCGGCGGCGTGTCAGGAGTTTGCGCCCAAGCCGCAATCGCCCCCGGTTTCCCCGGAGTATGTCCAGTGCGTGTTTGACGCTGGGTTCCCACGAGATGCGGGGAGCAGTGGCCAACTGGTCGATGTCGAGGTGGCCCGGGCAGCCGGTGCCGCCTGTCAACATCTGGCCCCACCGACAGATCACAACAACTGTATGGCCCGCTACGGGATCTATCTGCATCTTCCCGCGCCGGTGCAGTGGCCCGATGCCGACTTCAAGCGGGCAATGCCGGACTGCCCGCCGCCGATGCCCGAGCTACCGGCGGAGATCAAGGCCTGGTACAGCTGCCTGGCCGACAACGGTGCCAGGGTTTCGTTGCCAGCCGCAGCTCCGCCTGATCCCACTGAGCCCGCCACGACCTCCCTCGATGTGGCCCGCGCCGCCATGAGAGCCTGCGAATCGCTCAATCCCGATCCTGTTCTTCCGGGCCCTGAGATGTCCGAAGACCTCACCCGCCAGCACGAACGATATCGTGGCTGCCTCGATGAGCAGGGTCTGTTGGCAGGCTTTCCGGGCATCATTGAGGGCGTTCAGTTCGATCGGGCCTATGACGAGTGCCAGGTCTACATGCCACAGCCGCCAGGACCCGAAGTGTTCGATGCCTGGCTCGACTGCCTGACCGAGCACGGGCTGAAGGCGCCGTACGATCCGGCCACCATTGATCTCGACGCGGCCACCAAGGCCCTCGAAGCCTGCCAGGACCTCGAAACATTCGGGTGAGCGGCGGCCGGGGGGTAACCACCTCAACGACACCGCGGCTGTTGGAGGAACCGTGGAACGATCCATGAGCGGGCCAACACCCGCCGAGCCACCCACCCAGGCGGGACCGCACAAGGCTCAGCCCCGATCGTCGTTGTCGGTGCGCCGGTGGTGGATCGTTGTTTTGTGCATGACGCTGTTGGCGGGGCTGCTTGCTGGTGCGGTGGCCGTGGTTCGTGACGGTGACCACCCCCGTACCGTACTTACCGGTATGGAAGCGGAGGCTGCCGACACCGAAAACCCCGTGGCCGGGGCGCCCGCCGTTGGAGGCGACCTCCGCTCGCCATTGGTGGGTCCACCCCCCGAACCGGGCGCTGGTTCGGGGGCGGTGACCGGTGTGGGCGCAGGCAGCGTCCGCTACGTGGCGCACCGGGCCTGCTTGGTGGCCAATGGCTTCAACATCGAGCTGTTCGCACCCGCACCCGCACTACCCGGCGCGCCACCACCCGCGACCCCGATGGCCCCCATCGACCATCAACGGCAGCTCACGGCTGAGGAAAGGCCGGTTGCGGAGGCCGCCACCAGGGCCTGCCGAACCCTCGAACCCGGCGACGGAAAGCGGCGCAGGTGGCTGGGCTGTCTGGACCGGCAGGGCCTGACGGTGTTGGAGTTGCGCGGCTCGGTCATCCCGCTGGCGGCCACCCTGGAGCAGGCCCGACCAGCGGCGCAGGCCTGCAGGCCCCTGCTGCCCGGTGGCGCTCCCACCGATGCCCGCTCGCAATGTCTTGTTGACCAAGGCGCCTGGCAACTCCCGTTGTCGGAGCCGGTCAGACAGGCGGCGGAAGCGACCTGCGGGGCCAATGACCTGCTGCACCTTCCGGCGGATCTTCATGCGCAGTGCCTCATCGAAAATGGTCTTCCGGGCGTGGGCATGGACGTGGAGGTCTCCGTCGAGGTGGCGCGGGCTGCGGCCCCGCCGTGTCTGCATCTGGGACCAGGTGGATTCGGGGAGGGGAACCGCTGCATGACCGACCGGGGCATCTTCACGTGGCTCCCGGTCAAGGTCAACTGGCCCGAGGAGGAACTGGCGGCGGCGTTGGCTGTCTGCGCCCAAGTGGACCAAGCCGAGTTGGACCTCGAAGTGGAACACGCCCGGCGGGTGGAGACGCACTTCCGTCAATGCCTGGACCTGGCCGGTTTCAGCTATGACACCATCTACGATCAACTCGAAACTGACCCTCTGGCGCTGGAGGCGTACACCCGCTGCGAAACGTCATCGCCGCCGAAGCCTCCGCCCAAGGCCTGGACCGCTTGGGAGCAGTGTCTGGCCAACAACGGCCTGGCGGTTCCCTACGACCCTGCCGTCATCCCCCTGACGTCGGTCCGTCGGGCCCTCGTCGCCTGCGAAGCGCTCGAGGGCGATGCTCTGGCAGCCCGGGAGGCCCGCTCCTACGGTCACTGACAGAGGCACCCGTCTCCCCGCTACCGCAACCGAGAATCCTCCACAACAGCAGCTGGTGCACGGCTGTGTGCAAGACGCTGGCGTGGCCTGGCTGAAACCGCCGCGTTCTTTGACTATCTCGCAGCTCGTCAGCCTCCGCAAGCACCGTGGGAAATGGACCCGGAGGAGGTCCTTGCCGGTCTCGCCCTGAGTGACCACCTCGATCCAGACGTGGTCCGGTAGCGGGGCGGCGCAACGGCGCAGTGCGGTCCTCACTTCGGCCAAGTGGGCGAACGACTAGCGTCCCCCAGGGACAGGCCAAGGGGGAGCGTATGCACGGGAAGGCCATGGTGGTCGGGGTCGGTGAGTCGACCTATTACAAGCGGGGTGGGGCTAGCGAGAGCGAGTTCCAGTTGGCTTGCATCGCCATCCGCAACGCGGTGGAAGATGCCGGTTTGACCATGGCCGATGTGGACGGGTTCACCTCATACATGGACCGCAATGAGCCGGTTCGGTTGTCCGCGGCGTTGGGCACCGGGCCGTTGCGCTTCACCGGACAGACCTTCGGCGGCGGAGGTAACGGTGCCGGGGCTGCGGTGGCGTTGGCCGACATGGCGGTGTCCGCCGGGTACGCAGACTGCGTGGTGGTGTTCCGGGCGTTGGCCCAAGGCCAGTTCCACCGGTACGGGCAGGCCGGAAAGGCCAAGGTGGCCCGCGGCCGGGCGGCGTTCACCAGTCCTTACGGTATGTTGTCCGCCGCTCAGATCTGCGCCATGCAGACCATGCGGTACATGCACGAACACCACGTCAGCCAAGAAGCCCTGTGTGAGGTGGTGCTGGCCTGTTACGAGCACGCCCAGCGCAACCCCCGGGCGGTTCGGTACGGCCGGCCGCTCACCCGCGACGAGTATCACGCTTCGCGGTGGGTTGCCGAGCCGTTCCACTTGTTTGACTGCTGCCCCGAGAACGACGGGGCCGCGGCCATTGTGGTGGCCTCACCGCAGCGGGCCAAGGACTGCCGGACCACGCCGGTGTCCATCGTGGCCGCGGCGCAGGGCCTGGAGGTACGAGACGGTACGGGGGCGTTCAACGAACCGGGCTTCCCCACCGCCCATCATCGTTACGTGGGCGAGCAACTGTGGCAGCGGGCCGGGGTCAAGCCGGCGGACATCCCGGTGGCACAGTTTTATGAGAACTTCAGCGGCCCGGTGCTCATGGCCATCGCCGAGATGGGCTTCTGCGCCGCCGAGGAACTGGATGACTTCGTGGCCAACGGCAACATTCAGGGTCCGAACGGTCGCCTGCCCATCAACACCGCCGGCGGCAACCTGGGTGAGGCGTACATCCACGGCTTCGGCAACGTGGTGGAAGCAGTGCGCCAGATCCGCGGCGAATCCACCTGCCAGGTCCCCGGCGCCGAGTTGTCCCTCACCGTGTCCGGTCCGGGATTCGCGCCCGGTTCGGCTGTTTTGTTCGGAAAGGTCTGACATGGCGCTGTTGGGAGAGGATTGGACCCTGCCCGGGCTGACCCCGCTCAACCGGGAGTGGTTCAGCCACGGCGAGATCCGGGTGCAGACCTGCGAGGGCTGTGACGCGTTGCAGCATCCGCCGGAGGAGATCTGCTCACACTGCGGGTCAATGGCGTTCCGCTTCACCACCGTTGCACCGCGCGGTACGGTGCACAGCTACACCGTGGCCCACTACGCCGTGAACCGGGCACTGACGGACCGGGTGCCCTACGCGGTGGTGTTGGTGAGCCTGGACCAACATCCCGAGGTGCGCATCATCGGCAACGTGCTGGACACCGACCCCGATGAGATACGTATCGGTATGGCGGTGGAGGCAATGTGGGAAGAACGCACCAACGCCGACGGGGACACCGTGCAACTGCTGCAATGGCACGCCGCCTGATCCCGACGATCTGACCGTCGCCCCACCGATTTTGACGGGCGATCGGCGCAACAATGGTGATCTGGTGGCAGCTCACACCGCGGACAGTGGATTTCGTTGTGCAACCCTGCTGGTCCGAGCGGCGCGCTCAAGCCGGCACTACGGCGGTCTGCCACTAGTTCACCATTTTCGTGCCCTGAGTCCGGACCGCCACAGGGGTTGATCACCGCTCCGACCAGGATGGGCCCATCGAAGGGACCGAGCGGCTGAGCTGGTGGAACTACGCTGCGCCTTGCCAACGCCAGCCCACGCCAGCACAGGGGAGATGCGACATGCGCGACGGGTTCAAGATCCTCGACACCGACGCCCACATGATGGAACCGGAATGGTTGTGGGAGCGTTACACCGAGCCCGAGTACAACGAGCGGGCCCCTCGGATGGGTAACGCGCCGGACTCCGGTCGTCGCACGTTCCTGGTGGAGGGCGAGTCCTTCACCCGCGAGAAGGGCCCCTACCCCATGGCCGCCCCGGCGTTCCTGCACGCCGCCCACAACGCCATGGAACGCTTTGATCGGGTCCGCTCCACCGGGTTCGCCCCCGACGCCCGCCTGCAGGACATGGACGAGCAGGGCGTGGACGTGCAGATCCTCTATCCCACCCACGCCGGGCAGATGCTGGGCCGGGACTTCCGCGACACCAAGCTGCTGGCGGCCTGCGTGCGGGCCTACAACAACTGGGCCTGTGAGTACAGCGCCGCCAACCCCGAGCGGCTTCGTTGGGCGGCCGCGTTACCCATGCAGGACATCGACGAAGCCCTCATCGAAGCTAAGCGGGCCTCGGACATGGGTTGCGTCGGGTACTACATGCGTCCCAACCCCGTCGGCGGACGCCCGTTGTGGGATGACGCCTACGATCCGTTGTGGGCGGTGATCGAGGCCACCGGCAAACCGATCTCCACCCATGATTCGGCGTCCTCCTCGGTGCCGTCCTTCGGGGATCGGATGGCCACCCACACCGCGGGGCACATCCTGTCCCACCCCTTCGAAGCCATGGCGGCCATGGCCGGGCTGATCTGGTTCGGGGTGTTCGAACGCTTCCCGGCGCTCAAGGTCATCCACGTGGAGGGCGACGGCGGGTGGGCGCCGTACTGGTTGCAGCGAATGGAGCAGCATTGGGACTTCTCCGGTAATGCCGAACACGAATACCTCACCCGTCGGCCCACCGAGTACTTCCGTTCTAACGTGTGCGTGGCATTCCGGGGTGACGAGCCCACCATGAAAGCCGCAGTGGAGTTGATGGGTGACGACAACTTCACCTGGGACACCGATTACCCCCACCCCGACGGCACGTTCCCCTGGGGCATTCAGGCCATGTTGGATCAACCGCTTTCGGAAGAAACCAAACGCAAGCTGCTGTGGGACAACGCCGCCCGCGTCTTCAATGTGAGCGGGTAGGGGGCCGGGCAGCTCGGCCCTTTCCGCTCACACCGCCACCCCGCGCTTGACCGCCACCGACGGCCACAGGTCACCCACCACCCGTTGGATGGCGGCCACGCCCTCGGCCAGGGAGCGGCCGGCGGGTTTGGGGTGGAAGATCAAGCGGTCAAGGCGCATGGTGTTCAACCACCCGTCGATCAAACCGGCGCAGTGGTCGACGCCGCCGATGGCCCACCGTTCATCGAGAAAAGGGCGTGACAAGTAGTACGGATCATCCGACGTCATCCGCCGTTGCTCCCCGGTGGCGGGGTCCCGGTAGGTCAACCCGGTGCGTTCGGGCGCGTACTGCACCCGGTACACGTGGTTCAGGTAGGGCTCGAACGTGCTCAGGGCCGCTTCGTCGCTGTCGCCCACCTCGATCTCGCGGTACAGGGCATGGGGCAGGTAGTCGGTGACCCCGGCGCCGGTGACCTCTTCCTCGTAGGTGGCGAACTGCCGGGCGGTGTGCGCCGCCGTGGTCAGCGGGGCGATGACCAGGCCGGCACCGCGGCGGGCGGCCCGGGCTCGTGAACGGGGCGCGGCGGCACCGAGCCACAGCGGCGGTCGGCCACCGGGCGTTATGGGCGCCGGCCGCAGCAGCCCACCGTCCACCTGGTAGATCTGCCCGTCATAGTTGAACCGCTCACCGGTCCAGGCCAGATCGATGATGTCCAGGCACTCCCGCATGGCCCGGGTGCGCTTGGTGTAATCCAGGCCTTGGGCGGCGAACTCCTCCGGACGGTACCCCTGCCCGAACCCGGCCTCGATGCGCCCGCCCGAGAGGTTGTCCAGCACCGCCAGGTCCTCGGCGATGCGCAGCGGGTGACCCTGCAGTGGGGCCAGGGCGATCCCGAAGCAGATCCGTACTCGGCTGGTGACCGCGGCGATGGCCCCGGCGGTGACCATGGGGGAGGGGTTGTACCCGTCCTCCTCGCCGTGGTGTTCGGCCAGCCAGATCTCGTCGATGCCCAGCAGATCCGCCTCTGCCGCCAGGGCCAGGCCATCCTGGTAGGCCCGCTCGAACGGTTCGTTGAGATCGGGTCGGCGTTGGAAGCTGAGGGCGATACCCAGCCGGGGCAGCGCCGGGCGGGGCGGATCTGAAAATCGTGCCGTCATTGCCCGCAACGTAGTGGCGAGCCGTGCTCAGGCCGGCAATGGGTACGGTTCTCGCGCCCCCAGCCCGATCTATGGTGCGGGTCATGAGCAGGAAACTGCCCGGTGACGCGCCGGGCCATCCGCGAGCTGCCGGGGCGGCCACCGAACCCACGGCCGGTGCCGGCCCCTCGCCCGGAGACGCGCGTCATGCCACTGATCGGACCGGTGTCGCACTGGCGGCTGAGCAGGTGTCGCCGTTGGCCTGGGCGACGTTGGCCATCTCTTCGGCGGCGGCGTTCATGGTGGCGCTGGAGGTCACGGTCATTTCGTTGGCTCTGCCGAGGATCGGCGCCGCCTTCCCCGAAGCCAGCCCTTCGATGCTGTCGTGGATCTTCTCCGCCTACTCCATCGGGGTGGCCTCACTGCTGCTGGTGGCCGGCTGGGCGTCGGACCTGTTCGGCCGCAAGAAGCTTTTCCTTATCGGTATGGCCATCTTCGCTGCGGGGTCGGTGTTGTCCGCCGCCGCCCAATCGATGCAGTGGCTGATCATCGCCCGGGCGGTGCAGTCAGTGGGTGGGGCCATGCTGTTCCCCTCCGGCCTGGCGTTGGTGTTGGCCATCTTCCCGCCGGCGCGACGGCAGATGGCCATCGGCATTTGGGCGGCCATGGGCGGCTTGGCCGGCGCGGTGGGACCCTCGGCCGGGGCGCTGCTCATCGACGGTTTGGGGTGGCGGGCGGTGTTCTGGATCAACGTGCCGATCGCCATCATCGCCGTACTGGTTGGTACGTTCATTCTCAAGGACTCCAGGGCCGAGGGCGTTTCGCGCAACGTGGACGTGCTGGGCGTACCGCTGGCGGCCCTCGGCGTGGGGGCGTTGGTGCTGGGCATCGTGCAGGGCCGTGACTGGGGCTGGGGTTCGGGCAAGTTGATCGTCACCTTGGTGGTGGCGGTGGCGCTCATCACCGGGTTCGTGCTGCGGGCCCAACGGCACCCGGCGCCGCTGTTCGACCTGTCATTGCTGCAGATCCGCTCCTACCGCATCGCGCTCATCGGCAGCCTGCTGTTCTCGGCGGGGTTCTTCGGTAGCTGGGTGCTGCTGCCCACGTTCATCCAGCGTTGGTGGGACTGGTCGGTGGTGGAAACCGGCCTGGCGTTCATGCCCTCCTCGCTGATCTCCGCGGTGCTGTCCGGTCCCATCGGCTCCCGGGTCGACCGGTTCGGTCACCGCCGGGTGGTGCCGGTGGGGGCGCTGCTGGCGGCATCGGGCATGGCCTGTTTCGCCATCTTGATGGACACCAAGTCCACCATCTTGGCCCTCGTTCTGGGCAACATACTGCTTGGTTTGGGGATGGCGGTGCTGTTCGCCATGATCGTGGGCGCCGCCATGCGGGACATTCCCATGGCCCGTTACGGCATGGCCGGCGCCGGGCGCACCACCGCCTTCCAGTTGGCCCAGGCGCTTGGGGTGGCGGTGGGCGTGGCTGTCATCGGTCGCCCCGAAACCGCAGCCAGCGCCCTGCGCAGTTACCGGGCCAACTGGATCATCTCGGCGGTGTCCCTGGCCTTGATCGCGGTGGTCTTCATACTGTTCTACCCCGAACGGGTCCAGGCCGAGCAGGCGGGAGCCACCGCCACCTGAGCCGTGCTCCCATGTGCTCGTGGCCAATCACCATACCGTCAGGCATGTCGACGCGTCCTTCGTAGGGGGCAGCGGGACCCAGACGCGGCACCCCGGCGGCTGCAGTAAGGTCCGCTTCCGTGCAATTCGGCTACATGTCCATGAACACCGCTGCTGGTCCACGCCCGGCCCGGCTGGCGAAAGAACTCGAGGATCGGGGCTTCGAATCGTGGTGGGTGCCCGAACACGGCCACATCCCCACCTCCCGAGCCACGCCGCATCCCTCCACCAACCCTTTGCCCAGCGGCTATTTGCACATGATGAACCCGTTCGTGTCCCTGGCGGCGGCCTCAGCGGTGACGGAGAAGCTGATCCTGGGCACTGCGGTGTCTCTGATTCTGCAGCATGATGTGGTGGACCTCGCCACCGAGGTCGCCAGCCTGGACGTGATCAGCGAGGGTCGGCTGGTGCTGGGCATCGGCGTGGGTTGGAACCGGGAGGAACTGGCGGATCATCGCCCGGATCTGGCTTTCAAGTTGCGGTACCGGGCCCAGGAAGAGCGCGTGGCGGCACTTCGGCAACTGTGGACGGACAGCGAGGCCGGCTTCGAGGGCCGCTGGGACAAGGTGTCACCGTGCTGGCTGTTTCCCAAGCCCACCAACGGCACCGTGCCCATCTCGCTGGGTAACTGGGGTCCCATCGGCCTCCAGCATGCCGCACGGTATGCCGATGAATGGATGCCGGTGGACGCCTATCTGCGCGATGCTGACGGCAAGCCCGATCCCGCTGGGGCCATCGCTCATTTCCGTCACCTGGTGGAGCAGGCGGGGCGGGATCCCGACAGCGTGCCGGTATCCATCCTGCTGTTCTCCCGGCCCACCCCCTCCCGGCTGGAGCGCTACGCCGCAGCAGGGGTGAAGCGGGTGGTGGCCTCCGCACCCACCGCGGAACTGGTGGATGCTGATTTCATCATGCGCGACGTTGATGAGATCACGCCGATCATGCAGGACTACTACAAGGGCTAGGTCCTGCCCCGAAGCGCCCGTCCGGCGGGGCGCGTCGGTCAGTTCTGATAGGAGCGTTTGGCGACCTCTTCCAGCATGACCTCGGTGGCGCCACCGCCGATGGGCAGGATCCGGGCGTCACGGTACATGCGCTCAATGGCACTTTCGCGCATGTACCCGATGCCACCGTGGAACTGCACACAGTCGTACATGATGTGGTTGATGGCCTCACATCCGAAGGCCTTCACGCCGCTCATGGCCTTCACGTTGTCGAGGCCCTGATCGCCCATCCAGGCCGCGTGGTACATCGAGGCCCGCACTGCGTCCAGCTTGGCCTGGTTCATGGCCATACGCTGCCGTATGGCGCCCAGGTCGTACAGGTGGCCGCCGAACGCCGCACGCTGCTGGGTGTACTCCAGCGTGATGTCGATGGCCCGCTGCGCCGCCCCCACCCCCATACCCACCAGTACCATGCGTTCGTTCTGGAAGTTTTTCATGGTCTCGTAGAAGCCGCGGTGGGGGGTGCCCAACAGCGCGTCATCGGGTAACCACACGTTGTCCAACACCAACTCCGCGGTATCCGAACAACGCCAGCCGTGCTTGTCCAGCTTTTTGGCCACGCTGAAGCCCTCGGTGTCCCGCGGCAGCAGGAACATGGAGATGCCGTACTTGTTGTCGGGGTCGGTGCGGGCCGCCAATGCCACCAGATCGCCGTAGACCCCGTTGGTGATGAAGGTCTTGGTGCCGTTGATGCGCCACCCGTCACCATCTTTGACCGCCTTGGTGCGGATGCCGGCCACGTCGGAGCCGGCGTCGGGCTCCGTCACCCCGATGGCCATGATGGTGGTCCCGGCCAACACGCCGGGGAGATAGCGCTCCAACTGCTCCTTGGAGCCGGAGTTGACCAGGTGCGGGCCGGACATGTCGGTGTGGACCAACACGGTGGCCTCGAAACCGGCGTAGGTGGAAGACCC
>JBJXFH010000022.1:0-13179 GCA_046155365.1 Acidimicrobiales bacterium | reverse complement strand
AGCACGGGATCGGGCCTACGCAACCACGGCTGGGGATGGGCGCCGCGCCGCTCGGGGTTGAGGAAGGGGCCCTCGAGATGGGCGCCCAGCACCCGGGTGCCCGGTGGGGGCCGGCGGATCACCTCGGCGATGACGCCCAGGGCCGGGGCGTAGGCATCGGGGGCCGCCGTGGGGATGGTGGCCACGCAAGCCGTGACCCCCCGGGCGGCCAGCACCGCAAGAGCATGCCGGTAGCCATCACGGTCGGCGGTGGTGAAATCAACCCCGGCGAACCCGTTGATCTGCAGGTCCACGAACCCCGGCACCGCCAGGCCACCGGTACCTGCGGGGCTGCGTCCCACGGTGGCGATCCGCCCGTCCAGCACCGTCACATCACCCGGCAGCACCCGACCCTCCACCAGCGCCGCCGCCACCCCCAACCGCCGTTCCATCAGCTCCGCCGTTCCATTAGCCCCGCCGTGTCGACGGTCCCGGGCGACCTTTCACCGGTGACCCCGGTCGCCTCGGACCAGCCCCCAGACGTGCGCTTCAGCGGCGTGGGGGTGTCCGGAACTCGGGGATTTCCGCCCCACGCGCCGGGAAGAGGGCGATGACCGGCCCGGCGGCGGTGCCGACCACGTGGGCGTGGATTGGGCCGGTGTGCGCCGCCGCCACGTCGGCCCCGATCGTGCCGTCCTGTTGCGGCAGCTGAGCCCATCAGTGTTCCTCGGGCCGGGCGGTCAGCGAGCCGTGCACCACCATGCCGCCTTGCACGGTGGCCCACACGTCAACCTCAGCGAGGCGGTCCGGGCCCAACACCGTCGGGTCCCCGGAGAGCACCACGAAATCGGCCGGGTCGCCCACCTGGAGTGGTGGTGAAGTAACCAACCGCATCGCCGAATCGACATCGATTCGCTCCGATGGGCGGCCGGGGAATTCCCCCAAGGTCCGGGTTGCCGCCGCCCGGACCTGCTCCAACGGACCGATCGGCACCACCGGCGCGTCGGAACAGCTGCGAACCGTCACCCCGGCCCGTTGCAGGCTGGCCAGGCGGTACAACCAGCCAAGTTCCACCGGGCTGAGCTCCTGGCGGTACTTCCTGGCCCGGCGGGTCACGAAGGTGGGCTGGGTGACCACGCTCAGCCGGCGACCCGCCAGCGCGTCGAGTTGCTCCGGCAAACACAATCCCAGGTGTTCCACCCGGTCCGACCCCCCCACATCGCCGCCACCCCGACCCCCGAGCCCGATCCCGGCATCGAGGGCCGCCTGGAGTTCGTCCACGTCCACGGCGTGCACCGCTACCGGGAACCCGCGACGGTGGGCGTGAGCAACCAGGCTGGCCACGCCGTCAAGACCGCAGCTGGGGGGCATGATCTTGGCGTGGCCCACCATGACGCGGCCCACCTGGTCACCGAAACGGCAGCCGTCCAGCCGATCAGCGCCCACCATGGCCGTCACCCGGGGCGCGAACCCGGCCCGCTCCAACAGCCGGTCGAGCAACGCCAACGCAGCCCGGTCATTGGTGTGGGTGGCATCGGTGACCGCCACCACTCCGGCGGCGGACAACTCGGCGCTGAGCTGGCGCAGGGCCGCCACCAGCAGGGTTTCGGCCAGCGGGGGAGCGGTGCCGCCCCGGACCAGGGCCGCGGTGTTGAGCAGCTGGGCGTGGCCGGTGCGGTGATGGACCACCAGCGCACGGTCGGGGCAGATCGCGTCCAACTCGGCAACGGTTGGCAGCCGGCCCTCGGCCAGGTCGCTTTCGTCGATGCCCCAGGCCCGCACCCATCCACCGGCAGCGGCAGCGGCAACTCCGGCTCGTAATTGGTCGAACACCTCTGTCACGCGCCGGGCTCGGGAGAGATCGATCGAGCAGCGCGCCGCGGCCATGGCCAAAAGGTGCAGGTGGTGGTCAACGAACCCCGGACACAAACGAGCCCCCGTGGCCAGCGTGACCAAGGCGTTGGGTCCCGGGTTCGTACCCTGGGAGTCCACCACCCGGCCGTCGGCCACCGTGAGCGCCGGCTGCGACGGTCCCTGAATCGAACCGGGCACACCCGCACCCACCCAGTGGCCGGCGATGGTGAGGGCGACGTTCAGGCGAGACGTTCTTCCACCAGCGGCAGCAGGTTGCGGCGCACCAGCTTGCCGGTGGAGGTGCGCGGCAGCTCGTCGAACACCAGGATCTCCTCCGGGCGTTTGAAACTGGCCAGGTGCTCCCGGGCGTGGGTGGCGATGGCCTCGGGCTTCCCGCCGGAACGCAGCACCACCGCCGCCACCACCCGCTCACCCCAGGTGTCATCGGGCACCCCGATGACGGCGGCCTCGATCACGTCGGGATGCTCATACAGGACCGATTCGACCTCTTCGGGGGCGATGTTCTCGCCGCCGCGAATGATCATGTCCCCGGACCGGCCCGAGAGGAACAGGTACCCGTCATCGTCCAAGAAGCCCAGGTCCCCGGTGTGTACCCAGCCGGTGGTGTCCACCGTGACCCGGGTCTTTTCGGGGTTGCCCCAGTACCCGTCCATGGCCCGGAACGTGCGCAACCACACCTCGCCAGGGGTGTTGGGCCCCAAGATCACGCCTTCGGGATCACAGATCTGCACCTCAACGTCGTCCAGGACCTTGCCCACGGACTTGAGCCGCCGCAGCTTGCGCTCCTGATCTTCGGCGCTGCCCTCCCAGATGCGGTGATCGTCGGGGTCCAGCACGGACACCGTGGCCGTGGTCTCGGTCTGCCCGTAGGCCTGGGAGAAGGCCACGCTGCGGGGGAAGGTATCGATGGCCCGGCGGATCACGGAGGGCGGCATGGGAGCGGCGCCGTAGGTGATCCCCACCAGGCTGGACAGGTCGGTGCCCCCGAACGCGTCATCGTCGAGCAGGCGGGCCAGCATGGTGGGCACCAGGAAGGCATGGGTGACCTGGTGGGCGTTGACCGCGGCCAGCCACGACGCGGTCTCGAACTGATCCAACATGACCACCACCCGACCGGAATACAGGGCGATCATGGTGGAGGTCAGACCGGCCACGTGGTACAGCGGGGCCGCCAGCAGGGTGCGGCCGTGATCCTCACCGTCGGCGCATTCGTTGGTGCCCATGACGTACCCGGTGATGGCCCCGTGCTTGAGCATGACCCCCTTGGGCATGGACGTGGTGCCGGAGGTGTACAGCAGCGTGGCCAGGGCGTCATCCTCGACGTCTTCGACCAGTTCGTTGGGTTCCGCGGCGTCCCGGCGGGTCTCGTAGTCCCCGTCGAAGGTCAACACGTGGGACAGGCTGGCGGGCCGCACCGAATCCACCAGCGGCTGGTAGCGGGCCTCCATGACCAGGACCTTGGTGCCGGAATCCACCAGCAGGTGAGCGGCTTCGTCCTTGCCGGCGCGGTAGTTCATGGGCACCACGGTGGCGCCCAGGCAGGCCGCGCCGAACAGCACCTCCAGGAACCCCACCCGGTTGGTGGACAGGATCCCCACCCGGTCCCCGACGCCCACGCCAAGGCTGGAGAGCAGCCCCGCGGCAGCGGAGACGTTCGCCCGAAGCTCGCCGTAGCTGACTTCGGTGCCGTCAGGGGCGATGACCGCCGTCTGTTCGAAGCAGATCATCGAGGGCAGGTCGAGGAGCATGGCAACGTTCACCCGCCCGACGATAATCAGCGTGAGACGCTCGGCACAGCCCCACGAACTTCATGCCGTTTCAGCTACTTTCGGAGGCGATATCCAGGCGGTGATTTCGGGGACATCCTCGGCCCCGCGAGGTCCACCTTGTCTGGTCGGGATTGCCGGCCCCGGGTGTGCCGAGACCATGGGTTATCCAAGGCCGGTGCGGTCCGGCTCGATCCGGTGAAGGACACGGACACCGGGGGACGGCGAGATCTGTACAGATCTCATCCCTCACCTCTGTACGCTTGGGTGCATGGAAGTCGCAGTGACGGAGTTCCGGGCGCATCTGAGGGAATGGCTGTCCGTGGTGGGTGAGGGCGGCGAGGTGGTGGTCACCGACCGCGGTGTACCCGTGGCCCGTCTGAGTGCCGTGGGTTCGTCATCGATGTTGGAACGCCTGACCGAAGAGGGGTTGGTCGGGCGTCCGCAGGCACCGGGCCGTCCCAAGGCATCCGGTCGGCTCCGTCCGCGCTCGCGTCAGCCGGTGGCCGATCTGGTCAGTGACTGGCGTCGTTGAGCGGTGGCCTTGGTGTACTTCGACGCCAGCGCGTTGGTGAAGCTGGTGGTCGAGGAGGACGGCAGCAACCTGGCGTCGCAGTTATGGGACGGGTGTGACGCGGCGCTTTCCAGCCGCCTGGCGTACCCGGAGGTATGCGCGGCCCTGGCGGCGGCTGGTCGGAACCGTCAATTGACCCGGACCGAGGCGCAAGCAGCACTCGCCATATGGGAGGAGTTCTGGCCAGCCATGCGCCCGGTGGAACTCACCGCGACGGTGGCACGCCATGCCGGTCAGCTTGCCCGCACTCGCTCGTTGCGTGGGGCGGATGCGGTGCATCTGGCGTCGGTCGCTGCTCTGGGCGGCGCGGACGTCGTGTTTGCGGTCTGGGACCGTCGCCTGCATGCCGGCGCGCTGGCCGAAGGGATCGCCGTGGCCCCATCAACGCTCGGGTAGCTGACCTTGGCGGGTAAATCGGGCGGTGACCGGGCGATCCGAGGCGACCACGTTACCGGCCTTGATCTGCGTACTTGTCCCTTTTCAGCGGCGATCTTCCCGGCTGGCTCCGACAGGTGTCTGCCGTGTGTCCCGCGCCGCTCGGGCCAGCCGGGCCAGTCGCCGTTCCAACGCCAGGCCGGCATCGAGGTCCAACTCGGCGGCGCCGCGAAGGGCCCGTTTGGCCGCTTGTACCAACGTGGGGTCGATGGCCGCCCAGCGCCGGGCCAGTTCGGCGGCGGCGGTGTTGACGGCCTCGGCGGGGCTTTCGGCGGCGGCGTCGTGGGGCACCAGGCGATGCAGGATGGCGCGCTCGACCGCCACGTGAGCGGGGATGTTGTCCGCGGTGAGGACCCAGGGCAGGGCGGCCACCGGCCCGATGGCCTTGGTCAGGCTCTGCGTGCCACCGGCGGCGGGCAGCATCCCGAGGCGGGTTTCGGGCAGGCCGACCACGGTGTCGGTGGCCGCCAGGCGGATGTCACACAGCAACGCCATCTCCAGCCCGGCGGCCAGGGCGTAGCCGTGCAGGGCCACCACCACCGGTTGGGGCAGGGACCACAGCGGCCCCCACGGGTCTCGGTCCCAGCGGATGCGGCGGGCTTCGAACACGGTGTCGGCCGAGCCGAACTCGGACAGGTCGGCCCCGGCGGAGAAATGACGTCCGGCGGCGGCCAGCACCACCGCTCGCACGTCGGGCATGTCCCGCACCGCCAACACGGCCTCGATCAGGGCGTCACGTACCACCACGCTGACCAGGTTCAACGTCTCGGGACGGTTGAGGGTGATGGTGGCCACCGCACCATCGAGCTCCAGCAGCACCGGCTCGGTCGAGGTGGGCGGGGTGGGCGGGGTGGGAGGCGTCGCTGCGGTCACGGGTTGCTCCTGGCGGCGCCGAATCGGAGCGGTGAGGGCAGGGTCCGGCACCCGTCGGCCATTACCGAAGCCCGCTCGGCAGCGGCCATCGCCCACTGCCACAGGCCTGCCCGGCTGGGCGATTCGATGTCGATTCGCTGCGCCAACGGGTCCAGCGACGCCACGCCGGCGTGCAATGAGCGGAGGGCGTGCTCCAGCGACAGCACCATCGACGCCGGCGCTTCGCCGTCCGGCAGGGCCCGCAGCGCCGTCACCAGGATCTCGAACGCGGCAAAGCCGGCCACCGGGTCGGGATAGCTGACCAACGCCGGTTGCGGGACACCGTCGGGCCTGCAGCGGGCCATGCCGGACGCGGCATGCACCCCGCCGCCGTGGGCCACCCAGTCCGCTTGTGGGCCGAGCGGATTGAAGGCCCGCAGCGACAGATCGATCAGCCGGGGTTGGACCCGGCGGAGGCGTTCGGGCTCGATGCTCAAGTTCGGTCGGACCCGACGGCTCAGATTGTCGATCACCACATGGGCGGTGCTGACCAGCTCCAAGAACCGGGCGTAATCGGCGGGGCGGCGCAGATCGAGCTGCACATGCTCCTTGCCGTGGTCCAGCGCCACGAACAGCGCCCCATCGCCCGGACCCGCTGACGCCGGCCGGTCGCCTCGCCGCAGGCCATCGGGTCTGACGGCGGGCTCCACCTTGATCACCCGGGCGCCGAGACCGGCCAGCAACCAGGTGGCCAGTGGTCCGGCCCACAACACGGTGAGGTCCACCACCACCACCCCGGCCAGCGGCGCCACGGGCCGGCCGCCGGGGTCGTGCAGGCCAGAAGCGTGGTGAAGGCCAGCAGCGTGGTGAAGGCCAGCAGCGTCGTGCAGGCCGGCAGGGCTGGGCGGGGTATGCGAACGACGGTGGGCGACCGTGGGGCTGTTGGCCGGAGCGCTCATCGGGTGCAGGGCCGCGGTGCGGTAGGGCGTGACCGGCAGGCGCCACTCCTGGGCCCGGCGGGCCAGTAGCTCGGCGTCGGGCGCGGCCCCGGTTTCGGCGGCCTCCTGCGCCACCACCGCCCACAGCCGATCCCAGGTGTCGTGGTCATCGGGGCCGGGATCCACATCAACCCAGCCGCCGCCCGGTGCGGCCACCGGCGGGCGCGGCCGTGGGGGCGGCGCCAGCCCGTTGGCCGCTGCGATCACCCACGGTGCCACGAGGTGACAGGCCACCAGCTCCCGATCCAGCACCCAGTGCGGCCCCGATCCGGCGGCCGGTGATGCGCTGAGCAGCGTGGCGGCGCGCGCTAACCGCTCGACGCACCAGTCCACCGTGCCCGGGGGCAACACCCCTGCCGGCAGGGCGTCACCCAGCCGCTGGCGTTGGGGAACGCAGCCCGGGGCGCTGCGGAGGTTCATCGACCGGCGAAATCGGCGGGGCGTTTGGCGAAAAACGCGGCCAGACCCTCGGCCCGGTCGGAGGAGGTGGCCAACAACGTGTTGAGGTCCCCCTCTAACCGCAACCCGTCACGGAGCGGCAACTCGGCGCCGCGATGCACGGCCTCTTTGGCGAATTCCAACGCCAGCGGTCCCAGCCCGCACAGCCGCTCGGCCAGCGCCAGCGCCGCCGCCGTCACCGGGGAATCGGCGTCCTGCCCGGCTGGGGTCTCCGCCGGTTCGCTGATCACCGACCACACCAGACCAGCGCCTTGGGCCGCCACCGCGTCCAACTCTTCGCCCAGCAGCACCATGGCCCCGCTGCGGGCCACCCCCACCGCTCGGGCCAGGCGTTGGGTGCCACCCCAACAGGGCAGACCCCGACCTTGCGCCACTTCGGGCAGGGCGAAGGTGGCGTCAGGGCCGGCCAAAACGATGTCGGTGGCCAGTACCAATTCAAGTCCCACCGATCGGCATTGGCCGGTGACGGCGGCGATGACGGGAACCCGGATCCGGGCCAGGAGCGAAGCCGGATCCACGATGGCGGCCAACGGATCGAGGTCCGGGCCGGGCCCGGTACAGAAATCCCCGTCCTCGGCCCGCAACACCACAGCCCGCAACGTGCGGTCCTCCACCGCCGCCTCCAACGCTCTGATCAGCGCGCTGGCGGTGGTGGCGCCGAGAGGGCCCCCGGGGAGGCACACGTCAAGCACCGAGCCACCGCGGCGGTGATCCAACCGCACCCCGGCCGGTGCCATGGCTGCTCCTGGCCTGCGCTGGCAGACCTAGTCGGCGGACTTGGTCTGCTTGGGCTGAACTTGGGCCATTTCGGCGCCGTTGATCTTGAGTGCGCCGGCGCCGGGCTTGGTGACCAGCACCTCGATGCCGCTCGACTCATCGGTGTAGCGCTTGCCGACTTGCAGCGCGCCGGTGCCGGCGGGATCGAACTCGATGGTGCCTTCGCCACCCTTGGTGACCACGACCTCGGCGGTACCGGTGTCGAACTTCAGGCGCTCCCCGGCCTTGGTGGGCATCAGTGACCTCCTTCACAAGAACTGACGGTGGGTGACACTAACGCGGGTGCCGGGGCCGATTGCCATTCGCGTTGGCGGCTCGCAGCGCTAGCGTGGAGCAGGCATGTCTCCGGCACCGAACAACGCATCTGCGGGCACGTCGACGCTGTCGGGTCGCCTTTCCTCGCTGTGGGTGGACCATGGGCTGAGGATGGTGCGGTACGGCGGTCTGTCCGTGTTCAACGTGGTCATGGGCCAGAGCCTGTTGCTGTTCTTTCTCAAGGTGATGGACCTCACGGCCATCCCGGCCAACCTCTGCGCGGTGGGGGTGGGCACGCTGCCGTCGTACCTCCTGGCCCGCAAGTACGTGTGGGCCAAGACCGGCAAACACTCCCTCACCAAGGAGGTGCTGCCGTTCTGGACGCTGAACCTGCTGGGCCTGGTCATGTCCACGGTGGCGGTGCACCTGGCGGCGTCCGCCTCCCATGACAACGCCATCGCGGTCAGCGCGGCCTCCATCGGGGCCTGGTTTGGGGTGTGGGTCGCCAAATACCTGCTGTTGGATCGACGGGTTTTTGCCGGCGCGCCCGCCGGGACCGCCGAGCCCGTCAGGGTGTAGCGCCGCTCGGACTACGGTTCGCTGATGTCCTCGTTGCTCCCCCTCGACCCTGACCAACTGCTGTCCACCACCCGCGCCGTACGCAAGCGGCTGGATTTTGATCGACCGGTCCCGATCGAGCTGATCGCGGAATGTGTGGGTATCGCCCAGCAGGCGCCCACTGGTTCCAACACCCAGGGGTGGCACTTCATGGTGGTCACCGACCCGGCCAAGAAGGCGGCGTTGGGGGAGCTGTACGCCAACGCCTTCAACGCATACCGCACCTCGCCGATCTACGCCGGCGCCATCTCCCACGGTGACGCCGCCCGTGACGCCCAACAGGCGCGGGTGGCCTCCTCGGCGGACTTCCTGGCGGAGAACATGGGCAAGGCCCCGGCGCTGGTGCTGCCCTGCGTAGAAGGACGGGTGACTGGGGCGGCTGCGGCGGGATTCCTGGGCGGCATCCTCCCGGCGGCGTGGAGCTTCATGCTGGCGGCCCGGGCCCGGGGCTTGGGGACCTGCTGGACCACGCTGCATCTGCGTTATGAGCAGGAGGCCGCCGAGCTGCTGGGCATCCCCTTCGACCAGGTCACACAGGCGCTGCTGACGCCGGTGGCGTTCACCAAGGGAACGGACTTCAAGGCCGCCGCCCGTCCCGATCCCATGTCGATCATCCACGTCGACACCTGGTGAACGCCTGGCCAACCCGCCGCTGGGCCCACCCCCGCCGAAGGATGACAGCCCCGGTGCGGTGCTGACCCCCGAGATGACCCCCGAGATGACCCCCGACGGTCGGCGGTTGGCGGAAGCAGCCAGGGGTTTCATGCCACCCGCGGAGGGTCTGGCGCTGTACCGGGCGGCGGCTGAGGTGGGGCCGGAGGTGGCGGGCCCGTTGCTGGAGATCGGCAGTTACTGCGGGAAATCGGCGTTGTACCTGGGCCCGGCGGCGCGGGCGGGGGGCCGGGCGTTGTTCTGCGTGGATCACCACCGGGGCTCGGAGGAGAACCAGGCCGGTTGGGAATGGCACGAACCGGATCTGGTGGATGACCGCTGCGGGCTGCTGGACACCCTGCCCACGTTCCGTCGCACCGTAAGGGAAGCGGGGCTGGAGGACGTGGTGGTGGCAGTGGTGGGCGAGTCCGTCACCGTGGCCCGCTGGTGGTCCACCCCGCTGGCGTTGCTGTTCATCGACGGCGGCCACGGTGCCGAGGTGGCCCACGCCGACTACGAGCACTGGGCCCCCAAGGTGACCCCGGGCGGTCGCCTGGTCATCCACGACGTGTTCCCCGACCCCGCCGACGGT
Source organism: Acidimicrobiales bacterium (assembly GCA_046155365.1). GTDB lineage: Bacteria > Actinomycetota > Acidimicrobiia > Acidimicrobiales > CAIXPF01 > CAIXPF01. The sequence goes on along the minus strand of JBJXFH010000022.1, from coordinate 3,348 downwards.
GGCCGACCGCCCTATGAGATCTACCGCCGGGCGTTGGACCAGGGCGGCTTCGTGGAGCTCCCAGGCTGCGGATCCCTGCGCGTGCTGCAACGCGTCGGTCCCGTCTGACCAGCTTGATCGGCGCCCGGTTCAGCCGGTGGCGCGCTCCTGGGCGGTCAGCCGGGTCGGGCGGGGTTCGGCGGCCGCGGCCGGGGGCGGGTTGGTGAACAGGTCCGCGGCGGGGCTGGCGGCGCTGAGGGCGTCGGCGCACAGCACCACGGCGGCGGCGCTGTAGGTGGACGTTTCCTGGTCGGGGAAGGTGACCGCGCCGGGGTGCACCAGCCCGGTGAAGTAACGGCCGCTGGGTCCGTGGCGGTGGGCTTGGACCCAGCTGAACAGGGCCAACGCCTGCTGGGACCGGCCGGCGGCGAGATGCGCCAGGGCCGCTTCGCAGGTCTCTGCGGCGGTCACCCAGGGCTCGTCCACCACACAGCGCACGCCCTGCCCGTCCATCAAGAACCGGTCCCGGCCCTGCTCCAGGCGGGCGTCGGCCGCCTCGGGGTCGAGGGCGCCCACCAGCACCGGGTAGTACCAGTCCATGGCCCAGCGGTGTTTCGGGGCGAAGGCGCCGGGATCGTGGCGGATCACCCGCAACAGCCGGGCCAGGGCCGCTTCCCAGGCCGGTTGGCGATCGCCGAGGACCTCCGCCAGGGCCAAGCCGCAGCGCAGGCTCAGGCTGATGGAGCAGCTGCCGGTGAGCAGGGCGAAACTCCACGGGGTGCCGTCGGCGTGGCGGGCCCAGAGGATCTCGCCTCGGTCGGTTTGTAGTCCCACCACGAAATCCAACGCTCGTCGCACCATCGGCCAGTACGCCGCGGCCAGGGCTCGATCCCCGGTGCAGCGATAGGCGTGCCATAGCCCGGTGGCCACGTAGGCGCAGCAGTTGGCGTCGAGCTTGTCCTCCTCAACGTGTTGGCGGCCGGCGTCATCAACCACGTAGTACCGGTGCCAGGCCCCGTCAGGACGTTGGTTGGCCGCCAACCACCTCCACGCGGCTTCCGCTTCGGTTCGTCGCCCGCCCAACAGCAGGGCCATGGCGGCCTCGGTGTGGTTCCACACGTCGGCGTGGCCGCCCTCGAACCACGGGATCAGCCCGCCCCGAAGTTGGGTGTCTTCAATGCTGGACACGGTGGCTGCCAGTTGGTCGGCGCTGATCACCCCGGGCAGGTCAGCCAGCCACATCGGTGCCCACCCCCTGGCCACGCACGGCGTAGAGCACCAACGATTTCGGCACCAACCGGCTGAGCACCTGATCAGCCCAGCGGGTGGGGCGCCGATGAGCGGTGATGTCCCACACCAGCAGCCGGTGATAGGCCGCCACCAACGGATGACGTTCGTTGGTGACGCCCACCGCGCAGCGCAACCACCAGTACGGGGCGTGCAACCCATGGGCGCGGCCGGTACCGACCGGTTCGAAACCGGCCATGCGCAACCGGTTCCGCAGGACGTCGGCGGTGTAAATGCGCAGATGCCCCCCGGCGGCGGCGGGCGCGTGGTAGTCCCGGGACAGCTTCCAGCACACGGTTTCGCACAGCCACGCCGGGACCGTGACCGCCAGTTGACCGCCGGGGGACAGCACGCGGGCCAGCTCCGCCAACACCTCGGTGTCGGCCTGGATGTGCTCGAGGACCTCGGAGGCGATGACCACATCGAAGGCGCCGTCGGGGAACGGCAGGGCCAGCGCCGAGGCCTGCACTGCGCCGGCCCGGCTGGTGGGTTGCTGCTCGCCGGCGTCGGTCATGGCGGCAAAGGTTCGGGTGCAGGCCACCAGCTCGGGGTGGGCCAGGTCCACGGCCACGGTGCGGGCGCCGCGGCGGAACGCTTCGAAGGCGTGGCGGCCGAAACCGGCGCCCAGATCCAGCACCCGCTGGCCCGGCTTGAGGTCCAGGCGCTGATAGTCCACGGTCAGCATCGGTGGGAGCCGCCCAACTCAGCCACCCCGATGTGGGACTGTGTCAGCGGAAACCCCGGCGGACACCCCGGCGGCAGCCTTCGTGGAAACCTTCGTGGAAACCTTCGGCGATACGTGCAGGTGAGGGTGTCGGCGGCGGTCCTCGATGGTGAGGCGATATTGCTCCACCGTGAGCGCGGCCATGATCTTCCAGCTCCAGTGCTCCACCACCCGGCGGCGGCCCCGCATCCCGATCGCGGCCCGCAACTCCGGCCGGCCCAGGTGGGCGCCGATGGCCACCGCCAGTGCCTCGGCATCACCGGGGGTCACCAGTATGGCGGTGTCACCGTGGGCGCCGACCACCTCGGGGATGGCACCGCCGGTGGTGGCGATGAGGGGGACCCCGCAACTTTGGGCCTCGATGGCGGGCAGGCTGAACCCCTCGTACAGCGACGGCACCACCGCCAGCTCCGAGGAGGCGTACAGCTCCACGATGCGCTCCTCTTCCACCCCCGTCACGAACGTCACCGCGTCCTGTAGGCCGAGCTGCTCAATGGACCGTTCGGAGGGCCCGCCGGGTTTGCGCCGACCGATCAGGATCAGGTGGGCGTGGGGTTGGTCCACACGGACCTTGGCCAACGCCTCCAGCAGGTAGCGCAGACCTTTGAGGGCCACGTCGGCGGAGGCGGTGGTGATGATCCGGCCGGGCACCACCGCCACCTCGGGCAGGGGTCGGAAGCTCTCGGTGTCCACCCCCACCGGCACCACCGCCATCCGATCGGCGGGAACGGAGAACTCCGCCTGGATGTCCCGGTAAGAGTTCTCCGACACGGTGATCACCCGGCGGAGGCGTCGGGCCACCCGGATCTGCATGCGGGTGAAACCGTGCCAGCGGGCCTTGGTGACCTTCTCATAGAGGTTGCGGGCGGCGGCGATCTCCAGGCGCTTGTCCACGGTGATGGGGTGATGGATGGTGGCCACCACCGCCAACCCGGCCCGTTCGATGCCCAACAGCCCGTAACCCAGGCATTGGTTGTCATGCACCACGTCGTAGTGGTCGGTGCGCTCGCGCAGGTGGCGCCAGGCCCGCAACGAGAACGACAGCGGCTCGGGGAAGGACCCGCCCATGAACACCGCCGTCTCCACCCAGTCGGGCCACGTTTTCAGCTCCCACGCCGCCGGCATGCGCATGGGGTAGTGGTCGTTGTACAGGTCCAAGCTGGGCAGCTTGATCAGCGGCACCCGGGGGTCCAGCACCGGATAGGGCTGCCCGCCCAGCACGTCCACGTGGTGACCCAGATCCACCAGCGCCTTGGTGAGGTGCCGGGTGTACACCCCCTGACCGCCAACGTGGGGCTTGCCCCGGTAGCACAGATAGGCGATGCGCAACGGGGCCTCAGACACGGCCGCCGACGCTA
>JBJXFH010000200.1:0-46939 GCA_046155365.1 Acidimicrobiales bacterium | reverse complement strand
CGCCGCGGTTTCCGCGACACCCGCACTAACTCAACCGCGTGAGCCCTAAACTCCGCATCGAACTTCGAAGGCCTACCCATACCCAACTCCTCGATCAGGACTCCGGTTCCTAGGGGGAGCTTCAGGTCGCGTCAATAGATCGCCGCGCTCCGCGTGGCGGCGCTGGCGCGAGCGGCGACTGATCTCGCGTGGCCGCTGGGTCGTCGATGGGATTTCTACACCCTCGTCGTGGCGGCCTGTCGCGTTTGCTCCGTTCCTCGCGCTTAGCCACCCCCACTGACCTTGCCGTACCGGCTGGTGTGTTGGTCGAGTGCTTGGAGGCGGAGGCTGGTGGGTTCGCGGGGGAGTGTTTGGTGGAACTGGCCCGCCCGCTTCCCGAAGGGACGGCGGTCCGGTTGAGTGATGGCCGTCCGGCGTGGGAGTCCCCGCTGGAGCGCCGCTACACCACCAGTTTCATCCTGGCCGAGGAAGCGCGTCTCGGCGACTGGGCACATGCTCGCTGGGCCCGTCCCGGTCGCGCCGGCTACGTGGAGGCCGGCGGGTTGGACTGCGCCCAGCAAGCCGCGGCGGAGGCCGTCGCCGGAGACGCCCCGCTGGTGGTGATTGTCGGCCCGGCCGGGACCGGGAAGACCACTGCCCTCCGCCCCGCTATCGAGGCCCTCACCAGGCAGGGCCGCGCGGTGTTCGCGGTGGCACCGACCGCAACCGCCGCGGCGGTGATCACCACCGATGCGGGGGTGGCGGCGGACACGATCCACAAGTTGCTCCACGAACACCACCGGCCCGGGGGGCCGTCACCGCGTTATCGGCTTCCGGCGGGGGCGACGTTGCTGATCGATGAGGCGGCGATGGTGGCCACCCCGACCCTCGCCGAGCTGGCGGTGCTGGCTGATCGGCAGCGGTGGCGGGTGGTGTTGGTCGGTGACCCGTTGCAGTACCTGCCGGTAGGTCGGGGCGGGATGTTCGATTGGTTGGTCGAACACGGCCCCTCGGTGGTGACCGATGCCGGGGTGCGGTTGTTGGTCGGTGATGAGATCGCCACACGCCACAACAGCCGACTGTTGCGCACCGACCAGGGCGCCATGGTCCGCAACCGCGACCAATGGACCATTCGCTGCTGATCGTGGACGGCAACATCGACAACCGCGGGGTCTACGTTCCGCTCACCCGAGGCCGACATTCCAACCACGCCTACGTCGCGTTGGAGCCCGACGACCCCCGCACCCCACGAGATGTCCTCTCCGAAGCAATCTGCCGGGACTGGGCTGACATCCCCGCCATCACCTACCGCCACCAACTGCAGATCGCCGCCCCCGCCGAGAGCCCACCGGCAGCTGTGCCGCAGCAGCCGTTGGACCCCTCGAGACTGCGGGAGGTGGCCCGAGATCTCGCCCGGAGGGGGTCAAGGCGCGCCGTGACGAGATCGGTGAGCGGTTGGCTGGGATGTCACCGTGGAACCCCTTCGCCGGGCGCCGGCGACACCAACTTGAACAGGAGCTCCACAAAGCTGCGGTGAGGAACCTGCCCAGCTGTGGGCGCTGCAGGTCCTCGGCGCTCGACCCGACCGCCACCAAGCCGCCCATGTTTTGGATCAGGCTGTCGGTGTGGTGGAGCAATATCGCACCATCGCCGGCGTCACCGACCACGACCACCCGCTGGGCCGCGAACCTGGGCTGCTGCACCCCGACGAATCCCGTTGGCGTGGCGCTGCGGCCACGTTGAGTTGGGCCACGGTGGAACTCGACCGTGAGCAGCACCTCAACCGCCAGCTCCGTCACGACCTTGGGTTGGACCGGAGTGAGGGTCTGGGTATCAGCATGTGACCCGTCCCGTGATAGCCACACCCTTGACCGCGGTGGACCGCGAGTTCAGTGCTGTGCCCCTTCGGCGTTGACGTGGTTCAAGCCGGTCCTGGTTGTGGGCGGTGCTATGCCAGGACGGGCAATGACACCGCCGACGGAACGTTCATCAATCGAACTGTCTGCATCAGTAGGGCCACCTGGTCGCGGCCCAACAGTCTTCTTGTGAGATCAGAGCCTCCGGTGGATCCAGCGCGGTTTGCGGAGTTTCGGGCAGACACAAACGCCCACAGCCACGCCGACACCGCATCAAGAGGGCCGGGTCGCGCGCTGCGGCTCGAAGCGTACAAAGAACCGGCGCCCACACCGAGCTCACCGATCTACGATGACACCCACCTGAACAAACCCGGACCACCACCAGACTTCAACAACGTGGGGGGCATCGTCCAGATGTCGTCGCCGTGCTTGGGCCTTAGCGGTCCCGGACTAGGAAACAAGGGGGACATGGTGATGAGAGCCGAAAGAAGATGGGTCGGTTGGTCAGCCGCCGCGCTGTCAATGAGTTTGCTGTCCGCTGCTTGTGGGGGCGATGACGGGGACAACGCTTCGGAAGGCGAGACCGGCGGCACCGTCGGCGCAGAGGTGCAGAGCGGGGTGCGCGATGCCCTCTCGGGCACTACCTCCGCCGTGGCTGCCGTAGCTGCGGTGGAGGAGCCCGCTTCCATCGAGGATTGGGAGAAGCTGTGGGCTGACGAGCGTGCAGCGGTGGTCAAGAGGATCAAGACCAACAATTGGGGCAAGTCTGCAGACGGTAAGACCGTCACCGGACCTGAGGGCTTCACCATCGATCTCACCAAATGTGCTGCGGGTTGGAGTGACACCGAGGGCCTCACGGACACCGAGATCAAGATCGGCCAGCCCACGGCTCTGTCCGGCGTCGCGGCGGACATCGGCAACAATTCCAAGACCGTGGCCGCCTGGTTCAAGTATCACTCGGACAAGGGCGCCTTCAAGGATTCCACCGGCAAGACCCGCAAGGTCAACTTCTTCTTCAAGGACGACGGGTACGACGCGGCCCGCACCATCCCGTTGGTGGACGAGATGCTCGACTCGGACAGGGTCTTCGCGATCTGGACCGTGGGCACGCCGTCGGGGCTGAAGGTGTACGACAAGATCAACCAGCGTTGCGTGCCCCACCCGCTGGTGACCGGCGGCTCCCCGGCTTGGGGTGATCCAGAGAACCACCCGTGGACCACCGGTTCGTGGCTGTCCTACAACACCGAGGCCGTGGTGTGGGGAGCGTTCATCGATGACCACATCGCCGAGCTGACCGCTGGCGATGGCAAGGCCACCGTGGCGGCTTTCGTGGCCAACAGCGACTTCGGCGCCACCTATGATTCCGCCTTCAGAACCGTGTTGGCAAACTCGCCCAACAAGGACAAGATCGAATACGTCACCGAGAAGGTTGAGATCACCGCGCCCACCGTGACGGACCCCATGACCACGTTGGCGGCCAAGAACCCCGAGGTGTTCCTCACCATGACCGGCGCTGCCCAGTGCCCGCAGATCATCACCGAGGCCGCCAACAACGGCATGAAGAGCAAGGTGAAATACATGTTCATGTCCTCGGTCTGCAAGGGCGCCAGCTTTGTGGGCAAGGACAAGGTCGGCGGCGACGGCTCGGCCTCCAACGGTTGGTACATCGTCGGAGGCGGTTTCAAGGACTTCAACGCCGAAGCCCTTTCTTCTGATCCGTTCGTCGCTTGGGGCCGCAAGTTCCTCGCCGACAATGGCATGGACTACAAATCCTCCGGCGCCTTGGGCCAGGGCTTCTATCCCGGCTGGATCCTGAGCCAGAGCTTGATCATCGCCGGTGAGTTGCCTGGCGGGCTGACCCGCAGCAACTTCATCCTGGCTCAGCGGGCCTTCGAGGGCACCAGCCCGATGCACCTGAAGGGAATCAAGATCAACATGAATGGCAACAAAGATGCCTACTTCCTGGAGGGTTCGGACCTGTCGGTGTACGACTCCTCCAAGCAGCAGTGGGTGATCGAGGGCCAGGTCATCGAGCTGTCCGGCAAGTCGGCCAATTGCTACTGGGACCCTTCGGCGCAGACCTGCCGCTGAGCCCTCGACTTTGGTAGGGCGGGGCACGGATTCCGTCCCCGCCCTTCACCTCGCCGAAGGCCAACCGGAAGGACAACAAGGTTCGGGTGCTGACGCCTCCCACCCGCCACCGCCGCCTGGCCGGCGGCCATCACCCCAGATGTCTTGCGGGCCGTCGAACGGCATATCGCTATGCACTGGAGCGCTTACGAACACGGCGGTGAACCTTCTTGGCTCTCCGACCCTGTCCGCGGGTGGGTGGAGGACCTGACCATCCGCTCAGTGCAGACGGTGCCGAGATAGGTGGCACCGGTCTGGTCGCTGTCGGCGCCGATCTTGTTGGCGAGGTCACCTCGGGACCAGCTCCGTTTTGCGTAGTCCGAGAAGCCGTCGTCGAGGGTGCGGGGCTCCGCTCGCCTTGTCAGCTGAAGGAAGGAGTATGCCGCATGTATGCATTCCCGCAAGAACGGGGCGTAGCAATGACGACGCCTCCCGAGCCCAGCGCAAGATCCGAGATTCCAAACCGAAACGTGCCGCGGCGGACGCTAAAGTTGCGAAACGTCAAGCGCTCGTCGTTTGGCTGGAGTGGCGGGTCGGGCGAGGTATCACGGAACAGACGTGACACAAGGCGGCTGGACAAGCGTGGAAGTGGACGACCTCGCCCAGGCCACCGAGGACCTCGCGATCGACTGGACCAACGAGCGCCGCCAGGAGTGGGTCATCGACCAGCACCACGCCCTCCCGCCGCCGAGCCGTGGGTCGGCCGGCATCGGGATTGATCTGTGGTGACTCCTTGAGCCGCCGAGCACCGTCGGTACACTGGCCGAGACGAGGAGCTGCTCATGTCGACCCACGAGGACCATCCGCACCACGTTCTCGGGCAGTCGCTCGAGGAGAGCCGAGAGAAGGTTCTCGCTCGAGGGAAGCCCTTCCCCCGGTACGAGGACATGGTCATCGAGGATCTCGCCGACGACGAAGAGGAGCGGTTCCTGGCGGCGGTCGCCGACGCATGACCAAGAGGGTTCTCCGCGGACCGGTCGTTGTCGACTCTGGAGTCTTCGCAGCCGAACTAACCCGATCGGGTGCAGCGCTCGCCGAGCGGTATCGGCCCCTCGTCGAAGGGCGGAACGTCTTCATCTCGTTCGTCACTGAAGCCGAGGTTCGTTTCGGCGTCCGACTCGCCGCTTGGGGTCCAGCCCGACGGGCAGACTCGTGCAGCGGCTCGCTGCCGTCGAGGTCGTGTGGCCTGGGCCAGCACTTGTGGAGGAGCACGCCGAACTTCGCTCGCGGTGCGTAAGGGCGGGTCATGGACTCGGCCAGAAGGCGCACGAGGCGGACCGGTGGATCGCTGCGACAGCGATCTGGCTCCAGGTCCCGCTGGTGACCGACGACGGGATCTTCTTTGGCGTCGATGGCTTCGCAGCGCTCACCGTGCTGACACAACCTGCCGGCAGCGATGGCTGAGATGACGTCATCTATCGAACTTCGCGTCCTGCGCCGGGCTGACGGTGACACGTGGATGGACGAGGTCGTCGTGCTTGTGGATGATGCCGACGTAATGGCGACCGTTGGACGGGCTCGCTGGCAGGTGGATGGGTCTTGACCCTGATCGATCAACAGGTATTGACGGAGGTTTCGACTTCCCGGTCGGCAAGGTCTTCGGCGCTCCCGATGAAGCCGACCCTGCGGATCGCTTCATCGCGCGGTGCGACTGCGGGGAACTCGGCTGCGGTGCGCTCGTCGTCCGAGTAACCCGGTCGGACGACCAGTACGAGGACGCGCTTCGCAATCCGACGACTCGGCGTCCGGCGCTCAAAGCGATGGACGTGCTGGACGGGGTCGACGTTGAGCCAGGGGGTGAACTTCCGGCGCGACAACCGAACGTCACGGCATGCGCCCAGTGCGCTATGCGGTCTTGCGGACGAAGCGAAACACCGGGATGATCCGGGGAGCGGCCTTTTTGGCGTAGGTGTTGAACACCGGCAGTTGTGCGGCCTGAGCGGTGTACAGCCGATCGCGCTCCTCACCTTCCGTGAGCACCGCGGTGGCCTCATAGGTCTCGGTGCCGACCTCAATGGTCACGTCCGGGTTGGCCTTGAGGTTGTGATACCAGTGCGGGTTGTTCGGGGCGCCGCCCATCGATGCGATCACGACCAGATCGTCGCCGTCTGTGGTGTAGGCCAGCGGCGAGCAGAGCTCACGGCCTGACTTGGCGCCCTTCATGGTCACCAGAACAATCGGTGTTCCCTCGAACGGTGGGCCACATTTGCCTCCGGCCGCCCGGAACTCGGCGATGGCTTTGTTGTTCATCGTCAGGAAATCGATCGGCATGGCTGCTCCCTCGTCGGCGGCGTGACCGGGGATTGTACGCGGTTCGGCACGCGATCCTCGATCTGCTGGCGAGAGGCTGCTCCCCGCTTCGAATGCCTTAGGTGTAAGGATCATTGCGTGCAGGTGCAGGCATCGGGCCGGTATCGCCCGAAACCGCGGTCCCGGGCGAATCCCACCAACAAGGAAGAGGCGAGCCATGAGCAGCGACGAGATCGTACGAACGAACGTGAACAACCTCGACGCGTTTGATTTCGGGACCACCGCGGCAACGGCGGCGCCGCCACTCAGAGGGGCCCGGGTGGCGATCGTGACCACGGCGGGGTTGCGAGCGGATGGCTCAGGAACATGGAGTGAGGGCCAGGGTTTCGTCAGTCTCGATGCTCGCTCCCGGGACGTGACCCTGGCCCATTTCTCGATCAACTTCGACCGGTCTGGTCTCATGGCGGACCTCAACGTGGCCTACCCCGCTGACCGTCTTGAGGAGTTGGCACGTGACGGCACGATTGGATCGGTGGCCACCAACCACCTGTCCTTCATGGGCGCGCAAACTGACCACACGCTCACGACGTTACGGCTGGACACCGGGCCGGCGGCGGCTCGCCAGTTGCTCGACGATGGCGTTGACGTCGTGCTGCTCACCCCGGTTTGACCGTTGTGCACGCGCACCGTGAGTGCGCTTGCCCACGTGTTCGAACAGGCCGGGCTGGCCACCGTGGGCATCAGCCTGGTGCGAGGTCAGGCCGAAAGGAGCCGTCCGCCCCGCATGCTGCACGTCAACTTTCCCTTGGGCCGACCGCTTGGCAAGCCCGGCGACGCGGTGTTCCAGCGGCGGGTCCTGGCTGCTGCGTTCGCGTTGCTCGAACGTAGCGACGTGCCGGTGCTGGTCGATTTCCCCGACACGATCGAGGACGAGTCCGAAGCCCCCCTCGCCTGTGCACTTCCCCCCCGCCATGACCCGTCGCTGCCCGCGGCGATCGATGAGATCCGGGGCCTGCGTCCGGCCTGGGACCGCCGTCGCGCCGCTGCCGGGGTCTCGGCGCTGTCGGGAATCGTGCACCCAGACGAGTTGGCGGCGCGGGCCCAGATCGTGCTCGACATCGCCAATGGTGCCGATTGGCAGGAGTGCGGGCTGAGCGCGGCGCAGATCGGCGAAATCGCGGTATCGCTACGTGCCTACTACGAAGAGGTGGCCATAGAACTGGCGGCACACACACCCGCCGCCCGCCAAAGCGAATCTTGGCTCTACCGCCAGACCGAACTCGGCCACGTGCTGCGGCGAGCCCAAGCCGCGCTGAAGGCTGCCGACGCGCCCCGCGCCGCCTGGTTCCCCTTCGTCCCCATCGGCCAACCACCAGCGTGAGAACGCGTCCTTTACCCCGGCGGGATTGGCACCGACGCGGCGTGGGCCCGGTAGCGCTGGTAGAGCCGCGGCAGGTGGGAGCCGTCGGGGGTGTAGAACGCGTCGGGCTCGATGTCGATCCATGGACGTGCAGGGCTCGTGTTGATGATCTCGCGGCCATGATGGGACCGGATTGCAGCCAGGGCTGGCTTTGGCGATCCGTCTTGGCGCCACATGCCGAAGTGCCGTTCGTGTTGGGCGGTGTCGAAGGGGGGATCGTTCCACACCGACGCGGCGTAGTCGTGCGCACACCACAGCAGGGCGCCGGTGGCCCCGGCCCTTTGGAGTTGATCCAGGGCCCGGTCGGTGTAGGTGGCGGCCACTGCTTCCTCCACCAGCATGCTGGAAGGAGGCTGGACCGCACCTGACATAGCTAAAGGTATGGTGGGGAGTCCGAACTCGCTGAACAGGACTGGTGCATTTCCGCCGAGCCAGCTGGTGATCTCGGTGAGAAAGCCTAGGAGCTGATCATCGGTCGGTCCATGAGCCCATGGTGCGTAGATCGGATAGCCGTGCATGCAGAGGAAATCACAGACTGTCGCCGCCTCTGCCGGCCCGAGGCGACGGTCTGATTCGAGGTCTTCCATGTGTAAGCCGATGGTGATGGCAACGCCGGGATCAGCGTGGCGCAAGGCATCAGTGACCCTGGCAAGCCATTGAACGGCCAAGTCCCGATTGGGGGGCACGGCGCAATTGGAGTTTTCGTTGCCGAGATCCCAGGCCCACAGCGCAGGATGTCCCGCCAACGCCGTGGCGGCGGTCCCGGCCAGCAGCACCTGGGCTGGTAACACGGTGTCGTCGTCATACCAGTTGCGGGCCTGGCCGGTGCTGACGTGTTGCCCGGAGATCACCCGAAAGCGCGGCGGTGACAACGCCGCTGCCGGTTCCATGGCCCATCCTGGCAACAGATTGGCGCCGCTCATGTGCCCGGTGAACAACGTCGGCATGATGGTTAGCTGCGCCGCCGCCGCCAGGTCCGCTACCCGCACGAGACGATCGAGCATGGCTCCATCGACGCGGTGGGGGTCCGGTTGAAACGCCTCCCAGGTCAGAAACAGCCTGACCGAATCGAACCCGGCGGCGGCGATGCGCTGAAAATCGGCCGCCACCACCGCGGCGTCGAAATGCTCCCACCACGTCAATGCCGCCCGGGCCGGCCAGTAGTTGACACCGAGACGAAACCGGCGGTCCGGCGGGTTCAGCACGCTGCGAGTGACAGACGGGCCGCCACCTGCAAGGTCGAGATCATGGCCAGGGTGGATTCAGCGCCACAGTTCTGGTTGGCACCGGTGGCCGTGAGCCCGTCGAAGCCGCCGCCGGAGGCCGGATCTTGCATGGGGGTGCCGGAGTCGTTGTTCCCGGCGAACCACTCGGCGGCGAGGCGCACCGCTTCCAGCCACCGGGGGTCATCGCTGACCGTTGCCGCCCGGGCACAGGCATCGGCCATGGTGGCGAGCTCGATGGGCTGCTGGTCATACCGCGCCAGATGGCCGGACCGGGCGGACCGGGCGGCACCGGCGGACTGGGGGGTATGGTCCGTGGGGCCGGAGCCGCCCACCGGGGTGGGGGAGAGGTGGCCGTCGGCGGTTTCGCGGGCCAGCAGCCAGCCCAGCAGACGGAGTCCGTCCTGCACCACCTCTGGGCGTTCGAGGGCCGTTCCGGCGGCGATGAGGGCATCCGGCAGCACAGCGTTGGCGTAGGTCAGGCGCGCTTCGGGCCAGGGCCAGTCCTGAGATGGGAGCGGCTTCCCGATGGTCTTCACCGCGTCGCGCAGCAGGGCTCGGGCACCGAAGTGATGGGGGTGCACCGCCAGCACCTCGGCCGCGCCCAGCGCTGCGAAGGCCATGGATCGAGGCCAGGGCGAGCGCTGCTGGACGCCGTATTCGAAGCCCGCCAACGCTGACTGGCGCACCCAGTCCTCGGTGGAGTGGTGGGCGGCGGTCCCGAAGGCCCAGACACTGCGTCCCCAGCAATCTTGCACCGTGGCCCGGTCCTCCCAATGCCCGGTGGCGCTGCGCCGATTGCGTGACTGTCCCTCAACGGACTGGGCGTCCTCCACAAAGCGGTAGGCGAGCGCTTCCAACGCCCGAACGTACGTGTCGGGCCGGGGTTCGCGGCTGGTGGTGATAAGCACCCGCGCCATGTCATCGGTGCAGAAGCCGTGCTCGACGCGGGGTGACGTGTGATCGGCATGCTCGAACGTGCCAATGGCATTCGACAGACCAAATATGTGGGCAAAGGAATACTTCAGCGCAGGTTCCACGATCGCGCTCATGAGTCGGCCATGGATGCACGCACGGTCAGGAGGGTGTGGGCCAACGCCGTGTATTGCTCGGCCACCGCGGTCCAGGAAAGGTCCGGTGCCAGCCGGCGGGCTTCCGCGGCCATGGCACCGGCGCGGGAATCGTCGGTCAAGACAGAGCGGATGGCTGCGGCCAATGCCCCCGGATCGCGCTGGGGGACCACGATCCCGGCGCCGCTGCCGAGCAATTCAACGGCGTGGGGAAATGCGGTGGACACCACCGGTCGGCCGGCCGCAACGGCGTCCACCAGTACTCCTGAGGTCACCTGATCCTTGGAGTCGTAAGGCAACACCACGAGATCAGCCGAACGGATCAACGTGTTCAACGACGGCAGGTCACGATAGGTGTCATCGAAGCTCACGTAACCGGCGGCGGCGCTGTCGGCCACCCGCTGTTGGAGCATCTCCCGATAGGACTCACCGGATCGCTCCAGTACCTTGGGATGGGTGGCGCCGGCGATGAGGTAATGGGGCCGCGGTTGCACATCTTCCAAAAGTGCCATGGCGTCAATAGCCCACTCGATGCCCTTACCCGGCCCCAGCAAACCCCACGTGAGCAGGCTTGGTTTGGTGGTGGCGGGGCGTTGCTGGCGGTGTTGGGCCATGGAGGGCGTGGCCGCGCCGTGGGCGATGACCTGGACCTTTCCCGGCACCACGCCCAGGTTCTCGATCAGCCGGCGTCGAGCGATCTCGGTCATGACCACCACCGCGTCGGCGGCGAAACAGGCCTTCATCAGGATGGCGCGCTGACTGGCGCTCGGTGCTGCCAGCACGGTGTGGGCCACCAGGATGACCGGAACCGTGAGTCGATTGATGACGTCCAAGACCGAGTGGCCGTCGTCCCCGGCGTAGATGCCGTACTCATGCTGCACGATGGCCACATCGGTGCGGTTGAGGGCAGCAGCGGCCCGGCCGGTGTGGTGCGGGGAGAGGCCCTCAAGTGACGCCACCACTGACGCATCCTCGATCATCGGCGCGGCACCGCATCGCACCACGTCCACGGTGCCACCGGCGGCGATGATCCCCGCAGCGAGTGCCGCGGCGAACGTGGCTATCCCGCATTCCGTCGGCGGAAATGTGGACAACATGCCAAACGTGCGTGCGACGGGCCCGCTCACCGAGGTCCGCAGGGGGGACATGAATTCGTGCAAAGGTGCCGCTTCCGGTCGGCTCGGGCGAGGCGTCCGGGCCTGCGAAGAGCGACGGGACCGACATCGGTCGTCCAGCCCAAGCAAAAGCGCACCGTTCCAAGAGGTGCTGCTCAGCGTACCGGGCGGCGGTGGACTATCCGGCGGCTAGCCTTCCCTCGTTCCCGACCACCCCCCACCTGCGCCCTCCCCACGGCAGCCACTGCGCATCGCGGTCCTGTCGCCTCTGGCATGGCGCACCCCGCCCCGCCACTACGGCCCCTGGGAACTGTTCGCGTCGCTGCTCACCGAGGGTTTGGTGGCGCAAGGCCATGACGTCACACTGTTCGCCACCGGTGACTCCCTCACTGCGGCGGCGTTGGTGGCCACCAGCCCCGCCGGCTGGTCTGAGGATGACCGCATCGAGCCCAAGGTGGCGGAATGTCTCCACATCGCCTCGGTGTTCGAGCGAGCCGATGAGTTTGATCTCATCCATAACAGCTTCGACTTCTTGCCGTTGACCTACAGCCGGCTGGTGCCCACCCCGGTGGTGACCACCATCCACGGGTTCTCCTCACCGCGCATCGTGCCGGTGTATCAGCAGTACAACGACATCGGCACGTACGTCGCCATCAGCCACGCCGACCGTCATCCGGCCCTTCACTACGGCGCCACCATCCACCACGGGATCGACACCGATGCGTTCGCGCTGGCCACCGAAGTGGGCGAGGACCTGCTGTTCTTCGGCCGCATCCACCCTGACAAGGGCACCGCCCACGCCATTGAGGTGGCCCGGCGCAGTGGAAGGCGCCTGGTGATCGCCGGGATCATCCAAGACCAGCGGTACTTCGATGAAGCGGTGGCGCCGCACCTGGACGGGGACCGGGTGGTGTACCTCGGCGCGGTGGGCGGGGATCGTCGGCAGGCCACCCTTGCCGGGGCTCACGCCTTGTTGCACCTGGTGGACTTCGATGAGCCGTTCGGGTTCAGCGTGGTCGAGGCCATGGCCTCCGGTACCCCCGTTATCGCCCACCGCCGGGGTTCGATGCCCGAGCTCATCGAACACGGTTCCAACGGCTTTCTCGTGGACTCCATCGAGGGGGCCGTTGAGGCCGTGGAACTCGCCGGTGACCTTGACCGTGAGGCCATCCGAGCCGGGGCCGTGGCCCGCTTCAGCGTCGCGGTGATGGCCGCCCGCTACGAGGAGCTGTACCGCGCCGTACTGTCTGGTACGAACCTACCTTAGGGTATGGTGGGTGGACGCTGATCGTCTATTCGTGGGGTCATCGGACGGCCATAACCCCGCGCAGGCGCGCCACCCGCTGCTCGGTGCTGGGGTGGGTGCGGAAGAGATTTTGGAAGCTGACGTGGCGACCGGCGAGCGGGTTCACGATGAAATGGCTGGCCTGGGACGGGGCGATGTTCATAGGAACCCGCGCCGCGTAGGCGTCGAGCTTTTCCAGCGCCCGGGCCAGTGGCTCCCCCGATCCCGCCAGCGCGGCACCGGTGCGGTCAGCCTCGAACTCGCGGCTGCGGGAGATGGCCATCTGGATCAACGATGCTGAGATCGGTGCCAGCATGGCGGTGGCGATGAGCACGATCGGGTTGTGGTTTTCATCGTCATCCCGACCGCCACCGAACATCGCTCCCCACATGGCGATGTTGGCGATGAAGGAGATAGCTGTTGCCACCGCCGCGGCAACAGACCCGATCAGGATGTCCCGATTGCGCACGTGAGCCAGTTCATGGGCCAACACGCCGCGGATCTCCTCCCAGGAACACACCTGGGTCAGACCAACGGTGATGGCCACCGCGGCGTGGTTCGGATTGCGACCGGTGGCGAAGGCGTTCGGTTGTAGCGCCGGCGTGATGTACAGCCGGGGCATGGGCATGTTCGCCGTGGTGGTGAGCTCGCGCATGACGGCGAAGTACTGGGGGAACTGCGCCTCCGACGCCGGCTCGGCCCGGGCCGACCGGATGGCCAAGGTGTCACTCTTCCAATACGAGAAGCCCACCACGCCCAGCCCGAGCATGAGCCCGATGATGGCCCCGCCCCGGCCGAACAGCGAGCCGACCCCCACCATGACGCCGCCGAGCGCGGCGAGCAGCACGAACGTCTTCGCAGTGTTTCGAAACATCACCATGTAAGGATATCGCTCGGGCAGGACCCATCCTGAGCGAAACGGGCACGGCCGAAAGCGGCGTTACCCGAAGTTTGCCGACGAGGCTCCGATAGCGTGATCTGTTCATGGCCGGCGCGTTCCTGCACGGAGTCGGGAGCGTTGACCCCGACCGCAGCGGTGTCACGTTGTGGACCCGATGGTCCGGGGTATCCTGGCGTTGTCGGGGGATCTGCACGCCAGCTTCGTGCGGACCAGCCGGGTGGGACGGCGCCCAGTGCTGCCCGAGCTCACCACCACCGCCGTCACCGCCCCCAGCTTCGGCAGCCACGCCCGGCGGAAAGCGAAATTGCCGGTAACGCTCACCACCGCCATCCTGAAGGTGTTGAACCGGGATATCGGTTTCATCGATCTGCGCCGTCACGGGTTCAGCCTGCTGACGATCGAGCCGGAGCGCATACGCGTGGACCTTCATCTGCTCGATCACATCGATCGCCCGACGCCGCCTTCGGTGGAGGTCCGCCACTTTGAGCTTGCCGCCGGGCAGTCCACGCTCACCCCCGTGACCACGCGCACGTCACGGCCCATGTCACCGTCGGGCTGAGCGCCGCAACCACAACCAACCGCCGGTGGACCACAACGCCAGGACCACCAGCGCCGGTTGAAACAAAAGCCGAACCGCCCGCTTGAGATCGGAGTCCAAGCCGAACGCGTCAACGCCCTGGCGCCATTGGGCGATGTTCCCGGGAAAGACGGCAATGAAGAAACCCGCGGCGATCACCCCCACCATGGGCCGCCAGCGTCGGGGCAACACCAGCAACGCCAGGCCCAGCAGGACCTCCACCGCGCCGGAGAGGAGCACCACGGTGTCCTCGTTCATCGGAACCCAGCGCGGCACCTGGGCGCGGAACTCCGTGCGGGCAAACGAAAAATGCCCGATGCCGGCTCCAACCAAGCTCGCTCCCAGCGCCACCCGCCCGATCGTCTGGTTGATCGTCTGGTTGATCGTTGCAGCGTGGCGGTCCATACCGATGCCCATCTTCGTGCCCATCTTCATGCTCATCGTTGATCTTCCCGGCGTCGCTCGCCGCGGGTACTCACCCACCGCCGGCCCAAGTGACGCAGGGACGGCGCATCGGCGGGGATAACGTCGGGCCCGATGAGCATCGATGGGTCGCAACGCCGTTTCCTGTCCTACATCGACAAGTCCCGTGAGTTCTACGCCGCGCAGGGCTTCGAGCCGTCCTATCGCTGGGCTCGCCCTTCCGAAGCGCCGGCGTTACAGCGATTGTCGGGACCGCTGTCGGGGGCTCGGTTGGGTGTGATCACCTCGGCCTTCCCGTTGGTAGAGCACGGTCCCCAACCGGTGGAATTGCCATACGCCCACGCAGTTGATCCGCTCCCCACCGGTCGGTTCAGCGCCCACGAGAACCGCGACACCTTCGCCGCGGCGGCCAACGAGCGTGAGTCCTTCCTGCCGTTGCTGCGGATGCAGGAACTGGTGGCCGCCGGTCGGATTGGGAGTTTGTCGCCACGCTTTTACGGGGTGCCGTTCGATTATTCGCCCCGTCGCACCACCGAGCAGGACGCCCCCGCCGTGCTGGAACTGTTGCAGGCCGACGCGGTTGACGTGGCGCTGCTGGTACCACACTGCCCGGTATGTCATCAGAGCGTGGCCCTCACGGCTCGGTTTCTTGAGGCATCCGGGGTGGCCACGGTGGTGGTGGGATCGGCCCGGGACATCATTGAGGAGATCGGCGTGCCCCGCTTCCTTTTCGTGGACTTCCCGTTGGGCTACCCCATGGGACGGCCCGGCCAGCCCGATCAGCAGCGCCAGATCTGCGCCCAGGCCCTGGACCTGTTGGAGGGGGCGTGGGCGCCGCGGACCACCGTGCAGGCCAGCGCGGAATGGGGTGATGATCAGTGGCGGGTGGAGTACATGAAGGTGGATGACACCACCCGGGCGGCGTTGGCAGCAGCGGGGGAGCAGCGCCGGGACCATCAACGTCGGGTCCGTGAGGAGGGTCGCACCCGTACCACCTGAGGTTCCGCCGGGTCCTGAAAGCACCGTGGCCGCCGTGACGAGTGAGCCGGAGGGCGCCTCGAGAGGCCAGCCCGGGGGCTCTGAGCAGCCTGTTTCGATGTTCCGCGCCCGGTTTGAGCGACGAAGGGTGCGCTCAGGGCGTACGATGGGCGGCACCGTAAAGCGATGGTTCCTGGGGGTTCGTCATGCTGGATCTGGTCATCAAGGGTGGAACGGTCATCGATGGGAGCGGTCGCCCCGGCATCCGGGCTGACGTTGCCATCAAAGACGGCCGGGTGGTCAAGATCGGGGAGGTGACCCAGGACTCGGCCAAGACCATCGATGCCACCGGCAAGATCGTCGCCCCGGGCTTCATTGACATCCACACCCACTACGACGCCCAGGTGTTCTGGGACGGCAACCTGTCGCCGTCCCCGTTGCACGGGATCACCACCGTCATCGGCGGGAACTGTGGGTTCACCATCGCCCCGCTGGAGATGGATTCGGGCGACTACCTCATGAAGATGCTGTCCCGGGTGGAGGGCATGCCGCTCACCTCGCTGGAGACCGGTGTGCCGTGGGGTACCTGGCGCAGCTTCGGCGAGTGGCTCAACCTGCTGGAAGGCACCCTGGCGGTCAACGCCGGTTTCATGGTGGGTCACTCCGCCCTGCGCCGCAACGCCATGGGGGAGCGTTCGGTCGGCAACCACGCCAATGACACCGAGATGGACCACATGAAGCGCTCGCTGGCGGAAAGCCTGGAGGCCGGCGGTCTGGGCTTCACGTCGTCCTGGGCCACCAGCCACAACGACGCCCAGGGTGACCCCGTCCCGTCCCGCCACGCCAGCCGTGAAGAGATGATCGCCCTGGCCGGTGTGTGTCGTGATTTCGATGGCACCCAGTTGGAGTTCATCCCCACCGTCGGTCGTTTCGAGCAGCACCACATCGAGCTGCTGACGGACATGTCGTTGGCTGCCAACCGGGCCATCAACTGGAACCTGATCGCGGTGAACCTCTCGCCCAAACAGCAAGAGGTCATGCACAACCGGCTGGCGGCCACCGATTACGCCCGGGCCCGCGGCGCTGAGGTGCTGGCCCTTACCGTGCCCTGCGCCGTGCAGAGCCGCTTGTGCCTGGAGTCCGGGTTCACGTTCGACATGCTCAACGGTTGGGCCAAACCCATGGCCTTGCCGGTGGATGACAAGATGAGGCTGCTGTCTGATCCCTCCACCCGCCGTGAACTGGCCGAGCTGGCGCAGGGACCCAGCCCCATGCGCGGTCTGGCCAAGTGGCACAAGTACACCATCGGCGAGGTGTTCAGCTCCGAGAACCAGGAGTACACCGGCCGTTCCATCGGTGACATCGCAGAGGCCGAGGGTCGCGAACCGTTCGATGTGCTGTGTGAGATCGCGGTGGCGGACCGTCTCAAGACCGGTTTGTACCAGCCGGTGGTGGGCGACGATCGTGAAACCTGGGAGAAGCGGGTGGAGGTGTGGCGTGACACCCGCACCATCGTGGGTGGCACCGACGCCGGCGCTCACCTGGACCTGCTGGCCACGTTCAACGCCACCACCGCCATGCTGGGTCGGGCCTGCCGTGAACTGAAGCTGCTGCCGTGGGAAGAGGCCATCGCGCTGATCAGTGACGCCCCGGCCCGCCAGTACGGCCTGCACGAGCGGGGCCGCCTGCAAGAGGGCTGGCACGCCGACGTGGTGGTCATCGATCCCCAGACCGTGGGGGCCCGCCCGGTGGAGATCCGTGAGGACCTGCCCGGCGGCGCCTGGCGTTTGTACGGTGAGGCCGACGGCATCGATCACGTGGTTGTCAACGGCACGGAGATCTGCCGTAACGGTGAGTTCACCGGCGCCAAGCCCGGCGGCATCATGCGCTCGGGCCGGGACACCGTGGGCACCGCCATCAGCTGATCGCGGACCAACCAACGTTGTTGATCGGGGGCCGCTGCCACACGGTAGCGGCCCCCGGCGCGCCCGCGGCCACCACGGCCACCACGGCCCGGGACTTGATTCCCGCGGATGGGTCCCACGGTAGCCTGCCCCCGGCAAGTGGCCAGGTAGGCGCTGGCGTGGAAAGGGAGTCGATGTACTCGTTCGAGGGCAACCGGGTGGTAGGCGACAGCGGGGCCCGGTACCCGATCTTCAACGCGCCGATCGGCTACTTCGCTCGGGGGGCGCTGGCCGGGGCGGTGTCCGCAGCGGGCGGGATGGGGTTGCTCGAGACCAGTTCTACCGGTCTGGCGGAGACCCAGGCCGAGTACGACCGCATCCGCCAAACTACCGACGCCCCTTTCGGTGTGCAACTGTTCCTGCGGGTCCTCGCCCAGCAGGGCCGCCTCGACGAGGTCCTCGATTGGGCGCTGGACGGGCGGGCCGGGTTCCTGGTCACTTGCGTGGGCGCCCCCGGTGAGATCCTGCCCCGGGTCCGCGACGCCGGCGTGAAGCTGTACCACCAGACCGGAAGCCTGAACGACGCGCTCAGGGCTGTTGACGCCGGCGCCGACGGGCTCATCGTGGAGGGCGCCGAAAGCGGCGGGCTGCGCAGCACCCGGTCTTTGCACCTGTTCTCCTTCTTGCAGCAGGTCCGCTCACGGGTGGACGTGCCGTTGGTGGCCGGCGGTGGCATCGTGGACGGCAAGGGCATGGCCGGCGCCTTCGCGTTGGGGGCCGAGGGCGTGATGATGGGTACCCGGTTCATCACCAGCGCCGAGAGCCCCGTTCACCTGAACGTGAAAGAAGCAATCGCCCAGGCCGACGAGACCGTCAACCTCGAGCCCGTGAAGAAGGGCATCATGATGCGCTTCGTCCGTAACGAGATGGCCGAGGCCGTGGCCCGCGGTGAGATAGACCCCAAAGGCCAACCCTACGCCGGTCCGGTGTTGGAGATGTTCGAAAACGGGGACCTGAGCCTGGCCATGGTGGGCGCCGGCGAATCCGCGGCGCTGCTCACGGAGATCAAGACGGCGGCGGAGATCATCGATGACACCGTCACCGGTTTCTGGCGGGAGGTCGAACGGGTCGCGGCCCTGCTCGGCCCGGGCACCACGGCCTGACCGGCTACACCGTGGCGTGGCGGGGCCGGCAGGCTGTGGGCATGACCACGTTTCATCACGCCCACCTCATGTCCGCTGACGCCGACGCCGCCGTCGGGTTCTATCGCCGCTGGCTGGACGCCACGGTGGTGGCCGACACGCAGCTGGCCGGTTCCCGCAGCCTGTTGCTGCAGGTGGGCTCGGGCCGGCTCAGCCTGTACGACCAGGCACCGAACCACCGGGGCCCGCTCAATCACCTGGGCTTCGCGGTGACGGACCTGCCGGCGCTGGTGGGCCGGATGCAAGCCGGTGGGGTGGCGGTTCCCGGCGGGGTCAAAGAAGCGGATATGTTCCGTTACGCCATGGTCAGCGGGCCTGACGGACTGTTGCTGGAGTTGTTCGAGTTCGACCCGCAACGCACCCCGCCCCCGCTGCGTGAGTACTACTGCAGCTGAGGACCCGGTACCACTCGGTATGGCCGGGTGCGTGGGGATCAGGCGGCTTGGAAGGAACGTTTCGACAACCCGATGGTGAAGCCCTCAATGGCGGTGGTGACCGGTGCGGTGGGATCGGTTGCTGCCCCCATGGTTACGAACAGCGGGGTGAAATGCTCCACCGTGGGATGGGAATACTTCACACCGGGGGCGCGTGTGCGGAAGCGGCTCAGCTCGTCTATGTCACCGCGGGCCAACGCCGCCGCGGCCCACGCATCGAACTCCGAGGACCAAGCCGGCACCGCACCGCGCAGCATGTCGCGGGTGATGAACGGAAGACCGTGGGTCATGAAGCCCGAGCCGATGATCAACACCCCCTCCTCGCGCAAGGAACGCAACCGGCCGCCCAAGGCCAGCAGCCGTTCGGGGTCATCGGTGGGCAGGCTGATCTGCACCACCGGGATGTCCGCCGCCGGGTACATGATCTTGAGCGGCACCCAGGCGCCGTGATCGAGACCCCGGGTGCGATGGTCCTGCACCGGCTCGTTCGCGGCCAGCGCACCCCGCACCCGGTCCGCCAAGGCGCCACCGTCGGGCGTGTCGTAGCGCATGGCGTAGTAGAGGGGAGCGAACCCGCCGAAGTCATAGACCAACTCGGTAGGGGTGACGTTGGTGATGGCCAACGGGGCCAGCTCCCAATGGGCGGACACCACCACGATGGCCCGGGGCTTGGGCAGGGCGCGGGCCCAGCGGTGCAATTGACCCATCCACGCCGGGTCCTCGAACGTGGGCGGCGCGCCGTGGCTGAGGTACATCGTTGCCAACGGACCATCAGCGGGGGTCCACGCCCGGTGGGGGTGGGACGCCTCGAGGGCCGCCACCTCGGCCAGGTGACGAGCGAAAGGATGATCCGCGGGGATCTGCGCGTCCGCCGCCGCGGTCTGGCCGTGGGGACCGGAGGAAGTGTTTGCCGTGGCGGTCATGATCTCCACCTTTCGAACAGGTTGATACTTCAACCAATCTACCCGCTGGGACCCCGCCATCGTCAGGGCATGAGAAGCTTGGGGTCATGACCGTGCTCAAGACCTACACCATCGCCCGGCGGCGCGACGGGGTGACCCACCACGAGCTGGTGGACTACTGGCGGGGCACGCACGCCACCAACGTGCTGCAGCACATGGTCCCCGATGGGTACACGCTGACGTTCTTCGATCCTCGGGACGGCAAGGCTCCCTTCGACGGCATGGCCGAACTGCGCTACCTCAACGCCGAGCGGGGCCGCAGCGTGACCGGGGCCAACATCCCTCCGGTGGTGTCCGGTGATGGCTGGGCGGATCTGGTCTGCCTCCCCAATGCCTGGCTGCGGGTGGCGGAGCATGTGATTGTGGCCGGCCCCGGAGCGCAGGGGGACCCGGCCACCGTTGCCGAACGGGAGGCGGCGTTCAAGCTGACCTACCTCCTGGGGGCCGCAGAGGGGTTCGACGCGCAGGCCATCGGGCGACACTGGTTGGACATCCACGTGCCCAACTTCCGTGAGCACTTCGTGGCCTGCGGTGGGGTTCGCTATGTGGTCAACCTGGTCGAACGCTCCGCCGGCATCGACCTGGTGGGCCTGGCCGAACTGTCCTACCGGGACCGGGCCAGCGCCGAGAGCCACCAACCCCCCGATGATGGGTTTCGGGCCATGATCAACCTGCGGGCCCTGCCCGGCCGTGAGATGGTGTTGGCGTAATCCTCGTCACGGTGTGCGCAAGGGCGGCTTGGCTGGCTTGGCGTCGGTCTGGTCGGCAGCGGGCGGCACGCCGGGTCGGGCGAGGGCACCGCCCTGGACGGTACTGTTTGGTACGGTACCGTCAGGTACGGGGGTGACGGCGGCGGGGACGGTCCACCCCGTTGACCCCTGGGCGTGGAACACCTTGAGGAGTAGCTTCTTCGTGTCTTTCCACAAGACCTTGGGATCATCGGCCAGGCGGAAGGCCAGGGTCAGCACGGCCAGCGCTGCCGTGACATGCAGCAGCAACGCCAAGGTGACCCCGGCGATCACCCCGGCCCGGCGCACCGGGTGCCACAACAGCAGCGCCAAGGCCGTGGGGACCGCCACCGCCACCCCCGCCCCGCTCAGCAACTGCAACCACAGCTGATCGGCCCGCATCCACGGCAACAACGGACGAGCCAGGAACAGGTCCACGGTGGCCAGGGTGCCCAGCGCGATGAGGCTCAGGAACGTGGCCGCCACGATGATCTGCCAGGTTCGTTTGCCCTTCTGCCACAGCCGCCCGGTGGTGGTGAGCCCTCCGGTGACTGCGGTGGCCACCGTCACCGCCGTCCAGATCACCCACCGACGGGCCCGGCGCACGCCCAGCACCGCCATGGCGTCCCGAAACATGAGATCAGCCAACTGCCGGTCCACCACGTGCGCCGAGGTGTAGGTGGGTGGCTGGTCCTTTCCGTAGATCAGGCCGTCGTGGATCAATGCCGCTGGCAGGTAGGCGCCGGTCTTGGGGACGAGCCAGGTGAACAGGTCCGGGGTGGAGGTCAGGTCGCTTTCGAGATGGTGCTCACGCCCGGGAACCACCACATTGATCTTCGTGGGCCCGTGGTGGAATCCCAATTGAGTGGCGACCTCGAACACCTCGCCCGCTTTGGTGGAGCGGATCAGCACGATGGGGTGGTGGCGCAGCTCCTCCGGTGACAGCGGTACCGGTTGATCCGGGCAGTCGCCTTCTGCCGTGGGTTCGAAGAAGTAGCTGCCATGCCGATCCGTCGATTCGAGCATCGGACCCCTCATCGCCGCCTGATGGTGCCGCCCCGTGGACACCTCGCTCGGTGCCAATGGCGCAACGTCATTGTTTCACGCAGAGGAGCGGAGGTCAGGGCAATGTCCCGGGATGACTTGCCGTGGGGGCCAGCTTGGGCGCTCGGCCTCATGACGCGGCGGGTACGATGCCGGCCGGGGGAGTGCCGTGGGGACACAAGGGTCGATCAGTGACGGTGAGCTGCAGCCGTTCCGTCGCCGCGCCCGACAGTTCCTGGATGAGCACGCCACGCCGCTGCCCGAGGAGGAACAGACCCGCGCCTGGGGTGTCGGCAGCGACGCGGTGGTGGCCTCGGGCCTCGCTCCCGGTCGTCACGAACCCGAGGACCTCGCCGCCGCCCGGGCCTTTCAGCGGGCGCTGTTCGACGCCGGCCTGGCGTGGCTCACCGGCCCGGTCCACCTTGGCGGTGGCGGGCTGACCCCGGCCCATGTCGCCGCCTACCGAGCGCTCGCTGGTCGTTACCGATGTCCGGACACCGGGGTGTTCATGATCGGCCAACAGATCGTGGCCCCCGCCATCGCCGCCTTTGGTGGGCCGGCGCAACAGCAGCGGTGGTTGCGGGCGTTGTGGCGCGGTGATGCCATCGGTTGCCAGCTGTTTTCCGAACCTGAGGCCGGCAGTGATCTGGCCTCGCTGCGCACCCGCACCGAACGCAGCGACGGGGGCTGGTTGTTGCATGGCCAGAAGGTGTGGTCCTCCGGCGCGCACCTGTCCGATGTGGGCGAGGTCCTGGTCCGTACCGACCCGGATGTGAACGCCCGTCACCGGGGATTGACGATGTTCCTGCTGGACATGCGTGCCCCGGGGGTGACGGTGCGTCCGTTGCGTCAGATGAACGGCAACGCCCATTTCAATGAGGTGTTCCTCGATGCGGTGTTCGTGCCTGACGATGCCCGGCTGGGGGAGTTGGGTCAGGGTTGGGCGGTGGCCAACGCCAGCCTGTCCAGCGAGCGGGATCTCAGCCATGACGACGCCGGCCTGTTCTTGAATCCGGTGGGCCGTTTCGTGGAGTTGGCCGATCGCCTCGGAGCCGCACCAGACCCGGTGGTACGGCAGCAGGTGGCGGCGGCGGTGACCCGGGACCACTTGGCGCGTTGGGGAGCGGCCCGACTGCAGGCGGCTCCGCACCCGGCGGGAGCGTCGATGCTCAAGCTCGCAGGGTCCGACGCCATCTGGCGGCTGGCGCAGGACGCGGCCTCGGTGTTGGGGCCCGACGTGGCCGCCGATGGGGGCGGTTGGGGCCGCTACGCCTGGAGCGGGCTGGTGTTGGGGGCCCACAGCCAGCGCATCGCCGGAGGCACCGACGAGATCCAGCGCAACCTCATCGCCGAACGCGGCCTGGGATTACCCCGGGAGCCCCGGCCTGATCATACCGCCGGCGCATTGATCCCCTTCCCGGAGCGCCGAACGTAGCTCGGTTATCGATGGGGTCTGGTGCCAGATCCACGTTCGCCGGGCCGGGCGTCAGGAGCCGGCGGTCCAAGATAAGGTGGCCCACTCTCCATTCCCCATCCGGCCCTGCGCCACCCTCGGAAAGGACGAAGCGCCAAATGTTGACCGGTGCGCAGTATCGAGCGTCGTTGCAGGACGGGCGGCGGGTGTATTCCCAGGGTCGTCGCATCGAGGATGTCACCACTGATCCGCTGACCCGCAAGGCGGTGGACTGGGTGGCTGACGGTTACGACGCCCACTATGACCCCACCCCGGGCGCTCACGGGCCGTATTACTTCATTCCCCGCTCGGCGGAGGAACTAAAAGAACAGGAGGAGCGCCAGAAGAAATGGGACTTTCCCACCATCTCCACCTCCACCGGGTTGCTGATGTTGTTGAACGCCTCCAGCCGCATGGGTTCGGGGTACCCGCAGTATGCCGAACGGGTGCTGGCGTTCTTCGATGACGCCCGGGACCGGGACGTGCGGGCGGTGCTCACCATCACCGACGCCAAGGGTGACCGTTCCAAGTCCCCCAAGGAGCAGGACGACCCCGATCTGTATCTGCGCATCGTGGACCGCCAGCGTGACGGGGTGGTGCTGTCGGGCGCCAAGATGCACATCTCCTCAGCGGTGGTGGCCCATGAGCTGCTGGTGATGCCCACCAAGCGCATGAAATCCGGCGAGGAGGACTACGCCATCGCCGCCGCAGTGCCCATGAACGCCCCCGGCATCACCATCGTCAACGCCACCTTCACCCCCCGGCCTGACTTTGACGAGCGGTTCTTCCCCTACAGCTCCAAGGTGGTGATGACGGAGGGCATGGTGGTGTTCGACAACGTGTTCGTGCCCACCGAGCGGGTGTTCCTGGCCGGCGAAGTGGAGCATTCCGCCACCTTCGCTCATTGCCTGGGATTGTGGGAACGGCTGGGCTCGGTGGGCAAGTACGTGGACGTGGCGGACACCCTGGTGGGCCTGGCGCAACTCATCAGCGAGGCCAACGGCACCACCAAGGTGGGTCACATCCGGGACAAGATCGGCGAGATGATCGTGTACGCCACCATGATCCGTGGTTCCTTCGAGGCGGCGGTGGCCAACACCACCTTCACCGAAGAGGGGTACGCCTCACCGGACGAGCTGTTCACCAACGCCGCCAAGTACTACGCCTCGGCCGAGTTCTCCAAGATGGTCCGCCATCTCCATGACATCGCCGGTGGTTCGGTGCTCACGGCCCCCACGTTGGCCGATCTGGAGAACCCCGATACGGCCGGATACGTGGCGAAGTATCTCCGCACCGGGCCGTCGGTGGATGCCGAGCATCGTCTGAAGTTGTTCCACGCCATCCGGGATTACACCGCTGATGCCTACGGTGGTTGGCAGCACGTGACCATGTTGCAAGCCGGCGGCGGGTTGTTCGCCCAACAGATCGTGGCCAAGCTGCATTACGACATGGACCACGCCAAGACCCTGGCCAAGGGAGTGGCGGCCATCGACAGCTGACACTGACGCCGGCGCCGATCAGCGGGCCACGTAACCCCGGCGGGCGACGGACACCATGCCGGGCCCGGCGGAACCCGGCCGGCGCCGCCGTCCTACAGGCGGGCGACGCGAATGCGTGCTGCGGGAACTGCACCGGCCAACGCCATGATGTCCTCGGGATCGCTGGTGAGCACCAGACCGCCGCCGTAGGGAACACAGACTGCCACCACATGGGCATCCACGACGCGTTCGGAACCGCTGTCGGATCCGTGAAGGATGGCACCGACGCGCCGCGCCAGATCTAAATCGGTATCGATCAAACGAAGAATCGGCCGCCCGCTCTGCGATGGGCCATGGCGGGACACGGCGGCCTCGAGGGCACGGGTGCGGCCGGCCCCGCGCGCCACCTCGGCACAGACGATCGTGGGTGCCAGGATCTCACGACGGCGTCGGTGGGCCTCGGCCAAGATGGCCCGCAGCGAGTCGGGTGGTCGGGGAGCGGCAAGCCCGTCCAGCCCGGCGGCGTCAAGGATGACCGGCGCGTCGTTCATGCCGCCCCCTTGCGTCGGGTCCGAGCTGGCCGGGACCCCGAAGGAGGCGCCGGTCCCGCCCCGGTCCCGGACGAGGCCTCGGCTGTGGTGTTGACACCATCAAGGTCATCGAAGACCTGCTCGGCCCATCGTGACGACGTGGCGCTCACCGGCCCATACTCCTTGTCCCACTGGGCAAGTTGGCGCGCCAACGCAGCCTCCCGTGCTCTGCGCTCGACCTCAACGCCCAGCGCCGCATTGACCACTGAGGACAGCGAACCGGCGTCGAACTGCCGGATGGACTCGATCAGCTCCTCATCCACCGTGACCGTGATCTTACGCTTTGCCATATGTTGATACTACCGACGGGCAGAGCTCGGGTCAGCGGGCGACGTAACCTCGGCGGGCCACGGACACGATGCCAGCGCCGGCGGCACCCAGCGTGCGCCGCAACCGTGACACCATCACCTCCACCGCGTGGGGGTCATCACTGCGCTCACCCCACACCCGTGACAGCAGCTCGGCCTTGGAATGCAGGGCGCGCGGTTCTTCCAGCAACGTCCGCAGCAGCGCGCCTTCCCGGTCAGTCAGCTCCACGTGGCGATCCTCCAACACCACGGCTCCACCCCGAACCACGACCGGCTGGCCGTGCAGCGTGGTGCGAATCTCCCGCTGGACCAGCGCCGCGCCCACCGCCCGCACCAACGGGCCCAGCCGGAACCGGTCCGGAATGACCAGATCACCCAAGCCCTCGGCCTCCGCAGCGGCGGCGCACACCGGGCCCACGCAGGCCACCACCAACTCGCCCCGGGCCCGCGCCCGCACGGCGTCGCCCAGGCCCTCTTCGTCCAACAGGGCGAAAAAGTTCCGCACCGCCGGCGCCGCCGTGAACGTGAGGGCGTGCACCCCACCGGCGATGATGGCCTCACCCAGGCGCAGCGCCGGCTTGGGATCATCGGGCAGGATCCAGCGGTACACCGGCACCTCCAGGATCTGCGCGCCGGCGGCGACGAGCGTGGTGATGGTGTCGGGGGCGTCGTCGCCGTGGCGTTGGAATGCCACCCGGGCTCCGGCCAGCTGCTCCAGCGGCAGCATGGCCACGAGCTCTTCCAGCCGCTCGGAGGGGGCCCGGCCGGCCACGTCCAGCCCGGCCCGGTGCACCTCGGCGGACGCCTTGGGACCGCGGGCGTAGATCGCCGAACCACGAAGCGCCTGCTGCAGGGCCTCACCCAGACCCCAGGAGTCCGCCGCCGCGAACCAACTGCGGATGCCGATGCCGGTGTTGGCCAGCAGGATGTCCGGCGGTTGGGCGATGAGCTCCTCGGTCACCAGCCGCAGATCCGGCCCCGGCCCCAACGGGAGGGTCCGGATCGAAGGACCGTGCAACACGCTGGCACCGCGCCGGCGCAGCAACTCCGCCTGCTCATCCCAGCGCCGGTCGGCGGTGATACCAACCGTGAAACCTCGCAACGGAGCGTCGGCGGTGTCCGCGGCGGGAGTGGGACGTTCGAGCATTGGACGCCCAGTCTGGCGGAGGGTTGTTTCCCCTGTGTTGCCGCTTGGTGAATGGGCCGCCGCCTCGTCAGCGGATGACGGCCCGGGCAGCGTGGTCTTGAAGGTCGCGGTCAGCTCGGCGCGGATGTATCACCAAGATCGCAGGAGTGCTCATTCCTGCACCCTTATCCCGGAAAGAAGGAACGCCATGAACCCGTCCAAGATGAATCCGTCCAGCAACGCCTCCGGAGGTCGAAGTGGTTACTACGTGGTACGTCTGGCGGTGGTCATGGCCGTGGGCTTGGCTGCCGTCGCCAGCTCGTTGTGGAGCGCTGCGCCGGCAAGCGCTGCGGACAGGAACCGACTAGAGATCGTCAACCACGCCAGCGGTCGACGAGCCGATGTGATGTGGGGATCGACGGCTCTCGGACAGGGTGTCTTCCTTTGGCGGGACAACTCCAGCACGTCGCAAGAGTTCGATCTCCTCGACAGCGGAAACGGATTCTTTCGAATTCGTGCCCGCCATTCAGCGCAGTGCCTGATGCTCGACTGGCGAGGAGGGTCCTACGGCAATGGCACCCGGATCGTGCAGCACCCGTACTGCGCCGCGGGCTACGCACCGGGAGAGTGGCGAGTGCGCTGGCTCTCAGGAACTCGTTGCTCCGGTGGGCTCTGCCAGACCGGGATCGATCACATGTTGCTGGTGAATCGCCAAACCGGGCGCTGCCTCGATGCGGCGAACCCCGCCGGCGGCCGCCCGCCCGAGCAGGCCGTGCTCCAACAGTGGGACTGCGTCACCAGCACCGATGCCTGGAACATCGGCAACCAGTCCTGGGATCTGCTCACGCCCGGCGGCCTGCGGGCGGTCTAGCGAGTAGTTCAAGGCCGCGCCGGCTCGATTCGGATAGCGCATTGTTTGTAGTTGGGTTCGCGGCTGATGGGGTCGAACTCGTCGTCGGTGAGGCGGTTGGCGCAGCGGTCTTCCCAGTGGAAGGGAATGAAGAGCTCGCCAGGGCGCACGATGGCGGTGACCCGTACCCGGATGCGGTCGATGCGCCCCCGGGCCGAGGTGCAGGTGGCCCACTCTCCGGAGCGCAACCGCAACCGGGCGGCATCGGAGGGATGGATCTCCACCCACGCCTCCGGTGACAAACCTTCCAGTATGGCGATGGCGCCGGTCTTGGTTCGGGTGTGCCAATGCTCCACGGTACGGCCGGTGTTTAAGATGAACGGGAACGCCGGGCTGGGCGGGTCCCGCATGGGCTGGGGCGCCACCACCCGCACCAACGCCTTCCCGCTGGGACGGTGAAAGGACCCGTCGGTGTAGAGCCGGGCCGTTCCCCCCAGCGGCACGTCGGCACCGGCGGGTCCGTCCGGGCAGGGCCACTGCACCCCACCGGCGGCGTCGATGCGTTCGTAGGTGATGCCGCTGTAATCACAGGGCCGACCGGCAGAGACCGTTCGCCACTCCTCGAAGGCGTCACGCGGTTGGGTCCAACCGGCGAAGAGTTCCTCGGCCACCCCCCAACGGCGGGCCACGGCCAGGAAGATATCGAAATCGGAGCGGGCCGAGCCGGGCGGGTCCACTGCTGCCCGTACCCGGGATACCCGCCGTTCGCTGTTGGTGTAGGTGCCGTCCTTCTCGCCCCAGATGGCGGCGGGCAACACCACATGGGCCAGCGCGGTGGTGGGGGTGTGAAACCCGTCCTGTACCACGAACAGGTCAAGGGCCCCCAGCGCATGCTCCAACACCTGGCGGTTGGGATAGGAAACCACCGGGTTGGTGCCGATAACCCACAAGGCCTTGATCCGACCCGAGACGATGGCGTTGATGATGTCCGGATAGGCCCGGCCGCGTTCGGTGGGAAGGCGGGCCTCCTCAATGCCCCATAGCGCCGCCAGCTCGGCCCGATGAGCCGGGTTGTCATAGGCCCGGTAGCCCGGCAGTGACGCCGTGAAGCCGGTCTCGCGGGTGCCC
Organism: Acidimicrobiales bacterium; assembly: GCA_046155365.1. GTDB lineage: Bacteria > Actinomycetota > Acidimicrobiia > Acidimicrobiales > CAIXPF01 > CAIXPF01. The sequence continues at coordinate 18,525 of JBJXFH010000200.1, read as the reverse complement.
ATGGCGTTGCATTGGCCGGTAATGGAAAACGGGGACGCCCCCGGCTTTCCGATGTTGCCGGTGAGCAACGCCAGCGTGTTGAGCAGCGTGACGGTGTCGGTGCCCTGCACGGAATGGTTCACGCCCATGGTCCACGCCAGCACGCAACTACCGGCCCCGGCGATGGTCCGGGCCAACCCCAGAATGACCTCGGCCTCAACCCCGGCCTCCTCGGCGGCGATCTCTGCGCTCCAGCCCTGCAGATGCACGAGCAGTTCATCCAGGCCGTCGATGCTGGCGCGCAAGGCGTCCACGTCGATCAGGCGCTCTTGCACCAAGGTGGCCAGGACCCCGTTGAGCAGTGCCACATCACCGCGGGGCTTCACCGCCACGTGCAGATCGGCCAGCATGGCGGTCTTGGTCACCCGGGGGTCCACCACCACCAGCTGCTGATCCGCTCGACGGTTCATGACTCGCGGCGCCAGCAACGGATGGTTGTCGGCGATGTTGGCGCCCCACAAGACCACCACATCGGCCAACTCGAAATCCTCGTAATTGCCTGGCGGGCCGTCAGCGCCGAAGGACAGCTTGTAACCGGACACCGCGCTGGCCATGCACAACGTGGTGTTCCCGTCGTAATGGCGGATGTCCATACCCACTCGTAGGAGCTTGCCGAGGGTGTAGAACTCTTCGGTCACCAGTTGCCCGGTGGACAGCACCGCCACCGATTCGGGGCCGTAGCGTGCCTGCAGATCACGGAAGCCGTGCACCACCCGATCGAGGGCGTCGTCCCACGTGGCCGGTGCGCCGTCGATGAGTGGCGTGGTAAGGCGGCCCTCCACGTCGATCATCTGATGCTCGGATAGGCCTTTGGGACACAGCCGGCCCAGGTTCACCGGATGGTCGGGGTCACCTTGCACCGTCACCGCCTTGTTGCCCCGCACCCCCAGCAGCATGCCGCACCCTACCGAGCAGTATCCGCAGGTGGTACGGACCCATTTGTCGGCCACCCGGCTGGCGGCGACGGGGCCGCGGATGGGGTCGTGTTCGTACCGGTAGCGCTCCCCGCCGTGGTCCAAACCGGTGATTTCGCCCAGCGCCCGAGCGGCTCGTGCCGTCCAGCCGCGCCGATCTCCAACCGGGCCGGTGCCTCGGGGTCCGGCCCTCATCGGTGGGTCCCCGCGGCGTGACGCCAGAAGGCACCGGGCATGTTGAGCGGCACCACGCACACGTAGAACAACCAACGTCCGATGGCCTCGCTGGTCAGGGCGGCCACGAACACCAGCACCAGGGGAGCACCCACCAGCGCAGCCGTGATGGCCGCCGCCGCCAGGGCGAAACGGGCCACGGTGGCGGCGCGGAACCACACCAGCTCCAACCGGACCGAGCCCCGCCAGGCGGGATCGGCCTTGCGGGCCAGCCGGGCCCAATTGAGGGCAGTGGCCCCACAGGACAGCGCCAGCGCGACGGCCACCGCGGTGCGGGCCCCGGTGAGCGCGCCGCCGAGCGCCACGGTGGTGGCGAAGAACCGGATGATGGTCAGCGGGCTGTTCCACGCCGGGCGGCCGGGCACCACGTACAGCCGGGCCGAGGCGTACACCCCGGCCAACCCGCTGACCGCGGCCGCCGGGCGTAACACTGGCAGCAACGCCGCGGCGGGGGCCAACACCCCGAACAGCGACAGCAAGGCCACCTCCCGGCTCAACCAGGATCGGCGCAGGTTTCGGAACGCCTTGTAGGCCATGGCCGGGCGGCCCAGATGGAACAACGCCCCCGTCAGCGCGGCGGCGGCCACCACCGCGCTGGCCAGGCGCTCGCCCAGGCTGGCGGCATTGAGGGACAAGCCCACCGCCAACTGGCTCAGCAGCGTCAACCACACCAGCGACCAATGGGGGTGCTCGGGCCGCAGATTCCAGTCGCTGACGGAGAACACACCGTCGGGTACGTCCGCCACCGCGTCGGGCAGGGTGATGCGGGTGGTGGACAACGTGAGATCAGCCGAGGGCAGCGCCGGGGCGTTAGCAGCGTGGTGATCGTTCCGCCAGGCTTCAATATTGACCTTTTCCAACGTGATGGCGTTGGTGGGGCAGGCATCCACGCAGGCCGGCGTCAGGCCCGCACCCAGGCGGGGCTGACACAGATCGCACTTGGTGACGATGCGGCGATCGGGTTGGAACACCGGCACCGAGTACGGGCAGTTCCAGGTGCAGTACTGGCAACCCACACAATCCTCGGGGTGCTGCACCACCACCCCGTTGTCGAGCTTCAAATAGGCGTTGGTCGGACAACCCTGCAAACACGCCGGTTCCACACAATGGTTGCAGGACATGGACAGGTGGAACCGCTTGGTGAGGGGGTGGTCGCCGCCTTCCAGCTCACCCACCCGGCGCCATACCGTACCGGCTGGTAGGCCGTTCTGTTCGGCGCAGGCCACCTCGCAGGAGTGGCAACCGATGCAGGCGTTCATGTTGAACCCGAAGCGGTACTGCTCCCCGGCGTCGAGCGCCAACAGATCCGGGAACCCGCCCGTGCCGGTGGCGTGGGGCGGGCCGGTGGGGCCGGTGAGATCGGTCTGCAGCCAGCCGGATGCACCGCCTTTCCCGGCCGCAGGCTTGGAACCGAGGGAAACCGCCACCGGGCTCACAACGCCACCCACACGTTGTCCTCCACCACGCCCGCCCGGTGGACGGTCACGCTGACCCCATCCGCATCGAGGCAACGGCCGTCGAGCAACGAGAACCGTTGCTTGTACATCGGTGAGGCCACCGTCGCTTCGCCCTCCACATCGCCCACCAGGCCCCGGCTCAACACGCTGGCCCCCGAACAGGGATCAAGGTTGGCCAATGCCCGTACGGTCCCATCGGCCAGCAGGAACAACGCCACCGCGTGGCCCTCCACCAGCGCGCACACCCCCCGATTGACGGTCAGCCGCTCCAGACCGCACACCGGCACCGCCCCCGCCGGGAGGTCCGTACCAACAAGTACGGCGGTGGTCGCGGCTGCGGGCAGGGTGGCGGCGCCTTCGGAAGGGTTCATGAGCGGGCCTCCACCGGGATCAGTTGGCCCCGCACCCGGATGTGGGAGATGGTGGGGTCGGGTTGGTCGGAGTTCACGAAGGACACGAAACGGGCCAGCCGGGACGGGTCCGCCAGGGTCTCGGTCCATTCGCAGCGGTATGTCGCCACGTGGTTGGCCATGTCCCCCTCGAAGTCCTCGTTGAGGCCCAGCGCGTCCTCCAGCACCACCCGCCGCACGAAGTCGATGCCGCCGGGCAGCTTGCGTTGCCAGGTGGCGGTGCGTTCCAGTCGTTCGGCGCTGCGCACGTACCACATCAGATACCGGTCGATCACCCGGACCAAGGTGTCGGTGTCCAGATCGGTGGCCAGCAGCTCACCGTGGGCCGGGCGCATGCCGCCGTTGCCGCCCACGTAGAGGTTCCAGCCGTTCTCGGTGGCGATGACCCCCACGTCTTTGCCCTGGGCCTCGGCGCATTCCCGGGCGCAGCCGGACACCGCCAGCTTGATCTTGTGCGGCGCCCGCAAGCCCCGGTAACGCAACTCCAGATCAATGGCCAGCTGCACCGAATCCTGTACCCCGTAGCGGCACCAGGTGGAGCCCACGCAGGACTTCACCGTCCGCAGCGCCTTACCGTAGGCGTGCCCCGATTCCAGCCCGGCTTCGATGAGACGGGCCCAGATCAACGGCAACTGCTCCACCCGGGCGCCGAAAAGGTCAATGCGTTGGGCCCCGGTGATCTTGGTGTACAGATCAAAGTCCGCCGCCACCGAACCGATGGCCACCAGCTGCGCCGGGGTGATCTCCCCGCCCGGCACCCGGGGTACCACTGAGTATGTTCCGTCGCGCTGGATGTTGGCCAGGAAATGATCGTTGGTGTCCTGCAGGCTGGCCTGTTCACCGTCCAGGATGTAGCCGTTGCCCAGCGAGGCGAAGATCGACGCCACCGCCGGCTTGCAGATCTCGCAACCGGAACCCTCGCCGTGGCGGGCCACCAGCTCGGTGAAGCTGTGCAGGCCGCTGACCCGTACCAGCTCGAACAGCTCGGGCCGGCTGAGGGCGAAATGGGGGCACAGGCGGCGGGTGACGGCCTTGCCCCCGGCGGCCAGCTCCAGGTGGATCAGCTCGCCCACCAACATGGTGCAGGAGCCGCAGCCGGTGCCGGCGCCGGTGCAGGTCTTGACCGCGGCCACCGTCTCCGCCCCGTCACGCACGGCCTGGCGGATGGTGCCGCAGGACACGTTCTGGCAGGAGCACACCGGGCTGTCATCGGCCATACCTCCCGGTCCGGTGGCGGCGTTGGTGGCTGAACCGGCTCCGGGTCGTAACACCGAGAGGGGATCGGTCAGCGGCTTGCCGTCTCGCAGGTGGGCCACCAGGGTGGAGAACGGGGCGGCGTCGCCCACCAGCACCGCGCCCAGCACCCGGCCCTCATCGTCCAGGACCACCTTCTGCCAGCTGGCGGTGGTGGGATCGGACAGCACCACTTCCTCACCAATGGCCTGGGGGTCACCGACGCTGGCCACCTCCACGCCCAGCAACTTGAGCCGGGTGGACAGATCTCGAGGTTGGAACGTGGCGGTCCCCCCGAGCAGGCGATCCACCACCACATCAGCCATGTCGTAACCCGGAGCCACCAAGCCGTAGACCCGACCCTGGTGGCAGGCCACCTCCCCGATGGCGAAGTGGTCCGGCGCCGAGGTGGCACAGGCGTCATCGATGACCACCCCGCCGCGCTCGCCCACGGTCAGATCACCGCTGCGGGCCAGGTCGTCACGGGGGCGGATGCCGGCGGCGAACACCACCATGTCGGCATCGAGGTCGGGGTGGGCCTGCCCGTCGGGACCGGTGCCGAAACGGAGTCCGGCCACATCACCGTTCGGGTGGGCCCGAACCGCGCTGGCCCCCATACCGGTCAGTACGGTGAGGCCCAGCGCCTCCACCCGCCGGCGCAGGGCCCGCCCGCCGCCGTCGTCGAGCTGCACCGCCATCAGCCGCGGTGCGAACTCCACCACGGTGGTGTGCAGGCCCAGCAGGCGCAGGGCGTTGGCGGCTTCCAGACCCAACAGGCCGCCGCCCACCACCACCCCGCTGCGGCAACCGGCAGCCCACCCGGCGATGGCCTCCAGATCCTCGATGGTGCGGTACACGAACACGCCGGGGGTGTCGGTGCCGGCAATGGGCGGCACGAAGGGGAAGGACCCGGTGGCCAACACCGCCGACCCATACCGAATGGTACGGCCGCTGGCGGTACGGGCCTCCTTGGCCATCGGGTCCAGGGCGCACACCGGATCGCCCACCACCAACTCCACGTTGGGCTGCTGGTAGAGATCGGCGTCGCCCAGCAGGAGGTCCTCGGCGCTGGCCCCGTCGAAGAACGAGGACAGGTGCACCCGGTCATAGGCCCGGCGGGGTTCCTCACCCACCACGATCAGGCGATGGGTGCGGTGCAATCCCGCCGCCACTGCCCGTTCCACGAAACGGTGGCCCACCATCCCGTTGCCGATGACCAACACCGTGCTGAGCTCGCCGTTGCGGGCACTCATCACACGCCGGCCAGGCGTCGGGCGGAGGGACGGCGGTACACGAACCAGGCCACGGCCACACAGGCCAGGTAGTACCCGATGAAGGCCACATAGGCGGCGTCACCGCTTTGTCGCTCGATGAACGATTGTCGCAACGCCAGATTGACCGCCACCCCGCCGAAGGCCCCGGTGGCCCCGGCCAGACCGATGAGCGCCCGGGCCTTCAGCCGACCATCGGCGGTGGCATCGGCCAGGTGGGCCCGCCCGGCGTCGGCGTCGCGGACCGCCCGGGCCTGGAAGATGGCGGGAATCATCTTGTAGGTGGAGCCGTTGCCCAGGCCGCTCAAGATGAACAGCGCCACGAAGCCGGCCACGAACAACGGCAGGGACTGGGACCGCGATGCCGCCAGCACCGCCGCCGCCCCCACCGCCATGGCGCAGAACGTGGTGATGGTCACCCGGGAGCCGCCGAAACGGTCCGCCAGCTTCCCGCCCCAGGGCCTGATCAACGAACCCAACAGCGGTCCCAGAAACGTGAGGTACGCGGCCTTCACGGGGGTGTCGAAGGTATCGGAGAACTGCACCTGCAGCACCTGCCCGAAGGCGAAGGAGAAACCGATGAAGGATCCGAAGGTGCCGACGTACAGGAATGAGATGATCCAGGTGTGGGGGTTGCGGGCCACCTGGCGCATGCCGCCGCGGTCATTGGTGGCGGTGGCCAGGTTGTCCATGAAAAACCAGGCGCACAACGCCGATACCGCCACCAACGGCAGGTAGATACCGATCAGTATGCGCGGCTGGTCCTTGCCGAACAGCGACAGCACCGCCAGGCCCACCAGTTGCACCGCCGCCACCCCGATGTTGCCGCCGCCGGCGTTGAGGCCCAGCGCCCAACCCTTCAAGCGAATCGGGTAGAAGGCGTCGATGTTGGCCATGGACGAGGAGAAGTTGCCGCCGCCCACGCCACCGATGGCCGCCGCCACCAGCAACGTGGGAAACGCCACGCCCGGACGCAGGACCAGCGCGGTGTAAACGCAGGGCAGGACCAGCAGGGCGGCGCTGATGATGGTCCAGTTCCGGCCCCCCACCTTGGCCACGGCGAAGGTGTAGGGGATGCGCATGGCCGCCCCCACCCCGCCGCTGACGGTGGTGAGGAGAAACTTCTGCGCCGGGGTGAAGCCGTACTCGGGTCCCAGGAACAGCACGAACACCGACCACAGGCTCCAGATGGAGAACCCGATGTGCTCGGACAGGATCGAGAAGATCAGGTTTCGGCGGGCCACCTTTTGGCCGCCGTCGGCCCAGAACTGTGGATCTTCGGGCCGCCAGTCCTCGATCCAGCGCTGACCCAGGCGGCTGGTCGCGACCGCGGTGGTCGGTCGGGTCGGGGTTTCAGCCAGCAGCGCCGCGGCACCAGCGGCAGTGTTGGCTTCGTCCATCATTGTCATGGGGAGGGTTCTCCGGTCGGGTCAGGCTCGGGTCCGTGGCCGTGCTGGTCACGGTACGGACGGTTCGTGTGGGCCCGGTTTCTCCCCTGTGTCTGCTGCTGGTCCATTCGCTCACCGGTCGGCACCGTCCATGAGAGCGCGTGATCGGTTCGAACCAGCGCCGGCGCGGCGTTTGTTCACCGCGGGTCGACGTTGTTCACGCGCTCCACCATCGGGGGAAACACACCGGCAATCTCGACGGCTGAATGTGACGTTTCTGTCGGGCAACCTCGGTAGCCGTAGCGGGCGATCGCTGTGGTTCAGGCCCGCAACGGGTTCGACGCGGTGAGCCCCAGCAGTTCGGCGCTGGTGTACAGGCGACTTGGCCGCCCCCGCCCGTTGGGTTGCACCGTTCCGAACTCGATGAGCACGCCGGCAGCGACGAGCTGGTTCAACGCCGCCGTCGCTGATTTCAACGGGATGGCGAGCTCGCCCACCACCATCGGGCCGGTGAGGATGAGGTGGCGGGGTAGGAGGTCCAGCACGCGCCAGGCCGCCGCGTCGCTCCGCACGCGCCTTGATGCCGGCCGGGGTTCGCCGAGTCGCACGCGCCATTCGAGTTGGAGCCGTTCGACGGACGCAACGAGTTCATGTTGGGCGCGGGCGGCGCCGGACACCGCGGCTGCGAACCAGCGGATCCACGTGTTGTGGTCGCCCATCCGGAACAGTACGAGCCCGGAGCCGTAGCCGCCGAGGTCCGCGGCGATCCTGGTGCTCACCGGCGGCGGGGTGACGAGGGACAGGCGGCGCACCAGGTTCCACGCGACGAGAACGCGCCCGACGCGCCCGTTCCCGTCGGCGAAGGCGTGGATGATCTCAAGCTGCGCGTGGGCGATTGCCGCCTGGGCCACAGGGTCCATGTCATCGCGGTTGACGTAGGTGATCAGGTCCTCGACGAGCGCCGGCACCTCCTCGGGCGGCGGGGTCACGAGATGGGCGTCGAGTGGTGACGTGCCGCCGATCCACCCTTGGACGGTTCGAAGGGCACCAACGTATTGCGCCGGCACCGGGCTGCCGGCCATCACCGTTCGATGCCAGCCGCACAAACTGTCAACCGTCAGCGGTGCGATGTGCGCTTGGTTGACCGCCTCGCTCACCGCCGCGAGGTTTGCGGCCACCCAGCCGGCTGTCGTGGGTGCGCCGCTCTGGTCGGCTTCAGCGAGAACGATGTCAACGACGGGCGCGGTCACACCTTCGATGTAGGAGGACGCGACACCCTCAGCTCGGAGGAGGAGCCGTGCCAGCGCCGCGAAGTCTGCGGGCATTTTCTCGGCCCCGTGTTCGACTTCGGCCTGCGCCCGGGCGGTGTCCGCGACGGTCCGTGCATCCAAAGTCAGATCGCGATCGGCGAGCCGGGTTGGTACGAAGGCGCGCACCCTCCGGCCTCGCCACACTATTGGTACCTCGACGCCAGCTGGCTCCACAGACGACCTTTCGTACACCTACGGTCGTAAGTGTACGTTAATGGCGCTGACCCGGCCGGCTCGGTTGCAGGGCTGGTTGAGCGGTTAGGGGCGGGCGTTGGTGCGCACGTCCCGGAACGGCACGTCGTTGTCGATGGAGGGTTCCTTGGGCAGGCCCAGCACCCGTTCGCCCATGATGTTCCGCTGGATCTCATCGGTGCCGCCGGCGATGGACTGCGCCGGGGTGGAGATCAGCACCTCGGCGATGAGACCCTGCTGATCGGTATCCATACCGCTGAGCATGGCGTGGGGTCCCATCAGCATGGTGTGCACGTCGTTGCAGGCCCTGGCGGTGATGCTGGAGGACAGCTTGCCCAACGAACCCTCGGGGCCGGGTTGCTTGCCGGCGGCCCGGGCGGCCCGACCGCGCCGGGCGGTCCAGCGCGCCGCCTGCTCGAAGGCGTGCAGCGCGGCGATGCCCTGCCGGGCGAGGGGATCATCGGTGAGGCCGTGCGCGGCGGCCTGCGCCGGGATCAGATCGGGGCGGCCGGCCCGCTGCGGATACCACTTGTAGGTTTCCCGGTAGGCGCGGGCCTCGGCGTCGGCCTCGATCTGGGTTCGACCCTGCGGTCCCCGTTCCGCACCCCGACCGCCCACCACGCCCCGGGAACGGCCGATGCCCGCCGCCATGCCCCGCTCGTGCATCAAGGTGGTGGTAGCCGCGGCCCAGCCGGCGTTGATCTCACCCACCACATGGTCACGGGGCACGCGGGCGTCGGTCAGGAACACCTCGTTGAACGACGCGTGGAAGTTCATCTGCTTGAGCGGCCGGACCTCTACACCGGGTTGTGCCATGTCGATCACGAAGAAGGTGAGACCCCGGTGCTTGGTGGCATCCCAGTCGGTACGGGCCAACAACATGCCCACGTCCGCCTTGTGCGCGCCGGTGTTCCACACCTTCTGACCGTTGACGGTCCACTCGTCCCCGTCCAGCAGGGCCCGGGTGGTGAGCCCGGCCAGGTCCGACCCGCTGCCGGGCTCGGAGAACAGCTGGCACCAATTGTGTTCACCGGTGACGATGGGCCGCAGGTAGGCCGCCTTCAGCTCATCCGAGCCGTGGGCCAGGATGGTGTTGGCGGCCAGGCTCATGCCGGCCCCGGTGGCGGTGCCCACGGCCCCGGCCCGGCGGAACTCCTCGGTGACCACGCCGGCCAGGGACGGCCGCAAGCCCTTGCCGTACCACTGCACCGGCCAACTGGGACAGCCCCACCCGGAATCGGCCAGGATGGAGCGCCACTCCAACAGCGGTCGTTCCGGATCCCAGTTGGCCTCCAGCCAGGTCCGCACCTCGTCGCGAACCGCGGCCGCATCGGCATCTTCGTGCCGGTTGGTGTCAGTCATGTCGCCCGTCCCCCTGTGCGTAGCCGGTGTCGCCGGTCACAGCGTAGGCGCGGCGGACCTCAGGCGATCCCGCTCGGCCATCAACCGGGCCCGCCGGGTGGACACCAGCAGCCGGTCCGTACCCAACAGTATGGTGGCGTAGCTGAAGTCGGGTTCGAAGCCGGCCGCCCTCAGCAGGCGCTGCCCGAGTGTTGACAGCGAGCCGGTCACGCCGAAGTGAGCGTTGAGATCCTTCACCAGCAGCGCCGGCCCATCGTCGGGGTGGATGCCGTCGAACAGGGCGTTGGCCCGGCCCACCGCCCACAGCAGCGCCGCCGCCGTCTTGTCCGTGCGCGCCCCGGCGGGGAAGTTGCCGCGGGTGTTGACCCCGGCGGCCTGCGCCAGCAAACGGCGACAGGCGGTGCGGTACTCCACCAACGAGGGGCCGGCCAGCAACTCCTCGCAGGCGCGGTCGCAGATGGCCAGCACCTCGCCCACCACCTGGGCAATACCCTCGGGTATGGTGCTCCAGTCGAAGGGCTCATCGGGCAGGGGCTGATCGTGGAGGGCGTCAAGGGCCTCGGCGCCGCCCACCGCCTCCTCCAACCGCTGCCGTCGGTCCAGCTCCCTGGCTCTGTTCGGCGCGCTGGTGGCGGTGCCGGCGGCGGTGCCGATGGCCGTGCGCCCACGCTTTTTGCCGGCGCCGATCAGGCGGAGGAACTCGGGCTCCCAGTGGTCAATGGCCTCGAGGGTTTCCGCGATGAGCGCCGGTGTGAAACCACGTTCGGCACCGCAGAACGCCACAAACGCCCGCAGCACCCGGGTGACCTTGCGTTTGTAGGCAATGTCGGCCATCACCTTGCGGGGGAACCAGTCCACCAGGAAGATCTCCACCGAGGACGGGCTCCAACGCAAGGGATCACCGGGCCCATAGCCGAGCGCGAACCACAGCAAGGTGTCCGTCAGGGATCGATGGTCGTCGTCCCCGCTCAACGCTGCGCCGGGCGCCGAGGCGAAGAAGCGGTCGGCCAGTGCGTCCTTCTCGGCCTCGGACCATTCGCGGGACTGGTAGCCGACCCCGCCCGCCGGCAGCACCCGGCAGGCCCATTCGACCACCGCCCGGCAGGAGGGCCAGGACTCGGTTTCGAACGGTGGCCAGGTGGCGCTGGTGGTGGCGATGGCCTCCTCGATGCGGGCCCGCGCCTCCGCCGGTGCAATGTCCCCGATGGTGACCTCATCCGCACCGTGGGCCGGATCGGCAGCCAAGTTGAGCAGTTCCTCGATGGGGATCGGTGCCACGGTGGCGTCTTTGACCAGGGTGCCGAGGTTGTGGTCGATGTACACGGCAACGGTGAGGTCCGCGCCGCCCACCGTCAAGCCCAGGAACAGCGCTTCACCGTCACCGAGGGTATGGGTGAGCACCACCGTGCGGTCCACCGTAGTTTGACCCAGGCGGCCGATCCACCGGGGCTGCTCGACGCGCCGGCCGGCCAACTCCCGGCGGATACGGGCGGCCTCGACGTCGTTCGGGGTGAGCGCCGCCCAGGTCAGCAGCAGGGCGGTGGTCTCGGGCCGATGCACCTCCGCCAACGAGGCCAGCAGGTCCTCTCGGTCGGGTTGGTCCTCGCGGCCGGCCAGCCGATCGAACGGGCTGACGGAACGTTCGTCGACGGCGGCGAGCATGGCGCTGGTCAACGCCAACATCCCCAGCGGATGAGGGTCGTTCATGGCGGCAAAGATGTCCGCCAACAGCTCGGCCGGGCCGTCTTCGATTACCGGCTCACGAACCACCCGAGGGGTGAACCGTCCGCCCTTGCGTCCACGTCGCGCCGCTCCCATTGCCGTGACGCTAGCCCGGCTGTTGGGTTCGCCGGCGCCACCCGGTTCGCCGCGGTCACCGCGTTGGTCGAGGTCGCTGAAGTTGGCTCCATGATGATTGTGGCAGAGTGATGGCATGAATCTGGAGCATTTGAGTTGGGGCGGGTTGCCCTTTTCGAAAGATGGAGGCACGGGGTGATGCGGTTCGCTTTTCTGTATCCAGATTGTCCGGGGGCTGAGGGCAACGTTCTCGACGCCGGTCCGGTGCCGGAACTGGCCGCCGCCGCCGAGGCCGCCGGGTGGGATGCGATGGCTTTCACCGAGCATCCGGCCCCCACCGATCGGTGGTTGGCCGCCGGCGGGCATCAGACCCTGGACCCCTTCGTGGCGTTGGGGGCGGCGGCCGCGGTGACCTCCCGGCTCCGCTTGATCACCTACCTGGCGGTACTGCCGTACCGGAACCCGCTGATGGTGGCCAAAGCTGCGGCCAGCGTGGATCAACTATCGGGTGGTCGGTTGGTGCTGGGGGCCGGCGCCGGCTATCTCAAGGGTGAGTTCCGGGCGGTGGGCGCAGACTTCGACGCTCGCAATGAGGAACTGGACCAGGCGTTGGAGGTGCTGCCGCTGGCCTGGCGGGGTGAGACCTTCAGCTATCGGGGCCGAGGTTTCGAGGCCGGCGGCATCCGCTGCCTCCCACCGGCGGTGCAGCAACCCATCCCCATCTGGCTGGGTGGCAACAGCCGTCTGACGTTGCAGCGGGTGGCCGCCGGGGCGCAGGGCTGGCTGCCGTTGATCGGGCCGCCGGGGCTGGCCACCACCACCCGCACCGCGCCGGTCACCTCCCTTGATGATCTGCCGGCGAAGCTCACCCTGCTGCAGGATCTGGCCGGGGACCGCTTCGAGCAGCTCGATCTGGTGTTACCACTGGCCGGCGGCAACCCCAGCCGCGACGCCGAACGTCACCGGAACATACTTGGTCGTATGGCTGAGCTGGGTGCCGGGTGGGTCATGGTCAGCACCAACGCCAAGCCCTGGCCTGCCGCTCGCGAGTTCATCGACTCCTTTGCCGAGGCGCACTTCCCCTGATGGGGTGACGCCGACGTGGGCTATTCCCCCTACTGCGGCGATGCGGTGCACGCCTTGAATCCTTCATCATCCCCTCCGTTTGGTAGTCGACCACGCGGAGGAACAGATGGTGCAACGGACCGGAGGGCGGCACATCCGTACCCGAAACGGCACTCGGACCCGGATCGTCGCGGCAGCACTGTGCGTGGTGACGGTGGCGTTGGCGGCCGGTGCCACCAGTGCCGTGGCCGCGGGCGGGCCAGCGGCAGGGGGTGGGCCGGGTCCGTTCGGGGCCGCTGATCCCGCCAGCCGGTCGGAAGGACCGGATCTGCTCGATTCGCCCCGTCGCGGCACGGCAGCCACGGAGGGGCTGGGCGCCAACCTGCCCGAGGTCGCCCGCCGCAACGGCCTTTCCGTCGCCGAGCTGCACACGGCATTGAAGGACCCCACCGTCTGGCTCGATCGCGGTGGTCGGGTGCACTTCGTGGAACCGCCGGCGCCGGATGCCGCGTTGACCGCCACCGGCTCCACCGACACCTTTTCGACCTTGACCGAGGCCGAGACCTTCACGCTGCACAGCAAGCCCGGGGCTCAGCGCACGGTGTTCCTCGACTTTGATGGCACGGTGGTGTCCGGTACGGCCTGGAATGCCAACTACAGCGGCGGGCTGGCGTTCACTGCGGAGCCCTACGACACCGACAGTTCTCCGGCCACGTTCTCCGCTGGGGAGAAGGCCGTGATCCGCAGTGTATGGCAGCGGGTGGCGGAGGATTTCGCCCCCTTCGACGTGGATGTCACCACCCAGGCTCCCGACGAGGCCGCCATCACCCGTAGCTCCAGTACCGACGCGGTGTACGGCACCCGCCTGCTGGTGACCAACACCAACACCATCTACGGCTCATGCGGGTGTGGCGGCATCGCCTATCTCGGGGTGTTCGGGCTGGCCGGCGCCAACCACAGTTACTACCAGCCGGCGTTCGTATTCCAGCGCGGCGTGGGCGGCGGGGCCAAGAACATCGCCGAGGCGGCCTCGCACGAGATAGGCCACAACCTGGGCCTGCGCCACGACGGGACCGCCACCGCCGGCTACTACCAGGGTCACGGCTCCTGGGCGCCGATCATGGGTGTGGGCTACTACCGGGCCATCTCGCAGTGGAGCCGGGGCGAGTACGCCGGGGCCAACAACACCGAGGACGACTTCTCGGTGATGGTGAACAACGGTGCCCCGTTGCGGGCCGACGACCACGCCGACACCCAAGCAGCAGCCACCGCGCTCGCCGGCGGGTCCTTGAACGCCACCGGACGCATCGGTGGCCGTACCGATAAGGACGTCCTGTCCTTCCAGACCGCCGGGGGAGCGGCCACCATCACCGTGGGGCCGGCACCGGTCAGCCCCGATCTGGACGTGCGCCTGTCCCTGCTCAACGCATCGGGCGCGGTGGTGGCAACGGCGGACCCGACCTCGGGCTCCTCGGGCGCCGATGCCGCCAGTGGCCTGGCTGCCACCATCGCCACCACGCTGGCCGCCGGTACCTATTACGTTGAGATCGACGGGGTCGGCTTCGGAGACCCGGCCAGCAGCGGCTACTCCGATTACGGCAGCCTGGGCGAGTACCGCCTGACCGGCTCGGTGGTGGCATCAACCAATCAGCCGCCCACCGCGACGATCAACGCCACCCCCACCAGCGGTACCGGGCCTTTGACGGTCAACTTCACCAGCACCGGGTCCAGCGACCCTGAGGGCGCCGCGCTCACCTTCGCCTGGAACTTCGGCGACGGCACCACCGCCACCGGGCCCACCGCCGGCCATACCTATCAGAATGCCGGCGCCTACACGGCGACGCTCACGGTCACCGATAGCGCTGGAGCCTCCGCCTCGGCCTCTACCGTGATCACCGTCAACGTGGCCGTCGTCCAACGCGCCGTTGGGGTGTCCAAACTGACCGGGGAGATGCTCAGCAGGTCCCGGAACCGCTTTCAGGCCCGGGTGGTTGCGACGGTCAGCGATGCCTCGAACCTTGTGGTGAGCGGGGCCACGGTCACCGGCACCTGGAGCGGCGGGGTCACCGGCACCGCCACCGGCATCACCGGCGCCAACGGCACCGTGACGTTCACTTCACCGCTGCGCAGCGGGCGATCGGACATCACCTTCACGGTGTCCAATGTCAGCGGCACCAACCTGGTCTACAGCGGCTCGGTGAGCCCGATCACGGTCAAGTAACGGCTGCGCCCCTGATTCCGGAGAACGCCGCCACCCGCCACCCCTCGCCGCGATCCTGCAGGATGTAAACCGACTGGATGGACTCGATCGCCGAGCCGTCGGCGCGGTGGCGGGTGCCCTCGATCAGCACATGGGCCCGGGTGGGTTCGATGTGCACGAAGCGGGTTTCGGTTTCGCCGTGGTGAAAGTCCGTGGCGGCACGCAGTTTCACCGGGTCGAACGGGTATCGCTCCCGGACCTGCACATCGGTTTCAGTGATGTAGATCACCGGCGAGTGCACCAGCAACTGCAGATCATCCCGGGTGCCGTGCAGGAACGCCTGGTGGTAGCGCTCCATGAACTCGGTGGCGCTGGCGATCAGCCCGTCGCGCTGGGCCTGGTCCATCTGTTCGCTCCTCGGTCACGGCCAGGTCTCGGCTGGCCCGGCGCACGGTCGCCGGCAGCGTACACATCCAACCCGGCCGCGCCACCTGGCTGCGCGATCGGGGTACCGTCGAGCGCGGCGGCGGCGAAGGCGTGCACGTTCTAGCCTTCGCCCATGACCATCTCGACCGTGGCGTTGGGTAGTTGGCCGCCGCCGTTCGGGCAGCGACCGGCGTTGCGGCGGTTGTGGCGGGGTACTGCCAAGGAGGATGACCCCGCAGTGCACGCGGCGCTGGTGGCCGCGGCGCGCATCGCCATGGATGAGATGGTGGCCTGCGGCATCAACGAGATCGCCGGCGGGGAGATCTTCGCCCCGGACTTCGTGCACACCATACCGCCCCGTCTGTCCGGGCTGGAGTTGCTGGCGCCGAGGAACATCGCCGCCGGGCAGGCCGGCATTGGTCGCTATCGCATCGCCGGGCCCATCAGTGCACCGAACGGGCTGGGTCATGCCAAGGCCTTCTCACGGGAACGGGCCATTGAACCGTCGCTTCGCCGGGCCGCGGTCCCCTCACCGTTCACGATCGCGTTGTCGTTCCCTGATGATCCGGCGCTCGGCAGCCGATTCGAGGATCTGGTGGCAGTGGTGGCCGCTGAGATCTCCGCGCTGGTTGACCTGGGCGCCACCGAGGTGCAACTCGATGCCCCGGCGGAGGCCATCGCCGCCGCCCACGGGAGCCACCCGCCCGGGCAACTGGCCGAATGGATCGCCGCGCCGCTGGCGTTGGTCCCGCCGGGGGTTTCCCGCGCCGTGCACTTTTGCCTCGGTGACATCGCTCGTCGACCGTCCACCCGGACCCAGAACCTGCGTTCCATGCTCCCGTTGTTCGACGATCTCGATGGACGCGTGGACCGGGTGATGGTGGAACTGTCCCATCCGGGACAGTGGGCCGAGCATCAGTTGCTGCGCCGGGTGCCGCCCTCAATGTCCGTGGTGGCCGGCATTGGTGACGTCAAGGCCCCGCCGCAGCCCGTGGGCCACTATCTCGAACGCATCGCCGCGTTGCGGGCAGTGGTGGGCCAGGACCGGCTGTCGGTGTCTGCGTCATGCGGCTGCGGCCGGATGCCCCACGATGAAGCCATCGCCCTCAACCGCAACCTGGTCAAGGCGGCGCAAGGCTGACGAACCGCTACCATCCGCCCGGGACGCATCGGGGGAGCAGCACATGACACAGGCAACAGCCAACAGCAACGGCAACGCGGGTTCTACCCGGCGGGTGGTCATCATCGGCGCCGGACCGGGTGGATTGTGCATGGGCATCAAGCTCAAAGAGGCCGGCTCCACCAACTTCGTGATCCTGGAGAAGGGATCGGGGGTTGGCGGGACCTGGTACCACAACCGGTACCCGGGGGCGGCCTGTGACATCCAGTCGGCGTTGTACTCCTACTCCTTCGAGATGAAGGTGGACTGGTCCAGACCGTACGGTACGCAGCCGGAGATCCGAGCCTACATGGAACACGTGGCCGACAAGTACGCCATGGTGCCGTTCATCCGCTTCGACACCGCGGTCACCAAGGCCTACTGGGACGAGGAATGCCTGGTGTGGCGGGTGATCACCAGTGCCGGTGACGAACTGGTGGCCGATGTGGTGGTCAGCGCCATCGGCATGTTCAACGAGCTCAACTATCCCACCATCGATGGCATGGACACCTTCAAGGGCACGATGTTCCACTCCGCCCGCTGGAACCACGACCATGACCTCAGCGGTGAGCGGGTGGCGGTCATCGGCAGCGCCGCCAGTGCCGTGCAGTTCGTGCCCGAGATCGCCAAGGAAGTGGGCCAACTCCACCTGTTCCAGCGCACCGCCAACTGGGTGGTGCCCCGCGACGATGACCCCTATGACGCCGAGACGTTGGAGCGATTCCGTCAGGATCCGTCCCTGGTGCGGCAGTTCCGGCTGCGGGTCTGGCGTGAGGTGGAGAAGTTCGTCACGTTCCCGACCAATCTCATCAGCCGGGCCGAGCGGGCCGGCCTGCGCAACCTCGAGGTGGTGAAAGATCCCGAGCTGCGCCGCAAGTTGACCCCCACCCACTCCTACGGTTGCAAGCGGCCGTTGATCTCCAATGACTATTACCCCACCTTCAACCGACCCAACGTGGAGTTGGTCACCGATCACATTGAGCGGATCACGCCCACCGGGGTGCGCACGGTGGACGGCGTGGAGCGTGAAGCGGACACCATCGTGCTGGCCACCGGGTTCCACGTGGACCGGTACCTGTCGGCGTTGGACGTGACCGGCCGGGACGGGGTGCCCATTGCCGAGGCGTGGTCCGATGGGGCCCAGGCCTATCTGGGGATGACCACCGCCGGGTTCCCAAATCTCTTCATGCTGTACGGCCCCAACACCAACGGGGGCTCCTCCATGATCCACATGCTGGAGCTGGAGGTGGCCTACATCATGGGTCAGCTGCGGCGCATGGATGAGGAGCGGTTAGCTTCACTGGAGGTACGTCGTGAGGTGATGGACCGTTACAACGACGAGTTGCAGGCGGCCATCGAGAAAGTCGACGTCTGGCACGGGGACTGCAGCAACTACTACCGCAGCGACAGCGGCCGCATGGTCACCCAGTACCCGCACCCCTCGGCCACGTTCCGGGCCATCACCGCCACACCCGATCCCGAGGCCTACCTGGCTCAACCGGGATTGCCCATCGGCGCCCGCTGAACCGATCAGTTGGCGGCTGCCACCAGTTGCCGTTTGATCACGCTGACGTGGAGGTCCTGGGTGATCTGGGGCGGCCCGACCGGTTGGATACGTTGCAGTATGTTCCGGCGGGCCAGCTCCTTGAACAACGCCCGCAGCTCCCAGCGGGCCAGGTTGGCGCCCAAACAGAAGTGGGGTCCGTGTCCGAAGGCCAGGTGGTAGTTCGGCTCACGGGTGATATCGAACCGGTCAGGGTCTACGAACGCTGCCGGGTCCCGGTTGGCCGACGGATACCAGATGCCCACGGTGTCCCCGGCCTTGATGGCGGTGCCGGCGATCTCGGTGTCACGGGCCGCGGTCCGGGCGAACTGCAACACCGGCGAGGTCCAACGCAAGATCTCCTCCACCGCTGGTTCGGTCCAACGGTCCGGATCGGTGCAGAGACGCTGCAGCTGGTCGGGATGTTCCAGCAGCGTGGTGATGCCCTTGGTGGTGGCGTTACGGGTGGTTTCATTACCGGCCAGGATCAGCAGGTTCAGATACCCGTGCAGCTGCTGCTGGGTG
>JBJXFH010000001.1:0-12418 GCA_046155365.1 Acidimicrobiales bacterium | reverse complement strand
CGACGAAGGTCAACCCCTCGATACCGGGTAGGCGGAACCCCGGCTCCCCTTCCATGAGCGGAGACTAGTTCCACCACAGAGCGCGCCAACGAGAACACCGATAGTCGGAGAATGTCGCGAATCGGGCTCCCCGCTCCCCCTCCGCCGGGCCCGCGCCCCCCGTGCCAGACTCACCCTATGACCGCCGGCGAAGGAACCAAAACCAACCTGCGGGCGTGGACCGCGGGCCTACGTGACCAGCCCGAGGGCGTCGCGCCAGACGACCGTGGCCAACCGGGAGGGCCGGGTTTGCCAGAGATCGACCGGGTTGCCGTGGACACCACCGTGAGTTTCGCCGCCGCCCACGCCAACCGGTATGTGGCCTCCAACGGGGAGGATGACGGATGGGACGGACCGCGCCCCATTCTGATCCTGTACACCAAGGGCCGGCGAAGTGGAGCTATCCGGCGCAACCCGCTGCTGTATCTCGAACGCGACGGGAGCCGCTACATCATTGGATCATTGGGCGGCGCCCCGAACCATCCCCAGTGGTATGGCAACTTGGGTGCCGATCCGAACGTGTCAGTGCGGGTGATGGACCAGGTCTATGAGTGCACCGCCCGGACCGTCACCGCGGCCGAACGCGAGGTGTTGTGGCCGGTGTTGGTGGCCGGTTACCCCATGTTCGCTGAGTATCAGGCCCGTACCGATCGGGTCATTCCCATCGTGCAACTGCACCCCAAGGGCTGACCCCTATACCGCGGTGGCGTAGAACTGCCGGGCCCAACGGCGAAAGTCCATGATGGCGCCCTCACCTTGGGCCAACGCCGGATCAGCCCGGTGCACCTTGTTCTCCCAGATCGGGAAGTCCGCCTCGATCTGCGCGATGTTGTCCCGTACGTGGCCCTGCCCGGCCCGGCTGATGCCGGTACCGTCCGCAGCCCGCGGCGACAAGAAGGCGTAGGCCACATCAACCTGCTCCCCATCGATGGGGGTGACGGTCACGATGGTGGCACCCTTGCCGATACCCACCACCCGGTTGACGTCAATGCCCAGGCCCCACATCTCGTTCACCACCGCACCGGCCACTGGACCCCGCGGCGAGTTGAGGGACAGTTCCGCGGTGGTCCGCAACATCGGGCCGTGCTCAGTGGAGCTGAGAGCCCCGAAGGCGCTCACCCCGTGCACGAAGCGGAAATGGGCGATGTCCACGGTGTTCTCGAGGACTTCCTGGGGGTGGGTACGGATGCGCCAACGGGCGTTGGTGGGGGCGTGCCACAGCAGCTCGTCGTCCTGCAGTTCGGGCAGGGCGGGTAGTTCCCAGGTGGGCGCAGCGCCGGCTTCATCAAACCAGACCATTACCAAACCGGCCCACTCCCGCACCGGGTACACCGGGATGGCGGCTTTGCGGTTGAGCTGATCACGGTAGGGAATGTTGACGTTGCGGCCGTCGAGATCGAAGCGCCAGCCGTGGAAGGGGCACACCACACAGTCCTGTTCGATGCGCCCGCCGAAGCCCAGGTGGGCGCCGAGGTGCGGGCAGTGCGCGGCCATCACATGCGCCGCGCCGGCAGCATCACGAAAGACCATCAGCTCCCGCCCAAAGAAGGACAGCGGCGCCAACTGCGGGCCGACCTCAGCCGCGAACGCCACCCGATACCAGCCGGTGGGGTTGTCAGGGAACGGGAAACGTCTGCTCATCGTCAGCCAGTCTGCCACCCGAGGACCGCCAGCAAGGTCCGTCACGAAGTTGGACCACAACCCGTTGACACACCTGGAGGCCCCCACTAGCACTAGCGTTCCCGAGCACTGGTCACAGGACCCTTGCACGCAGCGTTCAAGAGGGGGGAAGCCATGGCGAAAGCCGCGGATACTGTCAAATCGTCGACTGAATATTACAACAGTCGGGATTTCGATCGCTGGTTGGCATGCTACGCGACTGACGCCACCTTTGTGGATCTGTCCCAGGGGGTGAACGACGGGGCTTTTGGCGCATTCCCGGCCACCGGTAAGCGAGTGTCCTTCCCGGTGATCAACGTGATCACGGTCAACGCCCAGGGGGAGATCGCCACGCTCGAGCAGCATTACGACCGCGTCGACATCCTCACCCAACTCGGCCACATGCCAGCCAGCTAACAGCTCGCAGGCGCCCGACCCCGAACGGGTTGGCGTTCACCGCGGGGCAGGCCAGGTCAGCTCAGCGGTGACCTCGATGGCCAGCGCCATGAATCGTTCGGCCACTGGCGCCAGGGTTCGGTTGGCCCGCCGCGCCAGGGAGATCACCCGGGGAGCCAACGGCGGATCCAACTCCACGATGACCACGCCGCCATCATCGGGGTCAGTGGCCAGATAGGGCAGCACAGCCACGCCCATCCCGGCCCGCACCATGGCCTGCACCGCACCGTTGTCGTTGGAACGGAACACGTAGTTGGGGTGGACCCCGAGCCGGCCCAAGCCCCGATCCACCAGCACCTGGCAGCTGGAGGGTTGCTGGCCGATCATGGCCCGGCCCACCAGCTGCTGCGCCGGGAGGGGGCCGCCACCGGGGTGCTCACTACGAGGGATCAGCGCCACGAAGGGGTCTTCGCACAACGCCACGCTCTCGATGCCCGACACGGTGTGGGTGCCCACCAGAAAGCTCAGATCCAGCCGCCCTGCGGTGAGGCCCTCAGCCAGCTCTTCGTCGCTGTCGTGCTCCTCGATGCGAACCTCGGCTCCCGGTGCCACCAGGCGCAACCGGCGCAGGATCTCGGGCAGCAGCTTGACCGACACGCTCTGGAACGTCCCCACCGCCAGGCGACCGTGCCCCCCACTGAGCAGGCGTTCGAGGTCCTCTTCGGCGGCGGCGACCTGGGCTTGGATGTGGCGGGCGTGGTCCACCAGCATCACGCCGAGCGGGGTCAGCTCCACCGGTTTGGGACCACCGGGGCGATCGAAGACCTTGCCGCCCACCACCCGCTCCAGGGCTGCGATCTGCTGGCTGACGGCGGACTGGGTGAAGGCCAACCGCGCCGCCGCCCGTCCGAAGCTGCCCTCATCAGCCACGGCCACCAGTGCGTGGAGATGGCGCAGCTCGAGTTCGCGCAAGCGGCCGGTAGACGTTGCCTGAAGGGCCATATCCATAAGGCTAGCTAATCAATAGGGCAAGGAGGAATCGTTAGCAGTTCTGAAAGGGGCGCCGTACCGTGGCCGTCATGAGGATTCGCCCCGCCACCAACCGCCAAGGCGCCCACGTCGGCGACGGCAAACCCGGTGACCTGGCTGCACACCGCGACGTCGCCGGCTGCCGGGCCACCGCGGACTTGGCCCACGCCATCGCCACCGACGGGATCGCCCGCCATGAGGTCTCGGTGGCGGCGTTCACTCGCTGGGCGCGGTCCGTCGGCGCCGCGGCCCTCACCTCGCCGACGGTGCTGGCGGTACTAGTTGACCGGTCTCAGCCCACGGTGGCTCGTGAGCGGGCCTTCGGACGGGTGACCCAGGACCTGGCCCAACGCACCCCCGCCCGTGGGATCCGCCGCAGCGCCTGACCAAGCCCCGACGGGCGAAACCGCGCTGCACCCACCGCCGGTTGTGTCCGACGGTGGGCGCAGCGGGCAAGAACAGATCAGCGGTGGCTGGTCAGCTCACTTCTTGGTGAAGGCGTAGGGCTCCAGGGACTCTTGGGCCTTGAGGCGCCACTTGTGCCACTGACCGCCGCCGTAGTACGCCAGGCTGCCCGGCGCGGCGTCCCCGTGACCGTTGTAGTACGAGATGCAATCACGCAACGGTGCGGACTCGATGTCCACCTTGGCGCAATGCACCGCCCATTCTTCCTCCGGCGCCTTGTGCACATCCACGGTGTTGATGTTCTCGTCACGCATCTTGGTGAGCATCCACACCAGGTAGTTGCCGTGATCGTCAATAGCGTCGGTGAAGTTGAAGCTGCCGCCGCCACCCTGGGGCCCGGTCATGATGAACAGGTTCGGGAACCCGTGGCTATGCAGGCCCAAGAAGGTGCGGGTGCCCTCGGTCTGCCACTTCTCGCTCATGGTCCGACCCTCGCGTCCCACGATCATCTGGAACGTGGAGGTGGCCATCCACTGGAAGCCGGTGGCATAGATCAACACGTCGAGGGGATACTCCACACCCTCGTGCACCACGCCCTTTTCGTTGATCTCACTGACCCCGTGCGGTGCGGTATCCACCAGATGCACGTTGGCCCGGTTGAAGGAGGGCAGGTACTCATCGTGGAACGTGGGGCGCTTGCAGCCGTAGGGGTAGTACGGCTTGAGGGAGGCCGCCACCTTGGGGTCGGTGACGATGGCGTCCACCCGGGCCCGGATCTGCTCCATGATGCGGAAGTTGGTGTTGAGCTGCTTGGCGATCATGTCCTCAGCGCTGAGGCGAGTCTCGTGAACCTTGCGCTCCTTGTAATCCTGCACCTTGCCGGCCAGGTAATCGTCGTTGGCCTGGATGGCCCGGCGGCCGACCATCTTGGCGAAACGGGCCCGGCGGGCGATGGCCCAGCCCGGCTCGTTCTTCCAGGTGGCGATCTCTTCCTCGGTGGTGGTGCGCTGATCCCGCACGTCAATGGTGGACGGCGTGCGCTGGAAGACGTACAGCTCACCCACGATCTTGGCCAGCTCCGGAATGACCTGCACCGCAGTGGCCCCGGTGCCGATGATGCCCACCCGCTTGCCTTCGAGCGGAATGTTGTAATCCCAGCGTGAGGTGTGGAAAGACTGCCCCTTGAAGGTTTCCATGCCCTTGATGCGAGCCAGCTTGGGGGTGGTGAGGATGCCGTTGGCCAACACCACGAAGCGGGCCTTCATCGCATCGCCACGGTTGGTGAACACCGTCCAGCGGCCGCTGTCCTCATCCCACTCGGTCTTCTCAACGGTGGTATGGAACAAGCAGTGATCGTAGAAGTTGAACTTCTGGGCCATCTTCTGGCAGTACTCGAAGATCTCGAAGCCCGAAGCGAACTTCATGGTGGGGAAGTACTCCATCTCCTCCAGCAGCGGGAAGTAGGAGTAGGACTCCACGTCACAGGCGATGCCCGGGTAGCGGTTCCAATACCAGGTGCCACCAACGTCCCCGCCCTTCTCACAGAAGCGGATGTCGATGAAACCGGCCTGGCTGAGCTTGTACCACAGCAACAGACCGGCGAACCCGGCGCCAACCACCAGGATCTCGCACTCGTCGGTGAGCGCCTCACGCTCGATGGGCGGGGTGGAGTACACGTCGGTCAGGTAGCGGGAGAACTCCCCCTCCATGGACATGTAATCCGCCGAACCCCGACGGGACTCCTTGAAGTCTCGGTACTTGGCCTGCTCCTCGGCGTTGAACGTGGCGCCAGAAGGTGCCTCCGGCAGGGCCAGCAGGGCGGTGTCGGTGACGACGCCGTAGCCCTTGCCCTGGATCTTGTCGGTGGCCTTGTCGGCCCTGGTTTTGAAGACCTTGAGCCCGGTACCGGGATCAACGGAGATCGTCGACATGCCTGCTCCCCCTAAATGGCGTGAATTGCGATGGGTCGTGACCCCCGGGAGATTACCGCGTCAGGGCCATGAGCAGCATCAACAGCCGGGGGCGGTCCCGCTAACGTGCGCGCAAAGAGGGAGATGCGCCATGGCCAAGCCGTTCGAGGGAGTGATAGGGCGCACATTCGAGGAGGCAACCGCCTGGTGGCCGCCGGTGCCGCGACCGCCCACCGGCGCTCCCAACGTGGTGATGGTGCTGCTCGACGACGTGGGGTACGCCCAGTTCGGCTGTTACGGCTCTGACATCGCCACCCCCACCTTCGATCGGCTCGCCGCTGATGGGCTGCGCTTTTCGAACTTCCACACCACCGCGTTGTGCTCACCCACCCGGGCCGCGCTGCTGACCGGGCGCAACCACCACCACACCGGCATGGGCCGCATCGTGGAGTTCAGCTCCGGCTTCCCCGGCTATGACGCCGACATTCCGCCCACCCACGGGTACCTGCCCCAGATCCTGCTGGGCGCCCACTACGCTACCTACGCCGTGGGCAAGTGGCATCTGACCCCGGCTCATGAGATGACCATGGGCGGACCCCGGGACCACTGGCCGCTGCGCAAGGGTTTCGAGCGGTTCTACGGCTTCCTGGCCGGGGAGACCGACCAATACCACCCCGACCTGATCCACGACAACCACCAGGTGGCGCCGCCCCGCACCCCCGAGGAGGGCTACCACCTCACCGAGGACCTGACCGATCGGGCCATCGGGTACCTCAAGGATCTGCGGGCCTACGATCCCGACAAGCCGTTCTTCTTGTGGTTCACCCCCGGCGCCTGCCACGCCCCCCACCAGGCTCCGGCGTCCTACATCGAGCGGTACCGGGGACGCTTCGATCAGGGGTGGGACCGTTGGCGGGAGGAGGTGTTCGCTCGTCAGCGGGCATCGGGGTTGCTGCCGGCAGGAACAGAGCTGTCATCGCGGCCGCGCTGGGTACCGGCCTGGGCGTCGTTGAGCGCTGACCAGCAACGGCTCTATGCCCGCATGATGGAGGTCTACGCCGGCTTCCTGACCCACACCGACGCCGAGGTGGGTCGGCTGCTGCACTTCATCGAGCAGCTGGGCGAAGCCGACAACACCCTGGTGCTGCTGATGAGCGACAACGGGGCGTCAGCGGAGGGTGGGTCCGGCGGGTCCTTCAACGAGATGTACTTCTTCAACCTGGTGCCGGAGAGCCTGGAGGAGAACCTTCGGCGGATCGACGATCTGGGCACCCCCCGGGCGTCCAATCACTATCCCTGGGGTTGGGCCTGGGCCGGGAACACCCCGTTGCAGCGGTTCAAGCGGGACACCCATGAGGGCGGGGTGTGTGACCCCCTGATCGTGCACTGGCCGGCCCGGCTGGGTTCACCCGGCGAGACCCGCCATCAGTACGTGCACGCCATCGACGTGTTGCCCACGGTTCTGGCGCTGTTGGGTGTGGAACCACCGGCGCAGATCAACGGCGTGGAGCAGGTTCCTTTCCACGGGGTCAGTTTCGCCGGCACCCTGACCGACGGATCGGTGGCCTCGCCCCATACCACCCAGTATTACGAGATGCTGGGGTGCCGGGCCATCTACCACGATGGTTGGAAGGCGGTGGTGTATCACCCGCCCGCGGCCATCGCCTATGACGGCAGCGACGCCCACCGCAGCTTCGATGAGGACGTGTGGGAGCTGTACCACGTGGCTGCGGACTTCTCCGAGTGCCACGACCTGGCCGCCGACAATCCCGACAAACTGGCCGAATTACAGGCGTTATGGTGGGTCGAGGCCGAACGCAACCAGGTGCTGCCGCTCAACAACCAGCCGGGCCGCTTCGGTGACCGA
Source organism: Acidimicrobiales bacterium (assembly GCA_046155365.1). Taxonomy (GTDB): domain Bacteria; phylum Actinomycetota; class Acidimicrobiia; order Acidimicrobiales; family CAIXPF01; genus CAIXPF01. Next base: position 5,113 of record JBJXFH010000001.1, on the reverse strand, counting down.
CGCTTCGTGCGCGACCGTTACGTCTACCATCCCGGCGGGTCCTCCATTCCCGAAGGTATGGCGCCCAATCTGCGAGGTCGGCCCTACCAGATCCTGGCGGCGTTGCACATGCCCGACAGCGGGGACAGCGGGAACTGCGACGGGGTGATCGTGTGCCACGGCGGACATACGGGTGGGTATGCCCTGTACGTGAAGGATCGGCGGCTGTGCTTTGTCCACAACGTGCTGGGCGCCACCGAGCACCGCATCAGCGCCGAGGTGGAACTGCCGCCGGGTGCGGTGCTGGTTCGCATGAGCTTCACCCCGTCCGGCCGCAACGCCGGTAAGGTGGCGCTGTGGTATGGCGATGTTCCGGTGGGTGGGGGCCGCCTTGATTCGCTCACGCCGGTGACCTACGGGTTCGCCCCGTTCTGCGTGGGCGCCCAACCGCTGAGCCCGATCTGCGCCGACCTGGTGGGCCGGGCCGAGCTACCCGACGGGGTGCTGACCCAGGTGGTGATCGAGGTGGCCGGGGACCCCGCCCGTGACCGCGCCGCGGAGGCTCGGGCGGCACTGTCGATGCAATGACGGCGCAGTGACCGTGCGGTGACGATGCGCGCTGGCGGGCCGAGGTAGGGTCCGGGCATGACCATGCACTTCGGGTTGTTCAACATCAACAACAATGCGTGCAGCCACCCCGACACCATGGCTGCCGTGGCCCCCGCGGCCGAGGCGGCCGGGTTCGAGTCGCTGTGGACGGGTGAGCACGTGGTGTTGCCGGACCCCCAGGTGCCGCCGTCCCCGGTGCCGCCGCAGGGCCGGATGCTCGATGGCGGCATCGCCCTCACCTTCGCCGCCGCCCTCACCAAGACCATACGCCTGGGTACGGGCATCATCATCCTGCCGCAGCGCAACCCGCTGGTGCTGGCCAAGGAACTGGCTTCGTTGGATGTGCTGTCCAATGGCCGGCTGATCTTCGGGGTGGGTGTGGGATACCTGGAGCCGGAGTTCCGGGCGCTCGGGATCCCCATGGAAGAGCGCGGCGCCCGTACCCTGGAGTATCTGGAGGCCATGGTGGCCATCTGGTCCCAGGACAAACCGGCCTATGACGGTCGTTTCGTATCCTTCAGCGGGGTGGACGCCCATCCCCGCCCGGTGCAGCAACCGTCACCGCCCATCGTGATGGGGGGCCACACCGCCGCTGCTTTCCGCAAGGCCGTCACCCATTCCCACGGCTGGTACGGCTTCGCGCTGGACGCCGCCCGCACCGAAAAGTGTCTCGAGGGCCTGGCCGCCGCCGCCGCCCGATACGAGCGCCCCGCCCACCTCGGCCCGCTGGAGATCTCCGTCACCCCCGCCGGCCGCACCGACCGCGAGTCCGTGGAGGCCTTCGCCGCCATGGGCGTACACCGTTTGGTGCTGCTGCCCCGCCACGCCCCCGGCGCCGACCGCAGCGCCGAACTGGGCAAAGAGGCCATCTTGGGTTTCATCGAGGACATCGCCACCAACCACATCGGCCAGTACTGACCCTTTCCGAACCGCGTGCTCGCCACCGAGCTCCCGTGCGACGGAGGCCGCTTCTTCTGCTCGATGTCGATGGCGTGCTCAGCCCGTTCGGGGGTTCGATGCCGCCACCCGGTTCAAGCGAACCGTGGTCGATGGATTTCAACTGAGCTGGTCCCGCCGTCACGCCGGTTGGTTGCGTGACCTTGCCGCGCACTTCGACCTTGTCTGGGCGACCACGTGGGAGCACCGGGCCAATCGCGCTGTGTCGCCGCGCCTGGGACTTCCTCAACTTCCCGTGATCGAGTTCACGTCGCCCCGCGCCGGGGACACCTGGAAACTCACCGACGTTGCTCGTTACGTAAGCGACCGCGCCGTCGCGTGGGTTGATGACGAGCTGTACCTCGACGCTCACCGATGGGCCGCCGAACGCGACGCACCGACCCTGCTGATCCGGCCGCAATCATCAGTTGGGCTGATCGAGGCCCACGTGGTGGAGTTGGACGCCTTCGGACGCGCCATACATGACCAGGGCTGACCCCTGTCTGCTCCTCATCCCTCAGCCAGGTGTTGCCCGGCCGCGAGCGGGCGTCACGTTCAGCTGAACGCAGGATTGGGTGGCGCGATTGCTGGCGCCGATCGGTCGGACGGTCAGCGGTGGTTGCTGACGGGGACGCCCCTTGCCCGGTTTGGCGCGCCGTCCCGTGTCCGACCTCCGCGGACCGCCGGCGTTCACCTGAACCCAACCGTTTCAGGTCCACAGCAGTCCGGGGTCGGCGCAAACGGTCGGAAAGCCATGACGGTCTGGGTGCTTGAGTGTTCACATGAACGCAGCGTCGCCGCTGATCCCCCTGCTCTTCACGCCGGGGCATCCACCGTTCAGCTCCAATCTTGGTTGGGTCATGTCGACGGTCACGCGCACGAAAAGCTGGAGCCACGCCCAGCCTGGATCATCACACTCCCGTTCCATCGACAGACCGGCTCCAACACCACCGGTCGCGTCATGACCGGACCAACTCCCCTCCTTCCATCGGCAAAGTCCAGCCTCCGTGTCGGTCCGGCTCGAAACCCGAGATCCGATCCGCAGCCAGGTGACGAGACCTGCCCTCGAGGTGGACGTCCCCGCAACGAGCGTGTGGGATTCGGGGGCGGTAGCGTTGAGGTGGGACTTCGGCGCCAGGTGGACACTGCCGTTCACAAGACGCCGCGCTGTTCCCTCGCTGGTCGGCCGACAACGTTCAGCTGAACGCAACTCATCGGGTGCACCTCGCTGTCGGCCGGAGGAGAGTGGCGGGGATGTACCGTCCGCGGCTCTTGGCGGTCTCTGGCGAACGGGCCAACTGGCGACCTTGCCGCAGAGGCTGCACTCCAGTTGTGGATCGAATCCCGTACTGAGTCAGTCCGTGGCGGGCCAGCCGTCGGTGGTCATGAACTCCAGCCAGCGGCGGTAGAAGGAGCGCTGCGGGCCCTCGCCCACCGGCTGGGGGGTGATGGTGCCGGGGTAGACGGGGTCGGGGCCGTCGTGGCCCAGGCCCATCTGGTAGTTGTATTGCTGGCGGCGCACCATCGGCCCGGCCATACCGGACTGCACGCTGCTCCAACTCTCCCCGTCATCGGAATCGGCCAGGCCCAGCGGCCACACATGGAAGCAACGGGTCATGGCCGCTTTCACCTCGGGCGGGGCGGCGGCGTCCACCAGGCACCAACGCCAGAACTCGAAATGGTCCACCCCTTTGGGATGACACACCCCGATCGAGGTGTTGCCGAACACCGCCCCGAGATAGGTAAAGGTGGGGAAGACCAGACCGGCGGTGCTGCTGGGGCCCCGTGAGCGCTCGGCGCCGAGGCGGTTGGCCACCTCATCGTTGGTGGATTCGTAGTAGTCGGCCACCAATTGATGATCCTTGGTGAGCGTGCCCAACACCCCGATGAGGGCCTTCTTGCTGAGGAAAAACCCCGCCGCGCCGTGCCCGCCCCGATCACTGAACTGCCGGCCGGCGGCGGTCATGGAGGAGATGAACCTGGCCGGTGGCGCCGAGCCCGGTTCAGCCCACGCCGCCATGGCCGACACGTGGGCGAAGACCGCGTGGTAGTTGTCCCCGGTGAACTGTTCGGCGATGAGTTTCCAATTGCCGTGCATGCGGATTTTGTGGACCCCGCCGATGACCTCGGTGCCGCCCTCACGCCGATCCACCAGACAATCGAGATACCACGCGGCATCCCCCAGATATTCCAATAGCGGCGGGGCGTCGGGTTCGAAGGTGGCGAAGATCAGGCCTTTGTACTGCTCCACCCGGGGCACGGTGAGCAAACCCCAACGTGACGTGTCGAGTTCACCGTGATAGGCGGTGTCATGGAGGGGCACGTTGACCAGCCGACCGCCCACGTCATAGGTCCAGCCGTGGAAGGGACAGCTGAAGGCCCGGGCGTTGCCGGCGTCGGCCCGGCACACGTTCATGCCCCGGTGACGGCAGGCGTTGAGCAGCACCGACACCGACCCGTCGGCCTGGCGCACCGCCAACACCGGATCGGCACCCATGAACGTGGTGATGAAATCCCCGGTGCGGGCAAACTGACTGGTATGGCCGATGTACAGCCAGGTACGGGGGAATAACCGCTCCGATTCTTGTTGGTGGAGCTTGGGGTCCACGAACAGATGGCCCGAGATGAGCCCCTGCTGCCAATCCACCAACTGGTCGAGAGGGGCATCGGGGGAAAGCAGATCACGCATGTTCGCCACCAGACTCAGAAGAAGACGCTCAGGTTTTTCGACAGGACCACGTTCTGATCCAACGTCACGGTGCGGCGGGCGATCAGCCAACCCTCGGCGCCGGCACGGATCACGTCCACCCGTTCGCCGGCCCACAGATCAACCTGATCGGCCAGCCGGTTGCGGTAACACAGGAAGTTCGACCGCACCTGATACTCCACGGCATGGTCGTGGGCCGATGCCAGCGGCGTGACCCGAACGTTGGTGATCAGATGGCGGGTACGGCTGGGGGGATCCTCGGCCCAGTGGGTGGGCTGCAGCTGCTGACGGACCCGCCAACCGAGGGTGGTCTTGTCATCATCGAACAGGCACACCTCCCCCTCAGCGGATGCCTCCAGGCCGCGTTCACGCTTCAACCGGTTGGACTGGGTGGGCACCCGGTAGCGAACGTCATCGGCAAACAGGGCGTGCCACTCCTCGAAACGCCGGTCGTCCAGCAACTCAGCCTCGAAGTACAGAAAATGTTCGATCTCATGCTGCAGCGCGACAGCAACCGCTGGCCCTGGTCGTGTCAGCGCCCCGTTCACGGCACTGGTACTGGTCTGCATGCCCACCCCCGGGTCCGGCGTGCTCGGATGGGGCGACGTTAATCGACCGCATCCCGGCGGGGCGGCCGGTTCACACATGCCGATATCGGAAGATGATCCGGACATGGCCCGGACCGCCACCACCGCCGACGTGTTCAACGCCATCGCCGAGGCACAGGGACGTGACATCCTCGACTCGTAGCGGGCTGGCGAACAGTCCGTGGGCACCCTGGTGGAGCGGCTCGGGCTCAGCCAGCCCAGGGTGTCCAAGCACCTCACCGTGCTGCGGCAGGTCGGGTTGGTCCATGCCCGCAGCGCCGGCCGACAACGTCTG
>JBJXFH010000214.1:0-35190 GCA_046155365.1 Acidimicrobiales bacterium | reverse complement strand
CTGGCCCATCACATCGCCGATGACGGGTTCAACGCCCTCACCACCGGCATCTCCCTGCCCGGCCGCGAGCACGTGGTGGTGGCGTGATGGCCGACAACGCCTCCAAGTCCGCGCCCTACCTCCAAGGCGTCAAGGTCCTCGATTTCACCCAGTACCTGGCCGGCCCGTCCTGCACCCGGCTCATGGCCGAGATGGGCGCCGACGTCATCAAGGTGGAGATCGCCCCTTACGGTGACCCCATCCGCAGCAACTCCCCCCGGGTTGATCACCGTTCGGGCTATTTCGTGCAACAGAACCGGGGCAAGCGCAGCGTCTGTGTGGATCTGGCCCGACCCGAGGCCCAGGACCTGCTGCGCGAGCTGGCCGCCAAGATGGACATCGTGGTGGAGAACTTCAGCCCTGGGGTCATGGACCGCCGCGGCCTCAGCTACGCCGAGCTTTCCAAAGACAACCCTCGCCTGATCATGGCCTCGATCTCCGGGTTCGGTCAGACCGGGGTCATGGCCCACAAGACCAGCTTCGATCTGATCGCGCAGGCCATGTCGGGCATGATGCACGTCACCGGTGAAGCCGACGGGCCGCCGTTGTTCGTGGGCGCCGGCATCGGGGACTGCACCGCCGGGTTCCACGCCTTCGCCGCCATTGGGTACGCCTTGTTCCGTCGCACCATGACCGGGGAGGGCAGCCACATCGACATCTCCATGGTGGACTCGTTGTTCCACATGCACGAGATGAACGTGCACGCCCCCTCGATGACCAACGATGAGTTCAAGCCCCGCCGCAACGGTCGCCATCATCCGGCGGTGGCCCCGGCCGGTTCATTCAAGGCCCCCCAGGGTTGGATCGCCATCTTGTGCACCCAACGGCAGCTGGCCCAGTTGTGGACCGCGGTGGGCCAACCCGAGCTCATCGATGATCCCCGTTTCCGCAACAACACCACCCGGCTGGAGCACCTCAACGAGATGGTGGCCATCATTGAGGACTGGATGGCCACCTTTCGCACCGACGCCGAGGTCATGGCCGCCCTCGAAGCCCAGCGCGTACCATGCGGTCTGGTATTGGACCCGGCCGACGCTCGCCGCCACCCGTACTTCATTGAACGGAACATGGTGCGCGAGATCTCTGACCCGCGGGCCGGATCGTTCCACATCCCCGGTTTCCCGTTGAAGTTCTCCGACGCCCCCGATGAACCGGACCTGGTCACCCCAGCGCTGGGCGAACACAACGGCGCCGTGCTGTCCGAACTGCTCGGTATGGACCAAGCCGCCATCGATGCCCTCACCGCCGACGGCGTGTTGGCATCGAAGGAATACTGACGGGGTGAGCGACCTCGTCGACGAGCAGCCCGGGGCCGGCGGGAAGACCCTGAAACCGCCGGCCCCATCAGACCGGGTCATCACCCGGGACTTCGTGATCGTCACCCTGACCGGGCTGTTCGCGCTGATGGGGTTTTCGTCCACCCTGCCGTTGGTGCCGCGCTACATGGAGAACGAGCTGGGCGCCTCCAAGGTCGAGATCGGCATCGCCCTCGGGATCTTCTCGATATCGGCCCTGCTGGCTCGGCCCTATGTGGGCAAGCTCGGCGATACCCGGGGCCGCCGGTTCATCATCGTGGCCGGCACCGCCCTCACCGCGCTCAGCGTCGCCGCCCATGCCCTGGCGGTGTCGGTGCCGCTGATGCTGGTGATCCGCCTGGCCATGGGCGCCACCCAAGGGGCGTTCTTCGTGGGTACCGCCACCTTGGTGAACGACCTGGCGCCACCGCATCGCCGGGGTGAGGCCACCAGTTACTTCTCCGTTGCCATCTACGCCGGTATGGCCTTCGGACCGTTGATGGGCGAACTGGTGGAGGACGCCGCCGGGTTCAAGTGGGCCTTCGTGGCCGGCGGTGTCTGCCTGGTGATGGCCAGCTTCCTGGCGTTGCTGCTGCCACCACACCGACCGGTACGGATCGCCGGCAGCCCCGCCCCCTCCGGCAAGTGGCTGCACCCCGCCGCCATCGGGCCGGGCCTGGTGCTGATGTGCGGCATCGTCAGCTTCGTGGCCCTCAACGGGTTCATGCCGCTGTACGTGGAGGAGTTCGACCTGGGCAAGGCCGGCCCGGTGTTCGTCACCTACGGGTTGCTGGTGCTGGTGATCCGCCTGGCCGGATCCAAGCTGCCCGACAAGCTGGGCACGGTGCGCACCACCATCCTGGCCTTGGTCGGCCAAGCGGTGGGCATGGCCATGATGGGCGGTTGGAACACCAAAGCGGGGTTGTACGCCGGTGCGGTGGTGTTAGCCGTGGGCGGATCGTTCCTGTATCCGGCGTTGCTCACCGCGGCCATCGCCAATGTTGACGCCAGCGAACGGGCCCGGGCCACCGGCACCTTCTCCATGGCCTTCGAGCTGTCCGCCGGGTTGGGCGGGCCGATCCTGGGCTGGGCGGCGTCCTTCGGCGGGAACCGGGCCACGTTCTTCGCCTCCGCCATCGCCGCCGTGGCAGGCCTGCCGCTGCTGTACGGCTGGGCTACCCGTCACCCCACCCAGATCATCGCCGGCACCCGCTCATCGGCGTGATTCGGGCCGACCCCGCCGCCCCCTGGCGTAACATCCGCCGAAACCACCTTCAGGAGGCACTCATGACCCAGACCGACCAGAACCTGGCCTTGGTGGAACGTTGGGCCGAGTTGTTCAACACCGACGTTGCCGCCATGGCCACCGAGCTGTACTCCCCGGAGTGCCTCTTCAGCGGCCGCACCATGCCCACCGACAAGCTCATCCGCTTCGAGCAGAAGGTGCTGGCCGCCGCCCCCCAACGTTCGATCCGCATCGACCACACACACGCCTCCGGTGACGTGGTCGCCGTGGAGGGCACCCTGCTGGACCCCGACCAAGGTGCGGACTGGAACCTGGGATTCTGCGCCGTGCTGACCATCAACGATGGCCGCATCGTCAGCGACAACACCTACACCGATTACTCCCGCTGGCCGGGCATGCACTGATCTCCCGCCAAGACGCAAAGGCTGAAGCCCCGGCCCGGTCCCCTCCTACCGGGCCAGGGCTGGGGCCCCTCCGCCCCGAACGCAACCGCTCGGCCCGCCACCAGCCTCATCGTGAGCAGCGTTTTCGTCAGTCGGCGCTTCGTCAGTCGGCGCTTCGTCAGTCGGCGCTTCGTCAGTCAGCGCTTCGTCAGTCAGCGTTTCGTCAGTCGGCCTTGATGGCGTTGGCGGTGCCGGCCCGGTCCCGAGCGGCTCGGCGCATGGCATCGGCCACGTCCGGGAACTCCACCAGCACCGTGTTGAACTCCTGCACGCTCATCACCGCCACCCGCATGTCCGTGGTGGCCGTGACCGTGGCCATCCGAACCGGCGGCCCGTGGTGGCCGATCCGCTCCAGCAGGGCCACCTCGCCGTAGTGATCACCGGGCCCCAAGTCCGCCACCTTGCGCCCGCCCACGCTGACCTCAGCCGTGCCGTCCACGATCACCCCGAACTCCAAGCCCGTGGTGCCCTCCTTGGTCAGCTGGTAGCCGGCCTTGACCTCCGCCGTGCTCGACAGGGATTCCAGGCGCTCACGCTGGTGACGGTTGCAGTGCACGAAGATGGTGGCGTCGGTGATGCTGTGGGTGGTGGAAGGCTGCTGCTGCGGTGACTTGGACATGGTGGCGCTCCTGGTTTGGGTTGCCCGGTGCGGTACCGGACATGAGCATCGTGCGCTGCGGTGGGAATCGGCGCTGCGTACGGCATTGCAACCGGGGTGAGTACGTGTACCCACATTGGGCGAACCCGGTTCGGATCATCGATCGGGGCGATTCGGCAGCAAGGTCCGCCGTCGTACGGTTCGGGTCCACTGCCCTGTCTGCCTGCCTGCACTATTGGAGCACCCGTGGCTGGTTCCGCCCCCACCACAAGCTTCCGTCGCGCCCGCCTGCCGCTCATCGTGGCCGCCGCCGGGCTCATGCTGGCGTCGTGCGCGGCCGGGGACGGCGGCGCTGATGCCCAAGCCCGCAACGGCACCGGCGAAAGCACCGCCATCACCCCGTTTGCCACCTCCCCCACCGGTCCGCTGCCCGCCATCGAGCCCGCTGACCTCAAGACGGGGTTCACGGTGGTACTGGCCCCACAAGGCGAAGTGCTCAACGGTCAAGTAAGCCTGACCTTGTGCGGCGCGTACCGTACCGAACCGTATCGGACCCAGCGACGCTCGATGGTGGTGGCCGATGCCGCCGGAGAGCCGATCATCGCCGCCGAGTCCGTGCGGTACCAGACCGAGAAGTACGCCATGTTGTCCATGGCCGATCTCCGCAGCCGCATCAAGGAATGCCCCGACACCTTCGTCACCCATCCCGTGGAAGGCCGCCCGGCGCTGCGTTTCGAGTTCTTCGAGCCCGACAAGAGCAAGTGGCCCGCTCCCCCCACCGGCGTGGACCGGGTGGCCACCGCCTTCCGGGCCACTGACGAAAGCGGTGGCTCCAGCATGCGGATCTCCGTCTTCCAACAGGCCGGTGACACCCTGGTGGCGGTGCATACCACCGTGGACGCCAAGCTCGGCGACGTGCTGGTGCCCGAGATCGCCACCATCGCCGGGCTGACGGACACCATGGCCAAACGCCTGCAAGCTGCTCCCTGACCAATCCCTGACCAATCCCTGACCGATCCCGCCATCCCCTACGCTCACGGTGTCACGCCGAGGGTCACACATCAGGGGGACGCAATGGCTGGGGTACTGGACGGGATCCGGGTGTTTGACCTGACCTTGGCGGCGGTGGGCCCGTGGTCGGCCAAGCTGCTGGGCGAACTGGGCGCTGACGTCATCCACGTGGAGGGACCCAAACCGGAGCTGGCCCACAACATCCCGCCCGACATCGGCGGGGTGGGGGTGTTGTACCTCAGCGCCAACACCAACAAACGCTCCATCGTGTTGGACCTCAAGGCCGACGCTGATCGCCGGGCGGCGCTGGAGCTGGTCGCCACCTGTGACGTGTTCATCCAGAACATGCGGCCCGGTGCGGTGGAAAAGCTCGGGTTGGGCTACAACGAGGTGGTCCGGGTCCGCCCCGACATCATCTACGTGTCGGCCTCGGCCTACGGGCGGGTGGGTCCCATGGCCGGGGAGGCCGGGGTTGATCCGCTGCTGCAATCGTTCTGCGGTTGGTCCTCCATCACCGGGCCCCCGGGCAGCGCCGGTGAGATGTTCCGTCACTACGCCCACCTCGATCTGACCACCAGCTCCATGATCGTGGAGGCCGTACTGGCCGGTTTGGTGGTCCATCATCGGGACGGGCGGGGTCAGCACATCGAGCTGGAGATGTTGGCCGCCGCGCTCTCGCTGCAATCCAACCGTTTGGCGGAGTATTTCGCCACCGGCCAAGCACCCATACCGCTCGGTTCGGCCAGTGCCAGCACTGCCCCCCACGAGGCGTTTCTGTGTGCCGACGGCCGCTGGTTCACCGTGGGCGTGGAACGGGACGAGCAGTGGTTGGCGTTGTGTGACGCCGTGGGTGAGCCCGACCTCGCCGCCGAGCAGGGTCTGCGCACCAACGCCGGTCGCCTGGCCCAACGGGAGCGGCTCAGCCAGGCGTTGGCCGCCCGTCTGGCCACCAAACCAGCGGCGTGGTGGGCCATCTGTTGCGCCCGACACGGTGTGCCCCACAGCCGGATGTTCGATTTCGATGAGTTGCGCCACCATCCCCAGGTGCTGGCCAACGCCGGCCTGGTGGAACTCCAGACCGATCGGTATGGTGCGCTGGTGATGGAAGGCCCGCCTTGGCAGTTCGAGCGCACCCCGGCCAGCGCGCCGGTCCCGCTGATGGGCCCGCCCGGCGAGCACACCGAAGCAATCCTGGCCGAAGCCGAAGCCGCCGACACCGACACCGACGCTGACACCGACACCGACGCCGACGCCGACGCCGACCACGGTGCGGCGGACAACGTGGTCCTTGGGCAGTCGCTCCGGGCGCCGCTCGACGGGGTCGTGGTGGTGGAGATGGCCGAAGGCACCGCCGGGCCCTTTGCGGCGGCCAGGTTGGGGGACCTCGGCGCCACCGTCATCAAGATCGAGCGGCTTGGCGGGGACCCGGCCCGGTTCCATGGCACCGACCTGTCCGGCCTGTCCAACTCCTTCGACGGGGATGCGGCGGGTTTCGTGGCGCTCAACCGGAACAAGCGCAGCATCGCCGTAGACCTCGACCACCCCGAGGGTCAGGCGCTGGCCCGCCGGCTGTGCGCCCGAGCCGACATCGTGATCGAAGGCCTCCCTCCCGGCCATGCCATACGGTATGGTCTGGATTACGGGGCGCTGGCGGCGGACCGGGCGGACCTGGTGTACGTGGCGATCTCAGGATGGGGCGAACACGGCCCGTTAGCGGATCAGCCCGCCGCGGAGCTCCCGGTGCAGGCCATGGCCGAATACCTGTCCTCGCTGGGGCGCATCGGCCAGCCACCGGTTCGCCTCGGCACCGACGTGGCCGGGATGAACACCGCCATCATGGCCAGCCAAGCCGCCCTGGCCGGACTGTGCCATGTGCGGCGGGGCGGCGGCGGTCAGCGGGTGGCGGTGTCGATGCTGGGCACGTTGCTGCACCTGCGGGGCATCATGTGGACGGCCCGGTCCAACCCCGATGACTGGTACGGCTTCCACCTCGATCACTACACCAACCCGCCCGAATCGGGGTATCGCACCGCGGACGGTCAGGTGTTCTTCGGCCTGCGTCGAGGCAACAGCGAGGACTTCGATCAGCTCATGATCGCCCTGGGCCTGCTGGAGTACCTCGACGATCCTCGTTTCGGGGACTTCGGACGTCGGGCCGCGCCGCTGGGCCGGTACTCGGTGGAGGCCAAACCGGTGTGGGAATCCGCCTTCGAGACCATGACCACCCAGGAGGTCATCGATTTGCTGCACCAGCGGGGCGGGGACGCGGTTCCCTTCACCGACTACCCCGCCATCACCGCCCACCCCCAGATCGAGGCCATCGGCGCCCTCACCACCATCAACCAGCCCGGCCGCGGCCCGCGACGCGCCGTGGCCCCACCGTGGAAGTTCGCCGCCTCCCCCGCCACCGTCCGCTGCGCCGCTCCCCGCCTCGGCGAACACACCCGCGCCCTACTGGCCGAGACCGGCCTCGATCCCGCCGCCATCTCCCACCTCGTTGACGCCGGCATCATCGCCCAGTTCCCCTGACCCACCGCCCACCCCACCACCGCCCACCCCACCGACGCACCACAGCGGGGAGTTCCCGTTTGGCCGCCTCTGGGGCGTCGTAGATGGTGTCGCGCAGTTGACTTGTGCAGTTTGGTAGACGGCTTCTACCCCGCCGCCGACCCGGCAACCCGCTGACCTGCGGTTTTGCCAACCAGCCTCGCAACGTCTCGGCCCGAATCTCTTCCAAAGTGCACAAGTCAAAATCGTGACCCCGATGTGCCGCCCGATTGCCGCCTCGAGCGCAGTGGTCAGGTTTCGGGCTGCAGGACCTTGCGCATGGCGATGCGGGGACGGACATCGAGGCCGGCGTGGCGTTCGGCTCGGCGGATGGCCCGCAACTCGGGGCCGCAGCCGTGCTCGGGGATCTCCACAAAGCCCAACCGCTGGTAGTACGGGCCGTTCCAGGGTACGTCCCGGAATGTGGTCAGCGATACCGCGTGGTATCCGGCGTCCGCTGCCCAACGGCACACCCGATCAACCAGCAACGCACCGATGCCGTGCCCCGCCGCTAACCCCAGCACGCTGACCTGATCGAGGTGGCCCTCACCGTCCACCACCGAGGCGGTGGCGTAGCCGACAAGCTCACCGTTGCGTTCAGCCAGCCACGCCCGGCCATCCGCCACGTAGGTCAGCAACACTGCGGCGGCGGGCGGATCATCGTTGGCGATGGCGTCCAGGCCCACGGCGCGGAAGCGGGCCCCGGCATCCACTTCGATCGCCCGCATCGTGCCCACATCGCCCGCAGTGGCCGGGCGCAGCACCACACTCAAGGGGCCGCCGTGGGGGTGATGATGGAAAAGCGGCCGCCCTGCGGATCGTTGAGCATCGCGAACCTTCCCATCCAGTGGTTGGGCAGCTCGGGCGGCCCCATGTCCCCCACCATCGGCATCATCCCGGACACCGCCACATCGGATTAATCGTAGTTATTGATCATGCGCACGCTCAGGCCCAGCATGATGGCCACGGCCGCCACCACCACCGCGAAGCCCCGTCCGATAGTGCCCCACGCAAACCCGTCGAGAAGAAGGGATCGGGCCGCTTCGATGATATACGTCACCGGATTGAAGGTGGCGGCGACCTCCATCGGACGGGTCAGCAGATTGCGGGGCACGAAGCTGGGGGTGAGAAAAAGCAACGGGAAAAAGATGAGACTGCCGGCGTTGGTGGCGGCGGCGCTGCGGGTCTTGAGCGCGATGAGTTGCATGAAACCGCTGAAGGCCATGCCCCACAGCGCCACCAGTGCCACCAGAACCGCAAAGCCCGGGAAACCGCTGCGCAGCCGCACCCCGAATGGCAACGCCACCAACACCATGGCCGTGGTCAGCACCACGGTCTTGACCACCTCGGAGTACAAGCGGCCGGTGATGATCGCCATTCGGGAGATCGGCGTGGCCCGCAGTTTGTCGAAATACCCGCCTTCGATCTCCTCAACCAGGTACAGCGCGGCGCTTCCGAACGATGCCGCCAACACCAGTGAGTTGGGCAACTGGAAGGCGGCATAACCCTGGCCGCCCAGGAAGTCGGTGTCACCGGCGGGGAAGATCCGTGCCGCTTGGCCGGTGTTGACCACCAGGAAGAACAACGGGATGAACAGCGTGGGCAACAGCGCGTCGGGAGCCCTGAGCGTTTCTCGCAACGCCCGACGACCCAGTACCAGCGATGCTCTGATCGCGTCCATCTCAGCCGACCTCCTGCACGTCGCCGGCTCCCCGTTCCCGGGTGCGGCCGGTGGCGTCAAGGAACACCTCATCCAGCGTGGGGTCCCGATCCCATGAACGGCGCTGACGCAGTTCGGCTTTGAGCTCGGTGGGCGTACCCTCCCGTACGATTCGGCCGGCATCGATGATGGCCAGGCGATCACACAGTTGGTCGGCCTCCTCGAGATACTGCGTGGTCAGGAACACCGTGGTGCCGGCCTGATTGATCCGGCGTACCTCGTCCCACACCACCAGCCGACTTGCTGGGTCGAGGCCGGTGGTGGGTTCGTCGAGGAACAGCACCTCCGGTCGGTGCACCAATGCCGAGGCCAGGTCCAGCCGGCGTTTCATACCCCCGGAGTACCCCTTGATGCGACGCTCAGCGGCGTCGGTCAGCTCCACCAGCTCCAGCAACTCCTGAGCCCGGGCCGCGGCCGTGGACGCCGACATACCAAACAGTCTGGCCTGCAGCTCCAGCAGCTCCCGCCCGTTCTGGCGTGGGTCCAGCCCGGCGTCTTGGAGGGCCACCCCGATCTTCCGGCGGGCCCCCGAAGGATCAGCGCTGACGTCAACGCCAGCCACATGGGCCGAGCCGGCGGTGATCGATGACAGCGTGGTGAGCATCCTCACGGTGGTGGACTTGCCGGCACCGTTGGGCCCCAAGAATCCGAAGATCTCCCCCGCGCTCACCGCCAGGTCCACCCCGCGGACCGCTTCCACCACACCGCCCTGAGCCTTGAAGTGCTTGACCAAACCGTGGGCCTGCACCGCCAAGCTCATCTGCTGACCCTGCCGTGCAGACTGCCCCGTCACCATCATCCCCTTTGGCAAGCTCCGCGGTGGTGTACCACGAGCGAAGCCTCGTACCCGGCGCCGTCGGGGACCAAACCGGTTTCCGTGGGGGTCGCTCTTTGCTGCCTTCTGGCGCCGGCGGGGACCACCCCGGACTCGGTGACCGAGCCGGCCGTGACGGCCATCGAAAACGGCGCGGAGTGGGTGAGCTGGCGGGCTCAGCTACGGTGTGCCGGCTTGTCATCGCGAGGTTCCCCGGGGCCCCGCTGATCAACGAGGAGATCACTGCTGTGGCCCATCCCCTGGTGCCGGTGCCCACACCGGAAACCCAGCCCTACTGGGACGGCATCGCTGCCGGTGAGTTGCGCCTGCCCCGTTGCGGCGCCTGTGGTAACGCCTTCTTTCCGCCCAGCCCGGTGTGCCCGAACTGCACCTCTCGAGACGTGGAATGGTTCACCGCCTCCGGTGACGCCACGCTGTATAGCTATGTGATCTCCGAGCGGCCCTCCAAGTTGTGGCACACCGAGGGCCCCATGTCCGTGGCGCTGGTGTCCTTGGCCGAGGGACCCATGCTGGTGAGCACGGTGCGCGGCTGCGAGCAGACCCCCCAGGCGCTGCAGTTGGACATGCCGCTGCGGGCCACCTTCGCACCGTTCGATGAAACCCCGGTGCTGGTGTTCGAGCCGGCCGAAGCCAATCAGCAAGGGGCAGGGCGATGATGCGCTCCGGTGACATCGCCATTGTGGGCGCGGCGGAGTCCACCACCATCGGCACCGTGCCCAACGTCTCCTCCACCGGATTGGCCCTCGACGGGGCAGCCAACGCCCTCCACGACGCCGGGCTGACCGCCAAGGACATAGACGGCATAACCACCGGGTACTTTCCGGTGGCCGATATCTCCAGTCAGCTCGGCATCTTTCCGAAATGGGCGGACAACACCATCGTGGGTGGCTGCTCGTGGATGTTTCAGTTGCGTAGCGCCGCCGCCGCCATCAACGCCGGATATTGCGACACGGTGCTGATCGTGTACGGCGAATCCGGTCGCAGCACCCGCCACCTGACCAACACCAGTGATTTCGGGGCCCGGGGCGGCATCGGCCAGCAGTTCGACGGGCCCTACGGGGCGGGTATGCCGGCGGCCATGTTCTGCCTGCCAGTGGTGCGCTACATGCGGGAGTACGGCCTCACCGAGGAGCAGTTGGCGTCAGTCCCGGTGGCCCAACGAAAGTGGGCCGCGCTCAACCCCCGGGCCACCAAACGAGACCCGCTGACCGTGGAGGATGTGCTGGCCTCTCCCAAGGTGGCCTGGCCCATCCGCCGGGACATGTGCTGTCTGGTGTCCGACGCCGGCGGGGCCATCGTGCTGACCTCCGCCGATCGGGCCAAGGACTTCCCCAAACCGCCGGTGTACCTGCTGGGCAGCGGCGGCGGCCTCGAAGCCGGCCTCGCCAGTCCGGCCGGGGTGCGCGATCCGCTGCATCCGGGGTTCATCCGCACCTCCGGCCAGGCCGCCATGGGCGCCGCCGGCATCACCCATGCCGACGTGGATCACCTCATGATCTATGACGCCTTCGCCCACAACCCCATCTTCGGGTTGGAGGGCCTCGGGTTCCTGCAGCCCGGTGAGGCCGGGGCGTTCATCGCCGAGGGCCGTACCGCGCCCGGTGGTGAGCTGCCGATGAACACCAACGGCGGCGGCATGAGCTATGCCCATACCGGAGCGTATGGGATGTTGTGCATGCTGGAATCGATCCGCCAGGTGCGGGGCGAAGCCGCGGCGCAGATCCCCGACGTGGAGATCGCCCTGTGCCACGGCTGGGGCGGCTTCTGGTCCGCGTGCTCAACCTTGGTGTTCGGCGCCCATCGCCCCTGATGCTGCTCACCCGCACCGATCAGCTCACCCTCACCACGCCCGGCCGGACGGCGTCAGTTCGCCCCCAGCCGGGTCCCCGCGCAGAACCGGCACCCGGCGACGCGCCCACGCGACCTCTGCCGGCTGCCGGCGACCCACTGACGGCTGACGGCTGACGGCGATCTACTCGGATATTTTCTTCTGGCGGTTTTTGGACACGGCTCGTTCCCCACACCCCCGATTTCTCGACGGAGAGCGTTGCCAACGGTACGTTCCGTCGACAATTTCGCCAGGTCGGCGCGGGTCGGTGTCCGAAATCCGCCAGAAGATCCGAGATCAGGTCCATCAGGACCTACGCCATCACTGAACGCTCCCGATACGGCACCCCCGGCGAATCAGCGACGCCTACAGTCGGGCCGCCGGAGCATTCGGGGCCGCCGCCCGATCCGCTTCCGCCATCATGACGGCGACCAGCGCCACGTTCCCGACGACGGGCCCTCGGCGACCACCACGGCGCCACCAACACCCGACCCGACCCGACCACACCCGTCCGCCCGACCACACCCAACACAACCACTTCCGAGGTGACCTATGGACCTGGAACTGCACACCATGACCACCGGGCTGCGATTTCCCGAGGGGCCGGTGGCGTTGGCGGACGGCAGCGTGTTGGTGGTGGAGATCGAACGGGGCACTCTCACCCGGGTGGACCCCGACGGCACCAACGACGTTGTGGCGGACTGTGGTGGAGGCCCCAACGGTGCCGCCATGGGCCCCGACGGCAAGATCTACGTCACCAACAACGGCGGGTTCGCCTGGCACAACGGCATGCCCGGCGTGCAGGCGGACGATTACGTCACCGGTTCCATCCAGCGGGTGGATCTGGAAAGCGGTGAGGTGGAAACGCTCTACACCCGCTGCGGTGAGTACCAACTCAAGGGCCCGAATGATCTGGTGTTCGACCACACCGGCGGATTCTGGTTCACCGATCCGGGCAAGCGGCGGGTCCGGGACCGTGACCGCGGCGGGTTGTACTACGCCCGGGCCGATGGCAGCGAGATCCGGGAGGTCATCTACCCGCTCAACCATCCCAACGGGGTGGGCCTGTCCCCCGCCGGTGACCGGGTGTACGTGGCAGAAACGGAAACCGCCCGGGTGTTCTCCTGGGCGTTGTCCGCACCGGGCGAGATCGCCGACTACCGGGGACCGGAAACCCGGGCCACGCTGCTGGCCGGCCTGGGCGGTTGGCAATGGCTGGACTCCCTGGCGCTTGATGTGGACGGCAACGTGTGCGTGGCCACCATCCGCAACGGCGGCGTCACGATCATCTCCCCCGACGGCACCCGCATCGATCACGTTCCCACCGGGGACGCCGCCACCACCAACATCTGCTTCGGCGGGCCGGATCTGCGCACGGCGTACATCACCGCCTCGCTCAGCGGACGCCTGCTGCGCACTACCTGGCCCCGTCCCGGCCTACCACTGGCGTACTGAACAGGGGTGATCCGTTCCGTCCTGCACCGAACCGCGCCCTGGGGTACCGTCCCGTACCGATGAGCATGTTCGGATCGGACCGTGACGCGTCGGCGCAGGGCAACTCGGCCCCGACGCTCAGGGCTGGCGGCCGGCGAGGTCCAGGAGCAGGTTCTCGGCGGTGTCGCGGGTGAGGGGCTGGCCGGTCTCGCCGTGCGTCCAGTCCAAGTCGGTGGCCTCCAGCCGGCGATCGGCAGCGGCCTTGGCCGGTTTGAACATTGGGTTGCGCAACCGAACGGCGCCATCGAGAGCGGCTCGCAGCTCAACGTCGCTGAACGCGCCGGGCAGACCCAGCGGCCGGCGAATGTCCAGTTCGTGGATCACATGGTCGATGAACAGCTCGTTGGGCCTGATCAGCTTGGCGATCCCAACCGGATGGGCATGGGAACGCTCGAATTGCGCCATCAACTCCTGCTGCGGATGGGCATCGGCGTACCGGCGCGACTCCACCGCGGAGCCCTTGGTGACATTGCCCCGATACCGCAGCAACAAGCTGGGGACCACCGTACGCAAGGGTATGGATCCGCCGTAGGTCATGTGGCCGAACACGTCACAGACCCGCCACCCCCGGCAGAGGCTGTCAGTCGTCCACTGCTCGGGGGTGAGGCCCCGCCCGAGCTGCACCATTCGTTCGACCATGGCCGGGTGCAACGCCTTGTATTCAGCCTTGGAGAGCATGGCCCTCAGAGTAGGGGTTTCGGCCTTCCGCCGGTTGCGGATCACGAGAGCGCGGCCCTCGTCGGCCGGATCTGCGACCATGTGGGGCAGCACACGAGCCGGAGGTGGCGCCATGGCCCCCACGAGATCCACTACAGCCCCGACATCCACCGCCACCGTCACGCCGCACGAGGGTGCCTGCGGGGCCACCATCACCGGGGTCAACCTGGCCGCGTTGGATGATGTCACGTTCGAGGCGGTGCAAGCGGCGTGGCACACCTACGGGGTCATCGCCTTTCCCGGTCAGCACCTTGACGAGGCGGCGCACGTGGCCTTCAGCCGTCGCCTGGGCCGGTTGGAGAACACCAACACCCGAGACCCCCGCAACCCCGACAAGCGGCCCACCACGCTGCGGTTGGCCAACCTCAACCGGCGCGACGAGTTGATCACCGACCCCGACCACAAGATCAACAAGTTCCTGCGGGGCAACCAGTTCTGGCACTCCGACAGCTCCTTCAAGCGTATCTCGGCCAAGGCGTCCCTGCTGGCGGCCATCGAGGTGCCTGACGAGGGGGGCGAGACCGAGTACACCGATATGCGCGCCGCCTACGACGCCCTCGACGAGGCCGACAAGGCTCGCATCCAGGGTCTGGTGGCGTGGCACTCCGCGGCATACTCCCAGCGGCGTTCGATGGGCGACGAAGGTGCGTTCTCCGCTGAGGAAGAGGCCAACCTGCCCCCGGTGCCCCAGCCGGTGGTACGGGTGCATGAGCCCACCGGACGTCCCAGCCTGTTCCTCGGCCGCCACGCCCAGTCCATCGAGCACCTCGACGAGGACGATGCCCGGGCGCTCATCGATCGGCTGCTCGACGCCGCCTGCCAGCCGCCCCGGGTGTACCGCCACCGCTGGGCCGCCGGTGATCTGGTGCTGTGGGACAACCGTTGCATGGTGCATCGGGGCCGGCCCTGGGACACCCGCCAGGCTCGCATCATGCGCCGCACCACCGTGGCCGGAGACCCCCCACCCGGCGATACCAACGAGTGGGCCCTCTGACCACGGCGGCCCGGCCCGAACGGTAAGGTCCCTGCGCCAAGACGTTCGACGATCCAAGGGGCACCACGCATGCTGGCAGCAGTTCTCAACAGCCAACCCGGTCAGCTCGACATCGAGGAGATCCGGGTGGACAAGCCGGGACCCGATGAAGTGCTGCTCCAGGTGAAAGGCGCCGGGTTGTGCCACTCCGATCTGCACTTCATGGAGGGCATCTTCCGTTCCAAGCTGCCGTCGGTGCTGGGCCACGAATCGGCGGGGATCATCGAGGCCGTGGGTGAGAACGTCACCTACGTCAAGCCCGGCGATCACGTGATCTGCTGCACCTCGATCTTCTGCGGGCAGTGCCGGCAGTGCCTGTCTGGCAACCCCCACCGCTGCTCCAACCCCGCCGCCACCTCCCGGGCCAAAGGTGCCGCCCCCCGCCTCACCAAGCCCGACGGCACCCCGGTGGATCAGTTCGCCCGCCTGGGTGGGTTCGGTGAGCAGATGCTGATCCACCAGAACGGGGTGGTGAAGATCACCGAGGACATGCCGTTGGACAAAGCGGCGCTCATCGGCTGCGGTATCACCACCGGCATGGGCGCAGTGTTCCGCACCGCCAAGGTCCCGCCCGGCGCGTCGGTGTGCGTGATCGGCGCCGGCGGCATCGGCCTGGCCGCCATCCAGGCCGCCCGTATCGCTGGCGCGGTGCAGGTGATCGTGGTGGATGTCTCCGATGACAAGTTGGAGATCGCCCGACAGTTGGGCGGTACCCATGTGGTCAACGCCGCCAAGGTGGACAACGTGGTGGAAGCGGTCAAGGAGCTCTCCGACGGCGGGGTGGAGTACAGCTTCGAGGCCATCGGGCTCAAGGCCACCAGCGAGCAGGCGTTCAACATGCTGGGCGTGGGCGGCACCGCCACCGTCATCGGCATGGTGCCCTCGAAGCAGATGCTGGAGATTCGCGGCATCGACCTGCTGGCGGAAAAGAAGATCCAGGGCTCGATGATGGGCTCGAACCAGTTCCGCACCGACATGCCCAACATGGTGTCGATGTACCTCGATGGTCGGCTCAAGCTGGACGAGATGGTGTCCGCCACCTTGCGCCTGGATCAGATCAACGAGGGCTACGCGGCCATGAAGCGGGGCGAGGTCACCCGCCAGGTCATCGTGTTCTGAGTTCGTCCCGGGCCTGACCTGAGCCCCGCCGGTTCGGGCCCTCAGCCGAGATTCAGGTTGAGGGCCCGGATGGCGGCGGTGACCCCGGCGGCCACGATGACCACCACCACCATGGGAGCCTTGCGCCACACCGCCACCGCGGCGGCCAACACCCCGAAGATGCGGGCGTCGAGCACGATCTGATCACGGGAGCCCACGGTCTGCACCGCGAACACCGCGGCCACCACCGAGATCGGCACCAGGCTCACCAGCTTGGTCCAGCGGGCGTTGGGACCCACCCGGCCGCCCAGCACGAACATGCCCACGGCCCGGGTCAGCATGTTGCCGATGGAGAAGATGGCCAGCGCGATCCAACTCATGATCCGGACCCGCCCTCGCCGTCGACGTCGACGTCGCCCGAACGCGGCGTAACGCCGGGTACTGTACCGTCAGGTATCATACCGTCAGGTATCGTACCGTCAGGTATTGTGCGAGGTGGTACGGCGCGGTCTGGGACTTTGGCGGCCACCAGGGCAGCCCCTGCCGCGGCCAGGAACGGCACCCCCGCCGGCGCCACCGGCACCAACACCACCGCCACCAGACCGCCCAGTATGGCGGCCACGGCACTGGCCCTTCGCCGCAACGCCGCCACCACCGTACTCAGCAGTACGGCGGGGAACACGGCGTCCAGCCCAATGGTCCGGGTGTCACCGATCACGTTGCCCACACCCACCCCCACAATGGATCCGGCCACCCAGCCGCCGGCCATGGCCAGCGCGATCTGCCAGTACAACCGTCGGGCGCTGGCGGGGTCCCGGGCGGTGATGGCCGCCGCCACCGCCGGTTCACCGGAAAGCTGCATGGCGGCGATGCGTTCCCACACCCCCATGGGCCAGCAGTTGGCCATGCTCATGGCCAACAAACCGAACCGGGAGCTCACCAACAACGCGGACACCAACCCTGCGGCGGTTGACCCACCCGATAGTTTCACCGCCGCAAAGGCCAGTTCCCCGCTGCCGGAAAAGGCGGTCAGCGAGGCCAGGATCACCACCCAGGCCGAGGTGCCGATGTCCACCATGATGGCGCTCACCGTCACGCCAACGGCCATGGTTGCCGCCACCAACGCAGCAACGTCCACGGGACGCAAACTGACCGGTGAGGCACGCACGGGTTGGTCACCCTACTTGTTCCGGCACAATCTGGAGCCGGTCGCCAGCTCCGGAACTGACGGTGTGGGCCAACAACCCCTGCTCAGCGAGCGAGTGCGAGCAGGCTGACCGCCACCGCGGCGACGACGAGGCCGGCTATTTGACGGCGCCCGAGCAGCTCTTTTGTCACCACTCGCGCCGCTAGCAGGGTGATTGCGGGATACAACGAGGTGAGCACCACCACCATGGGGAGCACCCCGGCGTGGGTTGCCGAGAGAAACAGTCCCGCCGCGGCGCCATCGAGCACGCCGGCAAGTGCTGCGGCGCGTCTTGAACCCGGCTTCGGCAGTACCGCCCGACGCGTGCCCCACGCGGCACAGGCGAAAAGCAGCACCGACGCCGCCCGCGCCGCCACCATGGGCCACAAGCCGGCGTCGGGGCTGCTGCGGGAGATGAGCACGAAGAAGAACCCGAACCCGACACCGGAGAGCAACGCCTCGCCCAAACCCGGCCGTCGCAGCACCAGCGAGCGTCGTCGGATCGGCCCACCGGGCAGGGTCCCGCCCGATGAGGGCACCGTCGCCGACCCCGGCGACCCCGACGACACCGACCCCGACCCTGACCCCGACCCCGACCGCGACGGTGCCTTGGAGGGCGCTAAGGCCACGTTCCCGGACGAGGAGGGCACACTGCCCCAGTGCAACGGCGCGTCGCCGAAGCCGGAAGGTGCGGCCTGGTTGTGACGCGGCGGGGAAGGCAATGCCGGGTTCACCCGAGCCGTTATCGCCGGCGCCTGAGCGTGATGCCCCGCAGCCAGTGTCGGTAGCTCGTCCGCAACCGCCTGCGGGCTGAGCTCAGCGCCCGTCATCGATACCAGCAGGATGGCCACCAGGCCCAGCGCCAGACCGACCACCGCCAGCGGCGAGAGGGTGGAACCGGTGGCCACGCTCCAGACCAACGGCACGAAGGCACCACCCACGGCAGTGATCGGCGCCACCAGGGCGGTTGCGCCCCGGCTGAGTCCCCGGAACAGCAGGGCCGCACCCAGGCCTCCGCTCACGCCGGCGGCGCCGCCCCAGACCAGGTCACCGAACAACGGTTCGCCCGCCAGAGAGGGGGCACCAAGGCCCAACCTGACTGACAGCCATTGCTCGTCGGCGTGGACCACAGCCACGCTGAAATGCGGCCAACGGATCGCTACCGCCACCATGGCCACCACGGCCACGAAGTGGGTGACGATCACGACGGACACCACCGACGCTGATCGGCTGGCCCGGCCGGCGGCGAAATCCGATGCGCCCCACCCACACGCCGCGGCCAGGGCTAACAGGATCGCCGCCACTACGCGACGTTCACCGAACGCGTCATCGGCCGGTCGCCATCAGACACCGCACCACCAACCGCAACCTCAGACATGACGTTGCTGTTGGCGGGACGCTGCAACACCGCACCGTTAGATTCCGCCCCGTTAGATTCCGCCCCGTCAGACTCTGCGACGCTCCCCTCGGAGTTGGCGGCCAGCGTGAGGCGGGGGCGGTGGGTGTTGGCCGCCAGGATCTTCTCGACCGCCACACCGGCCAACCAATCGAGTTCCGTCAGCTCGGCACAGCCCATGGCCCGCTCGAGCACCGCCGCCTCAACCAGCCTGCCGGGCGAGAACCGGGCGAAGGCCTCCGAGAAGTGACCGTCGAACACCCGGTAGGAGGCCCCATCGATGAGCGCGATGACGTAGGCGGCCAGCTCGCCGTCCAGGCTCAGGGTGGTGACCTCGACGCAACCGAGCCGGGCGTGGTCAAGCACAACCCGCCGCCAGAACCGCAGCGCGGCCGGTTCGTCCAGATCGCTGGCACCACGCGTCGAGCGATCGCGCGTCACGTGGATCCGCTCCAGGCTGGGGAGCAGCAAACCAATCTCACGCCCGCCGCAAGCGACATCGATCTCCGCGTGGTGACCCCCGGCCACGATGCGGTTTCGGGCCCGCCGCAACTGGCGTTGCATGTTGGCCGAGAGGTAGCCATCGATGGCGCGCCCGGCCCCGAAGACCACGTGGGGCACCGGCACCCCGTCGGAGAGCACTGCGCCGGGCAGCTTCTTGGCCAGGACCCTGGCGATGGGATCATCCGCCGGCAGCTGCGAAAGGCGCAGTTCCCAGTGCCCCGTGAGGGCGTTGAGATGACCGGTCAAACCCCGGGCCAGCAGCCGGGCTTCGCGCTGACCGCGGGCCAGCAATTGCGCCCCGCCGATGACCCCGTCGCCCAGGGTCACGATCTCGCAGTGACCACGCACCGTGCGAGCGGCGAGCAAGGCCAGGCCGTGTACGTCTTGTCCGCCGCGATCGCGCACCACGAACGTGAGCGGTTCCCACTCGGGGTACTCCTCGGCCCGGGCCGTCAACCAGGGCAGGCGCGCATACACCGGCGCCCCCGTCTCGACATGGAACGCATCAATGGCCTCCGCCACCAGGCGCAAACCAGCTAACCCCGCCAACACCTGCACCTCGAGGGTGCCGACCTTCCGGGACGGCCTTTGGGCAGCCTGCAGCCCGCCACCGAAGCACGCAACGACCTCGGCCGCCGGCAGCGGGCGGGCGAAGTAATAGCCCTGACCCGACGCGCATTGCATCTCCCGCAACGTTGCATGCTGCGCCGCGGTCTCGATGCCCTCGGCGACCACATCAACGTTGATGGTTCGAGCCAGATCGACGATGGCGCGCACCAGCGAGTTGGAGACGTCCGTTCCTGTCAGCTCCTCAACGAAAGACCGATCGATCTTGATGGCATCGACGGAGAATCGGCGAAGGTAGCTGAGCGACGAGTAGCCGGTCCCGAAGTCGTCAATGGCGATACGAACGTTCATCGCTTTCAGCCGCTCCAGCACCCGGGTGCCGCGCACGTTGTCCTCGATGAGAAGGCTCTCGGTGAGCTCCAAGGTGAGTGACGAGGCGGGAAGGCCGGACTCGGCCAGGGCATCAGCCACGTCCCCGAAGAGGTTGGGATCGTTCAACTGCCTGGCGGAAAGGTTCACGCACATCTCTTCCGGTGCGGTGGCAGGGTAACGCCGCCGCCATCGCACCGCCTGAAAGCAGGCCTCGCGCAGCACCCAACGGCCGATCGGGACAATCAAACCGGTTTGCTCCGCCAGAGGGATGAACCGGTCGGGGGTCATGAACCCACGCACCGGATGATGCCAACGCACCAGGGCCTCCACGCCGACAACCCGATCATCGGCGAGCCGAACGATCGGCTGGTAATACACCTCAAGCTGGTTGCGTTCGAGCGCCGCCTGGAGATCGGTCTTGAGCTCGAGATGGTCCTCGGCATCAAAGTGCATGGAGGAATCGAAGAACTCGACCCGGCCCTTGCCCTGATGCTTCGCCCGGTACATCGCAGCATCAGCGGCGCGCAGCAAGGTCTCGGGACGTTGCACCTGATCGCGCCGTTCGACGGTGATCCCGACACTGCCGGAGACCATCACCTCGCGACCGGCCAGATGAAACGGCTCGGACAGGGCGTCTTGCACCCTTTGCGCCACCGCCACCGCGTCCTGGCGATCCACGGCGCTTTCCAACAAGACCGCGAACTCGTCGCCGCTGAGGCGGGCCACCACATCCTCCGCCCGCACGCACTCCGTCAAGCGGTCAGCCACGGTTCGCAGCAACTCGTCACCGACCTGGTGGCCGAGGCTGTCGTTGACGATCTTGAAATCATCCAGATCGATGAACAACACCGAGACCACACCATCACCGCCGCGCCCCACGAAACGTTCCACCCGCTCGTTGAACAGCACCCGGTTCGGCAAGCCCGTCAACGAATCATGGGAGGCGTCGCGGCGGGCCCGCGCCTCGTTCTCCTGCACCACCCGCATGAGCCCCATCGTCCTGCCCAGCACGAGGAGGAACATCACGGCCGAGGAGATGGTGGTCAGCACCCGGTCCACCTCCTGCCCCCAGATCAGATCGATGGTCGGTACGGCCAGCACAACCAGGCACAGCACCCCCAACCGGCTTTTGGAGATGTGACCGGGCGACCACTGCCTGGGCTCGAGGGCGGCGCTGTCGAGGCGCAGCCCGGCGGCCCCCAGAAGCAGGTAGAAGCCCATCCAGAAGGCGTCGGCAACGCCGCCGGTCTGAAACAAGCCGGCGGAGTTCAACACCCCGTAGATGGTGTCGGCCACCAGCAGGCTGCACAACCCGCCCGCGAGCAGCCCGAACGCCGAGTGCCGCAGGTGCACCGCCACCGCCAGCCGGGCGGCCACCGCGATCAGGGCAACATCCATGACCGGATAAGCCACCGAGATCCACTTCCCGGCGAAGCCCAGGGAGTCGTCGGTGACGTACGTGTCCATCACCAACACGCCGAGAACCGCGAAGGTGGCCACGGCGATCACACCGGCATCGAGCAGTCCGGCCCAGTCACGCCGGGGCATGCTACGGCGCAAGAGCAGCGCCAACCCACTGATCACCAGCGGGTACATGCCGAGGTAGAACAGATCCGCCAGCGACGGGAACGGTGTGGTCTCGCTGACCGCCTCGAGCACGTAGTAACAGATGTCGGCGCTGAGAAAGGACATGGCGCCAGCGGTGATCAACCACCAGCCCGCGACGTGAGCGGGACGGCTACGGCGGATCCCCACCAGCAACGCGATCACCGCCGAGAGCCCGATGCCGTTGTACAGCACGATCTTGGACAGCAGCGAGTGGGGTAGCGCAAAGTACAGCGCCCCGGCCATGGCGCCACACACCAGGTACCAACGCCAAGCGTTCGCCGGCACGATTCGTCCTGCGGCGCGACCGGACCCGTCCTCGATCACCGGTCCGGGAACACCGTGGCGCGCCTCACCTCGCACCATGCGGACGTCCTGGACCTTTTTGGGTTCGATCACAACACGCACCTCCTGCACGAGTCGCAAACGACGGTTACCGAGCGTCCCCGTCAAATGCATCACGCCCGCCGAAAATCCGAACCGGATCACGACGTACGGTCTCGAGGATCAGCGCCTCTTGCGCAGATCTTTTGTGACGCTCCTACTTCGACGCCGCCGACCACCGCCTTGAGAACGAGGCGCTGGCGCCCGTGAAGCGTCCTCTGCATGGGTGATGGTCGGGAGACGGGCGGGTGAAGGGGCCGGGTGCCGGCTTGACGCTGCGGCACCTGCGCAGCGACGCTGCGTAGTGTGATCGACGGACTCGAGTTCCTGCTGCGTGCCCTGAACCTGCGGGAGGTCGGCCCTGACACCTTCGTGGGTTCGGGCGACATCGACAACGACTACGGCATCTTCGGCGGGCATCTGCTGGGTCAGGGCGTGGCCGCCGCCTGCCGAACCGCCCCCGAGGGCCGGGCCATGCACTCCTTCCACGCCTACTTCGTGGCCGGTAGCAGCGCCACCGGGGACATCGAATACCAGGTGGAACGGGTCCGAGACGGTGCCACCTTCGCCCACCGCGAGGTACGGGCCCGCCGCGGTGATCGTGAGCTGTTCCGCATGACCGCCTCCTTCCAGACCGCCGAGGAGGGCCTGGAATGGGAGAGCGCCCCGGTGCATGACCCCGCCCTGGCCGGCCCCGAAGGCGTCGCTGACCTGCCCGAACTGCTCGCCAGCCGGGACACCCCGGTATTCGACGAGTACTGGACCCATCGGCCCCGGGCGGTGGAGTTGCGCTACGTGCACGCTCCGTGGGCCGAGGCGGGCCCGTCTTCGGACAGCGGCATCCGGGTCTGGTGGCGCACCCCCCGAACCATTGCCGACGATCCGCATCTGCACACCGCGATCGCCGCCTTCGTGGCCGATGAATCCATCTCGGACAACGTGTTGACCCCCCACGGGCTCACCTGGACCGGTGAAGGCCTCATGGTGGTCAGCCTGGATCACGCCATGTGGTTCCATCGGCCGTTCCGGGTGGATGAGTGGTTGTTGTTCGTGCAACGCCCGCTCATCACCACCGCGGCGCGGGGCCTGGCGCTGGGCCACATCTACGATCAGCAGGGTGCCATGGTGGCCACCTGCACCCAAGAGGCATTGGTTCGCAGCGGAACGGCGTAATCTGGCCCCACACGGGGGAACCTCCAGGGGGAAACATGACCACCACATCTGTCCACGAGCTCGACGCCGTTGTCATCGGCGCCGGTTTCTCGGGGTTGTACCTGACCCACCGGTTGCGGGACACGCTCGGTCTCAACATCGCGGTGATCGAGGCTGGCAAGGACGTGGGCGGCACCTGGTACTGGAACCGCTACCCCGGCGCCCGCTGCGACTCCGAGTCCTACATGTACTGCTTCGCCTTCGACAAAGAGCTGATGCAGGAGTGGGAGTGGAGCGGCAAGTACCCCGAGCAGCCCGAGATCCTGCGCTACCTCACCCACGTGGCGGACCGCTTCGACTTCCGGCGCTCAATCACGTTCAACACCCGGGTCACCTCGGCGCACTTCGATGAGGACACCAACCGCTGGAACGTGACCACCGACGCCGGTCACCACTACCGCTGCCAGTACCTCATCACCGCCATCGGCTGCCTCTCCACCGGGCAGATCCCTGACTTCCCGGGCCGTGACACCTTCGCCGGCGTGGCATACCACACCGGATCTTGGCCCCATGAGGGCGTGGATTTCACCGGGAAACGGGTGGCGGTGATCGGCACCGGGTCCAGCGGGGTCCAGTCCATTCCGGTGATCGCCAAGACCGCAGCCCATCTCTCGGTCTTCCAACGTACCCCGCAGTACATGATCCCGGCCCGGCACCACACCGTGGACAAGGCGGTGCTCGATGAGATCAAGGCCGATTACGACGCCATCTTCGACAAGGCCCGAGGTTCCTTCGCCGGGTTCCCTTATGACGTGGTGGACCGGCCGGCAACCTCCGTCAGTGACGAGGAGCGCGAGGCCATCTTGGAGCAGGGCTGGCAGGCGGGCGGGTTCAAGTTCCTGTTCGGTTCGTTCTCCGACGTGCGCACCAACCACGAGTCCAACGAGCACGTGGCTGAGTTCATCCGCCGCAAGATCCGCACCGTGGTCGATGACGCCGACCTGGCCGAACGGTTGGTGCCCAAAGATCACCCCTTCGGTTCCAAGCGCACGCTCATCGACACCAACTACTTCGAGACCTACAACCGGGACAACGTCACCCTGGTGGATCTGCGTGACACCCCCATCACCGAGATCATACCCACCGGTATCCGCACCATCAGGACCGCGCCAGACGGCACCACCACCACCGAGGATCACCCGGTGGACATCATCGTGTACGCCACCGGGTTCGACGCCATGACCGGCTCGTTCAACCGCATCGACATTCGCGGTCGCGGCGGTGAAGCGTTGCGTGACAAGTGGGCCGGCGGGCCGCAGACCTACCTGGGTTTGACGGTGTCGGGCTTCCCCAACCTGTTCATGGTGACCGGGCCCGGTTCGCCCTCGGTGCTGGCCAACATGCCCGTCGCCATCGAGCAGCACGTGGACCTGGTGGCGGACATCATCGTGCACCTGCGGGACCACGATCTGTCCCTGATCGAGGCCGACCGCGACGCCGAAGAAGCCTGGGGACGCCACGTCAACGAGTTAGCCGCGCCCACCATGTACATGCACGCCAACTCGTGGTATCTGGGCGCCAACATCCCCGGTAAGCCGCGGGTGTTCATGCCCTACGCCGGCGGTTTGGGGCCCTACCGCCGTCATTGCGAGGAGATCGTGGCCGACGGGTTCCGGGGGTTCACCATGCATCACGGCGCGCCGGCACTAGCGGACTGAACCCGGACTGATCCCGGACTGAACCCCGGGGTGCGGCCGGTGCGATGTTCCCCCTACGATGACGATTGTCTGACCTGCGTCGTGCCGCGGCGCGCGGGCACCGTTACAAGGGAGTTGGTACGTGGGCGCAGCAGCGGATCCGCAGTACGAGGTCATCGTCATTGGCGCCGGGGTGTGCGGCATCTACCAGCTGTACAAGCTGAACCAGCTCGGCATGAGCGCCACCGTGTTGGAGGCCGGCGCTGACCTGGGTGGCACCTGGTATTGGAACCGTTACCCCGGCGCCCGTTTCGATTCCGAGAGCGTGAGCTACGGGTACTCGTTCTCCGAGGAACTGCTGCAGGAATGGGACTGGAAAGAACGCTTCTCCGGCCAGCCCGAGAACCATCGCTACCTGAGCTACGTGGCGGACAAGTTCGATCTTCGCCGCCACATGCAGTTCAACGTGATCGTGGAGTCCGCGCAGTTCGATGATGACGCAACGCTGTGGCGGTTGCACCTGCAGGACGGGCGTGACCTCACCTGCCGGTTCCTGATCCCCGCCATCGGCCTGCTGTCGGCGCCCACGCTGCCCCGCTACCCCGGTTTGGACAGCTTCAAAGGGCAGTGGTTCCACACCTACAACTGGCCCGAACAGCCGGTGGAGTTGGCCGGCAAGCGGGTGGCGGTGATCGGCACCGGGGCCACCGGGGTACAGGTCATCGGGGCCATCGCGGACAAGGTGGGTTCCCTCACGGTGTTCCAACGCCGGCCCAACTGGTGCGCCCCGCTCCACAACGCGGAGATCACCGACGAAGAGATGGCGGACATCAAGGCCCGTTACGACGAGATCTTCGCCATCTGTGCCCGCACCCCCGGCGGATTCCTCCACGAGCCGGATCGTCGCCCGTTCTACGACGTGCCCAAAGAGGACCGCGAAGCCAAGTGGGACAAGCTTTACGGCGAGCCCGGTTTCGGTATCTGGTTATCCAACTTCCGTGAATGTTTCATGGACGAAGAAGCCAACGCCGAGTTCTCTGAGTTCATCGCCAACAAGATCCGTTCCCGGGTGCACGATCCGGTGGTGGCGGAGAAGCTCATTCCCAAAGACCACGGTTTCGGGGTGCAACGGGTGCCGATGGAAACCCGGTATTACGAGGCCTACAACCGGGACAACGTGAAACTGGTCAGCCTGCAGGACACCCCGATTGAAGCCATCACACCAACCGGTATCCGCACCACGGAACGGGACTTCGAGTTTGACATCATCGTGTATGCCACCGGTTTCGACGCCGTGACCGGGGCCTATGACCGCATCGATTTCCGGGGTGTGGGCGGGCTGAAGCTGCGCGACAAGTGGGCGGACGGGCCGAGCACGTTCCTGGGCATGATGACTGAGGGCTTCCCCAACATGATCATGCCCACCGGACCCCAGAGCGGTTCGGCCTCCACCAACTTCCCCCGCGGCATCGAGATGGGCGTGGACTGGGTGAGCGGGTTGCTGCAACACCTGAAGGCCAACAACCTCAACCGGGTCGAGGCCACCACCGAGGCCGAAGCGGACTGGACTTCCCACGTGTCCGCCATGTACGGCATGTTGCTGATGCGCAAGGCTCAAAGCTGGTTCACCGGGTACAACTCCAACGTGGAGGGCCACGAACACGGCAAGACCCGTTACCTGGTGTACAACGGCGGTTCACCCCGGTTCCGTCGTCGCATCAACGAGATCGCCGAGAACGGGTACCAGGGCCTGCAATTGGTCTGATCAAACAACTTGGTCTGATCTGAAACGCCGGGCTCAGCTGCGCCGGTCCGTCGCCCCAACCGATTCGCTGTTTGTATCGTCAGCGCTCGAGATACTGGCGACCCGGTAGCAGTTGCGCCCGGCCTTCTTCGCCTCGTACAGGGCTTGGTCGGCGAGGCGGATGAGCTCGTCGAAGAAACGGGACCGGCTCAGGTCCACAATCCCGAAGCTGGCGGTGAAGCTGGGCGCCCCGCTGGTCATGGCGGCCACGTCGAGGGAGAGTTGCACCCGCTCCACCACCGCAATGGCCCCCTCCGCATCGAGGCCCGGCAGGCCCAGCACGAACTCCTCGCCACCCCAGCGGGCCACCACGTCAACCTCGCGCACCGATTGGTTCAGCGTCCTGGCAAAGGCCCGTAGCGCCCGGTCACCGGCGTCATGGCCGAAGGTGTCGTTGAGCAGCTTGAAGCGGTCCAAATCGACCATCACCAGCGACGCCTGATCGTGGCGTTCGACCATGCGCATCAGCCGGGGCTGGGCGTCGCGGCGGTTGCTGAGCCCGGTGAGCGGGTCGGTCATGGCCATCTTGTTGGTTTGGGCCAGGGCTCGAAGCGTGCCGACCCGGGCTCCGGTCAGCGTGGCCATGGTTTGCAGCCCGGCCAGTTGCGTGGCGTCAGGGATCCGATGCTCCGGCGAGCGCACGTGGAGCACCCCCAGCGCTTGGCCCATGAACGTGATCGGGGCGCACACCGCGGAGCAGGCGCCACCGGACCGGTCACGCAGGTGGGGGCAGGCGTTCAGGGCTCGGCTGGATTCGAAGGTGGCCACCACCCCACGTCGTACCGCCACGCAGGCCGACGGTGAATCCACCTCGCAGCCCGCGGGGCCGGCGTTGCCGTGTTCGGCCACCCGGTCTAGCAACGCCCGGGTTCCGTCGGTCATCAGCAGCTCGCTGGGGAGCTCGGGCACCACCTCGACCATGGCTTCGGCCAGCACGGCGAAGGTCTCGTGTTCGGTCTCGGCCATTTCCAGCGCTTCGCCCAGTCGGGAATCGAACGCATCCCGAGCAGCCTCGGACTCGTAACCCTGGATCATGGTCGCCAGCGAGTTGGCCAGGCTATTGAATGAACGAGCCAGCTCCCGCACCTCGCCGGGGCCTTGCTCCACCGCCCGCACCGCCAGATCGCCGCCCGCCATGGCCTCCGCCGTGGAACCCAAGCGCCGGATGGACCGGGTCAGGGTGAGCTGCACCCCGAAGCCCAAAGCCAACAAGGCCATGGCCCCAATGGCCGAGCCCAGCAGCAGGGTTTGACGCTCACGGTCAGTCTGCTCGGCGGCAAACGCCCGGGCCCGCGCCCGGCGGGCGATCATGGCCGCCAACGCCGCGTTGATGTCCTGCTCCCGTGACGCCGAGGCCGTCTCGAACCGGAGGAGGTTCTGCCGGTCACCGCCCGAGGACGCCATCACTTGGTCGATGGCCCGGTGGGCGTCAGTCACGTCCTGTTCGGAGGAGACCATCAGTGCGATCGCCTCCTCAGCAAGGTCGGTCGGCAGGCTGAGCGTGGACAGTTCCACCCGCAGCGCACGCGACCGTTCACCGAGGGCGTCGATGTCGTTCCCGAACTGACTCAGGTCTGCTTCGGTGCCCTGTTCGGCCAGATCCAGATACGCCAAGCGGACCGTTCCCAGCAGCTCGTCGTGAACCTCATCAAGGCTTTGTGACACCGTCACCGCATCGCTGATGGCCGCAAGGTTCTTGGCGGCGGCGTCGGCATCGTTGAGCGCCGCCCGCGCCACCTGATGGTTGAGCCCGAACAGCAAGGCGCCCACCACGCTCAGCGCCATCAGCCGCCGCTGAATCGTCGTGTGTCGGGTACGCAGCGCGCGCCATGGTCCTGGGCTCCTCACCAGAGTCTCATCGGCGCCTGCCCCGCAACCTTTGACCCTGCAGGCAGGGCATTTGCTGGTCCCCGACGTATCGGGGAGTTAGCGGGTGTCGCCCCGGCAGAACCCGGCGATGCTACGGGCGGTTTCACGGCTGATGTCCGGACATGCCATGGGGAAGATCTCCGTGCCATGAATGGTGCCCATCACGGTTCGGCACCCGGCCGGCACCCCCGCCTCCAGCAGCAACCGGTAGAAGTTGATGCCCTCGTCTCGCAACGGATCGCACTCGTTCACGCTGATGAACGTGGGTGGCAGACCTCGAACATCATCAATGGTGGCGAAGGATGGCCAAGCCAGCGGATCGCGGGCCTCGAAGGCTTCCATGCCATAGGCCATGGCGGCGTAGTTGCTGTACAGATCCATCAGGATGCCGTTGTTTTCCACCGAGGACGGGCAACGATCATCGGGCCACATCCCCAAGATGTACGGGCACAACGCATACAACCCGGCGATCAGCCCGCTGCGTCCCTCCCGCAACAGGCGAAGTCCGGTGGCCAAGGTGAGGTTCCCACCGCCGCTTTCCCCCGCGATGATGACGCGACCGGGGTCTATGCCCAAGCGGGCACTGTGCTCGATCAACCAATCCACGCCGGACACGCAGTCATTGAGCCCGGCAGGGTACGGCGCCACCTCGGGAGCGGAGGAGGCGACCACCGAGTTGCGGAAATCCACCATCGCCACCGCCACGTTGTTGTTGGCGATCATCCGACCCCAGGCCCGGTAGTTGCCATCGAAGCAGGACATGGTGGCCATCCCGCCGCCGTGGATGTAGTACACGCACGGCAGCGGCTGCTCACCTTCGGGGCGGAAGAACTGCACCTTGATCTCGTTGCCGTCAGGCTGGGAGATGAAGGTCTCCACGGTGACGCGCAGCCCGGTGGAGGGAGCGATCTCCTCGGTGTCGCCCCGGGCGGCAAAGGCGGCGAACGCGGCCCGCCCGGCGATTGCTTTGTCAGTGCTGTTGGCCGCCAGCACCTGCTCCCGGCTTTGCATCTCGCGGCTACTGAGTACGGGCATGCGGCCGAAGAGGGCCTTGAGTCGGGGATCGATGCGGGGGTCGTCGTTCAGCTTGGACATGGCGGGGCATGGTAACGGCCCCTGGACGAACCCGCGGACCGGCCTGGATGGGCGCCGGCGAGCGAGCTGTTCGTTCGGGTTGATCCCGCTCGGTACGCTGCGCCGGTGGATTACGCCGCCGTTCGTGCCGCCCTGTTCGTTGCCCCGCCAGCGGGAACCTCGGAGCCTGATGTGGTGCGCCACGCCAGCCCGGCCCGGCGGCTGCGTGATGCGTTCGAGCCCATCGCCATGCACCAGGTCTGGTCCCCGTCGGTGGCCGCGGCGCTGGCTGAGGCCGCGGACCTGGCGTTCTTCGCGTCCTATGTGTGGGGCCGGGCCGCGGTGCTGGGCAACGTGGAGCCCTTGGTGGCCGCCTCGGCGTTCGCGGTGTTCGAGCCATCCGTCATCGCCGCACAGATGCGGGCCGGCCAACAGGCCATCAGCGGGGACGAGATCTTGTCGGTGCTCGATCGCAGCACCATCACCAGCCTGGCCGGGGTCATCGATCCCGCCGACGCCGAGGAGGTGGTCCTGGTGGCGGGGCTGCTGCGCGAGGCCGTGGACGCTGCGGACGGGACCGGCCGGCCGTTGTTTTGCGGGGTGCGGGCGTTGGGCTGGCCCGATGACGCGGTGGGTCAACTGTGGCGGGCATGCCACGCGTTGCGGGAACACCGGGGCGACACCCATACCGCGGCGTTTGTTGCGGCCGGGATGGACCCGGTGCGCATGAACATCCTCACCGAACTGTGGATCGGCTACCAGTTGGGTGGGTACAGCACCAGCCGGGCCTGGGGTCCCGACGTCACCGCCGCGGCTCTCACCCGACTGCGCCTTGATGGCCTGATCCAAGGCGAGGGTGATGCGACGCAGTTGACCGTCGCCGGCCGGGCGCGGCGAGATGAGATCGAGTCCGCCACCGACCGGGGCCAGCAGGACATCGTGGACCGGCTCGGTGACCGCCTCGATAGCGTGGTTGACGCCCTGCAACGCTGGAGCGCCCTCTGCATCTCCCGCGGTATGTTCCCGCCCGATCTCCGCAAACGAGCCGGTGGCTGAGGCCCGGTGGTGACGGGCCCTGCCGCCCCTCGCCTGCTGATCGTGCACCACACGCCATCCCCGGCGCTGCACACCATGTTCGAGGCGGTACGCGACGGTGCCCGGGATCCCCAACTCAGCGGAGTCGAGGTGATCGCCCGGCCGGCGCTGGGGGCGACCGTGAGCGACGTGCTGGCGGCCGACGCCTTGGTGCTGGGCACTCCGGCCAACCTGGGTTCGATGTCCGGCGCCTTGAAACACTTCTTCGACACGATCTATTACCCATGTTTGGATGCCACCCGCGGGCGCCCGTTCGGGTTCTACGTGCACGGCAACGAAGACGTGGCTGGCGCCGTGCGCGACATCGAAAAGATCACCACCGGCCTGCGCTGGCGCCAGGCATACCAACCGGTACTGGTGCGGGGCGCCCCGACGCGCGCCGACACCGACGCCTGCTGGGAACTGGGCGCCACGATGGCGGCGTTGCTGGCGGAACGGCTGGGCTGAACACCGCACCTCATCGGTGGGGTGGCGCTGGTGGACCGAACCGTTGGGTATGGTGATCGTCGATTGCCCAAGTCCAGGATCTCACCGTTCGCGCCCAGGACCATCCACATGAACGCCGAATCACACATCGACCCCGCCGCATGGTTGGTTCAACAGAACGTGAACCCACTCCTTCGGCGTCGTGAGAGACTGGCCCGGTGCAGGACCACCCGACCGGTACGGTGACGTTTCTTTTCACCGACGTGGAAGGCTCCACCACGCTTTGGGAGCAGCACCCACAGATCATGGGGTCGGCTCTGCAACGCCACGACACCATCGTACGCGCCGCCATCGAACGGCAGCGCGGCTACGTGTTCGCCACCACCGGGGACGGGTTCGCCGCGGCCTTCTGGCGCCCCGGAGATGCCATGGCGGCGGCGTTGGAGGCCCAGCGAACGCTGCAAGCCGAGCCGTGGCCCGGCGGAGCGACCATACGGGTGCGTATGGGGATCCATACCGGCGTGGCCCAGGAGCGTGACGGTGATTACTTCGGCCCGGCGCTGAACCGTGCCGCCCGCCTGATGGGCGTGGCGCACGGTGGGCAGGTGTTGCTGTCCCTGGCGGTGGAGGAACTGGCCCGCGACGAGCTGCCGGCGGGGGTGCGGGTGGCGTCATTGGGTGAGCATCGACTGCGGGGGTTGTCCCGCCCGGAGCTGATCTTCGAGCTGCGCGCCGATGATCTTGCCGGTGGGTTCCCGCCGCTACGTTCATCTTCTGCGGGGGTGGGCAACCTGCCGACGCCGGCCACGTCCTTTGTGGGTCGCCGTCACGAGGTGCACGACGTTGCCGCCGCGCTGGGAGTACGCCGCCTGGTGACCCTGGTGGGGCCGGGCGGTGTGGGCAAGACCCGGCTGACGATCGAGATCGCGGCGGCGCTGCAGGCGGAGTTTCCCGACGGCGCCTGGTTCGTGGAGTTGGCCCCACTCGCTGAGGGTTCGGCGGTGGAGCACGCGGTGGCTGCAGTGCTGGGTTGCACGGCCGAACCCGGCTCCACACCGCGACAGTCCATCGTGAACGCCCTGGCCGGGTTACGGACACTGGTGATCATCGACAACTGCGAGCACGTCACCGCGGCAGTGGCCGACCTGGTGGCGGCACTGGGACGGGGCGCGCCCTCCGTTGCGGTGTTGGCCACCAGCCGTGAGCCGCTGCGGGTACCGGGCGAGCAGATCTGGCCGGTGGGCCCGCTCGACCCGGCCCTCGACGCCGCCGAGCTGTTCATCGAGCGGGCCCGCACCGCCGATCCGGGCTTTGACGTGTCTGATGCGGCGCGGCCCCGGTTGATTGAGCTGTGTGCCCGTCTGGACGGCATCCCCCTGGCCATCGAGTTGGCCGCGGCCCGGGTGCGCGCCTCGTCGTTGACCGATATCGCCGAGCGGCTGGGGGACCGCTTCCGATTGTTGCGCACGCCACCAGCCCGCGGCGGCGCGAACCCCTCCCCCGGGCGCCGACATGAGACCCTCCACGCCACCATCGAATGGTCTTACCGCCTGCTCAGCGAGGACGAGCAACGGCTTTTCGATCGGCTCAGCGTGTTCGCCGGCTCCTTCGACCATGGCGCCGCCGAGCAGATCTGCGGCGGTGACGGCATTGACCGGGCCGACGTGGTGGACCGGCTCGACGGGTTGATCGACCGCTCCATGGTCCAAACCGAACGGGTGGGCGATGGACTACGCCTGCGGCTGTTGGAAACGTTGCGGGTGTTCGGCGCCGAGGGGCTGGCAGCGCGGGGCCTCACCAGCGCCCTGGGGGACCGGCACCTGACCCATTACCTCGATGTCGCCCGCCAGGCCCGTGACTGGTGGGAAGGCGAACGCTTCGACGCCGGACGTGACCTGTTCCGCCGGGAATGGGACAACCTGCGGGCTGCGCTGGACCATGCCGAGGCCACCAACGACCAACAACGTGCCAGCGCCATTGTGACGGCCACGTTCTGGTACTGCTGGACCGGGGTCATTGAGGAGCACCAGCGCTGGACCGCTCGACGGTTGGCGGCGCTGACCGCACCCGACCCGTTGGTCCTGGCCGCCGCGGCCGCGTGGGACCTGGCCCTCACCGGTGACACCAGGAGCGCCGCCGAGCTCGGCCGACGCGCCGTGGAGGCCGTTCCCCGCGGTGATCACAATGCGGCGGCCGTCGCCTGGTGGGCTGTTTGTGGCGCCGCCTGGTACGGCGGGCGCAAAGACGAGGCGCTCATCGCTGACGCCGAGGCCAAACAGGCCGCCGCTGCGGGTTCGATCAACTTTCCCAACGCCTTCATCGCCGGCTTCATCCACCCCATCGCCGCAACCGAACCCGAACGGGCGCCGGGGGTGGTGGCCCACGCCCGAGCCCGGTTCGCGCCACTGCACAACACCGCCGTCGATGCCATGCTGACGGGCCACAGCGGGCTGGCGGCGTGGGCCGTGGGCGAGCGGCAGTTGGCCCTGCAGGAATGGCGCCACTCGCTCGCCCGGGCATCAGCGGCAGGGCTACGGTCTATCGAGGCCGGGACGTTGGGATTCCTCGCGGTACGGGCCGCTGACGCCGGCGAAACCGACCCCCCGCGGCTGTTCCACGACGCGCTGGTGCGGATGCACGAGGTACGCGTGACCAATTATCAGTATTGGTTGTTGTCCGCCATCGCCCATTGGTGGGCCACCCATGGTCGTGTGCCCGACGCGGCGCGGGTCATCGGCTACCTCGATCGTCACGACCCCGAGGGCAACCAGATGGTGGCGGACCTACGGGCCGAGGCCACCGCGCTGGTGGCCGCCGAGCCCACCGGTCCGCGTCTCGGGGCGGAGGGTGCGGCCATGACCAACAACGAGCTCATCCAGTTTTGTCTCGAAGCGCTGTCCGCCACTCCCCCTGCCAGCTGAAACCAACGGTTCGTTGCCGCCGCCACCTCCATACCAATTGGTATGCACGAGGAGCGGCGCCGATCACCCAGGCTTGATGGTCGATACCGCGATACCCGCGAGCGCCTCTATCGGGCAGACTGCATCCCCAGCAGCTCGAGCGTTCGGAGTGCGGCTTCGCTGCGAACACCCGCGGGCTGCACCCGCAGCTGCAGATGGGTGACGCCGGCCTCACGGTAGGCCGCCAACTGCTCGCCCACCTCGGCTGCGTTACCAATGAGCGCCAGATCACGCAACAAGGCGCTGCCCAGCGTGATGTCGGCCCCGTCGATCGGACTGCCATCGGGGTGACGGATGGTGCCGAAGGAGGCGTACAAGCGCAACAACCCAACGGCGGGGGCGGCGGCCTCGGCCAACTCCGCCGTGGTGTCCACCACCACCGCCAGCCGGTTGGCCATGATCGCACCGGGTTCACGGCCGGCACGGTCGCAGTGGCCGCGATACCGGGCGATTGCCGGGCGGATCTGGCCCTCGAACTGGTAGTTGGTGGCAGCGAACCAGCCGTCCCCCAGCTCTGCCGCCCGCCGCAACGCCCGACCAGCCAGGCCGCCCACGATGACCGGCGGACCACCGGCCTGCAACGGCAGCGGGCGCAGCGGCCCGCCCAAGGCCACCAGGTCACCCTCATGGGCACCGTCGGACCACGCGGCCTTGAGGGCCTGCACGGTCTGGTCAAGCCGATCAGCGAGGCGCTCCCCGCTCACCCCGAAGCGAGCCCACGTCGGCGGATTGCCGGCGGCAATGCCCAACGTGAGTCGTCCGCCGCTGAGCTGATCGAGCACCGCGGCGTCGTATGCGAGGCGCAACGGGTTCCACGCCGCCAACAGCAGCACGCCGGTTCCGAGGCGCATTGTGGTCCGACCGGAGAAGCTGGCCAGCGCCGTCAGCGGTGCGGGCAAATGGAAATAGGCGCCGTTGGTCGGATGCTGCTCGCCGGTTGACAACATGCCGAAGCCGGCGCGCTGAGCGGTGTCGATCAACGACTGGAAGCGCTCGAAGCGCTCATCGAGCCGGTCGCCGTCTTGCCCGAAGTCGAGCGTGATCCCCAATTCCACCGGCCACCCCTGACGTTGTCCCCGATCACTGTCGCCCTGTTCTACTCGTTACCCGCGGCACCTTCGCCACCCTCGCCACCCTCGGCTCCCTGGATGCTGGCTCGGGCGGCGAGTTGCGCTCTGGAGTGGACGTCCAGCTT
>JBJXFH010000212.1:0-3632 GCA_046155365.1 Acidimicrobiales bacterium | reverse complement strand
AGGGCATCATGGTGGCTGGCGAGGTGGTGTGCACCCCCCGGATGCGGGCCTGGATCCACCGCAACCCGGCCGTGTTGATGGGCCCCCCGAACCTCACCCACGGCGCCGCCGAGCTGGCCGCGCTACCCCGGTTCGTGGCGCTCAACTCCACGGTGGAGATCGCGCTGGACGGGTCGGCCAACTCCGAGATGGTGGCCGGCACGCTCATCTCCGGTCCCGGCGGTGCCCCCGATTTCGGCTTCGGGGCCAACCTGGCCAGTGGCGGGCGGTCGGTGCTGGCGTTGCGGGCGGTGGCCGGTGGCGGGCGGATCTCCCGCATCGTGACGCGCATCGAGCCCCCCAGCCCTACCACGCTGCCCAGCTACCTGGCTGACGTGGTGGTCACCGAGTTCGGCCGCATCGACGTGCGGGGCCTGGCCGGGTCCGCCCGGGCCGATGCCTTCCGTTCCATCGCCCACCCCGATCACCGCCAGGCGCTGCGCTAACAGCAGGCAAACGCGGCCCGTGGGAGTTGGTGATCAGGCGATGGTGATGTTCTGGCGCTGGCCCTTACCGGCATGGCTGTTGGGGCCCACCGCGATGTTGCAGAGCAGGGTGTAAGGACCGGCGGCAAAGTTCGCGCTGAGCACCCCTTTTTCCCCGGAGCGCAGTGAATCCACCCGTCCGATCACGGCGTTGGCCGGCAGCTGGTCCTCCAACACCGCGCCGATGGAGGACTGGGGCATGGTCTCGTAGGTGCCCTTGATCACCACGAACTCGTGGGTTGAGGACCCGTCATTGGTGATGGTGAACGTGATCGGGCCGGCCTTGAAGGTGGTGGCGGCGGGCGTCAGGCTCCATTCCTTGAGGCTCACCGTGGTCTCACTGGCCGCCGCGGTCCCGGTGGTGGTGGTGCTGGCACCGGGCCCCGTTGAGGTGGCGGAGGAATCATCGGTGGTGGTGCCGCTGCCGCCGGCGGTGGTGTCGGCGCTCGTGGCCGTACCCCCACCGGACCCGTCACTGACGGTGGTGGAGCCATCGGCACCGGCGGTGCTGCTGGCCGGGATCTCGATGGCGTCCTGGGTGTCCTCGGTGGCGGTGTCGCCGTCGGTGGCGTCATCACCGGAGCAGGCGGCGGCGGCCAGAGCCAACACGCCGACTACCGCGACATGGACGAGGGGACGAATGCGATGAGCCACGAATAACTCCACTAGGCCAGATTGTGCGGGCGACGGGCCGCCGGCATCGAAGGTGAGGTTCCATTTGAGGTTAGGGCGGCGCAGCGCGACTTTGGCCGCGGCCAGCCCCGAACCCGGCGGGCGGTTAGGTGCCGCCAGGACGGCGGGAGGCTCCGCTAGGGTCCGCGCCGGTGGAATCCGTCTTTGATCTCCCGGCCCATCCCCTGTTTGTGCACACCCCGCTGGTGCTGATGCCGCTGCTGGCACTGGCCGCCATCGCCGTAGCGCTTCGGCCACGGTGGCGTCAGGCGTTCGGGCCGGTGTTGATCGTGGCCTCAGTGGTGTTGGTCGGGGTGACGGTCATGGCCACCCAATCCGGCGAGCAGTTCGACAACCTGCTGGAGGATCAGGGCGTGGAGATCGACATCGAGGACCACCAGTCGTTGGGCGAGGCCACCCAGACGTTGGTACTGGTGTTCGCGGCGCTGCTCGTGGGGTCCTCAACGGTGGCCATGGTGGGTGCCCGCCGCCGAGGATCGCACTCCACGGGGGCCAGTGGGGCCTTAGGGTGGGCGGGTCACGCGCTGGCGGTGGCTGCGGTGGTGCTCGGTGTGTTGGGTTCGATCTGGATGTTCCGCACCGGACACGAGGGCGCCAAGCTGGTGTGGGACGGGACGATCCCCAGCGAGCAATCGGGTGACGAATGACCCACCGATTCGATTTTTGACGGTTCTGCACGCCCGCTAAGTTGGTACGCAAGTCAAACCCCTGAGCCCAACCCCTCCGGGCTCGGGGGTTTGGCGCGTCCAGACCCGGTTCGTTCCAGCGTTGGTTGTTCAGGGCGGTCCGGGGGCGAGGAGCAGGGTTGCGGCTTGGGCGAGGGTGGCTCGGGCCCGCTCGGCCAGTTCTTCATCGCTGATGGAGGAGATGGGGTGGGCGATGACGGCGAATTGGTAGCCGGCCACCCCCAGGGCCCGGGCCATCAGCTCCGCGCCGTCCACAAAAGCGGTGGTCATCACCCCTACGGAGGGCACACCTGCCAGTTCACCGGTCACTGCGTCGTGCAAACTGCACGAGGAGCAGCTGCCTCAATCACCCACCCCGGCAAACAGCGCGGCCCAACCGGCGGCCTCGTCCATCAGCTCTCGTTGGGCGGGGGCGGAGTAGTTGGACTTGGTGCGCCGGACCACCTCGGCCACGCCCCATTCCTCTTTCAGCAGGCGTTCGAGGTGATCGAAGTACGGCCGGGTGTTCATTTTGCCGTTGGAGATGAAGCCCACGGTCTTGCCGGCCAGGCTGGTGGGACGGGCCGGCAGCTCCACCGCGGCCGCGTCCTCCTCGAAGCTGGGGTCAAGAACCGTGAAGCCGGACCGCGGTTGATCGGGCTGGTGATCGGGCTGGTGATCGGGCATGGTTCGGTCGCTTTCAGCAATCAACGCACGCGCCCACGGCGACGGTCACCGCGGAGGATTTCGGGCCCAGCCACGGGGGGATCACCGCGGCGAACCCGCCGGCCTCGCCACCGGCGGCGATGATCAGCAGATCCTCGGGGCGACGAAGGGCGGGGTACTCGTAGTGACGGGTTTTGTCGGTGACCACCGCGGCCTTGCCCACCGCTTCCCAGTCGGTGCGGCGGACCCGGGCGTGTTCGAACACGTGCTGGCGGATGTCGGCCTTGGACCAGCCGGCGTCATGGAACACCGCCCGCAGCTGAGTGGGGAACACCACCGCGTAGTTCCCGGCCCAGATGGAGTAGTGCAGCATGGTGGCCTTGATCTCGGCGATGACGGTGGCCAGGACCTCGACGGGATCGGTGGTCCACTCGTTCATCAGCTGGCGGGGCCCGGAAGCGGCGAAGGCGGTCACCGAGGACACGTCCGCCAGCATGCCTCGCTCGGCTCCCAACGCCAACCAGGGGGCGCCACCCTCCTCGTCTTCGGCCATGCACCACGACAGCTTGCCGGGGTGGCCCAGGGTGGAGCGGTCCAGCTCACCGGGTCGGACCTCCAGCAGGTTGCGCAACACCAGGCGCACCGCCCGTCCAATGCAGACCGATGCCCGGTCGGGCCCCGCCAGCACCGAATGGGCGGAGGACATGCCCAGTTGCTGGCGGACCGGGCCGTTCACCACCAACAGCACGGCGCACCCCCCGGTGGAGGCGGTGGCCCCATGCACCAGGAACTCCGGCCGGCACAGGGCCTCAATGGCGGCGGCCACCACCGGGAAATCCGGGGGATGGCACCCCGCCAGCACCGCGTTCACCGCCACCTTCTCCGCGGTGAGGGGGCGGGCCTTGACCGTTTCCACCCCGATGACCTGGTCCGGTTGGAAGGCGGAGAACGCCAGCATGGCCTCTACCTTGGCCGCGGTGGGGGCGATGATCGGCAGCCCGTCGGTCCAACCCCGGGAGAGGTACAGCTGCTGCACCTCGTCATCATCGGCGACGTCCAGTTGGCGGGCCTGCAGCTTCACGGG
>JBJXFH010000207.1:0-38944 GCA_046155365.1 Acidimicrobiales bacterium | reverse complement strand
GTGGCGCATGTCACCTTGCAACGCCCCGAGAAACTCAACGCCATCACCGCGGACCTGCAGCGCGAGCTCCTCGATGCGCTGCGCCAGGCCGAGGCCGACCCGGCGGTGCACGTGGCGGTGGTGGCCGGCGCCGGTCGGGGGTTCTGCTCGGGCTATGACCTGACCGGCGGCAACAAGATCGGCGGCGGGGTCACCGGGGATCGCGACTGGCTGGAACAGGTGCTGAAGGGATGGTTGGCCATCTGGGATCTGCGGTTGCCGGTGATCGCCAAGGTGCATGGGGTGTGTTTGGCCGGCGGGACGCAGTTGGCCGCCATCTGTGATATCACCTACGTCACCGAGGACTGCAAGGTGGGCACGCCGCAGCTGCCGTTGGGAGCAGGGTACGTGTCGGCGTTTTGGACCTGGTTCGTGGGCCCGAAGAAGGCCAAGGAGATGTTCTTCCCCACCGGGATGATGATCACCGGCGCCGAGGCCACCGAATGGGGCCTGTTCAACCGGGCCTTTCCCGCGGATCAGATCGATGCCGCCACCGAGGCCTACGCCGCCCGGGTGGCCCGCACCCCCAAGGACATCCTGGCCCTGCAGAAACAGGCCATCAACCGCAGCCAGGAGCTGGCCGGGTTCCGCAACGCCATCATGCAAGGCGCGGAGATCGACGCCATCGCCCACGTGTCACCGTCGGTGCGGACCATCAACAAGTTCATCGCCGCCAACGGCCTGCAGGAAGCGCTGCGGGCCTACCAGGCCGGCGAGCTGCTCTGAACCCGAAGGACCCAAGCCGCTCATGACCTTCGATACCTCCATCACCAGCCACACCCAGTCCCATACCACACCGTCTGGTACCCATACCACCAGGTATCTGGCAGCGGGCCGGGAGGACGGCCCGTTGCTGATCTTCGTGCACGGTTGGCCGGAGCTCTCGCTCAGTTGGCGCCATCAGCTGCCGGTGTTTGCCGGGCTGGGCTTTCGGGCGATAGCACCGGACATGCGGGGTTACGGGGGCTCCACCGTGTACCCCGAGCTCTCCGATTACAGCCAGCGTGACGT
Organism: Acidimicrobiales bacterium; assembly: GCA_046155365.1. Taxonomy (GTDB): domain Bacteria; phylum Actinomycetota; class Acidimicrobiia; order Acidimicrobiales; family CAIXPF01; genus CAIXPF01. Next base: position 37,894 of record JBJXFH010000207.1, on the reverse strand, counting down.
GGTGGCGGACATGGTGGCGTTGCTCGACGGGCTCGGCGCCGAACAGGCGGTCTGGGTGGGACACGATTGGGGCAGCCCCACCGTATGGGCGTTGGCCAGCCACCACCCTGAACGCTGCGCCGCGGTGGCCAGCCTGTGCGTGCCCTACCGCACCATTGAACTGGGCCTTGAGCACATCGTCAGCCTGGTGGACCGCACCGTTTACCCTACCGACGAGTATCCGCTGGGTCAGTGGGACTACATGGCCCACTACGAAGAGGATTTCGACCGGGCCACCGAGGTGATGGACGCCAACCCCTACAACGTGGCCAAAGCGCTGTTCCGCAAGGGAAACCCCCGTGGTCAGGGCAAACCGACCGGTACGGCGGTGGTGCGCCGCAACGGGGGTTGGTTCGGTGGCGCCGATGCCGCGCCGGATCTCCCCGCCGATCATGACGTGGTGACGGCGGGAGACCTGGCCATCTACGCCGAGTCATTGAGCCGCAACGGGTTCCGGGGGCCGAACGCGTACTACCGCAATCACGCCGCCAACGCCGAGTACACCGCCGAATCACGCAACCAGGGCCGGTTGGACCTGCCGGTGCTGTTCGTGGCCGCCACCTATGACTACACCTGCGAGACGGTACGGTCCTCGCTGGCCCAGCCGATGCGGCAGTTCTGCACCGATCTGACCGAGCACGTGATCGACAGCGGGCACTGGATGGCCCAAGAACGCCCGGCCCAGCTCAACGCCACCCTGGCGTCCTGGCTGGCCCGCAACGTGGGCCCGCAATGGCCGGGAGCGCCGGTGCGCCCGGTCTGAGCTCGCCACCCCGATCGAACACCGGGGAGATCACCGCGGGTGGGTGTGGGACGCTCAGTGATCAGCCGCCATCGCCGCGGGCTGGGACACCGCCGTCTGCTGGTTGATGGACGCAACCGGAGACGGGGAGTTACCCAGTTCACCCAACCATCGCTCCGCTTCTTGGCGAACCGCGGCCGGAACCAGCCGCCGGTTGCGCCAGGCCCAAAGCGGCAGCAGCGCCGGCCCGGCCACGCCCACCACCTGGACCAAAAGAGCGGCGCGGCGGCTGTGGTTGATCCGCGCCACTTCACGGTAACTCTGCGCGGCGAGGCCGAAACTGCGCCCGTACATCGCCCGGTACGCCACATAACGATGCATCGGGGTCAGGTCATCGCTGGCGCCGAGCTGCCGGGCGGCGGGGCCGTGGGTGGCCATCACCTCCTGCCAGGCGGGACCCAAACGCTCGAACTGGCTGGAGATGTGCCCGGTCTTGGTGTTCTTGCGGCGGGCCTCATCAGCTGAGGTTCGCCAAACCCGGTAAGCCAACAGGGGCTGGCGGGCCACGGCCACGGCACCGCCTTCCAAGCCGAAGCGGATCCACATGTCCCAGTCCGAGGCGAAGTACCGCCCGTCAAAGCCACCGGCACGGTCCAGCAGATCCCGGCGGACCAGCACCCCCGAGCCCCCGCCGGGCACGGTGTTGACGTGCAACAGGTCCCGCAGGGAGATCTCCTCGCCACCAGCAGGGGCCCAACCGATCAGCATGTCGAACTGGTCGATGAGCACCGCGTCGCTGCAGACCCATTGGGGGGTTGAACCATCCGGCCTGGCAGTGCCGGCGACATCCAATTGGCAACGCAGCTTGTCCGGGGACCACAGATCATCGTCGTCCAGGAACGCCACCCAGGGCGCGGTGGCCACCGCCAACCCGGCGTTGCGGGCGTCGGCCACCCCCACGCTCTGTTCGTGACGGATCAGCCGCACGCCCCGATCCGCCAGCGCCCCCATCGCGGTGGCGGTGTCATCGGCAGAACCGTCGTCCACCACGATGACCTCGACGTTCACGCCGCGTTGAGCCAGCGCGCTGTTGACTGTCCGAGCCAGAACCGTCCGCCGGTTCCAAGTCGGAATGACTACCGATACATCCGCCTGCATAACGCGGGAACAATAATCAGAATTGTGTAAGAGCACCTAGGCGGGACGGGCCGAACCCCCGCTCAGACCTAGATTCAGAACGGGGCGGCAAATCGGCCCATAGCGCTGGGGGCGTGTCGAGCCAGTTCGATCTGGTCACCGTCGGTCTCGGACACATCACCCTGCGCGAAGGCCCGGTTGTAGCCCCGCAGTTGGGTCTTGGTCATGTGCAGCGCCGTGGCCGGGAGGGCCAGCAACCGCTCCACCCAGCGTTCGGTGGCCGCATCGAGTTGGTCAGGGGCGACCGCCTCGTGGACCAAACCCCATTGCTCGGCCCGTACCCCGTCCACCCGTTCGCACAGCATGATCATCTGACGGGCCCGGGCCATGCCGATCTCCTGGAACAGCCGGGGCGTGGCGGCCCAGGTGAGCGGCACCCCCAACTCCACCTCCGGATACCAGAACACGGCGTCGGTGGCCGCCACCCGGAAATCGCACGACAGCGCCCACACGCACCCACCGCCGGCCGCGTGGCCCTGGATGCGAGCCACGGTAGGGATGTCACAATCCTCAATGGCCCGGGCGGCGCGGCGTCCCAGATGGGCCCGCCAGCGGACCTCGCGCTCGCTGCGGGGCGGCTCGAGCGGCTGATCGTCCCCTTTCCGATCCGCGCCCGAACAGAACGACAGGCCACGACCGCCGAGCACCACCACCTTGGTCTCGAAGTCGCGTTGCAGCGACTCGAACACGTCCCCCACCTCGCTCATCATGCGGGCGTTCACGGCGTTACGGCGTTGGGAACGGTCCAGCCAGACGTGCAGCACCTCCGGCCGGGCGGGATCACGTTCCAGGGTCAGGGTCTGATAGTTGGCCACGGCGGGATGGTAGGTGGCGGCGGCGCGGTGGTGGCGCGCCACGGCGGTGGTCGATATCCGTCGATGGCCGATGTCACAGCGGGGGGTCACGGCGGGACCGGGCCGCTACGGTGCGCACGATGCCCCGAACGCGGACCCGACCATGAGCGCGCTGCGAACACCTCCGGCAACAGGTGTTCAGGTCCCCGCAGCGTCCCGGGAAGCGCTGGAATCGGTGCCCCGACGCACCTGGTGGGCGCTGGCGGTGGTGGCGTCGGCGTTCATGTTGACCTCCATCAACGTGACCGGCACCAACATCGCCTTCCCCTCCATTGAGCAGGACTTCTCCTCCACGCCGCGCACCACGTTGGCCTGGGCGTTGTCCGGTTACAGCATCGCGTTGGCCTCGTTCATGGTGTTGGGTGGTCGGCTGGCGGATCAGCTGGGGCGACGGCGGATCTTCAACCTGGGCGTGTTGGTGTTCCTGGCCGGGTCCCTGCTGTGTGCTGCCGCGCCGTTGGCGGAACTGTTCATCGCCGGACGGGTGGTGCAGGGCCTGGGCGGGGCGTTGATGGTGCCCTCCTCATTGGCGTTGGTGCTGCCGTTGTTCCCCGCCAGCCGACGCACCTCGGCCGTGGCCACCTGGGCCGCCACCGGCTCCGCGGGGGCCGCGCTGGCGCCGAGCGTGTCCGCGGTGGTGGTGGATATCAGTAGTTGGCGGGTGGTGTACCTGCTGACCGTGCCGGTGGTGGCGGTGGTGTTGATCGTCGGACCCCGGTTGCTGGTGGAATCCCGCAGCACCACCGTGACCGGCCGCATGGACCTCCTGGGCATACCACTTGGTACGGGCGCCATTATGCTTCTGGCGCTGGCCATCATCCAAGGACCCCGGTGGGGCTGGACCAGCAGCGCCATCTTGAGCTGCTTGGCCGGGGTGGCGGTGCTGTTCCCGTTGTTCCTGCTGCGCTCGTTGCGCCACCCGGCCCCGTTGCTGAACCTGCGCATCTTCAAGGTCCGCACCGTGTGGTCCGCCAACTTGGCCAACGTGTTCATGTCGATGATGGGGCTGTCGATCTGGCTGGTATGGCCACTGTTCCTGACCCAGATCTGGGGCTACTCGCTGCTGAAGGCCGGCATCGCCATCACCCCCGGTCCCATCGCCTCCGCCGTGGTGGGCGTGATCGCCGGACGGTTGGCTGACCGCCACGGCCCGCGCCTGCTGATCACCATCGGCTCCGTGTTCCCGATCCTGTCCCTGCTGTGGATGGTGTGGCGCTTCGGGCCCGAGCCGCACTACCTGACCGGGTTCCTGCCGGCCACCATCTTGTTCTCCATGGGCTTCGGGCTGACGTTCTCCCCACTCAATGCCGCCGCCCTACGAGGGGTGAACCCCGACGCCTTCGGGGAGGCCAACGCCACGTTCAACACCGTGCGCAACCTCGGCGGCGGGTTGGGCATCGCCATGGTGGTGGCGCTGTTGGGCAACGAGCAGCCCATCCCCTTCGAGCGCTATGACCACACGTTCTTCGCCATGGCCTTCCTGGGCATCGTGCCGGTGGTGGTGGTGGGGTTGTTCTACCCCCGTCACTGACCCGCGTCGGCCAGTCGGGCGGCCAGGTCCTCCCGCAACGCCTTCTTGTCAACCTTGCCGACCTTGGTTACCAGCAACTCCTCCACCACCACCAGGTGCTCGGGCAACTTGAAGCGGGCCACCCCGGCGGCCTGCATCGATTCCCGGATCTCCTCCAAGGTGACGGTGGCACCGGGCCGCAACGCCACATAGACACAGACCCGTTCACCCAGCGCCGCGTCGGCCATGGCCACCGCCGCCACCTGACGCACCGCCGGCAGGGCGTAGATCAGGTTCTCCACCTCTTCGGCGGAGATCTTCTCCCCGCCCCGGTTGATCATGTCCTTGTCCCGGCCCTCCACGATGAGGTAGCCGCCCGACACCCGCCGGCACAGATCACCGGATCGATACCAACCGTCCGCGGTGAAGGCCCGTTCGTTGTGCTCCGGCGCCCGGAAATAGCCCCGCGGTGTGTACGGCCCCCGGGTCAGCAGCGACCCGACCGTACCATCAGGTACGTCTTGGTCCTGGTCGTCAACCAGGCGCACCTCATCGGCGGGGCTCAGCGGCCTGCCCTGGGTGCCGCACACGATGTCATCGGGATCATCAAGCCGGGTGTAGTTCAACAAGCCCTCGGCCATGCCGAACACCTGCTGCAGTTGGGTACCCAGCACCGGGCGTACCCGGCGGGCCAGTTCGTCCGCCAACCGGGCCCCACCCACCTGCAACACCTGCAACGACGCCAACTGCGTGCGACCATACCCGTTGGTAGGGTCCGTGACGTGGTCCATCCAACGACCGGCCACCGCGGGAACCGCCGCGGTGTGCGTGACCCCCTCCGCGGCAATGGTGGCGAAACAGCGCACCGGCTCCGGGGAGGGGACCATCACCACCCGGCCACCGGCAAGGAGCGTGCCCAAGATGCCGGGGCAGGCCAGCGGAAAATTGTGCCCCGCCGGCAGGCTTACCAAATACACGCTGTCGTGGTTGATACCGGACACCTCGGCGGCGGCCATGGCGTTGTAGGCGTAATCATCATGGGTGCGCACGATCAACTTGGGCAGCCCGGTGGTACCGCCGGACAGCAGGAACACCGCCGCATCTTGGGGATGACAGCCATCGTGGAAGTCCAGCGCGGTTGTGGGTGGGTCACACAGCGCCGTCAGGTCCTGGTTGTGGGTGTGGATGAGCCCGTCCACCACCAACACCCGGGTGAAGCCCAACTCCCGGGCCAACGCCTGATAGTCAAAACCCGCCCCGCCATCAGCAACCGTACTTCCCGGTATGGCGATGGTGGCGGCGTCGGCCAGGTCCCGCAGATGGGTCAGCTCGATTCGCCGATGGGCCGGCAACGCCATCACCGGCACCACCCCCGTTCGCAGGCAGGCCATGGTCAGCACCACGAACTGCCAACAGTTGGGCAACTGCACGATCATCCGATCACCGCGACGCAGGCCCAGGTCCAACAGCCGTGCCGCCAGCGCCGCCACCCGTTGATCCAGTTGTTCATGGGTCAGACGCACCGCGGCGTCAACCAGCGCCACGATTGGCCCATGACGCAACGACGCATCATGCAACAGCCGTCCCAGAGTGGCGCCGCGCCAGTACCCCTCGGTGCGGTAACGCTCAGCCACCTCCGCCGGCCAGGACACCACGCCCTCGATTCGGAGTTGGCTCACGATGGCTCCACTGGGCTCAGGCCTCACCTGGGGCATTGGGGGGCTATGGGCTCGCCCGCCGTTGAAGGGTGCCGGACCCCGGTAGCGTAGCTGTTGTGAATTGCCCCAAGTGCCAGGTACAGATGCGAACCGTTGATCGAGAAGGCGTGCACATCGAACAATGCACCCTTTGCCGGGGCGTGTTTCTTGACGCCGGTGAACTTGAATCCATCGTCGCCGCCGAGAACCGCTTCAACAGCAGCGCCCAGAGCCCTCCGCCGTACCAGCCGCCCGCGGGCCAAGACCGGGCCCCCCGGTATGCGGACTCCCCCGCTCCGTCCCGCGGCGGCTACCGGGATTCGCCACCGCCGTACGGGTCCCACAGCAAGTCCGGGCATCGCAAGCGCAGTTTCCTCGAATCCCTCTTCGACTGAACCCCACCCACAGCCACGACCCACAGCCACCACGCACGAGCACGACACGCGGGATCGGCGCCGGGGAGCGATGATCGACCCCACCATCTGTGACCGTTGCGGTGAGCTGGACCGGAGCCTGACCCGCGCTCCGGGGCCCGTCACGGCGCTGCGTTGCGGGCACTGCCACGCCGATCGGCCGTTTCGGTGTCTGCCGCTGCTGTGCCTTACCGGCCCCAGCGGCGTGGGCAAATCCACGGTGGCGGCGGCGGTGGCCCGGCTGCTGCACCAACGGGTGATCACCCTCGAACAAGACGTCCTGTGGGAACCCCGCCTGGCCCACCAAACCGGCGGGGTACGCGCTTTTCGGGCCCGATGGTTGCGGCTGGCGGCCATGATCGGACAGAACGGCCGTCCGGTGCTGCTGTGCGGCACGGTGGTACCGGAGGAACTCGAACCGCTGCCGGAACGGGCGTTGTTCAGCGCCATCCACTATCTGGCCCTGGACGCCGCCGACGAGGTGTTGGCCAACCGGCTCCGGGCCCGTCCGGCGTGGCGGGGATGGGACGAGGACCGCATCGAGGAAATGTTGCGCTTCGCCCGGGACCTACGCCGTCGGGCCGGTGACGCGTCGCGGCCGGCGGAAACCCTTCATGGCCTGGCAACCGACGGCCGCCAGCTCGAGGTCGTCGCGCAGGACGTGGTCCGGTGGGTGCTCCCGTTGGCGCTGGAGGCCGCCCCGGACGCGAGCTGATCGGACCTCGGCTCCCGGTTTGGGTACGGTGCGGTATGCGCCTCACCCGGTTTCACACCACCACCGAAGGCGGGTCGGTCTTCGAGGACCTCGAAATCGACCTACCCCACGCCCGCCACGATCCCCAGGGGCACCTGATCCGGGCGTCGAACCGTTACGTTTCGCCCTCCGTGCAATTCGCCGAGCTGCCCGAGGGCCTCGATCAGACTTGGCACCAGGCCCCCCGCCGCCAGATCGTGGTGATCCTGACCGGCACGTTGGAGGTGACCACCAGCGACGGTACCGCCCGCCGTTTCGGTCCCGGGCAATGCTTCCTGGCCGATGACATGGGCGGCAAGGGGCACCTCACCCGGACGGTGGAGGGGCCGGCGCAAGTGTTGTTCGCCCCCATGCCCGCCGAGGTGGATCTGGCCCAGTGGGCTGCCACCGGTTGAGAGCCGGCAGGGGCGGTCGCGCTACGGTCCCCCGCCGTGAGCCGTACCGACCCCACCCCTGGCACCAGCTTCGATGACGCCCTGGCATTGCAGGCGAACGGCGACGGGTGTTTCGTGGCCGACATCGCCGAGGGGTGGGACGTGCGGGGCAACCCTCACGGCGGGTACCTACTGGCCTTGGTCACCCGGGCAATGGGCCAGGTGGTGACCCAACCCGACCCGCTGACGGTGTCCGCCACCTACTTGGCCCCACCCCGTTTCGGTGAGGCCCGCCTCGAGGTGCAGGTGTTGCGGGCCGGTCGTCGCCAGAGCTCGGCGTCGGTTCGGCTGGTCCAAGACGACATTGAACGGGTGCACGCGGTGGCCACCTTCGGCACCCTGTTGGACGCGCCGCCACAGTGCTACGCCGCGGAGTTGGCCGCTCCTCCCCCGATGCCCTCGCCGGAGGATTGCCTACCCAGCGAGCTGATCAACCAGGCCGAGGGGATGGTCATCCGGTTGCATGAGCGGCTGGAGTTGCGCTTCCATCCCGACACCGGCTGGATCGTGGGACAACCCAGCGGCCGGGCGGAGCTGCACGGCTGGATGCGTCACCCCGCCGGGCGGGCACCGGATCCGCTGGCCCTGCTGATGTTTTCCGATGGGATGCCGCCCTCGTTGTTCGAAGCGGTGGGTCGCGGCGCCGTCCATACCCCCACGGTGCAGCTGACCACCCACCTCTTCAGCCGCCCCGAACCGGGCTGGGTGCAGGGCTGGTTCCGCACCAGGGTCGCCGCCGGCGGATTCCTCGACGAGGACGGCGAACTATGGGACGCCACCGGCAAGTTGGTGGCCACCACCCGCCAGTTGGCGTTGTTGCGGACATGGGAGAGCTGAGCGCCGCCCAGCATCGAACCCGGCGCGGGCGCGGGCTGGGCGCGCCTAAGGTCCGCGACGTGCCCCAGACCGAAGCCACACCGATCGCTACCGCGGCGGACCCCGGACCGGCCTCACTGATCGACTCCCGGGCGGGGTGGCCCACGGTGGCGGCCACGTTCCTGTCCACGTTCACGGTGTTCGGGGTGGCCTACAGCTTCGGCGCCTTCTTCAAGCCGATGGCCGACGAGTTCGGCAGCGGCCGGGCCTCCACCAGCTTCTTCTTCGCCATCACCACGTTCCTGTATTTCGCCATCGGGGTGTTCTCCGGCCGCATCGCGGATCGCATCGGACCCCGGCGGGTGTTGCTGGTGGGGGCGGTGTGCATGGTGGTGGGGTTGCTGGCCACCTCCCAGGTGGACCGGTTGTGGCTGGGGTACGTCACCTACGCGCTGGGGGTGGGCATGGGGGTGGCCTGCGCCTACGTGCCGATGGTGGCTGCGGTGGGCGGCTGGTTCGCCGTCAAGCGCACCACCGCGCTGGGCATCGCGGTGGCCGGCATCGGGGTGGGCACCCTGATCACCGCGCCGCTGGCGGAACGGCTGATCGACCGTTACGGCTGGCGGGACACCTACGTGATCTTGGCCGTGGCCACCGGGGTGCTGTTGTCGCTGGCGGCGATCGGAGCCAACCGTCCGCCCATCGCCGCCGCCGGGCCGCCGGTACCGATCCGGCAGATGCTGGCGGGCCGCAGCGACTTCTGGGTGCTCTACGGCGCCTGCTTCCTCATGACCCTGGTGCTGTTCGTGCCCTTCGTGTACCTCGGTGACTACCTCGAGGAACGCAACATCGACGGATCCGCCGGCTGGCTGGTGGGCCTCATCGGCATCTGCTCGGTGCTGGGGCGGTTGAGCTTCGGCGCCATTGCCCGGCGGGTGCCGCTGATGACCCTGTACCGGGGCTCGTTTCTGGTGGTGGGGCTCAGCTTCGGGCTGTGGCTGGCGGCCGGGGACAGCTACGCGGTGCTGATGGTCTACGCGGTGGTCATGGGGGTGGCCTACGGCGGGTTCATCGCCCTGTCCCCCGCGGTCACGGCGTCGATCTTCGGGCCCGTCGGCCTGGGCGGCATCTTGGGCCTGCTGTACACCGGCGCCGGCATCGGTGGCCTGGTCGGTCCCCCGCTGATGGGATGGGTCATCGACAGCGCCGGGTACAACACCACCCTGCTGATCTCCGGGGCGCTCGGGGTGGCGTCGTTCGGGGTGTTGCTGGCGTTAAGACCCCACCAACCCGGCTAACCACCGCTCATGGACGACCCACGACCGCCAACAGGAGAACACACTGGCCGGCGGTGGGTTGATCGATCACACTCGCGGGCGAAATCCTCTCGCCAGGTTAGGGCTGAGCCCGCGAGTGGCCACACTTCGGACCCTCACCTGGTCAGGAGTTCGACAACATCGCCGTGCCGCGCCGCCAAGCCCCAGGGCCTGTCCAGGCTGGCAATCCGACTGCTCTTGTGCCGGGCCCGATGGGGTTGGTCGAAGGGCAGATGCTCACCGCCGGACAGCTGAGCCGGCCGGAACGGGATCGTTTGCTGGCGCAGGGGACCCTGGTCCGGTTGGCTCGTGGTTTGTACTCCGTCGGTCCGCCGCCAACTGATGTACGGGGGCGTTGGCATTGGGATGTGAGGGCGGCAGCTGCGCTGGGCGGGTCGGACGCAGTGGTCTCCCGCAGCGCCGCCGCCGGCATCGGGGTGACCATGTCCACCGGGTCAAGCCCCTGGAAGCCCCGGTGGTCCTCGAGGGCCTCGGGGTCACCGGGGAGGTCCACCGCCACACGAATCACGGGGCCCCTCCATCACTCCAGGAGTTCGGCGGCGGCGAGCTCGGCGATGCGGTCCCCGTCATAGGCCAACACATCGGTCAGCACGTCAAAGGTGTGCTCCCCGAAGGTGGGCCCGCCGTGGGTGATCACCGCCGGGGTGCGGGACATGCGGAAGCGGGTGCCCTCCACGAAGGTGGTGCCCTGGGTGGCGTGGTCAACCTCCCGGAAGTGCTGACGATACGCCAACTGTGGGTCCTCGGCGGCCTCCGGTGAGTTCTGCACGATGTGGGCCGCCACCCCCTGCTCGATCAGCGTGGCCATGGCTGCGGTGCCGTCCTGGCCGCGGGTCCAGGCTTCGATCAGCTGATCCAGCTCATCGTGTCGGGCATGCCGCTCGGTACGGTCCAGGCCCGCCAGGTCAGCCCGGCCGATCAGCGCGGCCAGTGTCGCCCAGGCCGCGTCGTCGGTGGCGACGATGGCCAGCCAGTTGTCATCGCCGCGGTCGTTGGCGGCGCTGCGGTACACGCCTTGGGGAGCGAAGACCAGATCCCGGTTGGCGGCGCGCTCCCAGACCTGACCGGTGAGTTGCGTGTGCAGCAACGCCGGGGTGAGCAGGTGCATCGACGCCTCACCCTGGGAGAGATCGATGTACTGACCTTGCCCGGTGGCCCGGCGGTGCTCGATGGCGGCCATGATCGCCGTCACCAGCCAGCGCGGTGAGGTGTAATCGGTGTAGGCGCCGAACGGCCCACACGGCGCCCGATCCGGCCACCCCACCGGATAGAAAAACCCGCTGATGGCGGCGGCCATGGTGCCGAACCCGGCGATCATGGACAGCGGCCCGTTCTGACCCATGAGGCAACTGGAGGACATGATGATGTCAGGCTTGCGGGCCCGAATGGACTCATAATCCAAGCCCCACGCCGCCATGGCCCGAGGTGAGAAGGACTCCAGCACCACATCAGCCCATTCGATCAGATCCCAGATCACGTCAATGGCGCCGGGTTTGGACATATCCAGCGCCAGATCCCGCTTGCCGGCATTCATGTTGTTCCAAAGGCCGGAGTTGTCCGGATCCCCCACGTCATTGCGGAACGGTTGGAGATTTCGGGCAGCGTCGATCTTGTTGACGGACTCCACCCGGATGATGTCCGCCCCGTAATCGGCCAGCACCCGGGACGCCGCCGGCCCGGCCATGACCCACATCAGATCCAAGATCTTGAGGCCCTTCAGCGGCGGGTCGGTGTTCGGTTGGGGAGCGCTGATGGCCACGTTGGGGGTCCGGGGTGCCTCGGCCAACACTGCAGCGGTGTGCTCGCCCAGCTTCGGGGCCGGTGCCAGCGTGGCCATAGGCGTCTCGCTGAGCTTGGCGAACGCCCCCGGATACTGCAGCGTACGTACCGTACCGTCTGGTATGGGCTGATCGACCATGTCCCAATAACGACGGAACGCCAATTGCTCGGACGCCACCACTTCATCGGTGGTCCACACCGGGGTGATCAGCACCCGGCGGTCCAGCGCCGCCTGCAACAACTCGCCTTTGGTCTTGGTGGCGAAGAAGTCGGTGAGGCACTGCTTGACTCGCTCGTATTCCGCCACCGGCTCGCGGCCGTCCAGCAACATCATGGCGTACATCACCCAGTCCTTGTCCCGGGTGGCCTCATCACAGAAGCCCTCCTCGCAGACCCAGCTCATGAGCCGATGGGTGAAGTGCCCGAAGCCCGAGCCGAACAGCAACGTGACCGACGCCCACCCGTCTTTGCAGGGCCACATCAACTGAATGTCGATGCCGCCGAGGTTGGCCCCTCCGGCGATGCGGGTGGTGGAGCGGGCGTTGAGCGGCACCGCCAGCATCATGGACTGCGAGGACTGGTTCATGGACTGCTGGGCCGACATGTCGATATGCTGACCCAACCCCGAGCGGTGCTGACGTTCGTACAGGGCGATGGTGACTGCCGCGGCCGCTTCGGAGGCGGCGTTGCGGTAGGCCTGGGGCAGGGTGCCGCCAGCGCGCAGCGGGGAACGGTCCTTGTCACCGTTGAGCACCATGTTGCCCGCTGCGGCCTGAATGGTGAGATCCGCCACCGGCCATTGCGCCTTGGGGCCATCGCTCCCGAAGGCGGTGATGGAAACCTGGATGAGCGCCGGGTTGAGCGCCGCCAGCTGGTCCCGGCCCAGACCGAGCGCTTCAAGGTGGCCGGGCTCGAAGGATTCGATGAGGACGTCCGCACCTTGCACCAACCTGCGCAGGTGGTCCCGATCGGCGTCGGTTTGCAGATCCAGCACCACACTGCGCTTGCCCCGGTTGTAGGCCCAGTGCATGAGGGATCCGTCGGGGTCCGGCGCGTCGCCGACGAAGGGGCCCAGGGTGCGGGCGTGGGAGCCACCGGGAGGCTCGATGGCGATGACGTCGGCGCCGAGCTGGGCAAGCATGAAGCCGGCCAGGTCACCCCGCTCGTCGCACAGATCGAGAACGCGGAACGCGGAGAGCGCGGACAACATGATGGTCTCCTCCGGGGGAAGGATCAGGGGTGATGTGAGTGCGGCACCCGCGGTATGACGGTGGTCACCATCATGGCCGACCGGGTCAGCGCAGGTAGAACCGCACCCCGGCCAGCGTGACCAGATCGTCGCTCTGGTAGCGGCCCAGCATCCTGGCGGCCTGCAGCACCGCGTCACGATCCACCGTGGTGACGTCGAGGCCGCCCAGCCCCTCGCCCCGACCGTCAGCAGCGGTCACGAAGCGCAAGATGGCGTTGTCGAGCTGCAACGTGGCGTTCCCGGCGTCATCGCGGCCCAGATCGATCTCGGCGATATCGCTCCAGCGGCGGGCCAGCACCTCGGGCTCGGGGCTTTGCAGCTCGGCGCCGGTGATGGCGCTGATCCGGTCGGTCCGCACGTAGGGCTGCCAGTTCTTGCCCGCCGGCAGCCAGGGCCCGCCCACGTCGTTGCCATTCTCCATGGTCATCTGGTCGATCTCGAAGAACGAACCGCCGGTGTCGGCCGGATGCAACTGGATGCCCACATGGCCCGCCTTGGGATGGTCCATGTCAAAGGCGATGCGGACGCCCAGTTCACCGGCGCGGGCCTTGTACCGGGCCACATCATCGGTCTGGGTGATCACCATGTACCCGGTGTCCCCGCCGCGGCGCTGGCGATAACGGCCGCCGGCGGTGTTCTCGGCGATAGGGGTGACCACCTCAATGAACTGGGACCCCACCGGCCACAGCGTGTTCTTCAGCCCGAAGACCTTCACCCCGGGATCGGTGAAGCAAGCCTCCAGCCCGAGGATCAACCCGAAGTCCAACGCCGCTTGGCGCAGGTCCTCGGCAACGATGGCAATCTGACGCAGGCGCAACCACATGGCAGCAGCTTGGCACAGTTCTCGCTGCTCAGCTCCCTCCCGGAGACGCTCGCCGAGTGTCGGCGACGGGCATGGTCAAGCACCGCTCCCCAGATCTCAATGCGGCGTCCACGCAGTCCGTCTTGCCCACGGCCCCGCCGCCGGCTGCCAGAGATCTACCGCGCCGTCGCCAGAAAGTACTACCAGCGCTTCGGTTGGGCCCCAGCTGCGCGTCGTTCCTCTCCCGTCTGACCAGCGGATCGTTCTCACAGCACGTCCCGAGCCGAACGATAAACTTCAGTCTTCAGATTAGCTAAGGTGCGCGATTAGCTAAGGTGCGCGATTACTTCAGGATGGTGAGCTCTCCGGCGGAGGGGACGGGGTGTACCGCCACGCCTGCGGCCCGCGCCGTGGCCGCCGTGAGGGGTGCCTGGTGCCCCTCATCAAAAGGCGCCTGCCCGGCCCGACCGAACAACGAGACGCCCGAAGCCCTGGTCCGTGCATCGTGACGGAGTTGGTGGCGCAGCCCGGCGAACCCACGCGATGCGAACGCCGCGGCCCATCGCTGCGGACCGGCATAAGGAATCACGGTGACCAACTCCAGAGTGACCCCGTAGGCCGCGGCACGGGTGTGGGTGGTGGCGGCCAGCGGGGCCGACGGATCAGGTGGTGCCAGTTGGCGAAGCTGACGGGTCCCGATCCAAGTGGTGGATACCGGCCCCAACCTCGAGGCCTCGCGGATTGCGGCGCGACCATCCGTTGCCAGGTAACACGTGCCCTTGGGCGGCTCCAGGTCGAAGCGACCGGTCCCATCAGAGGAGAACCACCACGAGCCGACCTCTTTACGGCAAACTCGCCACAACCGCCCGGGTGGGGCGCTCGACGGGAAGCCCTGCAAATCGCCCGGCTCCCCGAGCGTGACCGTGGGTTCTGGAGCCATGGCAGGTTTGCGTGGCGCCGGCGGGTGCAGGGGCCGCCGTCAGCCGGCGAGGGCCCTGGCCGCGTCCCGTGCGACCGCCAGCACTTCAATGGCCCGACCCCGGCGCAGCGCGTCGATTGGGACGGCTCCCAAATCGGGGTCGGGACTTCGCAACCATCCGGCCAAGGTCCAACCGTCCACCAGCGACTCGGGGAACAACGACAGGACCTCCGCCAACCCCGCCACCACACCGTCACCCTCAAACTGCCATACGGGGTACAGATGTTGACCGTCGCTGGTGATGGTCCGCAGCAGGCGACGTCGTGCGGCCTTGGCGGCGACCGCCTGACGGGTGATGGCCAGACGGGCCTGCACCCCCTCGCTGCGGACGAAGGGGCCGACCAATTCATCCCAAGGCGAGGGCAACGGCGCCAGGGCCACCAGCGCCCGCTCGGCCAGCGCAGCCGGGTCCCCCAGGAGCGCGGTGGCGCTCCGGCCGCTTAACCGGTACGCCTGCACCAGGCGGCCCAGGGACGCCTCGAACTGCCGGGTGGCGTCGGCCACGAACCTCTGATCGGCCCGATCCGTCACCACTCCCACGTCGCTCTCCCTCGTCAATAGCGTCAACACACAGGGTACTCTCTGGTCGCGTCAACATCCTCAACATCGTCAACATCCTCAACATCCTCAACATCGTCAACTGGCGAGCGTCGGACCGGGCGGCCGGTCGAACTCCGGGCCGGTTGCTACCAGCCGTTCCAGTGGATGAACTGGTCGGCCGGTTTGCGGGTGCCGGGCTTGAAGTCGGTGCCCAGGGTGTAGGCCACCGGGATGAGAGCCACCTGTTGCACCTTGTCGATGGGAATGCCCAAGATGTCCGCCACCGCCGCCTCCTCGGCCAGATGCACCGTGGTCCAGCAACTGCCCATGCCCCGGGACCGCGCTGCCAGCATGAAACTCCACGCCGCTTGGATGATGGAACCCCACTTGAGCGCCTGCAGTCCGGCGCTGGCACCGTCGAGGCGACCGTCGATGCACGGCACCAGGAATGCCGGCACCTCCGGGGCGTGCTCGGCCAGATACCGGGCTGAATCCATCATGCGGATCCACGCGGCTCGGGCGGCGGGATCGGACTCAGCCTTCAGTGCCCGCTCCCGATAGTCCCCGTTCACCATCCCCAGCCATACCCGACGGTATATTTCACCCACGGCCCGGCATTGTTCGCGGTCATTGCTGACCACGAAGTGCCAGTCCTGGCGCATTGAACCGGTGGGAGCCTGCAACGCCACGTCGAGACAGGCCCGCAGCTCATCGGTGGGCACGTCCCGGCTGAAATCGAGGCGTCGACGAACCGAGCGGGTGGTGGTCAAAAGTTCGTCAGTGGTCAACTCCAGCAGCATCGCAGCACAGTACTCGCCGCGCTCAGATCAGAGGATGGGTTCCAGTGGCTCCAGGCCCAACAGGACCCGCCCGGCGTCCTCGATGAATTGCGGGGCCACCATCAGCTGCTGTGCCACCACCGCCACGTCACGACGGGCTTTCCCTATGGGGGAATCCTCCATATTGGCGCTGGTGCCGGCGGCCTGATGGATCAATTCCACGGCCCGAATGGCCTCTTGGCAGGCCTGGGAGCAGGCCAGGCGCACCATGGCCCGCTGTTTGCGATCGGCCCGACCGCCGGCCAGCACCGTTTCCCATTCGTCCATCACCGCGTCCACCACGAAGGCCCGGGCGCTGCGCAACGCCGCCTCGGCCAGGGCGTAGTTGAGTTGCGCCCGGGGGCGGTCCCGCAACGGTCGTGATGACAGGCGGGGGTGTTTGTGCTCGGCCAACTCCACGAAGGCGTCGAGCGCGGCCCGGGCGATCCCGGTGGACACCCCGACCTTGTTGTACGCCAACCGGGAAAACGGTGGCAGCCGATACAGCGGCCCGTCGTGGTGGGGCTTGTTGCCGGACACCTCGGTGACCATGTCGTCAGGGACGAACAGCTCCCGCACCGCCACGTCATGGCTGCCGGTGCCCCGCAGCCCGTTTACGTGCCAGGTGTCCACGATCTCATACTGCTCCCGGGGCACCAGCACCTCGATCAGGTGCAACGGATCACTCTGGTGCCCGTCGGACTCCATCACCCGGCATTGACCCCAAAAGAAGCTGGCGTGATGACATCCGGAAGCGAAGGGCCACTGCCCGTTGACCAACCAGCCGCCCTCCACCCGCTGCGCCCGGCCCTGGGGGTTCAGCGCGCCGCACATAACGATGTCGGGGTGACGGGCGAAGAGGTTTGCGGCCATGGCCGGCTCCATTAAGGACCCGCCGATGCCCACGGTTTCGATGCCGATCATCAGCACCCAACCGGTGGACCCGTCGGCCCGACTGATGGCCTCGATGACCTCAATGGTGGAGATGGGGTCAGCCTCACCGCCGCCGTAGGCCGCCGGGGCCGCCACCCGGTACAAGCCGGCCTCGGCCATGGCCCGCACCACCGCCTCAGGCACGTGACGCAGCTTTTGAGCCTCCTCAGCGTGCTCACGGACCAATGGCTGCAACGCCTGGGCCGCTGCGACCGCCGGATGTGGTTGCCCCATGATTCGCTCCCCCGTGCCTGTCCGGCGCCGCCACCCGTTGCTGATGACCATCGTCCGGGCCGGCTCTCGTGCCTCGGGCACTGTAGGGCACGGCTAACCTGCCCGCCCGTGCCCATCGAGGTCATCGACCATCCTCATAGTCCCAACCCGGCCCACCCGGCCTCGACCGTGCTGTTGCTGCGCGACGGCGAGAGCGGCTTGGAGGTGCTGATGATCCATCGCAGCTCCAAAACCGCGTTCGGGGGGCTGTGGGCCTTTCCCGGTGGCCGTATCGAGGATGAGGACATACCCGAGGGTACGGAACCGGATCCGTTGCCGGCGGCGCGCCGGGCCGCGTCCCGCGAGACCATGGAGGAGGTGGGCCTTCCCATCGAGGCGGACTCCTTGGTATGGGTCAGCCACTGGTTGCCGCCGGCCAACGCCCCCATCCGGTTCTCCACCTGGTTCTTCGCCGGCCCGGCCCCCGACGCGCTGGTGGCCATTGACCAGGACGAGGTGCACGACCACCGCTGGATGAGCCCGGCCCAGGCGTTGGCCAGCCATCACGCCGGCGAGATCGAACTGGTCACCCCCACGTTCGTGACGCTCGAAGGCTTGGTGCAACACGGCAACGTGGCCGCCGCGCTCGATCGGGGCGAGCCGGAGTTCTTCGCCACCCGCATCGCCAAGGACGCCACCGGTGCCCGGGTGTGCCTGTACGCCGGAGACGCCGGCTACGACAGCGGGGACTGCTCCCTTGATGGCCCCCGCCGACGCCTGGTCATGGGCAAACCTCGCTGGGCGTGGTTCGACGACACCCGCTGATCAGTGACCGCGATGCACCGTCGGCACCGAATCCATCAGTGAGCGCCGCACCGGAACCAGCTCGGTGAGCACGCCACCAGTGGAGCGGGGATGGAAGAACGCCACCGTCCGCCGCCCGTCCGTACCTCTTGGTATGGCGATTTCTTGCAGGCCGTTGCCCAGCAGGCGTTCGGCCTCGGCGTGCACGTCCTCGCAGGCGTAGCACAGGTGATGCAGGCCCGGACCCTTGCGTTCCAGGAACCGGGCGGCGCCGCTGGTGGCCCCCACCTCGGGGATCAGCACCTCCACCTGGGTCTCGCCGGTGCCGACCTGGAAGAAGTAGTTGAAGGTCTGCTCCGGCGGGAAGTAGCTGCCGTCGGGCCAGTTGGAACGGGCCTCGTCCAGGTCCAACCCCAGGGCGTCACCCAGCACCTGGCGGGCCTGTTCAATGGTGGCAACCACCAGCCCGACGTGATCGATGTGCACGAACCCCACGTGATGGCCCCCTTCGTCAGCAACCGGGTGAGCGACTCCAGCTCAGCTTTGCACCTGCGCGTCAGCCGTGCTGGTAAGCGTGGCGATCTCCTGGGCGGTGAAGCCCAACTCGCCGAGGACCTCCACCGTGTGCTCCCCCAGCCGGGGCGGCACCACGTCTGGCGCCGGCCGGATACCGTCGAAACGCAACGGGAAACCGGGCACCATGAACGTACCCCCCTCGGTGTCACGGATCGAGCGCACGCTGCCCTGCTCCAGGAACCACGGGTGGGTGAGGGCGTCGGCGGGGTCCAATACCGGACCGCATGGTACGCGGTGGGCCTCAAGGACCTCCAGCACCTCCTCATCGGTGGCGAAGGTGGCCATCCACGATTCGATGATCTCCGTCAGCGCCGCCCGGTTCTCGATGCGGGCGTAGTATTCCTCGAAGCGAGCGTCGGTGGCCAGATCGGGGCGGCCCATGGCGGCCCACAGGTAGGGCACCTGGTTGGGCATGCACAACACCACGATCCAACCCTGGGGACCCTTGAACGTGCCCGCCGGCGAGGTGGGCTGGTAGTGCCGGCCCTGGCGAATGGCCCGGAAGGCGCCGTCGGTGACGGAGGCGGCGTTGATGGCGTTTTCCTGCATGTGGAACAGGGCATCCACCATGCACACATCGATGTGGCAGCCGCGGCCGGTGCGGGTGCGTTGATACAGGGCGTACCCCACCCCGGCGAAGGCGTGGACCCCGGCGTTGGTGTCCCCGAGGCCCGCGCCCACAAAAAACGGCGGACCGTCGGGATCACCGGTGAGATGCATCAGCCCCGACACCGCCTGGGCGATGAAATCAAAACAGGTTCGATGGGACCACCGCCCGGTCTGCCCGAACCCGCTGACGGACACCATGATCAGACCGGGGTTGATCCCCGACAGCACGTCATAGCCCAACCCCTTGCGGGCCATCACCCCCGGCGTGGAATTCTCCACCACGATGTCCACCTGGGGCACGATGCGCTTGATGGCCTCGATGGTCTCGGGCCGGCGCAGATCCAGCAACACCGAGCGCTTGCCCCGGTTCTGCTGCATCGACAACGCCGACTGACCGCCGCGTTGGGGTTGGATCTGACGGGTGGGATCGCCCTCGGTGGGCAGTTCCACCTTGATGACCTCGGCGCCGAGCTCCACCAGCAACCGGGTGCAGGACGGCCCGGCCAGGTACTGGGTGAAGTCCAAGACCTTGACCCCCTCCAGCATCCGCGCCGGGTCCGAGACGGCATGGTGGCCGGCGGAGTTGGTATCGGACGCTTCGGGATGGGCTGGCACCGCTGCTCCCCATTTCGTTGTTCGACGGTTAGACGCTGGACGGTTGACGCCGGGACGTTACCCCCCGGGCGCGCTGGCGGGGTGCAGAACACCGGCGGCCTCGAGGCGATCGAGCTCCTCGGCGCCATAACCCACCTCCGCCAGCACCGTCCGGGTGTGCTCACCGATGCGTGGTGCCGGACGACGAACCGACGCCGGGGTCTGTTCGAAACGAGCCGGTGGCGGGATCACCCGGTAGGACCCGGCGGTGGGATGTTCCGCTAGCGGCAACATGGCGACCAGCTCATCCAGGGACGCGGCCCGCTCGGCGGGGATGCCCTTGCGGTCGCACAGCTCGATCCAGAAATCGCTGTCCCGACCGCGCAGGATCTCGGCGATGTCGTGATAGAGCCCGTCGCTGTTTTCGATGCGGGCCGCCCGGGTGGCGATGCGGGGATCATCGAACAGGTCCTGTCGCCCGCCGATCTCGAAGATGGCGTGATAATGCTCCAGTTGATAGGGCAAGATGTTTATCCACCCGTCGGCGGTCTGCTGCGGGCGGCGTTCCGCGGTGAGAATGCGGCGGTACCCGGCCCGATCCATCGGCGGTTCGGAAATGGCCCCCGCCCCGTGTTCCACCAACACGAAGGCTCGCATCACATCGATCATGGGCACCTCGATGGCCTGGCCCTGCCCGGTGCGGGCCCGGTGCAACAGACCGGCCAGTATGGCGTTGGCGATGGCCATGCCCGCCACCTTGTCCGCCACCAGGGTGGGCAGCAGGCTGGGCTGGTGACCCTGGCGGGCGAACAGGTCACCGATGCCGCTGGCGGATTGGATGATGTCGTCATAAGCCGGCGCCTCGGCCTTGGCTGAATCGGACGGGTAGCCGCTGGCCCGGCAATAGAGGATGTCGGGGCGGACGGCGGCCAGGTCGTGGTAGGTCAACCCCAGCCGTCGGAGCGGCCCGGGGCGCAGGTTGGTGACCATCACGTCGGCGGTGGCGGCGACCCGCAGAAACGCCGCCCGTCCCTCGGGGTGTTTGAGGTCGATGCCCACGCTGCGTTTGTTGCGCAGCAGGTTGAGCGACACCCCCGACAAGCCGGGCACCGGGCCGGGGCCCATGACCCGGTTGGTGTCACCCTCGGGCCCTTCGATGCTGATGACATCGGCGCCGAGATCGCCCAGCAACTGCGTGGCCAGTGGCCCCATGATCACCGAGGTCAGATCCAGCACCCGGATGCCATCGAGCGGACCGGCGGGGGTGGATGGATCTGGCGTGGTCTCGCCGGCTACGTGGGTGCTCACCCGCAGGCACGGTAGTCAGCCGGGGCGCCGGGCGCGCGGTGCCATCCCCCGAGCGAGACATTGGCGAGTTCCTGCCCCCAACGCCTCGGCAGCAAGCCCTTAGCACCGCTTCCACCAGCACCGTTGCCTCATGCAACGAGCGGACCGCGGACAAGACTGGCCAATGTCTGGTTGGTCGCTGAGGACAGCCCAACGCGGACCCATCAAGGAGCCGGCCCGGCTACCCACCTGTGGGTAAACGTCCTACCAGGTCTTTCAATTTCTGACAGAGGCGTCAATAAGTCGCCGATGGCATCGAGCGGACGACCCCGGCTGCAGTCCGCCGCCGCTCGTCGTCAGGCGCTCATCGCCGCCGCCACCCGCGCCTTGGCGGCGGATCCCGAGGCTTCCATGGAGAGCATCGCCCGGGCCGCAGGGTGTGCCCGGGCCTCCGCCTACGAGCTGTTCGAGACCAAGGAACAGCTGCTGGGTGCGGTCCTCGAGGAGGAGGCGGACCAGTTTCAGCGTGTGGTGTTGGCGGCCCGGGCATCCAGTCTGGGTCAGCCGCTCGACATTGCGGTACGGGCCCGGGTGGCGGCGATGCTGGGCTTCGCACGGGCCCGCCCGGACGGGTACATGCTGCTGAGCCGGCTGGCATTGGACGCCACCGTTGGGCCGGCGCCTCCGCTCGACCGGGTGCGGCAGGAGGTGCTCGATCACCTCGAACGGACCATCGGGCCCCTACCGGCCCGGATGATCTTGGGCCTGCTGCGGGCAGTGGCCCTGGGGCTGGCCGAGGCCGATCCCGAACAGGACGAGTGGACCATCAACGTGACGGCCACCTTCATCATCGGCGGGCTGAAAGAACTCGCCCTACGCAACAGGAGCAACCCCACATGAACACCCGACCCACCAGCCGACCCACCACCAGCACCCGATCCCGAGCTGGCAACACCCTGGGTGTGGCACTCGCCCTGGCCATCGTGGCTGCCAGCGCCAGCGGCTGCCGGGCGGGCCGCGACGGCGTCCTGAACCGCGCCGGCACCCCCCCCCCCCCCCCCCCCAACAACCAACTCCGCCCCCGCCCAGAGCACACCACCGGGCACCAACAGCGGCAACCCGACCGGCGCCAACAACAGCACTGAAACCTCAACGGGCACCGGCACCGCGACCGGCACGGGTACCGGCGGTGCGCCTGATCTCAGCGCCGTGGCCGGCAGCGGGGTACTCACCCGCGCCTTGCCCCGGGGCGATCGGGGGGCGCTGGCCATGGACATCTGGTACCCCAGCTCCTCAGCCGGCTCAACACCCCAGCGCGACGCCCCGGTGGCCTCCGGGAGTTGGCCGATGGTGATCTTCAGTCACGGGCTGCGCGGCCTGCCCGAGGACTACGAGGCCCTGGTGACCCGCTGGGCAGCGAACGGTTTCGTGGTGGTGGCCCCGCGGTATCCCATGAGTAACCGTGAGGCCGAGAACATTGATGCCACCGACGTGAAGAACCAACCCGGCGACGCCTCCGCGGCACTCGACGCGGTGCTCAACGACGCCGCCAAGGCCGGGGATCCCTTCAACGGCCGCCTCGATGACCGCCGCATCTTCGCCGCCGGCCACTCCGAGGGTGGCGTCACCACCGTCGGGTTGCTGGACGAGTGCTGCCGCGACGCCCGCCTCAAGGGAGCGTTGGTGCTGGCCGGTAACTCCCTGGGGTTCCCGGGGTCGCCGGCGGGCAACGCCATCCCGGTGCTGTTCATCCATGGCGACAAGGATCGCCTGGCGCCGCTGCGGGCAACCCTGCAACAAGATGGCGTAAACCTCGACGATCAACTCGGGACGGCCTGACACTCCCGACCCCGACCCCGACCCCGACCGCGACCCCATTCGCCTACCCCAGCGGCACGCCGTTCACGTCCATGGGGATACCCGCCGGTACGTGGAGGGGGGCCCGGAGGTTGGCGGCGGCGGCCGCGGCCCGCAGCACACGTTGACGTTGTTGCATCTCAGGGCCCACCCAGGTCCGCTCGTGGCCCCACAGGCTGGGTCCCTCGGTCAGCGCCCGCACCTGCCAGGCGTCCTCGTCGGTGATGAGCAGGCCACCCCAGCCAACCTCGATGGCCCAACCGGACGGGGTGCGCACGTAGAACGAGGTGACGTGGTCATTGGAGTGGCGACCCAGGCGGGTGATGATCTCCCAGTCCCCGTCGAGGGCGGCGTCATAGGCCCGACCGAGGTCGTCCAACTCCAACACCTCGACCATCAGGTGGTGCAACCCCTCGAAGCCCAGCTCGCCCAACGCCAGGCTGTGATGGCGGGGGTTGACGTGGAAGAACTCCATACGGCCCGGTACGGTGGCGTGGTCGCTGGGACGGAAACCCAACACGTCCCGGTAGAACCCCGCCGCCGGGCCGATGTCTGCCATGGACCACACCACGTGACCCAGGCCCAACTCGCCGGTGCGGAACCCGGCGTGGGGTCGCGACCCGCCACGGAACGGTTGGTCGGCCGACTTGGGTCCCCAGCACAGTTCAGCCAGGTTCCCGGCGGGATCGGCGAACAGGTAGAACCCCTCCACGCCCCGGGCGGCGGCCTCGATCGATTGCCCGGTGACCCCGCCCAACCCGGCCTGACGCAACAACACCTCGGCGGTGTCACGGTCCGTCACCTCCCACCCCGGGACCGGCACCCCCTCCTCAGCGGCCGAACGCAACAACAACCGCACCGGCCGCTCATCGAACCGCAGCGCCAGGCGGCCGACGTCCGGCGCGCCGCCACTGTCATCTCCTGCGGACGCGGCGGGTACTGCGGGTACTGCGGGTACTGCTTCGGCTGACAGGATCTCGGTGTTGAACCGCCGCCACCCGTCGAGGTTGGCGGTGTCGGCCAGCAGGTAGGCGAGGCCCTTGACGGTCATGTGCGCTGCTCCTGGAATGTCGGCGATCAAGCAGGCGCAAGGCTACGTTGCCGGTATGGGAGCACGCAGCGGCGAGGAATATCGGGACAGCTTGCAGCGCAACCAGCCCGAGGTATGGCTGGGTGGCCGGCGGGTGGCGGACGTGACCACCGAACCGGTGTTCGCCGGGCCGTTGCGCTCGGTCATGGAGCAATACGACCTGGCGCTGGACCCCCGCCACCGGGACATCGCCCTGCACGACGGGTACTCGTCCTCGTTCCTGGTGCCGCGCAGCAAGGACGAGCTGATCAAACGGCGTCAGGCGTACAAGCTGCGCACCGACCACAGCTTCGGGTTCATGGGTCGGGCCCCGGACTTCATGAACGCCATCCTCACTGACTTCTCGCTGATCACCAACCTGTTCGCCTCCGGTGGCTCCGAGGCCTACGGGGACAACATGGCGCAGTACTACCAACACGTGCGGGACCATGACCTGTTCCTAACCCACATGCTGGTCAACCCCCAGGTGGATCGGTCCCGCTCCAGCGCGGAGCAGGCGGACCCCTTCACCCACCTCGGCCGGGTCACCCACACCAAAGACGGCATCATCGTGCGCGGCGCCAAGATGCTGGGCACCATGGCCCCGCTCTGCGAGGAGGTCATGGCCTGGCCCTTCGGCGGGATCGGCCTCGGTGACGAGGCCTACGCGGTGGGTTTCGGCATTCCCACCAACTCCCCCGGTTTGCGCTTCGTGTGCCGGGAGAGCGTGGCCCCCGCCGGCCGCAGCCGCTTCGACCATCCGCTGTCGAGCCGGTTCGAGGAGATGGACTGCATTGCCATCTTCGACGATGTGCTGGTGCCGTGGGAGCGGGTGTTCATCGATGGGGCCAGCACCGCGGCTCGGGACGTGTGCAACCAGCTGCGGCCCCGCGACGGCACCGTGGCGGTGCAGACCGCGGCCCGGATGTTGTCCAATCTGGAGTTCTTCTGCGGGTTGGCCATGCGCCTGGCCGACGCCGTGGGCATCTCCGGCTTCCTCCACTTGCAGGAGAAGATCGGCGAGATGCTGATCGAACTGGAATGTTTCAAAGCGGCATTCTATGGATCTGAAGCATTGGCCAAACCCTCACCGAACGGGGTGTGGTCACCGCACCAGTTCTACCTGGCGGCGGCCAACCTGCGGGCGCCTCGGATCTATCCCCGCCTCATCGAGATCATCCAAACCCTGGCCGCCGGCGGGTTCTTCTACGCCCCCACCGAAGCTGACCTGGCCAACCCCGAGTTGCGGGCCCAGCTGGACAAATATGTGAGCGGCCGGCCGGGGGTCAGCGCCAAAGAACGCATAGCGCTGTTCAAGTTGGCGTGGGACGTCTGTGGGGACGGGTTCGGTTCGAGAATGCTCCAGTACGCGAAGTTCTACTCAGGGGACCCGGTGCGGAACTGGGCCGGATGGTATCTGGCCTACCCGTTCAAGGACCCGCTGTTCGCCACTGTGGACCGTGCGCTGGGAGCCAACTTGTCCGATGACGGCGTCGATCACACCGCCGATCACGTGGACGCCGCGCTGGCGCTGGTCACCCACGATGACCTCGATGTGCCCCACTCCCCCGCCGATCCCACCGAACGCATCGGCGCCAAGGCCCCGCCGAAGGGCACCCTGGCCGGCACCTATCCCGCCACCCGCTGAACAACCTCGGGACTCAGGTCTTTTGCGCCCGCCGGTCGGCCAGCTCCTGGCGTAGTTCGGGGCCGTGCTCATCCAGCAGTGCCGGACGGCGGTACACCCCGGCGGGGGTTTCGGTGAACTTGATCGGGCAGTTGGCCTGCACGGTGTTGCGATGGCCGGCGTGGGGCACGCTGACCAGCATCTCCCGGGCGGCCACATGCGGGTCCTGCACCCAATCAGCGGGGCCGAACACCGGGCCCACCGGGACTTTCTCACCCAGCGCGGCCACGATCTCGGCGTTGGTGTGCGCCGCCGCCCAACTGCCCACCGCCTCGTTGACCACGTCACGATGCTTCACCCGTCGCCGCATGCCCTCGGTGCGCTCATCGGTGATCAGATCCGGTCGGCCCACCACCTCGCACAACGCAGCCCAGTGGTGCGCGGTGGGGGCGGCGATGGCGCAGTGCCCGTCCTTGCTGCGGTAAATGTCAAACGGGGTGATGCCGTCCATGGAGTTCCCCGACGGCACCGGGGTGCGGCCGGTATAGCTCCACTGGGTCAGGCTTTCGCTGGAGATGGAAATCATGGCGTCCACCATGGCCACGTCCATGAACTGACCCACGCCGGTGGCCTGGGCGTGATGAATGGCAGACACCATGCCCAACGCCGCCATCAGGCCCGGCACCGTGTCCCCGATGGGCGGCCCGCAACGGAAGATGTGCTCCCGATCGGTGCCGGTGGTGGACACGATGCCCCCCATGGCCTGGGCGATGGGATCGAACGCCGGCCAGTTGGCGTAGGGACTGGCCCCGGTGCGGGGATCGCCGAAGCCGCGCACCGCGGCGTACACCAGGCGGGGGTTTCGAGCCTGACAAGCTTCCCAGCCCACCCCGAGCCGGTCCAGCACCCCCGCCCGCTGATTCTCCAACAACCCGTCAGCGGTTTCCACCAACTGGAAGAACACCTCACGATCCGCCTCCTCGTTGAGGTCCAACATGATCGAGCGCTTGTTGCGGTTCCGGGACCCGTAGCGGGAACCGTAGAAGCGGTCCTCGTCGTCCCGGGTGAAGGGCCCCGCGAAGCGCACCATCTCCCCGCCGGGCGGTTCGACCTTGATGACATCGGCACCGAGATCAGCCAGCACCAGGCTGCCGAAGGGGCCGGCCAGGGCATGGGTCAGATCCAAGATCCGCATACCCACCAACGGTCCGGTGGGCCGGTCCCCCATCGGTACCGCGTGCCGGTGGGCGTCCAGGTGGGCATCCAGGTGGGCGTCGAGGTGGGCATCACGGTGGGGGTCGAGGTGGGGGTCGAGGTGGGGGTCGGTGGACCCGGCGCTGGAGGTGGCAGGGGGCTGGCTCATCGCTGCTCATGCTGCCCTATCTGGTGGTCCCGCGCCGGCAGCAGGAGATCAAAGCCCGGTCGGAACGGGTTGGTCGGCCCCGGGGCCCCGCCGCTACCGTGACCGCCACGCTCCGCCCACCGACTGACACCCCGAGCCGCTGATGGCGTCCTCCCCCGGCGCCGCTGCCGGTCCTGCCGCGACCCCGGGATCGAACACCGGCACCTTCGCCGCCCTGGGCCATCGCACCTATCGGATGCTGTGGATCGCCGGTTTCGTGGCCTTCCTGTCCACCTTCGCCCAGGTCATCGCCCGGGGTTGGTTGGCCCATCAGCTCACCGGAACAAACCGGGGGCTGGGGGCAGTGACCCTGGGGTTCGGGCTGGCCAGCCTGATCGCCACCCCCCTCGGTGGTGTGGTGGCGGACCGTTTCCCGAAGCGAACGGTGCTGGTGGTGTCCCAGTTGGTGCTGGTGGCCTCCTCGGTGTGGATCGCCCTGGCGGTGGAGCTGGGCTTCATCCGGTTCTGGATGCTGATGGTGGCCTCGGCGCTGCAGGCGGTGGGTTTTGCCGGCACCGGCCCGGCCCGGATGGCCTTCACCGCCGAGCTGGTGGGCCCCGACCTGCTGTCCAACGCCATCGTGTTGTCCCAGCTGTCCCTCAACGCCAACCGCGTGTTGGGTCCCTCGGTGGCGGGGGTCATGATCGGCATCGACCAGATCGGTATCGGTGGGGTCTACGTGTTCGGGTCGGTCATCAACCTGGTGGCGCTGGTGCTGTTCGCCCGGTTGCCCCGGGGCACCCCCACCGGCGCGCGTCGGGCGGCCCCGTTGCGGGAACTGGCCGATGGCGCCCGCTACGCCCGCTCCAACCGACCGGCGTTGGCGCTGCTGGTGCTGTCCACCATCGTGATCATGTTCGGCTTTCCCTACGTGTCGTTCCTACCGGCGGTGGCCGAGGACGTGTTCCACGCCGGATCCGCCGGCTACTCGTGGTTGTCGGTGACCAGCGCCGCCGGGGGCATTGCCGTGACCCTGGCCATCGCCCGGCGGGCCGCGGGGGCCGCAGCATGGCGTTTGGTGTGGTTGGCGGGGTTGGGGTTCGCGGTCTCGGAGCTGGCACTGGCGCTGAGCCCGTCCCTGGTGGTGGCCTCGGTGGCGATGTTCGCCCTAGGTGGCACCAGCGCCGGGTTCCAATCCCTGACCGCGTCGCTGGTGTTGGCCCATTCCGATCGGGCGTTCCACGGTCGGCTGCAATCGCTGCTGCAGTTGGGTTTTTCCGGCTTCGGGCTGGCCGCGTTGCCGTTGGGGTTGCTGGCGGACGCTGCGGGGCTGCGCCGGGTGCTGGTGGGCATGGCCGTGGTGGTGGCGCTGACCACGCTGATCTACGAGTTCACCCGTACCCCGGTGCCGGGCATGTTCCGATGGTGGCGGGTGGCCGGCGCCACCTGGGAGCCGCAACGCCCCTGGGCCGCCGCCGAATCACCGCCGAGCAGCCGCACCAGCAGGGCCGATCGAGCCGGTCGGGCCACGGCTGGGGAACACCAGCGGCCCCTCGCTGCGCCCACGCCGCCCTCCGAGCCTGCTCCGGACGCCCGGCGCTAACGACGCGGGCCGCCGGACCCACGGCCACGCGACACCGCGGGCGCCAACGTCAGCTTGGGCGCCGCGGCCGGACCGCCTGGATTACGTTGTTCGGTGTGTCTGACACCACCACCGAGAACCGGGCGATCGTGGTCGCGCTGCTCACCGCAGCCGGCCTGAGCGCCCCGCCCGAGGAGATCGATCGCCTGACCCAGCTGTACCGGTCTCTGCGCCGCCAGCTGGCCATGGTGCACGCCGCCAACGTGGGCGATGCGGATCCCAGCAACGTGTTCCGTGCCGCCGATGTGGGTGCGCTGACCATGCGGGGTGTGGCATGACCCAGCCGTGGACCATCGCTTCCGCCGGGGCAGCCCTTCGATCGGGCGCCCTGACCAGCGAAGCCCTCACCACCAGCCTGCTCCACGCGGCCGAAAACCTTGACCCCACCCTCGGGGTCTACCTGGCCCGCTTCGACGAAACCGCCCTGGACGCCGCCCGCCGCGCCGACGCCGAACTGGCCGCGGGCACCGACCGGGGGCCGCTGCACGGCATCCCGCTGGGGATCAAGGACATCCTGGCCACCGACGAAGGTCCCACCACCGCGCAGTCCCTGGTGATGGACCCCGCCTGGGGTGCCCAAGGTGACGGCCCGGTGCTACGCCGGCTGCGGGACGCGGGCTGCGTGATCATGGGCAAGTTGACCACCATGGAGTTCGCCGTCGGCCGGCCCGATCGGTCCAAGCCGTTCCCGTTACCCCGTAATCCGTGGAACCCCGATCGTTGGACCGGCGGCTCCTCCTCGGGGTCCGGCAACGGGGTGGCCGCAGGTCTGATGCTGGGCGCGTTGGGCACCGACACCGGGGGCAGCATCCGGGTGCCGGCGGCGTATTGCGGCATCACCGGGCACAAACCCACCCACGGCCTGGTACCCAAGAGCGGTTGTTTCCCGTTGGGCTACACCTACGACCATCTCGGACCCATGACCCGCAGCGCCTGGGACTGCGCCGCCATGTTGAACGTGATGGCCGGGGCCGATCCCAGTGACCGGACCTCGGTGACCACCGATCCGGTGGACTACCTCAACGCCCTGGAACGAACCGGCGATGACCTCCACGGCATACGCATCGGTATCCTGGCGAACCCTTCGATTCGGGAACACAGCGCCCCGGAGACCTGGCAGGCGATGATGGACGCGGTCTCGGTGCTGTGTAGCGGTTCCGGCGCTCAGGCCACGGAGGTGGTGGCCCCGTTGTACGACGAACTGCACGTGGCCACGTTCTTGGGTCTGCAGGCCGAAGCGTTCGCCTATCACCGCAACAACCTGGTGACCCGCTGGGCGGACTACGGCCGACCCACCCGGCTCACCTTGGCCCTGGGAGCGCTCATCTCCGGCGGGGACCTGGCCCAATGCGAGCGGGTCCGCCAGGCCGGTCGGGAGCAGATCTTCGCCATGATGGAACGCGAGCAGGTGGACGTGTTGATCAGTCCCACCATGGGCTACGGCGCCACGGCATACCACGGCGCCCCCAAAGCAGCCATCTCCGCCAAGGCCATGCATTGCCCGGTGTGGAACGGCACCGGGTTCCCGGCTTTGGCGTTGCCGATGGGCTTTGACCCCGACGGCCTGCCGCTCAGCCTACAAATCATCGCCCGGCCCTTCCGCGACGATGTGGCTCTGCAGGTGGGCCATGCCTATCAGTGCCGGACGGATTGGCATCTGCGCCGGGCTCCGCTGCACGCCTGAGCGGGGCCGGCCCGTTCCCCTACGTGGTCCCCCACAGATAGGGGTAGGCCCCGATCTCGGCGCGGCGGATCAGCCGTACCTTGTCCCTTGTCAGCAACCCCGGCCTCCCAAGCGAGTCCGCCACTGAGACAAGGACACCGAGATGACCACCAACAACCAAACCATCACCGAGCTTTCCGGCCACGACGTGCGCTTCGACCAGACCATCGAGAGCGACTCGATCATCGCCGCTGCCGGTGGCGTGGCCATCAACGGGTCCGTGCGTGACTCTGCCGTCAACACCGGCATCAACACCGGCATCATGGCCGGGGACGACGTGGACCTCGACGAGTCCACCGTGGGCAACGGCAACGTGCAGTTCACCGAGTCCAACGTGGGTGCCTTCGCCCAGGGTGGGGACGCCACCAACATCGAGGGCCACAACGTCAACATGGGCAAGGGCGACCTCATCGACGTGGAAACCGGTCGGGGCGACGCTCAGGTGGTCAACGGCCACGGCAACCAGGTCATGGGCGACATCGACGTGGACGCCGAGGGCAGCGACGGGCCCACCAACTTCGTGTTCGGCTCCGGCAACCGGGCCAACGCCCTGGAGGACAACTCCGAAAACGTGTCCGACAGCTTCAACGTGGACAAGTCGGTTGAGGATAGCTACAACACCAAGTACGAGGATAGCTACAACCTCGACAAGCAGGACAACGACACCAAGACCACCACCATCGAGGACAGCTACAACGTCCACGAAGAGGACAACGACAAACACCTCACCTCCATGGAGTGGACCGAGACCGACAACAGCATCCACGAGGACAATGACTCCTGGAGCGCCGACTTCGAGTACCAGGAACTGGAAGTGGATCTGCACCACGCCGATGGCAACGAACTGGATTTCCACGGCTGATCTTTGCCACCTGAGCCCGCCACAGCTTCCCCTCATGCGCCATGTTTGAACCGGTCCGGTCCTCCCGGGCCGGTTCGGCGCGTCCGAACGTCCTACTGAACCGGACGGTATCGGAGCAGGGTGACACCGTCCGCGCCGTGGTCGAAGTGGGGTTCCACCTCGTCACCGACGGCCACCCCGTCCGGCTCCACACCCACCAGCGAGGTGGTGAGCCGCACACCCTCAGCCAACTCGACCACCGCCAGGATCTGCGGCACCTCGGCCTCGAACGCCGGATGAGTGGCCTGACGGGCAACGGTCCAGGAATACACCCGGCCCCGGCCCGACACCACCTCCCACACCAGACGATCCGAGAGACACCCCGGGCAGCGCCGGCGCGGGTAATACACCCACACGCCACAGTCCGCGCAGTGCTGCAAGGTCACGGTCTCCGCCGCCAGCCCGTCCCAGAACGGTTGGGTGGTGGGAATGGGCTTGGGCCTGGGTCGGACGTCGCTCATGGACCTCAGCCTCCTTGCAGGATCAGGGCCGTCTGCTCGGACATGATCCCGCCCGTTCCCGAGCAATACGCAACATCGGCGCCGGCTACCTGATGGCCCCCGGCGTCACCCCGTAGCTGACGAACCGCCTCCGTCACCTGGGTGAAGCCACCCGCCAGACCGGTCTGGCCGAACCCCAACTGCCCACCGTGGGTATTGACCGGGAAATCCCCGGCAAAGGTGAGGTCATGGTCCCGCACAAAGGCCATGCCCTCCCCCTTGGCGCAAAAACCCGAATCCTCGATGCTCATCAGCACCGTGATCGTGTAGCAGTCATACAACTGGACCACGTCCACCGCGGCGCGGGCGATACCGGCCATCCCGAAGGCCTGATCAGCGGCGGGACCGATGGGGGTGTGCAACAGATCCGGCGAGTAGGTCGGGGTCTTGTGCATGAGGTGCTCACCGAAGCCGCTCACGAAGGCCGGGCGATGCCGGCAGCGCGCCGCCACCTCCTTGGACGCCACCACCACCGCCGCGCCCCCCGCACAGGGCATCACGATCTCCAAGACGTGCAGCGGATCAGCGATCATCTTGGACGCCAACACGTCTTCAATGGTGATGGGCCGGCCGAAGAAGATGGCGTCGGGGTTGGCGCAGGCGTTGGTGCGCTGATCGGCGGCAATCTTGGCCGTGGCCCGGGGGTCATAGCCGTACTCCGCGCCGTAGCGGTTGGCGATCATGGCGTAACCGCAGTTCTGCGCCAGGTTGCCGAAGGGGATATCGAACTCCGCCTGGGGCGAGCCCATCACGTTGGATGATGCACCGAAGGGGGACCACGCCCGGGGTTGATCGGGCGGCAGGCTGGGCGTGGGACGGGCCGGCGTGGCGCAGACCACCACATCACACAGGCCCAACTCGATGGCCGCCGCCGCCCTCCATACCATACCGACTGGTGTGGCCCCGCCGAGATCCACCCGCTCCGCGAAGTTCACCCGCCAGCCCAGGTACTCCGCCACGGTGGAGGGCACGAACATGTCCGACTCCCGCACGTTGGCGCAGACCAACCCGTTGACGTCGGCGGAGGACAGCCCGGCGTCCGCCAGCGCCAGCGCCGCCAGATCCGCCCACTGTTCCAACATGAAGATCCGCTCACCGCTGAAGCGGCGTTCGGGTGCGTACTCGGCCATGCCGACGATGGCGGCGTCACCTCTCAGTCCCATGAATCGGGACCCTAACCCGTTTTGGGGATCGTGCCGCCGGGTATGGGTGCGGTGCGAGGGGCCCGCAACGGGTCCCGCTCAGAGGAGAACCATCATGAACGCCACCGTGCTGTGGATCATCGCCGCCATTCTCGCGGTCGTCGGCATCGTCCAGTTGCTGCAGGGCCAGTTCATCTTCGGGGTGATCCTGTTGATCGCCGCCTGCCTGGTGGGCCCTGGCGGCTACAGCATCTTCCGAGGCCGACGCGCCTGACGGTCGGTGTCCTCTCAACCAGACGGTAGCCTTCACCAGAGATGGTGCGAGGCATCTTGCGACGGGTTGACGGGTTCCAACGTCGGCATAGCACCATATCGTTCCCCTTGGCCGTGATCTACAAGTTCTTTGATGATCAGGGCAGTTACCTCGCTGCCCTGATCACCTATTACGGGTTCTTGTCGCTGATCCCGTTGTTGCTGCTTTTGACCTCGATCCTGGGGTTCGTGCTGCAGGGGAACGAATCCCTGCGAATGCAGATTTTGGATTCGGCCATCAGCCAGTTCCCGGTGCTGGGCCCAGAACTTGAGGAACCGTCCGGGTTGCCCGGCAGCGGCCTCGGCGTGGCGGTGGGCTTGGCGATCGCCCTCTACGGTGCCCTGGGGGTGGGCCAGGCCCTGCAAAACGCCATGAACGTGATGTGGGCTGTTCCCCGGCACCGCAGACCCAACCCGCTCCTGTCACGTTTTCGGGGGTTGGCGCTGCTGTTCATCGGTGGTGCAGTGGTGCTGGCCACCACGGTGTTGGGCTGGATCGGGGACATCGTGGCCGCCTACGGCACCGACGTGGGCCGGGGCTGGAGCCTGCTGGCGGTGCTGGCCGCGGTGATGCTCAACACCGGGGTGTTCGGACTCGCATTTCGCATCGCCACCGCCACCCGACTGTCACGGTCCCATCTGTGGCCGGGGGCGTTGGTGGCGGCCATCGCGTGGCAACTGCTGCAATTGACCGGGGCTGCCTTGGTGCGCCAGGTCGCCGGCGCCAATGCCACCTACGCCACGTTTGCGGTGGTGTTGGGGCTGCTGGGGTGGCTGTTCCTGGCGGCGCTGGCGGTGGTGTTGTCCGTGGAGATCAACGTGGTTCGCACCAAACGGCTCTATCCCCGCTCGCTGCTCACCCCGTTTGTCGATGATGTGGAGCTCACCCCTGCGGACCGCCGGGCCTATGGCGACGCCGCCCTGGCGCAACGGGCCAAGAGCTTCCAGGCCATTCGGGTGCGATTCGAGCCGGCCGAGAACGGGACCCCGGCAGACGT
The DNA here is from genome assembly GCA_046155365.1 of Acidimicrobiales bacterium. Taxonomy (GTDB): domain Bacteria; phylum Actinomycetota; class Acidimicrobiia; order Acidimicrobiales; family CAIXPF01; genus CAIXPF01. Next base: position 3,805 of record JBJXFH010000207.1, on the reverse strand, counting down.
CCCGGTGGTGGCCCCTGGGGAAAACCCCGCTCCACGCGCGGTTTCACCATCAGACGCAGCCGGGTAAAGCACCTCCATGACATTGCTTGATCGCATTCGGTCCTTCTTTACCACCGGCCCCCAGGAGGGCCAGCCGGACGCCGGTCCGTTGATGGAGCGTGGTGGCGGCGAGTTCGAAGGGCCCATCGACGAGGCCCGCGAGTCCGCGCATCACCACGATCTGGGCGCCCCCAACAATTCCATTACCGACCACGTCCGGCCACCCATGAACTGATCCACGATTGACCCCCGATTGACCCCGCCCCGGCGGCGTCCCGCTACTGTGCCGCCATGCGTGACTTCGCTCTGGCGCCCGAGCTCGAGGAGCTACAAGCCGCCGCCGAACGCCTGGGTCGCACCCAGCTCGAGCCTCAAGTACGCGAGTCCGAGGCCGCCGGTCGATGGACCGACGCCGTGCTGGAGGCCCTGGACTCCTTCCCTCTCGGTGGCTTGGACGTGCCGGAGGAACTCGGTGGCGCCGGCGCGGGGACCATCGCCAAGGTCCTCACCTTGGAGACCCTGGCCCGGTTCGATGCCAGCGGGTTGGCGGCCGCGGACCGGCCGGGACAGAGCATCGGTGCCGTGCTGGCCTGCCCGGACTCGGCCTTGGTGACCGAGGTGCTCGACAGTTGCCGTGACGGTGCAGCCCAATGTGCGTTCACGGTGGTGGATCCCGAGGTGGGTTCTCCCGGTCTGGCGTGGGCTCCGGGCTGGCCGCGGTTGCGCTGGATCTGGGTGAGCGAGGGCACTGAGCTGCGCTGCCACGAGCTACCGGCAGCGGCACCCCTGGCAGCTCCCATCGTGTTGGCCTTCCAGGCTTCGGGCGCGGCGTCGGTGGCCCTCGCTGACACCGAGGTACGCGGCCGGTGGCAGCTTGACGCCCGGCAGGTGCTGTCGATGCGGGGCCGGGCCCGGCTGTGGGGTGCGGCCATTGCGGTGGGGATCGCCCGGGCCGCCATCGAAGAGACCATCGCCTACACCACGGACCGGGTGGTGTTCGGCAAGCCGGTGGCGCACCATCAGGGCAACGCCTTCGATCTGGCCTACGTGGCCGCCCGCACCCACGCCGCCCGCCTGGTGGTCCGAGACGCCGCCGCCGCCTTCGATCGGGGCGAACCCGACGCCGGGTACTGGGCCACCCAGGCGTGGTTGGAAACTATGGACGCCGCGTTCCACACCACCAACGTGGGCATCCAGCTGCTGGGTGGGCACGGGTTCATCGTGGATCACCTGGCGGAGAAGCGCTTCCGTGAGGTGCGGCATCTGGCCATGCTGGCCGGCGCCCGTGACACCGCCGAGTTCGACGTGGCCGCGGCCACCCTTGAGGTACCTGACGGGTTGCTCGCGGCCCTTGATCGAACCTGACCCACCCCCCGACGACCCGACCCACCTCACGGAGTCACGATGATCGAGCTGGACACCCGCACCCTGGAAATGATCGAAGAGGTCCGTGGGCTGGGTCGGACCCACATCCGGCCCATGGGACTGGAGGCGGACCGCACCGCGCTCCCCCCGCCCGTGGACCACCCCTTCTATCTGATCTGCACCCGCCAAGGGGGCCTGATCTCCAAGATGATCGGCGCCGATGAGGGCCCCACGGCCTTGGACTGGAAGCCGGTGCGGAACTTCCTGCTGGGCGAGGAGACGGCGTACTGGGATCGGGGGGTGGCCCTGTCCTTGCCGGGCCCGGGACTGGGCGGACCGGCGCTACGCAGCACCGCCACACCCGAGCAACGACAGAAGTGGCTGGCCATCTTCAACGATCATTCGAAGGCCCGTTGGGGCGCCATGGCCATGACCGAACCCGGTGCCGGCAGCGACGTGGCCCGCATCGCCACCCGGGCCCGCAAAGACGGTGACGAGTGGGTGCTGAACGGCCAGAAGATGTTCTGTTCCAACTCCGCCCGGGCCGACTGGGTGATCGTATGGGCCACCATCGATCCCGCACTCGGTCGGGAAGGCCACCGGTCCTTCGTGGTGGAGCGCGGCACCCCCGGTTTCGAAATCCTCAAGGTGGAGCACAAGATGGGCTCCCGGGGTTACGAGACCGCCAGCTTCGCCCTTGACGACGTGCGGATCCCGGCGGAGAACCTGCTGGGCGGCGAGGCGTTCTACCAGTCCCGCAAGGGCTTCAAGGCATCCATGGCCACGTTCAACATGACCCGCCCGTTGCACACCGCGCACGGCGTGGGCATGGGCCGCGCCGCGCATGACTTCGCCCTGGACTTCGTGCGCAGCGATTACCCCGCCCAGGGCCAACGCCGTCAGCGGGCGCTGGAGCGGCTGGCCCGCATCCGGCGCGGGTTGCACACCGCCCGGCTGATGTACCTCAACGCGGTATGGCTGGCCAAGAACGGCAAATCGAACGCCTTGGAGGCCAGCTACGCCAAGCTGTACTCCCCGCCGGTGGTGCTCGAAGCGGTGGTGGCGGCGCTGGACATCCTGGGCGAGGCCGGGGTCCGCAACGACCTGATGCTGGAGAAGCTGTACCGGGACGTGAAGATCCTGGACATCGGCGAAGGCACCCAGCAGGTCCAGCGGGTGGTGGTGGCCCGCCAGCTGTTCGATTTCCCCCGGGACGCCTGACGCTCGGAGGACTGCGGGACCACGCCGAGCTAACTTCGGCGCCCATGAGCGAGCAGGCCAGCAGCGACAAGGTTCGGGTGGAGATCGACGGGGCGGTGCGAACTGTCACCATGTGCCGTGCGGAGAAGGGCAACGCCCTCGACGCCGAGATGCTCACCGCCATGGAGGCCGCCTTCGCCCCAACCCCCGGTCCCGGTCCCGAGGAGCGGGTGGCCGTGATCCGCGCCGAGGGGCGGGTGTTCTGCTCCGGGCTGGACCTACGTGGCGGGCTGGGCAAGGACCAGAACGTGGAGAAGCTGTTCTCCCGGGTGCAGCACTGGCCGCTGCCGGTGGTGTCAGTGGTGCAGGGTCCCGCCATCGCCGGCGGCAACGAGCTGGCGTTGCACAGTGACTTCGTGGTCGCTTCGGAGGCGGCGCATTTCGGCATGTCCCTGGCGCAGATCGGCCTGGCCCCGTCGTGGTTCCTGACTCAGAAGCTGATGGAGGTGGGCGGGCCGGTCCTCACCCGGGAGATCCTGCTGCTGGGGGATCCGGTGCCGGCGCAACGGATGGCCGAACTGGGCATCATCGCCCGCTGCGTGCCGGCCGAGCAGCTGGCCGACGCCGCCGCCGCCATCATCGATCGCCTGGTGCGCAACGCCCCGCTCTCCTTGGCGGCAATGAAGGCCACCATCAACCGGCAGCTGGCATTCCGGGACGGGATCTACAACAACGACACCGAGGCCATGGTGCGCGCCGCCCTCCGCTCCAATGACGCCAAGGAAGGCGTACGGGCCCGTATGGAACGGCGTAGCGCCAACTTCACCGGGAGCTGAGAACCGCCGACACCAGCTAAGCCCCGGGAGGTGGCTCAGGGGCGGTCGGGGGCGACACTGCGCCATCGATCCTCGAGCTGCCAGGCCGCGATCCAGGCGCCCAGGTAGTCGAGGTCGAGGTCGAGCTGCTCGAAGATGTCAACGATCGATGCGAGCCATGCCGAGGGATCGTGCTCGCTCATAGAGGCCCTCCTCTGGCGGCCGATCGTCGAGCGGCTCGAAGCCGTGGGCAACGCGGTCTTCGTTGATCAGGCGAAGGAACCCGCTACGTTGCTCAGCGGAACCCCAGTGGTCGACCACGCCGAGGGCGAGATCCTCCCCGATGCGCGCCATCTTGGCCTGGTCCCGCTCGCTCACCACGACCC
>JBJXFH010000202.1:0-2786 GCA_046155365.1 Acidimicrobiales bacterium | reverse complement strand
ACAGGAAGATCACCGCGAAGGTGACCATCGAGAAGAAGAACGTGAACAGCATCAGCCCATCCAGCTTGGGGTCGAGGGGGTTGAGGGTGGCGGTTTGGTGCAGGCCCCGCCACCAGTCCACCGACATGCGGATCAGCGGCACATCCGCCGCCGCCAGCAGCCCGATAACCGCACTGCGACGGGCCCGCATGCCGGGGTCAGTGGTGGCGTTGCGCAGGGCCCGGTAGCCCACCAGCAGCAGGAACAGCACCGCGGTGAGCGTCAGGCGGGGATCCCACTCCCAGTAGGTGCCCCAGGTGGGCCGGCCCCACAACGAGCCGGTGACCAGCGTGAGGGCCACGAACAGCAGCGCCAGTTCCGCCGCCGAGGACGCCAACAGGTCCCAGGCCGGGCTTCGTTTCCACAGGTAACCGATGCTGCCCACGGCCAGCAGCCCCACCCCCAGGTACCCGCCGGTGATGGCCAACGGGACGTGGAGGTAGAACAGCCGTACTGCTTCGCCCTGGACCTGATCGGGGGGGCTCCACAGCAACGCCAGGGCCAGCTGCAAAGCGATCATGGCCACCGCCACCAGGCCCAGCACCAGGGTGAATCGGGATCCGGTGGCCCGCCGGGCGTCGGTGTCGGGCAGCGCGCCGAGGGCATCAGGGGCGCCACTCACCGTAGCGGTGGCTGTTGGGCTTGGGCTTGGGCTTGGGCTTCCCACGGTGCTGGTCACGAATCCTCCAGGAGCGTTTCGAACAGCACCATCCCCAGCGCGACGTAGGCCACTGCGAACACCGCCAGCAGACCGCACCACCGCCAACCTTCGGCGGCGGAACCGTCCATGGCTGCAGCAAACGCCCGCGTCCCCCCGATCATGACCGGTGCGACCACCGGAAGGAAAAGCAGGGGCAGCAATGTTTCGCGGACCCGGAGACCGGCGGACAGCGCCCCGTAGATGGTGCCCGCCGCCACCAGCCCCACCGTGGCCGTGACCGCCGCCACCAGCAGCACCGGCCAGCCACTCAACGTGGTGTCGTACATGACGCGAACCCCGACCACCAGCGCCACCTCCAGCACCGCCAGGACCACGAACGCCGCGGCCGCCTTGCCCAGGAACACCCCGGCAGGGTCCAAACCGCTGAGGCGCAAGGCGTCCCGCCCGGCGTCGGCGGCCTCGAGGGCGAAACTGCGCTGGATCACCATCAGCGCTGACAACAGCACCGCCACCCAGAACAGTCCCGGGGCGCCCTGCTGCAGGAACTCCCGGTCCGGATCCAGCGCGAAGGCGAACAACAACAACACCACCAGCGCAAAGGGCCCGATCTGGTTGATCGCCACCTTGGAGCGGACCTCAATGCGAAGGTCCTTGCCCGCCACCAGCACCGCGTCACGGAACACGACAGGTCTCCCTCACGCTGCGCTCAGCGGTGGAGCTGACCACACCACCCTGCAGCCGTACCTCCCGGCTGGCGAGCCCGGCGTCGGGGATCCACTCGTGGGACGCCGCCAGCACAGTGGCTCCCCCCCGGACCGCTTCACCCATCAACCCGTCCAGCAGGGCCCGGGCGGACACATCAAGGCCGGTGTGGGGCTCATCGAGGAGCCACAACTCGGGGCGGCGGACCACCAGCGCCGCCAGCGCCGCCCGCCGTCGTTGCCCGGCGGACAACTGCGCCACCGGCAGGGACCGCACCCGGGGGGCCACCTCCAAACGGTCCAGCGAGGCGCCCACGTCAGCGGCCGGAGCGCCCACGCTGGCGGCCCAGAACCGCACGTTCTCTTCCGCCGTGAGCTCGGCGTACAAGCCGTTGGCGTGACCGAGGTAACCGACCTTGCGCCGCAACTGACGGCGCTGCCGACGCAGGTCACAGCCCAGGATCAATGCTTCACCCTCCGCCAGGGGCACCAGGCCCGCACACAGCCGCAACAGGGTGGACTTGCCGGCACCGTTGGGGCCGCTGACCAGCACCACTTCCCCCCGGGTGACCTCCAGGTCAACCCCGGCCAACGCCGGGAAACGGCCAAGCACCGCCACCGCACCACGCAGGCTGAGAACGGAGTCCATGAGGCGGCCTCACGCTAGCGGGCCTGCCACCGCTGATGCCACGCGGAGCGGTAACCTGACCAACTGCTCCTGGGCCGGTCACACAACGGTCGGGTTCGTCCCGCCGGCGGGTGCTGACTCGGGTCGCGGGGTGGGGTTCCAACCACGATCTCCGCGGTGCCCGGAGTCCCGGGGCGGCGTCACCGTACGTCACCGAACCCCGTCGGGATGCGGCGAGGCGAGTTCGGGCCGAGGCGAGGCGAGGTTGGAGGACGTCGGTGGGGTCGAGGTCGGTCAAAGCTCGCCGGCGATTCGATGTCGATTCGTCGAGGGCGGCGGTCGATGGACAATCACGGGGGTGGCCGAAGCCGCTCAGCCGCCAGGAACAGCCAGTATCAGCCAGCACCGGCTCACAGCTGGGAACAACCCGAGAGGATGCGGCTCCGCCCGTGCCGTCCACCGTTCGCCAACAGCGTCACCACGCCGATGAGCCTGGTCTCCGTCTCGCCCATGGTCCGGACCACGACGCCGGCGTTCCCGCCCCCGCAGCCGCGCCCGCGGCCGCCCTCGAACGGCCCCCGCATCCCGCCCGGAGCGGCTGGTGAGCCCGGCGGCGGCGGCCCTGGTGCTGCGGGTGGTGGGCCGGGTGTTGGTGGCTGCGGGGCTGGTGGTGTTGCTGTTCGCCGGGTTCCAACTCTGGGGCACCGGGGTATCGGAAGCCCGGGCGCAACAAACGTTGGAGGACGATTTCACGGCC
>JBJXFH010000197.1:0-26330 GCA_046155365.1 Acidimicrobiales bacterium | reverse complement strand
GCGGACAGCAGGATGAGGGCGTACACCTCGGCCCCGTCCAGGTCCTCCCGGCGCAGGTAGCCGTCCGCCAACATCGCCACCATGGCCACCGAGGCGCACAGCAACACCGTGACGAACACCGAGAACCCGTCCACCCCGTAGGCCCCGGCCAGGGTGGAGAAGGCACCGCGGTCCACATCGGTGACCCGGCCCCACAGACCCACGGCGAAACCGCCGGCCACCACGGCGATCAGCACCGTGATCCCGGCGTACAGGCCTTTGGGGACCCGGCGCAGCAACGAGGACACGTGGAGCATGACCATGGCGGGGGCCGCCAGCAAGATCAGCGGCATTATCCCCCACCAATCCACGCTGGGGATGGCCAGTTCCGGCAGGGGCACCGTCTCCTGGGCCAGCAGCAGGGCCGGGACCTGGGCGATGACGCTCATTCGTGCTCCTCGACGGTGGTGCCGGTGGAGCCCGACCCGCCGCCACCGACGTCACCGGTGGTGCCGGCTTCGCTGGTGGCACCTTCGTGGGCCGCGGCTGCTGCTTCGGCGGCGTGCAGGGCCGCGGTGAGTTCAGCCGCGCCGGCCCGGGGACGATCGGTGCCGGTGACTGCGTGGTCACCGACCGCGGCGTCGCCCTGGTCGGGTTCGGTTCCGGCGGGTTCGGTTCCGGCGGGTTCGTCGGCGGCGGGTTCGTCGTGGGTGTCGGCTTCGCCAGCGGCCACGGAGGGGGTGGCCTCGGGGGCGGTGAAGGTGTCGGTTTTGTCCTCGATATGGGCGATGAGTCGGTCCACCGCCGGTTCGATGCGCTCAATCATCGGCTTGGGATACACCCCCAGGAACACGATCCCGAAGATGAACACCGCCAACATGGAACCCTCACGCAGGTTCAGGTCCTTCATGGTGCGATCAGCGTCGGAGCGTGCCGGGCCGTGGAAGGTCCGCTGGTAGGCCCACAGCAGGTACAACGCCGCCAGGATGACCCCGGTGGTGGCCACCACGGCGTACCAACGGTGGGCAATGAACGTCCCGTTGAGGATGAGGAATTCACCGACGAAACCGTTGAGCCCGGGTAGACCGATGCTCGACATCATCACCACGGTGAAAGCCCCCGCCATGAGCGGCGCCGCTTTCTGCAGACCCGACAGTTCTGAGATCAGCCTGGTGTGGCGGCGCTCGTAGATCATGCCGACGAGCAGGAACAACGCCCCAGTGGACAGGGCGTGGTTGATCATCTGCACCACGCCGCCGGTGATGCCCTGACGGTTCATGGCGAAGATGCCCAACACGATGAAACCGAGGTGCGCCACCGAGGAGTACGCCACCAGGCGCTTCAGGTCCTTCTGCATGGTGGCGACGATCGCCCCGTACGTGATACCCACCACCCCGAGCACCAAGAACAGCGGGGCCGCCCAATGCGCTGCCTCCGGGAACAGGTAGAGCCCAAAGCGCACGAACCCGTAGGTGCCCAGCTTCAGCATGACCCCGGCCAGGATCACCGAACCGGCGGTGGGGGCCTCGGTGTGGGCGTCAGGCAGCCAGGTGTGCAGCGGGAAGATGGGGACCTTGATGGCGAAAGCCAGGGCGAAGGCGCAGAACACGCCCCGGGCGGTGTTGGTGGCCAACGCCTGTGCGTCCGCTAACTCCCGTAGATCGAACGTCAGGGCGGCGCCGGTCTCGCGTTGGGTGAGCAACACCAGCGTGAGGATCCCGACCAGCATCACCGCCGAGCCGAACATGGTGTACAGGAAGAACTTCAGCGCGGCGTAGGTGCGGTTGCCGTGGCCCCACTTGCCGATGAGGAAGTACATCGGCACCAACACCAACTCGAAGAACGTGAAGAACATGAACAGATCGAGGGCCACGAACACCCCGATCGAGGCCGACTGCAGCAGCAACAACCAGGCGTAATAAGCCCGGGGATGGTGTTCAGGCAGCACCGCCAGGATGGCCGCGGGGAACAGCACCCCGCTCAGCACCACCAGGAACAGCGAGATGCCGTCCACCCCGAGCTTCCAGCCGATGCCAAAGTCTTTGACCCAGGTGCTGGACTCCACGAACTGGAAGTCCCCGTTGTGCCGGTCGAACTTGATCAGCAGGTAGATGGACAGCGCCCCGGTCAGCGCCGAGCCGAGGAACGCCACTTGCCGGGACAGGTCCGGGCGTTGCTTGGAGATCAGCGTCACCAGCAGCGCCGCTACCACCGGCACCACGATCAACGTGGTCAACAGGTGCGGGAAGGCGGTGGCCTCCGCGCCGGGTCCGGCCGCGGCTGCCAGCAGGTTGGCGCCGGTATCGGCGGCCAGTGAGAGACCCATCAGAAGCCCGCCTTTGACAGCACCAGGCCGAGCAGGATCACGGCGCCCACGCTGATGCCCAAGGCGTAGCTACGCACGAAACCGGTCTGCGTTTTCCGCAGCTCACCGGCGCTTTCCCGGACCACGGTGGCGGCCCCGTTGACTGCCCCGTCCACCACGGTGCGGTCAAAGGCGGACAAGAAGGAGAACACCAAACGGCCGGGACCGCCCATGAAGGCGGCGTAGGCCTCATCCACCCGCCAGGCCCGGGCCAGGATGGGCTGCTCGATACGGGATCGGTCTCCCTGGCCCCGCAGGTACACCATCGCCGCCGCGGCGATGCCGGCCAGGGCCAGGATCACCGCCACCGCGGCCAGGCCGAACAGGCCGGCACCGCTGACCCCCAGGTGGGTTTCCCCACCGAACAGAGAAGGTTCCAGCCATTTCTCCAGCACGTGGAGGTTGTCCGCGAAGGGCAGGTTGAACGCACCGGCGCCGACGGCCCCCACGGCCAGCACCCCGAGCGGCACGGTCATGGTCCAAGGGGACTCGTGGGGGTGGTAGTGACGGCGATGTTCCACCTCGTGGGGCAAGAAGTCGGCCACCTCGCGGTCATCGGGGGCCGCGTCCAGTGCCACCACGCCGGCGTGCAAGGCGGGGCGCGCCGCTTCGGCTTGGCGGCGCACGACACCCATCGATTCCTGGGCCGCCGCGGTCCGGGCACGGGCGGCGAGCAACCCGGTTTCGGCCTGGCTCAGGGCGTCTCGGGCGGCAACCAGCGCGGTCTGGGCCTTGGCGGCGGCGGCGTCGGCCTTTTCGGCGTCCTTGGCCGGCTTTTCAAGGTCCTTCACCATCCGGTCGGCGGCCTTGCGGGCGTCTTTGTCATCGCCGGCCGCGCCTACCGCGGCTCGGGCGGCTTCGATGTCGGCCGCACTCACGGCGTCGGCCGCGGCACGTGCTTCGGTGGCGGCGTGGAGGACCTTGTCGTGCGTCGCCTCGGCATCGGTGACCTTGGCGCGGGCGCTGTCCAACGCGGCGTTGGCAACCTGCACCGCTTCATCGGAGGCGGTGGCGTCCACTTCGGCGGCGGCCACCTTGGCGTCCCATGCCGCCACCAACTCATCGGCGGAGGGGTCACCGAAGCGGTAACGCCCGAAGAAGGTGAGGAACACCTGGCGGCTCATGTAGAACGCGGTCAGCAACGCCGTGAGCAGGCCGATGACCCACAGCGCCTTGTTCTCCTGCCAGGCGTAGGCCAGGATTTCGTCCTTAGACCAGAACCCGGCGAACGGCGGCACCCCGGCGATGGCCAGCCAGCCGATGATGAAGGTCACCGCGGTGATGGGCAGCAGCTTGTGCAACCCCCCGAAGCGGCGCATGTCCTGTTCGTGGTGCATGCCGTGGATGACCGAACCGGCGGCCAGGAACAGCAGGGCCTTGAAGAAGGCGTGGGTCACGGTGTGGAAGATGGCCGGCACGTACGCGCCCAACCCCACCGCCATGAACAGGTAACCCAGCTGAGATACCGTCGAGTATGCCAGGACCTTCTTGATGTCGTTCTGGGCCACCGCCACCGTGGCCGCGAACAACGCCGTGAGCCCTCCCACCCAGGCCACGATGGTGGGAGCCCAGGTGTAGGCCGCTTCCAACACCGGGCTCATCCGGACCATGAGAAACACCCCGGCGGTGACCATGGTGGCGGCGTGGATCAACGCCGAAACCGGGGTGGGACCGGCCATGGCGTCGGGCAACCACACGTACAGCGGCAACTGCGCGGATTTCCCGCAGGCCCCCACGAACAACAGCAGCGCAATGGCGGTGGCGGTAACCCCGGCCAGCCCGGGGGCGGAAACCACGATGTCGGCGTAGCGAATGGAACCCACGGCGGTGAAGGTCAGGAACGTGGCGGTCAGGAAACCCCAGTCCCCCACCCGGTTGGTGACGAAGGCCTTCTTCCCGGCGGAGGCGTTGGCGCCGTCCTCGAACCAGAACGAGATGAGCAGATACGAGCAGGCCCCCACGCCCTCCCAACCCACGAACGTGATCAACAGGTTGTCGCCCAGCACCAGCATCAGCATCGAGAACACGAACAAGTTCAGGTACACGAAGAACTTGGGGAAACGCTCATCGCCGCGCATGTATCCGATGGCGTACAGGTGGATCAGCGAGGCGATGCCGGTGATGAACAGCGCCATGGTCACGGACAGCGGATCCACCAGGAAACCCACGTCCACGCCGAAGTTGCCCACGGCGATCCACTCGAACAGCGTCTGGAGGTAGAACCGCTGGTCGGGGTTACGCGACACCAGCCCGGCGAAGACCACCACCGTGGCGCCGAAACTCCCGGCCACCATCAGCGTTGCCAGCCAACCGGCCACGGGGTCACCGAGGCGGCGCCCGAAGGCCAGCAGCACTGCGAAACCCAGCAGCGGAAACGCCGGGATGAGCCAAACCAACTCGACCATCAGCTAACCCTTCAAGAGCGCGATGTCATCGGCGGTGGCGTCGGGGCGACGGCGCAGGACCGAGACCACGATGGCCAGGCCCACCACCACCTCGGCAGCGGCAACCACCATCACGAAGAACACCACGGCCTGGCCCCGTTGATCGCCGAAGGTGCGGGCGAAGGACACGAAGGTCAGGTTGACGGCGTTGAGCATCAGCTCCACGCACATGAACATGATCAGGGGGTTTCGCCGCACCAGCAGACCCACCGACCCGATGGCGAACACCAGCGCCGCCAGTACCAGGTACCAGCTGTCGGTCACCTCCGGCGGGAACGCCGCGGCCAGCACGCTCATGCGTCGACCTCGGCGTTGGCCGGCGCGGCGTTGGTGGGCGTGGCGTCCGCGGGCTCGCCGTCAGCGTCCTCCCCGACGGGCGGGCGACGGGTGAGCAGCACCGCGCCGACCACGGCGATAGTGAGCAGGATGGCGGTGGCCTCGAACGCGAAGGCGTACTCGGTGAACAGCAACCGGCCCAGCCCTGTGATGTCCGGTTCCTGGGGGTTGGGGATCACCTGCGAAGGAGCCCCGGTGGCGCCGCCGGCCACGAACAGCGAGACCAGGGAGAGCCCGGCCACCGCCACCGCGCTGACCACCGCTGCCGGGCGTTGACCGACCAGCGGCTCAACCCGCAGGTCCTCCGCCTGGTCCACGCCCATCAGCATGATCACGAACAGGAACAGCACCACGATGGCGCCGGCGTACACGATGACCTGCACCGCCGCCAGGAAGTGGGCTTCTTGGGCGACGAAGAGCACCGCCACCCCGAACAAGGTGGCCACCAGGCTGAGCGCGGCGTGCACCGGATGGGCCAGCAGCACCACCCCCAGCGCCCCGGCCAGCACGATGCCGCCGGCCACGATGAACGTCAGCAGCTCAGCCATGTCCGGTCCCGTGTCCGCTGTCCTGGGCGGTGCCGTGCCCGTCGTGGCCGGTTCCGTGGGTGTCAGCGACGGGCGGGCGGGGCGCAACATAGGGGGTTTCGGTCAACTGACCGGATTCGGCGGGGCGGACCCCGTACCCCAGTTCTGCGGACCACGCCACCCGACCCACGTAATCGGCGGATCCCTGAGGGGCAGTGGCGCGCACCCAGCCCGAGGTGAACGTGTCATCACCGTCGCGCCAGTCCTCCCACGGCAGTTTCTGCGGGCGGCCATCGTCACCGACCAGCAGCTCGGCCTTGGTGTAGATGGCGTCTTCGCGGTTGGTGAAGGAGAACTCGAACAACTTGGATTCGGTGATGGCCTCGGTGGGGCAGGCCTCCACGCACAGGTCGCAGTGGATGCAACGTAGGTAGTTGATCTCGTAGATGAACCCGAACCGTTCCCCCGGGGAGGTGGGATCGGCGGGGTCGTTGTCCGCGCCTCGGACGTAGATGCAACGAGCGGGGCAGATACCGGCGCACAACTCGCAGCCGATGCACTTCTCCATCCCGTCCTCGTAGCGGTTGAGGACGTGTCGGCCATGCAGGCGGGGGGCCTTCTCCCGTTTGGTGTCCCCCTTGGCCATTTCCTTGCCGGCCTTGGCACCGCCGCGGTATTCGGTGGTGACGATGCCACGGCCACCGAAGCCGTCGACGAACTTTCGAAATGTGACGGCGAACCCGCCCAGGACACCCATCAGGCGTAGGCCTCCTGCTCAGCATCAGCGGACGAAGACGGACCGGCTGAACCGGGACCGGCTGAACCAGACGGACCTGACGGCCCGGACGGCCCGGACCCTGCCGGACCCCACGGACCGGAGTGGCCCGATTGATCGGCACTGGCGTCGATCCGCAAACGGGCGCTGGCCTTGAGCGACAGGCTCAGCAGGCCGGCGCCCACCAGCATCAGGGCCACCGCGATGACCATGGCCAACGGCACCGGCCAGCCCTCTTCCTGCGCCACCCTGATGGTGGCCAGCAACAACATCCACGCCAGCGACAGCGGGATCAACACCTTCCAGCCCAGATCCATGAGCTGGTCATAGCGCAACCGGGGCAGCGTGCCGCGGAACCACACGAACGTGAACAGGAACAGCACCAGCTTCAAGAAGAACCAGAACAGCGGCAGGATCCAGTCCCGCAGCCATTGCGGTCCGAACCCGGGCCCGGCCGGTCCGCCCAGGAACAACGTCACGATCAACGCCGACATGGTGACGGTGTTCATGAACTCGGCCAGGAAGAACATGGCGAATCGGATGGAGCTGTATTCGGTGTTGAACCCGCCCACCAGCTCCTGTTCGGCTTCGACCAGATCGAAGGGGGGGCGGTTGAGCTCAGCGGTACCGGCGATGAGGAACACCACCGCCGGGACCACCCCGGTCACCACCAGGTTCCAGTCGATGAAGAAGCGGTCCGCCTGCGCCCCCACAATGCCGTGGGTGGACAGCGTGCGGGACACGACCAGCACCGCCACCACGGACAGGCCCAGCGCCGCTTCGTAGGACACGATCTGCGCCGAAGCCCGAACCGAGCCCAGCAGCGGGTACTTCGAGCCCGAGGACCAGCCCGCCAGCATCACGCCGTACACCCCGAGACCGGACATGGCCAGGAAGAACAGCAGCCCCACGGGCGGGTCCGCCAGCTGCATGAAGGTCCGGTGCCCGAACAGCGAAACGGTGCCGTCACCGGTGTCGAAGTTGCCGCCAAGGGGGATGACGGAAAAGGCCAGGAACGCCGGCACCACCGCCAGCAGCGGGGCCAAGCGGAACACGAACCGGCTGGCCCGGTCCGGCAGCAGATCCTCTTTGAAGAACAGCTTGGTGCCATCGGCCAAGGTCTGCAGCAAGCCCCAGGGACCGGCCCGATTGGGACCGATGCGGTGCTGCATGTCGGCGATGATCTTGCGCTCAAACCAGACCATGAGCATGGTGGCCACCAGCGTGAACGCGAAGGCCACCACCACCTTGAGCAGGGTGATGAGCACCACCGCGGCGCCGATATCCCCGGCGTAGAGCGGGTCACCCATCAGCGGATCACCTCCACCTGCACGTCAAGGACCGGCGTGAGCGCATCAACGGCACCGAGACCATTGACGGGAACCCCGGGCACGTTGGCCACCACCACGGCAGTCCCCCGCAACACCCCATCGTCACCCTCGGCGCGGGCCCGCAACCGCCCGCCGGGGGCCACCAGATCCACGGTGGCACCGGTCCGGGCTCCGAGATGCTCAAGGTCATCGGGGTGCAACGCCACCCGGGCCAAGGCGCTGCCGTTCTCGCTCGCGTCTTCCGCACCCGCCAGATGAGCCCGGCCGAGATCACGCAACCCGGCGCTGTGGGCCACCAGGGTGCCGGCGTCGTACATCTTGGGCCGGACCACCAGTCGCAAGGCGGTGTCGGACAGGGGCACGGCGGCAGGCGTCGCCCGGGCCCCGGAGGCCTGGTCGTTGCCTGTGGTGGTGACCACCGGAGGTCGTCCGTCCTGCCCGCCGCGACCGTTGGCCAACAGGCCCTGCGGCTGACCGGCCAGGGCGTCCGCGGTCATGCCCTGATGCGCGGAGGACAACGCCTCGATCTCGGACCACACCGATTCCATGGAGTCGAAACCCAAGTCCACGTCCAGGGCGGCGGCCAACTCGGCGGCGATGATCCAATCGGCCCGGGCGGTACCGGGCGGGGTCACACCCTGACGCAACGGCAACACCCGGCCCTCAAGGTTGGTGGTGGTGCCGTTGGTTTCTGCGGCCAAAGCGGCGGGAAAGAGCACCGCAGCCCCGGCGTTGGAAGCGTTGGGTAACACGTCGATGGCGATGACCTTGGCCCGCGCCAAGGCCCTGGTGGCCAGGTCCCGATCGGGAAAGTCAGCAATGGGATCGGCGCCGAGCAGTACCAGCACTGACACCTGACCATCCGCCGCGGCCCGCAGCATCCCCGCGGTGTCCGAGCCGGCCTGTGCCGGCAGCTCGCAGCCCCAGGCCTCGCTGAACCAGGCCCGGCCGTCTTCCAGGGTGACCCGGCCCGGCAGCAGTCCCGGCGCCAGGCCCAGATCCAAGGCCCCCATCACGTTGCCCCGATCCAACGCCGGCAGGAACGTGGCCCCGGCGTCGGCCAGGATGGCGGCGGCGGCAGCGATGACCGCGGGATCCTCGGTGAGGGCGGTCCGGCCCACGATCACGGTGATGGGTTTGCCTTCGGGCGCCAACTCCACCGCCCGGCGGGCCAGACCCACCAGTTCCCCCCCGGGCAGGCCCCACAGCCGATGGGTGGCGTGGGCGCTGAGCCCGCTGGTGCCGTGGCCGATCTCGATGAGCGTGGCCCGGTCCTCCACCACCGCGTGGCGCAACCGCAGGTACAGCACCCCCAACGTTTCTTTGGGGTCCGGGCCCAGCAGCACGATGGTGCCACCGGGGGTGCAGGCCCCGGCGATGGTGGTGCGGGCCAGCCCGGCCAACACGGTGGCGTCTACGCCGTCACCCAACTGGGCGTCCACGTTGTCGGTGCCCAACGCCACCCGGGCCAGCTTGGACCAGGCGTAGGCACCCTCGTTGGACAGCCGGGCCCCGCCGATGACCCCGACCTGTGCGCCAGCGGTACGAGCGTCACGCAACAACGTGGCGGCGCGCCCCAAGGCGGTGGCCCAGCGCACCGGTTGGCTGTCCACCAGCGGCTCGGTGAGGCGTTCGGGAGCTTCCACTACGTCGGTGCCGAAACGGCCCTTGTCGCACAACCAACCCCAGTTGACGGCGTCGTTGTCCACCCCGACCATGCGCAACAACCGGTTCCGTGACGATTGCAGGCCCACCGAGCAACCCACGGAGCAGGTGGTGCAGGTGGATTCGACCTCGGTCAGATCCCACGGGCGGGCCTTGAACCGGTAACTGGACGCGGTCAGGGCACCCACCGGACAGATCTGCACGGTGTTGCCGCTGAAGTACGAGCTGAACGGCAGATCGGGGAAGGTGTTGACCTCGGTCCGGGCGCCGCGGCCCAAGAAGTGGATCAGCGGATCACCGGCCACCTCTTTGGCGAAACGGGTGCAGCGGTCACACAGGATGCACCGCTCCCGGTCCAACAGCACCAGATCCGAGATGGGGATGGGCTTCTCGTAGTGCCGCTTTTCCTCAACGAAACGGCTTTCACCGGGCCCGAAGGCGACGGTGTTGTCCTGCAGGGGGCACTCGCCGCCCTTGTCGCATACCGGGCAATCCAGCGGATGGTTGATGAGGAGGAACTCCAGCACGCCATCTTGCGCCTTGCGGGTGCGCTCGGATTCGGTGTCCACCTTCATGTCCGGTGACACCGGGATCATGCAACTGGGCTGCAGCGCCGGGCCGCGGCCGGCGTCGATCTCCACCAGGCACATGCGGCACATGCCCACCGGGCGCATGCGGGGGTGGTAGCAGAACCGTGGGATGTGCACCCCGGCCCGTTCGGCAGCCTCGATGACCAGCTCCCCGGGGTTGGCCTCGATGGGGTGGCCGTTGATCTCCACCGACACCGTGGTTTTGGGGGTGGCGTCGGTCTTGGCTGCGGCGTCGGTGTCAGCCATGACCGGCTCCCTGCGTTGCGGTGGCGGCGGTGCTCACGGCGGTGACGGATTCGGCCCGCACCGGGATGGAAACCTCGCGGCGGCGGATCTTGGCTTCGAACTCCGGCCGGAACCGCCGGATGGCACTCACCACCGGCGCCACCGCCGAAGGACCGAGGGGGCAGATGGTGGTCTGCCGTGGCGGGAACGGTACCGCGGCCAGATCGTGCTCAGCGAAAGATGCCGCCGGGTATGGTCCGGGGCTGATGTTGTCGCCCACGTCGAGCAGCATGTCGATATCGGCCATGCGACCGTGCCCGTCGTAGATACGCGACAGTATGGTCTCCAGCCAACTGGTGCCCTCCCGGCACGGGGTGCACTTCCCGCAGGATTCCCGGGCGTAGAACCGCACCACCCGCAGGCAGGCCTTGACGGCGTCAGTGGTTTCGTCCATCACCACAATGGCGCCGGAGCCCAACATGGAACCGGCCCCACCCACCGGACGGGCTTCGAGGGGAAGGTCAAGCTGCTCTTCGAAGAACCACGGGGCCGAACCGCCACCGGGGATGAACATCTTCAGCCGGTTGCCGTCTCGGATGCCACCGCAGAACTGCTCGTGGTAGAGCAGATCCCGGAACGTGGTGATGCCGTGTTGCACCTCGTACACCCCGGGCCGCACCACATGGCCGGACACCGCGAACATGCGGGTGCCGGGTGAGGATTCCGAGCCGTATTGCTTGTAGGCGTCAGCCCCGTTGTTCACGATCCATGGCAGGTTCGACAACGTCTCCACGTTGTTGACCACGGTGGGCTTGCCGTACAGGCCGATGGCGGCGGGGAAGTACGGCGGCTTGAGGCGGGGCATGCCCCGGTTGCCCTCGAGGGACTCGATGAGCGCCGTCTCCTCACCCACGATGTACGCGCCAGCACCCCAATGCAGCGCGATGTCAACGGAGAACCTACTGCCCAGTATGTTCTGGCCGACGTAGCCGGCGGCGTAGGCGTCATTGAGCGCCGCCGCCACCCGGGACTGGGCCAACGCCATCTCACCCCGGATGTACAAGAAGCACTGCGACAACCCCGCGGCGTAACAAGCGATCAGGCAGCCCTCGATGAGCTGATGGGGATCGCGTTCCATGAGGATGCGGTCTTTGTAGGTGCCGGGCTCGGATTCGTCACCGTTGACCACCAGGTAACGGGGCCACACCCCGGGCGGGCAGAATCCCCACTTCACCCCGGCCGGGAAACCGGCACCGCCACGGCCCAACAACGTGGCCGCTTTGACCTCGTCATGCACCGCGGTGGGGGTCTGGGTCAACGCCTTGCGCAGGGCGAGGTAGCCCCCGGTGGCCTCGTAACGGGCCAAGGTGTGGGCATCGGCGTGGTTGGTGAGCCGATCGGTGACCAACCGGACAATCGGTGCCGGCGCGGGGGCGGGTGCGGGTGCCGGTGCGGTGGGGCCGTTGCCGGCGCTGGTGTCGCTCATGATTGCTCCAACCAGACCGGGGCCGGGGACCCGTCGGGGTCCGCATTGCCCGCGGCCCGATCGGCGGGGATGTGCTGTCGTACCGCGGCCAGGACACCATGGGCGGGGATGGGATCATCGCCGCTGGCGGGGGCGGCGCAACGGGTGGGCCGTTGACCCTGACGCAGCTGATCGATGATCACGTCGAAATCGTCGGTGCCGACCTTGTAGAAGTACCGGTAGTTCACCGACAGGCAGGGGGCCTCGGTGCACGCCGCGATGCACTCCACGTCCTCGATGGTGAAAAGACCATCCTCAGTGGTATTGCCGGCCTTGATCCGCAGCGTGCGCTCGGCGTGGTGCAGCAGATCCTCCGCGCCCAGCAACTGGCAAGAGATGTTGGTGCAAATGTTCACCAGGTACCGGCCCACCGGTTCCCGTTTGAACATTTCATAGAACG
Source organism: Acidimicrobiales bacterium (assembly GCA_046155365.1). GTDB lineage: Bacteria > Actinomycetota > Acidimicrobiia > Acidimicrobiales > CAIXPF01 > CAIXPF01. Next base: position 14,168 of record JBJXFH010000197.1, on the reverse strand, counting down.
TGCAGGTGCCGATGACCTCAGCGGGGGTCACGCCCACCAGCTCCGCCAGATGGGCCATGGCCTCATCGGTGACGTAGCCGTCTTGTTCCTGGGCCAAATGCAGCAGGGGGATGAGCGCCGATTTGGGACGGGGATAGCGGGCGATGATCTCGCGGGCCAGGACCTCGTTCTCGGGGGTGAGCCTCACCGGTCCACCTCGCCCATGATGGGGTCCACGCTGGAGATGATGGCCACGCTGTCCGCGATCAGGCTGTCGGTCATCATGTGGGGCAGGCACTGCAGGTTCACGAAGCTGGGCCCCCGGATGTGCATGCGGTACGGCTTGGCGGTGCCGTCGGACACCAGGTAGCAACCCAGCTCGCCGCGAGGTGACTCCACCGCCACGTAGACCTCACCCTCGGGCACCTTGAAGCCCTCGGTGTAGATCTTAAAATGGTGGATCAACGCCTCCATGGATTCGTCAATGCGGGCCCGGGGCGGCGGGGTGACCTTGCGATCTTGGATCTTGTAGTCGCCCTTGGGCAGCTGCTCCAAGATCTGATATACGATCTTGATCGATTCCCGGATCTCGTTGAGGCGGATGGCGTAACGGTCGTAGCAGTCCCCGAAGGTGCCCACCACCACGTCAAAATCCACATCGTCATAGCGCAGGTACGGCGTTTCCCGGCGGAGGTCCCAGGCGTACCCGGTGGAACGCAGGATGGGACCGGTGGCGCCCAGATCCAGCGCCTCCTCGGTGGAGATGACCCCCACCCCTTGCAGCCGTTCCCGCCAGATGGGCTGACCCGACAGCAACACGTCCAGATCCGCCAACCGTTCCGGCAGCGGTTCGATGATGCGCAGCAGATCATCACGCCAGCCGTCGGGCAGATCCGCCGCCACGCCGCCGGGACGGATGTAGTTGTGGTTCATGCGCAGCCCGGTGATCTTCTCGAACAGGCGCAACATCTCTTCACGATCACGCCAGCCATAGATCATCACCGATACCGCACCGATGTCCATGCCGTTCGTGGCCTGGAACAACAGATGGGAGCTGATGCGGTTGAGCTCGCACATCAGCATGCGGATCCACTGGGCCCGCTCCGGCACCTCAATGCCCAACAGCGTTTCCGTGGCCAGGGAGAACACCAGCTCGTTGAACAACGGACTGGAGTAATCCATGCGGGTGACGTTGGTGGGACCCTGCAGGTAGGTCAGGTCCTCGCCGGTCTTTTCCATCCCCGTATGCAGGTAGCCCACGATGGGCTTGGAGCGCATGACCTGCTCGCCCCGCAACTCCAACATCAGGCGCAACACCCCGTGGGTGGAGGGGTGCTGGGGGCCCATGTTCATGATCATGGTCTCATCGTCTTCATCGATGAGCTGCTCGCCGCGCTGGGCGGCCTCAACCTCAGACATGCGCAACACGCCCCGACCGCTGCGAAGCCGGGCCCGGTAATCGATGTCGGTGGAGGTGGCTGCGGCGTCGGCCTCAGCGTCGGCGTCGTCGGTGATGGCGGTCATGATGACGGTGCCCCCTTGAACTGCACCGGGATGCGGCCGTGGGCGTAGTCCTTGCGCAGCGGATGCCCCTGCCAGGTTTCCGGCATCAGGATGCGGGTCATGTCCGGATGACCATCGAAGGTGATGCCGAACATGTCGAACACCTCTCGCTCAAGGGCCTCGACCCCCGCATGCAGCACCCACAGTGAGGCGCAGGTGGGGTCATCTTCTGGCACCTGCACCCGCAACCGGATCCGGGTGCGTTCGGTGTGGTTCAAGAACCCCGCCACCACCTCAAAGCGGGCTGCGGCGATACCGGCCGGTAGGGCGCGGGCCTGCTGGGCCAGCAGATAGTCCACCGCGGTGACATCGGTGCAGAACCGGTAGCCGTCATCGAACAGGGCCTGAGCCACCTCCAGATACTGCTCCCGCGACGGGTGCAACACCTCCTGGCCACGCGACGTACTTACCTGTACGCCATAGCGAAGCTCGGGACCGGCGGGCTCCTCGGTGGTGGCCTCCTCGGGGGCCGCGCTGGCGTCGCTCAACGCCCCACTCCCCCGACACGACCGCCGATGCGCACGCCGGCCTCGCTCTGCCCATCGCGCTGCTCGATCAGCAGACCGCCGGCGCCACTCTCCCGTCGGTGCAGGATCTCCCCGGACTGGATCTTCTCGTGGATGGTGATGATGGCGTGCAGCAGGGTTTCCGGGCCGGGAGGGCAACCGGGGGCGTACACATCAACGGGCACGATCTGATCCACACCCTGGACAATGGCGTAGTTGTTGAACATGCCGCCGGAGCTGGCACAGACCCCCATGGACAGCACCCATTTGGGTTCCATCATCTGGTCATAGATCTGACGCAGGACCGGGGCCATCTTCTGGGAAACCCGCCCGGCCACGATCATCAGGTCCGCCTGACGGGGGGAGGCCCGGAAGACCTCCATGCCGAAGCGGGACATGTCGAAGTGCGCCCCACCGGTGGCCATCATCTCAATGGCGCAGCAAGCCAACCCGAACGTGGCCGGCCACAGGCTGCGGGCCCGGGACCACTGCACCAGGTCCTCGATACGGCCGGTGAGCACGTTGTGTTCGAGCCCACCGAGGCCCTGATCGAGCACGGACTTCAAGGGGGAGACCTTCACGCCCGAGGGCATCGCTTCCGGGGACGCCATGTCAGTGCACCCCACCCGATACTTCGGCGTTGGTGTCCGCGTCGCTGCTGCTGGCGTCGATGATGGCCGTCTCCCCGGCGCTGTGGCGGCCCTCATGACCAACGGTGCGCACCGTGCGAACGGTCCGAACCGTGGACGAGGCGGTACGCGCACTGCTGATCATGTGCGAGGGCCGGATCAAGCCCCGCGGCGGCCCCCAATCCAGTGCGCCCTTGGACAGCAGATAGAGGAACGATTCGAACACCGACGCCGAGAAGATGGCCACCGCCACCAACCCGAAGGTGCCCAACTCCCGATGCACCATGGCATAGGGATACAAGAAGATGATCTCGATATCGAAGACGATGAAGATCATCGCCACCAGATAAAAGCGAACCGGGAACCGGCGGGGTGGTTCCTTGCCGGGCACGATGCCAGATTCGTAGGGCTGGGATTTGGGCCGGGTCCGCAGGCGCGGTGCCAGCAGGACTGACGCCTGGAAGCTGCCAACGGCGAACAGCACGGCCAGCACCGCCAAGAACAGAATGGGGAGGTACTGGGCCACGGGGGAAACCTAGCTGGCGGTGGCGTACGCGGCGCGGGCGGCCGCCTCGCGGGCATCTCGGCGGTGCAGGCGCCAGCACAACGCCCCGAAGATGACGCCCGAACCCAGCATGATGTTGGCCGGCGGCACCCTTTTGGAGCCGAGGTCCCGTTCCATGATGATGGTGTACAACGGCTGGTTCTGGTCAATGGCCCGAGTGGGTGGTGCCTCACCAGGACGAACGGTGAGCGATTGGGGCGTGGCCGCTTGCACCATCACCGCGGCGTAATGGGCCGGATGGCGCGGCGTGAGGGCGATCTTGATGCGATGCCAGGCCCGTTCGGGGCAGCCGTCCAGGGTGGGACCGATGACCCGCGGTCGACATACCGCATCGGGCCGCTTGTCCTTACCGCCGATCTCGAACGCGCCCACCGGCATGTAGGACCCCGCAGCGAACTCCTGGCGGCCCAACAAGAAGGCGTCGGCGGTGGCCTGAGCCTCGCCACGGCTGCGGTTGGAGGCCAGCAGGCCGGTCCACCCCGCAACCTCCGGTGCTTCCTGGGCCTCTTCACCAGCGGCAAAGGACTCCACCAGCGCTGCCGCGGGGCCCTCTTCGCCGGCGGCCGCTTGCAGATCCGCTCCCAGCTTGGCGGCCTCGGCGAACTGTGCCGCGCTGAGGTCCCCGCGGTTCATCTCGACCACTTTCCACGCCGGTAGTCGACCCTGATAGCCGATGCCGTAGATGGTCCAGATGGCGCCCATGATGAACATCCAGCCGAAAAATCCGGTGGCGGCCAACATGAAGCCGGTGCGCAGGCCGCTGTTGGTGGCCAGCAGGATGTACACCGACCCCATCAGCACCGCCACACCGATGCCCACGACCAACAGGCCGCGCATGAAGATGTTGAAGTCGACACCATCGATGGTGATGAACGCGAGTGAAAGGGCCCTCACTGGGCTTGCGCCTCCTCGGGCGTTTGCGGATCGAACACGTAACGCTGGGAGCCATCGAGCGTGGCCAGATACAACCCGACCGCCTCCAACTGCTCCGGGGTGTACATCGAAGCGAAGGCCGGCATCTGGCCGCTCTTGCACTGGGACTGGCGGCCGTACACCTTGCCCTCCTCACAACCTTGACCCAAGAAGGTGGTGAGCTGCTCGGGGTTGTTGAACTTGGACACCACGTCCCACAAGCGAGGTCCGAAGGCGCCGCCCCCGGTGGCATCGGGCCGGCTGAAGGACCACCCCCGGGTGTGGCAACGAGCGCAACTGTAGGAACCGGCGGCGGCCTCGTTGTTGAACATCAGCTGGCCGAGCTTCACGGTGGCCTCGGCCTCGCTGCTGACCACGCCCAACTCGATGAGGGCCTCGGCGTCGGTGGCGGACGCTTCGAACGCGGCCTGCACCTCCTCGGCGATGGCGCTTCGTGCTGCTTGGTCCTCCACCCCCACCGCCAACTCTTCGGTGATCCTGGCCATCAGACCGTCCCGAACCTGGTTCTGGGCTTCCTCGGGCGTGATAGTCACCGACTGCAGATAGTCGATGAGGTTCTTGGTCTGCTGCTCGTTCATGGCCCCACCGCCCACCGTGGACCACGGCTGCATGGGTGAGAAGGGCCGACCATGATCCAAGACGTACTGGATTTCTTCCCGGTCGAACCGGAGCAGGGCGTTGTCCAACGCTGGTGCCCGCCACGCCACGTTGTCCAAGAAATCGCCCTCGCGATCTTGCAGCACATAGGGCGCCACGCCGCCGGTGGCCCCCGCACTGTGGCAACCGGCGCAGTTGGCCTCGAACAAGGTTCGTCCGCGGCTGGCGAAGACCACCTCGTACCGCTCGGTGGCACCCTGCTGGCGGCCGGGCTCGGCCAGCCAGTACAGCGGCAGACCAACTGCGGAGATGGCCAACAGCACCAGGGCCCAGGTCAGGAACCGGTCCAGCCGGGGCCCTTCGAGGGTTTCATCGTCGAAGTACTCGGTGCGGTTCGGGGCCAGTTCGGTCTCGGCGCCGACCTCTGGTTTGGCCCGCCGGATATTGACGATGAGGTAAACGATGAAGCCGACGATGACGATCCAGGCCAACACCAGGCCGATGGAGCGTTGCACGCTGGCCGCCAGCAAGGCGGCGCTCGTTGTGGCGGTCATGATCTCAGTGCCCTCCGCCGACCAAGCCGATGCAATGGGGGCCCTCAGCTTCTTGACCGGTGGTGTTGGTGCCGATGGGCGGACCCTGGATGATCTGTCCGGTGTTGATCAGCAGGTTGCCGCTGCCGTCAACCGAGCCCGGGAAACGGTCCATACCGCGCGGTGCGGGCCCGCCCTTCTTTTCACCGTTTCGGTTGTACTGGGAGCCGTGGCAGGGGCACTCGAACCACTGGGACGTGGCGCATTCCGGTACCCGGCAACCGAGATGGGGGCAGGTTTGCCACAGCGCGGTGAACCCGGCTTCCAACATGGGATGCAGGGCCGCCGGGTACAGGGCGGTGCCTTTGCCCACCGCGTCGGCCGGGTACTCCGTGAGCCAGGCCCGACCCTCCGGGACATAGAGGAAACCTTTGTTGGCCCGGATGCGATTCCGAACCTCCTGCACTGAACCCACGTTGATCTCGGCGCCGAAGCCACCGCTGGTGCTGGGCCACAGGAAACCGATGACCGCCAAACCGAAGCCCTGCAGCCCGAAGGCCATAAAGCCCACGATCGAGCGGTTCAGGAACTGGCGTCGGGTCACGCCGAGCGTTTCGGGGTCCGGTGGGACGTAGACCGCCGGTGGCTTGGCCGTAACCGGCTCCACCGCGGTGCCACTGCGGGCCAGCGCCACGGAGCGCTCGTACTCCCGCCCACTGACGGGTGCCGGCGCAGTGACCGAACGTGCGCCGGCGTCGCGGCGCTTGGTTTCACGGCTCAACTGCCCGAGGGCGTTGTCGCGATCACGCCGCCGCGAGGTGGCGAACAACCCCACCACGGCAAGGACCACAAGGGCCGCAGCGACGAGGACGACGATGGTGTAGTTGCTCACAGATGGGCTCCGCTTCCGGCCGTCACAGCTCGAAGAACAGTCCGCTTGTCCACGGGAACACGAAGTTGAATCCCGGGCCTCGGAAGAACGATCCGATCATCACCAGCACTGCCCAGAACATGAGGTGCACGGTCATGAGGGAGATGGCGAACTTGCGATCTTCCGGTTTGTTGGACGGGTTCTTGTCCACGAAGGGCGCCATGCCCAACACGAACAGACCCATACCGGGGATGGTCACGCCGGCCACCATGGGGTGGAACATGGTCAACAGCTCCTGCAGGCCCAAGAAATACCAGGGGGCCTTGGAGGGGTTCGGCGTGCGGTTGAGGTTGGCCAACTCCAGCAGCGGGGCGTTCACGAAGATCGAGAACACGAACAGGAACGCCGTCACCAATAGCGCCGCCACGAACTCCGCCACCAAAAGGTGGGGCCAGGTGTGCACCTTGTCCTGCGGCAGCGCCCGCACGTCTTGGATGGAGCCGGACTTGACCACCGTCAGCAAACGCTGGGTGTGGCCACCGGGACCGGATGCCACCGGGCGGCTGTCGGGCGGCAACGTGGCCACCGCACCACCTGGGGCGGGCACCGCCAGGCCGGCGTTTTGCGCCGCGGTCCGACCGCGATCGAACAGGTGCTCTGGGATCTTGTCCCCGCCGCCGCCACCACTGCCGACGGCGGCGGGTGCGGGCGCCGCGGCCGCGGCCATGGATGGGGCGTCCGCCGCGGGGGCGGATTCGGCTGCGTCGCCGCCTTTGCGGGCTTCGGCTTTGGCTTTCGCCGCCTCGGCCCGTTTCCGGAGGTGTTCAGGGATCTCGGTCATCGGGTGAATGCCCTCCCTGTGCTCACAACGGTCCGGAGATGCCGCCGTCTTTGCGGACTCTCCAGAAGTGAATGGCCATGAAGATCACGACAACGAAGGGCAGCATCAACACGTGCAGCACATACCAGCGCAACAACGTGTTGGAGCCGATCTCGAAACCACCAAGCAGCACGAAGCGCACTTGGCGGCCGAACACCGGTGTGTAGCCCATCATGTTGGTACCCACCGTCACCGCCCACAACGCCAGCTGATCCCATGGGAGCAGGTAACCGGTGAAGGACAGCAGCAGGGTGAACTGCAACAGCATGACGCCGATGACCCAATTGAACTCCCGGGGAGCCTTGTAAGCCCCGTGGTAGAAGACCCGTGCCATGTGCAAGAACACCGAGAGCACCATGAGGTGCGCCCCCCATCGGTGCATGTTCCGCACAAGGAGCCCGAAGGCCACCGCCGTTTGCAGCGAGTAGATGTCGTCCCAGGCCTGCGCGGCGGTGGGCCGATAGAAGAACATCAGGAAGATGCCGGTGATGGTGAGGTGGATGAACAGGAAGAAGCTCAACCCCCCGAGACAGAGGGTGTAGCTCACCTTCACGGCGTGCCGCTTCACCTTCACCGGGTGGAGGTGGTAGAGCACGCTGTTCATGATCACGTAGGACCGGTTGCGCGGGCTGTCGGTGTAGCCCTTGCGGAAGATCGAACCGGGCCGGAAGATCGAGTTCCAAGCCTGGCTGTCCTGGACCTTCCCGGTCACGTCAGCAAGCTTCTCTGCCAGCTGATCGCTTCGGCGTGGTGCCGTCTTCGCCACCGATGCCTCTTTCTACCCGTGCAGTTGGCCGGCGGGGTTTCGGGTTGGCCCGACCGGCATCGAGTTGTTCTGGGCCACCGCGTGGGCCGCAACGTTGGACACTACGTAATGGGACCACCCGGCGGCGAACTCATGGTTGAGTCCCCCCCGGCGCAGTCCGACGGCACGCACCGACTCAGCCCAGCCGCATGCCGTAGGCGTAGCCGTGGGTGTTGGTACGAGCGTGGGTTTCCCCCTCAGCGCCGGGGTCCACCAGCTTGCCCAGGATGATCACACCGGTGGGACAACGGTCCACACACAGGGCGCAGCGGGTGCAGACGTCATCGTCGATGGTGAACACCACGTGGTCGGCGGGGTCAGAGCCGGGCCGCTCCACGTCGTAGGCGTCGGTGATGGCGTCGGGGGACACCATGAAGATGCATTTCCACGGGCAGATATCCACACAGCCCTCGCACATGATGCACTCGGACTGGTCGATGTGGATGAACTGCTTGGGCTTGACCGCCTGGCTGAGCCATTGGGCGTCGACCTCGTAGAGGACGTAGTCGTCGCGGAACTCCGGCATCGGCGGATTGGCATCGGTACGGGCCACGGATGTCTCCTCTCGCTCAGCTGGTCGGGGCTACGGGATTGCGGATTCGGCCACCGCGGGCGATGCAGGCATGGCCGTCAGGTGCGCACGAGGGGCCGGCCGTAGTCGGACCGCTCGAGTTCGGTGGAGGCGGGCTTGGTGCCACGCCGCTGCCAGATGGTGAACATGAACCCGTTGGCGCCCAGGGCCACCACGTAGATCCCGGCGGCGATGAAGTCACGGGCGTGTTGGTAATGCAGGGTGAACGGCAACTTGGTGAGGATGCCCTCGCTGCCCAAACCGAAGTTGGGGCCCTCCCAGAGCCGATCCGGACGCCAGTTCCACTCGTTGTCAGCCAGGGTGAGCCACTGATGGGGCACCACCCCGTACCACCAGAACATGACGAAGAAGGCCCAGGTGGCGGACACCATGGCCTGACCCCAGCTGAGCGGGGATCCCTTGGGCCGGCGGGTGTAGTAATAGCGATAGGGGACCGCGGCCACCAAGATGCCGAGCAGCGTCGATGTGATCAGGGCTACCACGTGGTCCCGTCCTCTCCGTCAGAGCCTTCGTGAAACTATGCACAAGCCTAGTGGCCGACCCGATGTCGGTCACGTCAGCCCGGTAATCGGGCACGCCCCGGTCAGTTCCGGCGCGGTTCGGAGATTGTCTACCAGAGGTGACCGCCCACTACCGAGTGCCGCCCCGAAGGTGCGATCGATCATCGAGGTTGGTCTCTCGTTGGCCGGGCTGCGAAGATGCCCATCGATGACATGCCCATCGATTTGAGCGGGTTGGCCCCGCTCGGGCGTTGTGCAACGCCTTGGGTGAAGGCCGAACCGCTAGCGTCGACGTGAGCCGACGATTGATTGCCCCTGCCCCACCGAACACCGAGGCCTTTTCGTGACCGAGATCCCCGACCACCTCCTGGAACGAACGAGGTCTCGTCGTCAGGCACTCGGTCTGCCCGTCAGTGGTGGGGCCGCGGGAGGCGCCGCACCAGTAGCCGCCGCCGGCACGCCCGCCGCGGCCGGTGGAGGCGGTGGCGCCGTGGCTGCCAACCTCCCCAAGGGACCGGTCGCTCCTTCCGGCCCCTCCTCGGTGGCCCGCAGCACGCCCAAGCCGTTGGCGCCCTACGTGCAGGCCGCGAAGCGTCGTCAGCGGATCCCGGTGTGGGCCTTTCCGGTGGTGTTGATCCTGCCGTTGTGGGCGTTCCTGTATGCCGGGACCTTGGAGCCGCCGCCCGCACGGACCTTGACGCTGGCGCAGGCCGGGGCGGGCCTGTATGGCGGAGCAGCCGGGTGCGCCGCCTGCCATGGGGCCTCCGGTGCCGGGAGTGCCGTCTTCCCGCAGCTGTCTGAGGGCGCGGTGATCGGCACCTTCCCGGATCCGGTGGAGCAGGTGCGCTGGATCATCCTGGGCTCCGCTGGCGGTGCGGAGGTGTACGCCAGGGCCGGCAAGCAGGTCGGCGGTGGCATGCCAGCGTTCGGCGACACCTTGTCGTTGACCGAGATCGTGGAAGTTGTCCTGCACGAGCGCAAGACGCTCTCCTCCCACCCGGTGGAAGAAGACGCCGAGCTGTGGGCCGGATTACGAGCATTGCCAGAAGAGTTCGCCGACCTCGACTACACCGAGGAAGAGATCGAGCTGATCCTCGAAGAGATCGCAGCACAGGAGAGCGTCGAGATCCCCGAACCGGCCGCGTGATCTGGCGCCGTACCGTGACCTCGGTGAACCGACCGGAGTGAGCGGCGCCGCGGACTACGACGTCCTGGTGGTCGGCGCCGGCCCGGCGGGCGCGTCCACCGCATTCTGGGCCGCCCGATGCGGTCATCGGGTGCTCATGGTGGAAAAGCGCACGTTTCCCCGGGAGAAGACCTGCGGGGACGGGCTCACCCCCCGGGCGGTGCATCAGCTCACCGAGATGGGTCTGGCCGAACAGCTGTCCCGTTACCACCGCTTCGACGGGCTGCGGGCTACCGGCCACGGACGCGTGCTGGAGTTGGCGTGGCCCGCCCATCCCGTCTTTCCCTCCCACGGCTATGTGGTGCGCCGCTGCGATCTGGACCATTTCGTGGCCGACCACGCGGTGACTGCCGGGGCCGAGTTGCGTCAAGCCACCATCGCGGTAGCACCGTTACGGGCAAACGGTGCCGTCGTCGGCGCCACCCTCAAGACCGCCGACGGTACATACCAAGAGGTACGGAGCCGGTTCGTGGTGGTGGCCGAAGGGGCGAAAACCACGTTCGGGCGTGAGCTAGGCACGGTGCAGAACCGCAGCTATCCCCAGGGCATGGCGTTGCGGGGGTATTTCCGTTCACCCCGCCACGACGATCCGTGGATCGAATCAGCACTGGATCTGCGTGATCGCGAGGGCCGCTCGCTGCCGGGGTACGGGTGGATCTTCCCGGTGGGCAACGGCACCATCAACGTGGGTGTGGGCCTGCTGTCCACCTTCAAGCACTACAAGCAGATCAACACCACCCACCTGCTCAACGAGTACGTGGCCACCGCCCCCGATTACTGGGGGATCTCCGCGGACAGCGCCGTGGGCAAACCCACCGGCGGCCGGCTGCCCATGGGTGGCTCGGTGCGCCCCGTGGTGGGACCGGGCTGGCTGGTGGCGGGGGACGCCGCCGGTACCGTGAACCCCTTCAACGGCGAGGGCATCGATTACGCCTACGAAACCGGGCGGATGGCCGCTGAGGTCATAGACCGGGCCATCCGCCGCAACGAGGCTTCGCTGATCAACGCCTACCCGGGCCTGCTCGACGCAGAGTACGGGCGGTATTTCAAGGTGGCCCGCCTGTTCGCCAAGCTCATCGGCCGGCCGGCGCTCATGCGGGAGCTGACCCGGGTGGGGTTGCGTTCGGAGCCGCTGATGGCCTGGGTGCTGGCCATCATGGCCAACCTCCTGCGCCCCGATCAGCTGGGCCCCGCCGAGGCCGCCTACCGAGCCGCGGCGGCCCTGGCCCGGGTCATCCCCGAGGGCCGGGCCGCCGGGGCCACCCGGGCTACTCAGTAGCGGAACTTCACCACCAGGCTCCGCAGCTCGCCGGCGATCCCGGCCAGCTGCGCCACCGATTCCTGGTTCTCTGTCACCGAGCGGGCGGTCACCGACGCCGCTTGAGCCACGTGGCTGATGTTGCCGGAGATGCTGTTGGCTCCATCGGCGGTGAGGGTCACGCTGCGGTTCATCTCGTTGGTGGTGGCGGACTGCTCTTCCACCGCGGAGGCGATGGTGTTCTGATACTCGCTGATCTGGCCGATGACCCGGGTTATTTCTGCGATGGCGGACACCGCGCCGGATGTATCGGCCTGGATGCTGGCGATCTTGTTGGAGATGATCTCGGTGGCCTTGGTGGTTTCGGTGGCCAGTTCCTTGACCTCGGAGGCCACCACCGCGAAGCCCTTGCCCACCTCGCCGGCCCGGGCCGCTTCAATGGTGGCGTTGAGGGCCAGCAGGTTGGTCTGAGCGGCAATGCCGGTGATCATGCCGATCACCTCGCCGATCTCGTTGGAGGATTCGAGCAGCTTGGACACGGTGGTGTTCACGTCACTAGCGGCTTCCACCGCCAGGTTGGCCACCTGTACCGCTTGGGTGGCACTGGCGGAGATCTCCACGATGGCGGACATCATCTGCTGGGTGCCAGCGGCCAGGGAGTTGACGTTGCTGGTGACCAGATCCGAAGCGTCCGCCGCCACGCCGGCCTGAGCCGAGGACTCCGCCGCCGCCGACGCCAACTGGGCGCCGGATGCGGCCAGGCCCTCAGAGGTGCTAGCCACTGCATCAGCGGTGCGGGCGATGGCGGTCACGTCCGCCGCCAGGGTGTCCAGCGCCCGGTTGAGGTTGGTGGCCATGGCGCCCACCTCATCCCGCCATTCGACCTCGGCCCGGCGGGTGAGATCGCCCTCGGCCAGCGCCGCCAGCACATCGGACACCTTGCCCACCGGTTTGGTCACCATGCGGGCCACGAACCACGCCGCCAGCAGGCCTAGCGCCATACCCACGAACAGGCCGGCGATCACCACGACACGGGCTGCGGAGTAGGTGGCCTCGGACTGCTTCTCCACCCGCAGCGCATCGGCTTCCGCCGCCACCACCAGCTCGTCCATGGCGGCGCGCATCTCGCCGATCAGCGGGGCCACCGCCCCGTGTCGGATCTTCGAGATCTCATCGAGGCGACCCTCCCGGCTGGCGGGCAGCAGTTGCTCGTCGGTGATCTTGTTGTACTCGGCCCACGGTCCCGCGAAGCGCTCGAGCGCTGCCAGTTCCTCGGCGTTGACGTGCAGCCCCTTCAGCTTCGCCACCGCCTCAGCCACCTCGTCCCGGGACTTTGCGATGTCCTGTTCCTCGGTGGCCTCCTCGGCGGGATCCTCGGTCAGGAAGTGGTCCAGGGCGTTCAGCCGGGCCCGGTTGAACGCGGCGCGCATGGTGCCCACGGTCTGGGTGGCGACCTGCTTCTCGTAGAGCTCCAGGGTGCCCTGGTGCAACGCACCCATGCGGTTGATGGCCACGCCACCGGCGATGCCCATCAGCAGTGAAGCCGCGCCCACTGCCAGCATGATCTTGACCACCAGGCTCCGCTGACCCACCAGGGCCACTGGGGAGCGGCGGGAGACGGCCCCGTCCTCGTTGTTCGACTTTCCCATGATGCGTCGCTCCTCGACCGTGCGTGTCTTGTCGAGTGCATCGGAACCTGACACGCCGTTCTTTATGAACGATGCGCGGCAAAGCCCGTGGTCACGCAGATGGACTAGCGGCGGACGAACCGCGGCCCACGAGGGCTAACGGGGCCTAACGGGGTCTAACGGTGAAGGTCGTCCACCCAGGGGACCGTTTCGGGCTCGGCGACCTCCGCCAGCTCCAGATTAACCACCACCGGGTCCTGCCCGCTGCGCACCAGCACGCAGGACAACTCCTGGTCGGGGGCGGCGTTGATCTCCTGATGGGGAACCCACGGCGGCACGAAGATGAAGTCCCCAGGGCAGGCCTCAGCGACGAACTCGAGCTGGTTTCCCCAACGCATGCGGGCCCGGCCGCTGACCACGTAGATCACGCTCTCGAGTTCACCGTGATGGTGGGCCCCGGTGCGGGCATCAGGATGGATCACCACCGTGCCGGCCCACAGCTTCTCAGCGCCAGCTCGGGCGTGGTTGATGGCCGCGGCCCGGTTCATGCCCGGGGTCTGGGCGGTGTTGGTGTCGAGGTTGCCGGCGGGAATGACCTTGATGCCGTGGTGGCGCCAGTTCGGCGTTTCGCTCATGATCGCGGGGCTTGCCGCTACTCGAAGGTGATCACGGTGCGGGTGGTCTGACGGTTGCGCATCAGGTCATAGCCGTGGTTGATCTCCTCGAGCCCGATGCGGTGGGAGACCATCTCGTCCAGCAGCAGCTTGCCGTCCAGGTACAGGTCAATGAACCGGGGCATATCCAGGCGGAACTGGTTGGAGCCCATCATGGAACCCCGGAAGATCTTCTCCTGCATGAACACCTCATGCGCCGGCAACTCGAAGGTGCTGCCCATGGGGGCCATGCCGATGATGGTGGCGGTGCCGCGCGGGCGCAGCATGCGGAAGGCCTGCTCACCGGTGGCTTTTGAACCGATGGCCTCAAAGGAGTAGTCCACCCCGCCGCCGGTGAGCTCCTTGACCTGCTCCACCGGGTCACCGTCACTGGCGTTGACCACGTGGGTGGCGCCCAGTTGGCGGGCCACGTCCAGCTTGGCGGTGGTGATGTCAATGGCGATCACCTTGGAGGCACCGGCGATGCGGG
>JBJXFH010000192.1:0-3601 GCA_046155365.1 Acidimicrobiales bacterium | reverse complement strand
GCAGGGCGATGGCCTCCCCGCGTAGGAGATCGCGTTCGGAGGCGGTGGCGAAGGTCTCACCCACCAACACGTTGCCGCCCACCAGCACCTCGGGGGCGTCCAGCGAGTGGGCCATGGCCTCCACCCGCTGGGCCAACGCCAATTCTTCCTCTTCGGACAGGTCTCCGGCCAAGGTGACCACCACCAAAGCGGCGCGCCGGTCCGTGGCTAGCAGCGCGTCGATCCCACTTGACCAGGGATCAGCCACGCTTGCCACCCCGTCGAGGGCTGCGATGTCGGCCAGGCCCTCACCGAGGTTACGTTGAACCGCAGGGTCATCGACGTCGATGGCGTCAGCGATGATGGCGATCTGCCCGCCGGTCTCGGCCAGTTCATCGAGCTGCTGGGCCACCCGACCCGATTCGGTGGTGGTGCCGGCGCCGAAGTCGCTCGACAGCACTGAGAACGCTGAGCTGCCGACCACGGTGGTGGCGACGAGCAGAGCCAGCCACGCCACGATGACCAGGCGACGTCGGCGCACCACGAGCCGTGCCAGGCGGGTCATGACGCCATCATTCGCATTGGTCAGATCGGCCTGTGCGAGGAGGGGCGAGGCGCTGAGCCGTTCACCTTGACCGGTCGTTGTTCGATTGAAACGCATGGTTCGTTTTCCCGTTCAGATGTCCCTACTGCGAACGGTTGTCGCAGCGGATCTGATCGTGAGACCCAGCCATGACAGCCCACTGACAGCACCGGACCGTCCCAAACCTGGTGCTGTCAGCACAGTGTCAGCGGGCGAGCACACCGTGAGGTCATGGGTGACGAACCGGTCATGGATGACGATCCACGCGACATCGACACGGTGATTCGACGGATCATCGGCGGGGATGTCGGCACACGGTGTTGGATCAGGCGACGCTCCGACAGCCTCACCGATCCGCGGTTGCTCATCATGGCGGCGCTGCTTGATCCGCACCCGGCGCGCATCGAACGCGCCTTGGCGGCTTGCGGAACCACCGGCGATCGGCAGGCGGTGGCCATCGCCGTTGCCCATCTCCGCGGTGATCATCAGCTGGTTGATGCCCTCGCACGCGATCACTTGGTTGACCACCCTGGCAGCGTGTTGGTGGCGTGGATCGCGGCGGGCGCCGTGCACCAGTGATCGGTGAAGGGCCGCTGCTGAGACCGCCGTAGAGTTCGGGTGTGTTGCAGGTTTGCCTGATCGGGTCGCTCGAGGTTCGACGCAACGGAGCCGTGGTCGCGGTGCCGGGTGGCAAAACCGCGCAGGTGCTGGTCCGCTTGGCGCTCGATGCCGGGGTGGTGGTGCGTGCGGACCGCCTGATTGAGGATCTCTGGTCCGACAACGCGGTGAACACCAACCTCAACACATTGCAATCGAAGATCACCCGGTTGCGCCGGGCGCTGGGAGATCCCTCGTTGGTAACGGGCGGCACACAGGGGTACGCGCTACAGATCGATCCCGCCGAGGTCGACGCCCTGGCGGTGCTGCAAGACGTGGCCACCGCAGCGCAATCGATGGCGTGCAACGAGGAAGTCGCAGCCCGTGACCGGTGCGCCGCCGCCCTCAGCCGCTTTCGAGGCGACATCCTGCCGATGGCCGCCGGCGTGTGGGCGGAGAGCTGGCGGGCCCGGCTGGAACAGGCCCACATGGCGTTGCTGGAAACCGGCTTCGCGGCGCGGGATCGCCTCGGTGAGGTGACCGAGCTGATCAGCCCCCTTGAAGCCGCGGTGGAAACCCACCCCTATCGGGAAGGCCTCTGGGAACTGCTCATCACCGCCCTGTACCGGGCCGGCCGCCAAACCGACGCCCTCGCCGCATACCAACGGGTACGGACCGTGCTGGGTGAACAACTGGGCCTGGAGCCGGGACCCCGGTTGCAAGCGATCGAGCAGCAGGTGCTGATCCACGACCCGGCCCTCCAGATCCTGCGGCCGGTGCGGACACCCGCCGGGCCCAACCCCAGCCCGCCCAGCTCCAACCTGCCGACCATGACCACCAAGCTGGTGGGCCGAAAGAGCGAGTTGGCTGCGATCGGGCAGTTGCTGGGCTCACAGCGCCTGGTAACGGTGGTGGGGCCCGGTGGCGTCGGCAAGACCGCGTTGGTCATCGCCGCCGGTCATGCACGCCACGCCACCGTGGCAACGGACACCGGCGGCGTCTGGCTGATCCGGATGGAGGCGGCGACCAAACCCGACGAGATCGTTGACGGCCTCACCGCCGCGCTCGGCGTGAGCGGTGGAGAGGCGGCCCTTTTCGACCGTCTCCGGGCCCTCCCCTGCCTGCTGATCCTCGACAATTGCGAGCACGTGGTGGATGCGGTGGGTGACCTCACGGTGCGATTGCTCGACGCCGCTCCCACGCTGCGGGTCCTGACCACCAGTCAAACCCCGCTCGATGTGGATGGCGAACGCCTCCTCGAATTGGCCCCGCTCGAGGACGCCGAGGCCATGGAGCTGTTCGATCAGCGACGCGGCACCCACGGCCGCAGCCGCCCCATGGACAGCGATGAAGAGGTCGCGGTGTTATGTCGGGCCCTCGACGGCCTTCCGTTGGCCATCGAGCTCGCCGCCGCCCGAACCAAGACATTATCCATCGCCGAGATCAGCCGGCGCCTCGATGACCGCTTCAGCCTGTTGCACGATCCCACCAGCCGCCGCCCCGAACGCCGCCGGGCCCTGCGTTCCACCATCGGATGGAGCTATGACCTGTTGTTCCCCGATGATCAGCGCGGGCTGTGGGCCCTGTCCGCCTTCGTCGGCGGCGCCTCCCTTCCAGCGTTGGAACACGTGCTGGCGGCCCTTGAGGTACCAGCGGCGTCCGCCATCGACGTGCTGGGCCGGCTGGCCTCCCGGTCACTGCTGGTGATGGACGAAGGCGCCGATGGATCCATCCGCTACCGCCTCCTGGACAGCATCGGGGCCTACGCCCGGGAGGCCATGACCGAAGCCGGGATGCACCAACGGGCCCACGCCGCCCACGCCCAATGGCTGGCCCTGATCGCGGGTACCAACACCGCCGGGGTACGCAGCGCGGCGCAGGCCGAACACCTGGCCACCACCCGGGCGGAACGGGCCAACATCGATGCCGCCCTGGACTGGTACGCAGCCCACGATCAGCCCCTCGGGCTCGAGGTGGCGGTGGGCTTCGGATGGGCCTGGATCGTGTTGGGCGACGTGCGCGGCTCGCAACGGTTGCTCGACGCGCTGGCCGCAGCAGGGGAATCGGTGCCGGGACCGGAACGGGCAACGGCACTGTTGCTGGCAGCGTGGATCGAAGCCTCCACCGGGCGGCTGGACCCGGCGTTGACCCATGTCGCCGCCGCCGAGCGCCACCTCGACGCCGGCAAGGACGTGGAGCTCCGGGCGCGCTGCTGCTACTACCGGGCCTACGTGGTTTCCCACCAAGGTGACTGGCAGCAGGGAATGGAGCTGACCACCATTGCAGCCGCGCTGTACGACACCCTCGATCGCCCATGGGATCAACTGGCCAACGCCCTGTTCGCCGCCCGGGCTGCCGTCGGGGCCGCGGACATCGCCCGGGCGGCACAGGCCCACCGCGCCGTGGGCCGCTGGCTGACCCGGGTCGAGGACCCCTGGCTGG
>JBJXFH010000181.1:0-2517 GCA_046155365.1 Acidimicrobiales bacterium | reverse complement strand
ATCCCCATCGAGATCTTCATGGCCGCTCCCCTGCGTGTGTGTGGCGTGACTGTGCTGCGTGACTGTGCTGCGTGCGGCTCGGACGTTAGCCGGGTCCGTCGGAGGTGGCGATAACGTCATCACGGTGCCCGCCCGCTGGTTCAACCTGGCCGTGAAGGTGGCCTTCGGGCTGCTCATGGCCGTTGTGGTGTTCTTTCCCGACCTCGAGGGGTTCGCCGGCAAGGCCCCCCTGGTGCGGGCGTTGACCTACCCATTGGCCGGCATCGTGGTGCCGATCGGGTGGTGGTTGCGGGGACGTCGGGCGCCCTACCCCCACGCCGCGGACGGGCTGATCGGGCTGCCGTTCGTGATCGACCTCGCCGGCAACGTGCCCGACCTGTACGACCGCATCACCTGGTGGGATGACGGCAACCACTTCTGGAACTGGGGCTTGCTGTGCGCCGGGGTGGGCCTACTGCTGGCCCGCTCCCCCCGGGTGGCCGATCCCCGGGTGCTGGGCGGGCTGGTGGGGGGCTTCGGCGGGGTCGCCATCATCATCTGGGAGGTGGGCGAGTACTTCGCCTTCATCCGCAACTCCACCGAGTTGGACACCGCGTACACCGACACCTTGGGCGACCTCCTGCTGTCCACATTGGGCGGGATCGCCGGCGCGGCGGTGCTGGCCTGGCGGGCGTCACGCCGGGCAGCGGGCGTGGGTGAGAAGCCGGCCCTTGTTGGGTCTCCTCGGTCCGAGCTGCGAGCTGGTCCGCACCGTCCTCCGCCACTGTGACGAACGGCCCCGCCCCTTCAACCCGCACGCGCCACCGTTCGACCTCCACGCCCTAGCTGCGCACCTGCCGGTTCCTCGGGCGCCCGCGGTGACGTTGCCGCCACCCCCCGCCACCCTCCCGCCACTTCCGCCACCCCCGCCCACCCTTCCGGCACCCTCCCGGCGGATTCTGGCGGATTCTGGCGGTTTTTGGACACGACTCCTGGCCAACTACGCCCGAATCTCGACGATCGGTGAGCGAACGACTGCGCTGCGTCGACTTTTCCGGGAGGTGCCGGCAGGGTCGTGTCCAGAATCCGCCACAATCTTTCCGTTTCGATGTCTTCCATTAACTTTCATGCACATCAGCCGCTGGCACGACCGCTTCGTTCGAGCCTCCAACGCCAAGGTCCCCGACGACCGGTGGTTCTCGGGCTCCGGGGGCGCCCACCCCAAGCCGGTGGAAGTGGGCAAACGGCGCCCGAGATGGGAAGATGACCGGCGGATCAACTCGAGAGGGAGACCCATGAGCGGCTACACGATCATCGACGTCGACACCCATGTGAGCGAACAGCCGGACCTGTGGACCAGCCGGGTGCCAGCCTCCATGCGGGATCGGGTTCCACGCCTGGAGCAAGACGCCAAGGGCCGTGACATCTGGGTCATCGACGGCAAGCGCACCGCGCTGGCCGGTCTGCTGGCCACCGCCGGCCGGGGTGATTTCAAGGACTACCCGGCCACGTACGCCGATATGCACCCCGGCGCCCATGACGCCAAAGCCCGTCTGCAATACATGGACGAGATGGGCATCTGGGCCATGGTGATGTATCCCAACGTTGCCGGTTTCGGCAGCCAGCAATTCCTGAAGTTGGGTGACCCGGACCTGATGCTGGCCTGCGTGGAGGCCTACAACGATTTCCAAACCGAATGGGCGTCTGAAGATCCCCGCCGGTTGTTGCCCATCACCTCCACCCCGTTCTGGGACATCGAGGCGTCGGTGAAAGAAGTCCGCCGCTGTGCCGCCTTGGGCCACCGGGGCATCCTGTTCACCGGCGAGCCCCACAAGTTCGGCCAACCGCTCTTGGGTGACCGGGCCTGGGATCCGCTGTGGGAGGCCTCCGTGGAGCTGGATCTCCCCATCTCCTTCCACATCGGCTCGGGCAACATGGAAGGCGGCATGACCAAGGAGATGATGGCCATGTACGGGAAGATGGCCACCTTCGCCGCCGGCTCGGTTGAAGTGTTCCTGAAGAACGCCGTCCAGCTCACTGATCTTTTGATGTCCGGCGTGCTGTCACGTTTCCCCACCATCCAGTTCGTGTCGGTGGAATCCGGTATCGGCTGGGTGCCGTTCGTGTTGGAAGCGTTGGATTATCAGTTCATCGGCAACCGGGTCAGCGAGGAGAGGCCGGATCTGGACATGCTGCCCAGCGAGTACTTCGCCCGCAACGTGTTCGCCTGTTACTGGTTCGAGCAGATCGCCCCCCGCCGCCTGATCGACAAGGTCGGTGTGGATCGCATCCTGTTCGAAACCGACTTCCCCCACCCCACCTCGCTGTATGGGGACGAGGTGCAGGAGCGCATCGTCGCCGGGCTGTCGGACTCCACTGACGAGCAGCGTCGGGCCATCCTGTGGGGCAACGCCCAGAAGCTCTACAAGGTGGTAGACCCCACCCCCGCGGACATCGAACGTCAATCCAAGGCGGTTTTCGCCGGCTGAACCGCCGCGGCCCATACCTGCCCCGACTCCCGTGGCGTCAACCGACGAA
>JBJXFH010000179.1:0-48006 GCA_046155365.1 Acidimicrobiales bacterium | reverse complement strand
CTGGGCAGACATCCACCACTGCCACCCCTGGGAGAACGGCGGCGAAACGAAAATCACCAACGGCACCCTGCTCTGCCGCTGGCACCACACCTACATCCACCGGCACCGCTGGACCGTTGAACTCGACAAACACCAGAAACCCATCTTCTACAGACCAGACGGTACGGTGCTGCACCACCAACCCTGCAGGCCCCGACCCGGACCACCGATGTCAGGCCATCAAGCCGTCCCACCTTCCGAAAGCCCGGTGCCCCCTGCTGCCGCGGCCGGCGCCAGCTGAGCGGCCAGGATTCGCGTGACAAATGCGGCTATTCGCGTGGGTGCGGCGGGGGCGGGGGTGACGAGTGACGGGCCCAGCGAACTGGAGCGATCCCAACGGGCTCACCTCACCCTGACAGACAGGGCGGTGAGGAGGAGTTCGGTAGCGAACAGCGCCGGCGCCGTCAACGCCGCTCGGCCTCGGCGCAGATCAGCAGGGATCGGCTCAGCCAGGCCGATCAGACACAGTCAGGCACCGTCGACCCGTTGGGCGAACCCGACAGATCCTCCACAAACGGCGCACCCTCCCCAATCGGCGGGGCCACCGTCACCACCGTGATGGCGCCACCGAACGCGTCCAGGTCGTTCACGTCACCGCGCCCGTAGGCGATACTGAGCCAATGCCCGCACCTGCACCCAGTGGCCGTCTCAACGGTCGACGCGCTCTCGTCACGATGGCTGATCGTTACACCGGACCCGCGGTGGCGGATCGTCTGACGGCCGAAGGCGCCACCGTGACGGCGGACCCGGGTCGCTACCGTGACCCCGACGAACCGGACCGGGTGGTAGCGGCCGCCGGTCAGATCGACATCTTGGTGGTGAACCTCATCGCCAAGGTGACACCGACCGCAGCCACGGACACGACCGACGCCCAGTGGGCAGCCATGTTCGACACCATGGTTCATCCGATGATGCGCTTCGTGCGGGCGGTGCTGCCCCAGATGATCGAGCGTCGTTCGGGCAAGATCATTGTGGTGACCAGCGCCGCGCCGTTGCGCCCGATGGCGAAGATGAGTGCCTACAGCGCCGCTCGGGGCGCGCAGAACGCCTTCGTTGAAGCGGTTGGAGCCGAAGTGGCGCGCCATAACGTGCAATGCAACGCCATCGCCCAGGCCTACGTGGAGAGTGTGGACGCATTCTAGCGGGACACCTGGCAATCCGAATCGATGCAACAACAGCTCCGCCGGGTACCAGCAGGACGGATCGCGGAGAGCTGGGAACAAGCTGAGCTCGTGTCGTTCCTGGCGTCACCAGCGAGCGACTTCATCTGCGGGCAGGTAATCCCCTTCGCCGGCGGTTGGGTGACATCAAGCTGAACCCGCTGCTCGGCACCACCGCATCGGGCTGGTCGGCAGCGCGGCATCGCCCACAAGCGGTGATTATCCCAACATGGTGCGACGTTGCACGCTCGACGCGTATCGTCGGTCACCGTCACCTCGTCCGATCCAGCATCATGCTTCTGGACCGCCTGGGCCTGTTTGAACAAGCCGGGCTGTGTCGCGGTTGGGTCGACAGCAACAATCTGGCCGTGCCCGCCACCCCCGGAACGCAGATCCGGCTCATCGCAGCCTTGAGCGATGCGGAACGAACTTCAGGCCAGTCAGCGGGTGAATTTGCAGCGGCGTGGCCAAAGCTATGACCGCACCCGAATTGGTCACCTACCTCCGTCACGCACTGAGCACACACGCAACCTGACCAACCAGCGTCACGGGACATCACGGAACATCACGGTGGGCCTGGTTCGCTTCTGCCTCGCTGATGGCATCCAGGGCGAGGGTCCGGGCTGCGGCAACATCGAGGGAAGCGCCGCTGGCGATATGGGCATCGGCGTCGCCCCCGAGCGCGTCGCGAACCAACGCCTCCGCCTTGGCGGTCACCTGACGTACCGGACCGCCGGTATGGCCAGTGGCGTCGGCGGCACCGAGCAGACGGGCCGCCACGACCGGCTGGCCAGCACGGGCCAGGGCCAGCGCTGCGCTCCGCAAGAGTTGGAGGGTCACGTTCCGCATGCGATACGTATCGGCCAAACCCAACAGGTCGCGGGTGGTGGACAGCGCTCGGGCAAGATCGTCCCCAACCACTGCAGCGACGTTCAGCCAAACAAGACCGCCCAAACGAACGAAGTGCGCTTCGCCCAGCGACGTCACCGCCTCGACGGTCTCCTCGAACGCTCGGATCGCCGCGTCAGGATCGGCATAGATCAACACCAGACCTCTGAACCAATGCCCCCACCCTCGCAGCGTCAACGAGCCTGAGTCGTGCGCAAGGGTCGAGGCTTGCATGGCGAACGCCAGGGCATCGACGCCGCTGATATCACCCCACGCGCCGTACAACGCCCTGGCCCCGGCGGCATGTACGGCACCCGGCCCTGGCGGCCACTCACGGCTGGCTTCCAACCAGGCCGCGGTCAGACGGTCGGCCCGGTCCCACTCGCCCGACGCCTGGGCAACCATGAAGGACCCGAGCGGATGGGAGACCCGAGCGGGGAACGCCGCTGAACCCCGCTCCATGCCAAGGGCGCGCCGGGCCTCATCGATGTTGGCGCCCAACCAGTACGCCGCCATCGCCCATGCGCCCCGCACGTCAAGTTCAACCGGGTGGGCGGCGAGCAGGCCGGACTCGATGGCCGTCTTCGCCCACACCCCCACCTCGCCGCGCAACGCGTGGAGGCCGTAGTACCCGAGCGCGGCGGGGATCTCAGCAACCACGTCCCGTTCGCCCAGCGCGGTGCCGTATTCGTAGGCGGCACGAATGTTGTCCCACTCTTCATCAAGGGTTTCCCAGGCGCCGGCCTCGTCCGCGGTGAAAGAACGCCGCTCCTCCGCCACCGCCAGATCGCGGTAGTAACGGGCATGTGCGAGCTGACAGGTCTCCGGCTCCGTCAACCGCTCACCAGCAAACTGCCGCAACGTCTCCAGCAGCACAAAGCGCGTGTGTTTGACCGAGGGTCGGCGCGCCACTATGGAGCGATCCACTAACGCATCGAGGGTGTCGAACACATCGATGGTGTCGAATTCCTCGTTGGCGCAAACCGCTTCGGCGGCAGCCAGGCTGAAGCTTCCGGCAAACACCGAGAGCCGTTCGAACACGGTGCGCTCGGCCGGTTCCAGGAGGTCATAGGACCACTGCACGGTGCCACGGAGGGTCTGCTGGCGTTCGGGTGTGCCCCGGGCGGTGGTCCGCAGCAACCGGAATCGCTCATCAAGCCGGGCGGCGATGTCTACGGGACTGAGCGAACGAGCCCGCGCCGCGGCCAGCTCGATGGCAAGGGGCATCCCGTCCAGACGCCGGCAGAGCTCCTCCACTGCTGCGACCTCCGCGGCGTTCGGCGTGAAGCCCGGTTGCTGGTCCCCGGCCCGCTCGTAGAACAACTCCACCGCCGCGTCGGCCAGCCCACCGAGCCGCCAAAGCTGCTCACCGGCTATGTGGAGCGGCTCGCGGCTCGTGCACAGCACCCGCACTGCCGGCGAACCGCCAGCGATACGACGGGCTACCTCGGCCGCCTGATCCAGCACATGTTCGCAGTTGTCAAGCACCACCAGCGCCCGCCGTTCAGCCACCGCGTCGACGATTTGTTGGACGTGATCGTGGCCGAGTCGCAGCACCGCGCCCACCGCCGCCGCAACCGTGGGCGCCACCCCGGACCCCTCCACCGCAGCCAGCTCACAGAACCACGCGCCGTCAGGGAACTCATCGGCGGCGGCATGGGCAACCTCGATGGCCAGTCGCGTCTTGCCCATGCCACCCGGTCCCGCGATCGTGACCACCCGCCGGCGGGCCAACTCCCCCACCACCGCTTTGACCTCGTCGTACCGGCCCACGAAGGAGGTTGGCGGCCACGGTAGGTTGCCCATGCCGGAACTCGATGGGTGGGGTTGGGCGGTCGCCACCAGCCCCGGTGCACGAAGCTGAAAGGTGCGTTCCGGCTCGGCGATGCCCCGCAACACCCGATCACCCAAGTCGAACAGGCTCACGTCTGGCGGCAGGTCGCCACGTATGAGCTGCTGCACCGCTTGCGATACCAGCACCTCGCCGCCCCGAGCCAGGCTCATCAAACGTGCCGTACGATTGAGCGCGGGACCGAAGTAGTCACCGTCACGCTCACGCGCCGTACCCGCATGGATCCCGACACGCACCGAGAGCGCGGCACCTTCAGGCCAGGTCTCCGCCGCCAGCGCCCGTTGAGCCGCCAGCGCAACCCGCACCGCCTCGGCCGGCGTGTTGAACGCCGCCGAGAGCCCGTCCCCCGCGGTGGAGAACACGAAGCCGCCCTCGGTCTCCACTGCGATTCGCCAGATGCGGTCGTGTGACGCCAACGCTGCGTCCATGGCCGCGGGGTGTTCCTCCCACAGTCGGGTGGAGCCGACGATATCAGTGAAAAGGAACGCAACAATGCCCGTCGGCCGCGACACGGGCTGAGTCTCCCACAGCGGCTGGCCGCGAACCCCGCCTACGGGCCGGGTAGCGCGCCGCCGCGCTAACAGGGATTCGGAGAAAACCAGGGCGAGGCTTCGCTACGATCAGCCCACTGGTAACCAGAAGGGGGAATCGGATGGAAGTGAAGGCAAAGTCCGTTGCGGGCGTGCTGTTGGGGATGGCACTTATCGCAACGGCATGCGGGGGCGATGACGGTGACAGCACCGACGCAGCCACCGGAGGTACCGACGGAGGCACCAACACCTCGGTATCCATTGACATCGGCAGTACCATCACCACCCAACAGCAGGGCCAACCCACCTCCATGGAGGAATGGGAGGCGCTGTGGGCGAAACAACGCTCCGCCATCGTAGAGCGGGCGAAGAAAGAGGGCTACGGCAAGTCCGCTGACGGCAAGACGGTGAAAGGGCCGGGGGGCTTCAGCGTCGACCTGTCCCAGTGCCCCTCCACGTGGTCCGATACCGAGGGCATGACCGACACCGAGGTCAAGTTCGGCCAGACCGGCGCGGCTTCCGGTACCCTGGCCGACTCCTACAGTTACTACAAGGCCATCAACGCCCTCATCGATCACTACAACGACAAGGGCGCCTTCAAGGACTCCAAGGGCAAGACCCGTACCGTCAAGTACATCAACAAAGACGACGGCTATGACCCGGCCCGGACCATCCCGCTGGTGGATGAGTTCATGGACTCGGAAAAGGTGTTCGCCATTCAGACGCTGGGCACGCCCAACACCATGAAGGTGTACGACAAGCTCAACGACCGCTGCATCCCGAACCCGTGGGCCATCACCGCCCATCCGGCGTGGTATGACCCGGTGAACCACCCGTGGACCACCGGTTTGGCGCTGACCTATTCCACGGAGGCGGTGTTGTGGGGGGCGTTCATCAAGGCCCGCCTCGACAGTGAGTTCGGTGGCAAGGCGAAGGTGGCCGCGCTCGTAATGAACAATGACTTCGGAAAGGTCTATGACGCCTCGTTCAAGAAGTACATCAAGGAAAGCGGCCTCGAGGGCAAGATCGAATACATCACCGAGACCATCGAGCCGGCAGCGGCCACGGTCACCAACGAGATGACCACGCTGGCTTCGCATCAACCTGATGTCTTCATCATGATGGTGGCCGGCACCGCCTGCGTGCAGGCCGTGGTGGAGATCGCCCAGAACGGCATGAAAGAGGCCACCAAGTACCTCTTCGACGGCCAGCCCTGCGGCAACAACGCCACCATGGGCAAGGACAAGGTGGGCGGTGACGGGATGGCGGCTGACGGCTGGTGGCTGGTCGGCGGCGGCGCCCGGGACATGACCGATCCCTCCCAGATGGACTTGCCGTTCGTGAAGTTCACCCGCGAGTTACTGCAATCCAAGGGCATCGACCCCGCCTCATCGGGCAACTTGAACGGTGGATCGTTCTTCGCCATGCCGGTGGTGCAGACCTTCATCCTGGCCGGCGAGTTGCCCGGCGGGCTGACCCGCTCCAACTTCATGTTGGCCCAGCACATGATGGATTTCACCCACCCGTTCGTGTTCGAGGGAAATGACCTCAAGACCAACGGGGTGGAGGACGCCTTCCCCATTGAGGGCGGGATCTATCAGCAATACAGCACCGCGAAGCAGGCGTTCGTGAAGAAGAGCGAGATCATCAGCCTGACCGGACAGTCCAAGCCTTGCGCCTGGAGCCAGTCCACCGCTTCCTGCGGCTGAGCCTCGCCGAGCACACCGTCTGAGCCGGCCACCGGCCGCCGCGTCCATCTTCGGACAGGACGCGGCGGTCGGCGCTCTCCGACGCGCTCCCTGGCGGCGGGACCGGCCACCGACCTACATTGCTGCCATGCAAACGCGCACTGAAACAATCACTTCGCCCAGTGGTCCAATGGGCATCCATGTCGTTCGACCCGATGGTGACGGCCCGTTTCCGGTCGTCGTGTTCTACCATCATGGCCCCGGGCTGGACGAGGGCTCAAAGCAGACGATGGCCCGCATCGCGGAGTGGGGCTACTACGTCATCACCCATGACCGCTACCACCGTGCCGAGACCTGGTACCAGATGGAGGGTCGCACCGGCCAGGACATGAAGAAGCTGTTCGGCTTGGTCCTGGGCACCAGCGAGGCTCAGGTCGACGAGGACCTCGGCGCGGTGTTGGGGTGGCTGCCATCGGACCCTGCCGCCCGTGGCGGGGCCATGGGGTGCATCGGCTACTGCATCGGTGCCCGCTCGGTGCTGTGCACGATTCGTGATCATGGCGATACCTTCCACGCCGGCGTGGGCCTGCACCCGTCGTTCTGCACCACCGAAGACGCAGACTCGCCCCACCTAGCGGTGCCGTCCTACACCGGCTCGCTCTACATCGGGTTCGGATCTGCGGACGCCATGCAACCGGCATCGGCCAACGTCCCGCTGATCGACGCCACCAACGCGCTGGCCAAGGGTGAGGCCGAGATCCACGACGGGGCCGATCATGGCTTCGGCGTGTACGGCGACGCGTACCACGCCGCTGCTGCTGAGCGGTCCTACGAGCGGACCAAGGTCATGTTCGACCGCGAGCTCAAGGACTGACATTCCCACGCCCTGCCTGCGGGGCATTGTTCACGTTCTTGCGCCGGGTCACCAACGGGCGACCCGGCGTAGGATTCGCTCATGAACGGTCCGACTCGCTTCGGGGTTTTCCTCGCCCCCTTCCACGCCGACGATGAGAGCCCGGCCCTGCAGCTGCGCCGTGATCTGCAGTTGATGAGCCACCTCGACCAGTTGGGTTATCACGAGGCGTGGATCGGCGAGCATCACTCCGGCGCCTACGAGATCATCGCCTCGCCGGAGGTGTTCATCGCCGCCGCGGTGGAACGCACCACCAACCTTCGCTTCGGTACCGGGGTCAGCTCGCTGAGCTACCACCACCCCCTGATGCTGGCGGACCGGATGTGCCAGCTTGACCTGCAGTCGCTGGGACGGGTGATGCTGGGTGTGGGGCCGGGCCAGCTCCCCACCGACGCCTTCATGATGGGCATTGACCCGGTGGATCAGCGTCGGCGCATGTTCGAATCGCTCGACGTCATGATGCGATTGCTCCGCGGCGAGACCGTCACCGAACATACCGACTGGTACACACTGGAGGACGCCCGCCTGCAACTGCTGCCGCACTCCCCCGACGGGCTGGAGGTGGCGGTGGCCTCCACCATCACCGGCTCCGGCGCCACCCTGGCCGGTCGCCACGGCGTTGGCCTGCTGTCGGTGGCGGCCTCGAGCCCAACCGGGTTCGACGCCCTCACCACCAACTGGGACGTGTACGAACGAGCCTGCGCCGAGCACGGCCACCGCGCCGATCGCGGCAAATGGCGGGTGGTCATCCCGCTGCACCTGGCGGAGACCCGCGAGGAGGCCGAACGCGACATCGAATGGGGCATCTTGAAGTTCGTCCGGTACTTCGCCGGGATGGGCGGCAAGATGCCACGGTGGGGCCTTGACGCGGGCGACGCCCTGCAACGCTGGCGAACCACCGGCTTCGGGCCCCTCGGCTGCGCCACCGTCGGCACCCCCGATGACGCCATCGAACGAATCCAAACCCTAGTTGACCATACCGGTGGGTTTGCCACGTTCCTGCTGTTGGCCCACAACGCCGCCGATCCGGCCGCCACGCTGCGAAGCTATGAACTATTCGCCCGCTACGTGATGCCGCACTTCCAAGGCGCCAACCGCGGCCGCCACGCATCGCTGGCCTGGGCCGGGGAGAACGCCGGCCGCTTCGGGGGCCGCATGCTCGAAGCCCAAAACCAGGCCATCGCCACCTATCAATCGACCTGAGCCGATCGCGCCTTGTTGGCAGACAGGTCACCGCCGGCGAGGAACCAGGGACCTTCCCCCGTGGCAAGAAACAGGACCAACGGCCTTTGAGCATGTTCCATTGGACCCCGGTGGGGCGGGACTGATCGTGCGAACGTCAGGCTCCTGAACGCTCGTCACCATTCGGGCCCCGCAGGAAGGCCATCAGCATGCCAACCCGTCCAACCTCCACCGGTCCCGACGCCCCCGTCGGTTCCCTCGCCACCGGGACCGTGGCCCGGGTCTCCCCAAATGCCACCCTCACCGATGTCGCCCGCAAGCTGATGTCCGTTGAGGTGGGCGCCCTGATCGTGAGCAGCACCGCTGACGGCGTGGACGGCATCATCTCCGAACACGACATTGTCCGGTTGGTCGGGACCGGCGCCGATCCCCATACCGTTCGGGCTGCCGATGTGGCCACCGCGGACGTCATGCGCTGCCAGCGGCGCGACAACGTTCACACCGTGGCCAGTCTGATGATGCTGCACCATGTCCGCCATCTGCTGGTGGAAGAAAATGATGAAGTGGTGGGCATCATCTCCGCCCGTGACGTGCTGGGCGCCTACGTACGTTGAACGCTGCCCCGGCCCGGCCCGGGACCGCACCCGTTCATTCCAGGTTGAATCCACGCGCCCGCAGGAACCGGGCCAACTGCTCCCGTTCGCGTCGGGCCACCATCCGGGCCTTCTCCGTGGACCACCCGTAGGTCTCACTCACACCCCACCGCTCCACGTCCACCTGGTGCTGGGCGGGAACGGTTCGACCCTCGAGCCGGGCCCCGTCGTAGTCCTTGATCAACGTCGGGGTCCGCTCATCGTCGTACTGGTCCCGATGCACCGTGACCGCCAGCGGCAGGCGGGGCGAGAGGGGCCGCAACCGCTGGGGCCAGCCCACGCACAACCCGGCGAACGGAAAAACGTGATCCGGCAACGCCACAATGGCGGACACCTCCTCGATGTGGTTGCGGACCACGCTGATGGGACAGGTGCCCAACCCGACGGACTCCGCGGCCCACACGAAGCTCGACAGGTGCATGGCGGCGTCACCGGCGGCGTTGAGGAAGGCGTCGAGGTGATCGTTCTCGAACGGCAGCCCGGCCCGCTGGGACACACCACGAATGCGTCGGCTGTCACCGCAGAACACCAGGAATCGGGCCGCCTCGGCGATCCACGGCATGGTCGGGATCAGCTGGGCGATGGCGTTGCGCCGGTCGGGGTCTTGCACCACGATCACCGAGCATTGCTGGAGATCTGACTTCGATGGGGTGCTGAACGCCGCCGACAGCAACAAGGACAACAGATCATCATCCAACGGATCGGGCGAAAACTGTCGGCAGATCCGATGCCCCAGCATGGTGGCCAACGTGTGGTTACCGTCTCCCACAACGTCCTGCAGCGCGGCGTGGTCGATCTCCGCCCCGCTGGTATCGGAGGGGAACCGCGCCCGCAGTTGCGCTCGGAGCTCGACAGGGCTCATGGCGATCAGCCCCGGTCCGAAGCCGCGGTCGGAGCCGGGGCCGGGACGGACTTGGTGGGGCGGGGTCGCACGTACTCGAGGCGGGTGCCATGGGCCGATTCCGGGGTGAGGTACACCGCGAGGACCTGGCCCAGATGGCTGATGATGGCCTGCGGTTCGGCCTGCACCGCCTGCAGTTCCAGGATGCGGGCTTCGAGATCATCCTGGCTGACGCCGATGTGGTGCAGTCCCTCGCCGTGCTGGCGACCCCACAACCCGCTGTCCTGGGACTGGATGAGCTCGAGGTACGGCGGCCCTTCCACCGAGTACACGAACGTGATGGAGCCTTCGAACTTCACGCCGTCCACGGTGGTGTCCTCCAGCGCCATGGTGGACGGCTCCCGGAACGTCAAGCCCAACAGCTCACCGAATCTGACGATGGCGGCGTCGATGTCCTCGACCAACACGCCAATGTGAAAGAGCGGAGTTCCGGTCATGGCGCAACGCTACTGCCCGGCGGGGGTAGCCTTGCTCGTGGACCGCGGCGCGGATGACCTGCTCACTGAGCGCCTGCTGCGGGTTATTGACGAGGGCCGCCGCACCGCCACCTACAAGCTGGCCCTGCTGCTGGGCTTGATCGACGCCATCGCCCTGGTCCCGGGCCAGCACGAGATCCCCACCCGTGACCTCGCCGAACGGGTGGTGGCGTTGTACTACCCCCAGACCCGCGAGTATGTCGCCAATGACGGCATCGCCCGCGAGCTCCGACAGATCAGCATGAAAAGCTCGGCGCCGTTGCAGGCGATGCTGCGATTGCGCTTGCAGGCCGACGCCGCCGGGTGCCGGACCGTGCACGAATCCAAACGCCGGATTCCCGCCGAGTACAACCGCGCCGTAGATCGGGTCGAGGATGTGTTCGTGCGCTACCCGATCCCGCTGCTGCAAGTGGTGGGCGGGCGTTCGATGCCGTTTCTGTACGAGGTGGATTGGCCGGAGGGCACCGCGGCCGCCACCTTGCGCAACGCCGGGGGTGACCGCATCCGGCTGTTGCCCGGTGTGGCCGATCGGCTGGTGGTGCTGGGCCCGTTGCTGCGGCCGCTCATCGAGCTGGTCGGTCCGGGCACACACCAGGCGCCACGACCTCACGGCCATCGCCACCTTGACCCGCTGGCCGTCCCAACCAGAACGCATCGTGGCCCTGGTGCGCACCAGCTATCGCCATGTTGCCCCCGGCACCCCGCTGTGGAGCGTCGGCCAGATCTTCGTGCAGGCCGATGGTCCATTCGACATTCCGGCGCTCGACGCTTCAGTGTAGACACACGCTTACGTGTAGAAACACGCTACAGATGTTGACCGTCCGGGCCGAGGTACCAGGTGCTGAGGTGCCCGGCGGCGTCGAGAGCGGCGTACTCGTCATCGGAGTAGCCCGCCAGACCCTTGAACACCGCCTCGTTGTCCCCGCCCATGATCGGCAGCCGGCCGAACCGTAGCGGCGGGCCGTCCCAATGCCAGGCGTGGGTGGGGTACTCATGGGTGCCGGTGTCCTCACAGGTGTTGGGCGCGAACATGCCCCGGACCCGCAAGTGGGGATCAGCCAGCGCTTCGAGATCGTGCAACACCGGCGCGGCCGGCACACCCTGGGCCTGGCAGCGTTCGAACACCTCGTAAGGATGACGCGATGCGGTCCACTGGCCGATCAGTTGGTCCAACTCGTCGTGATGGGCACGGCGGCCCTCAGCAGTGGCGAAACGTTCGTCGGCGGCCCACGGCGGGGAACCCACGGCCCGACCGAGACCGGACCACTCTGCATCGGTACCCACCGAGATCACCGCCCAGGCGTCTTGGCCGGCGCATGGGTAACAGCCTTGGGGAGCCCGCACCCGATGACGGTTGCCCACGCTGTCGTGTTGGGCCCCGGTTCGTTCGGCGTCGATCAGATACTCACCGATGTGGTTGAGCATGTTCTCGGACTGGGAAAGCTCCACCAGCTCACCCACCCCGCTGCGCTCCCGCCGCCGCAACGCTGCCAACACCGCAAAGGCACCGGCGGAACCCGAGGCGGCGTCCATGTGGTACACGTTCTCGGACTCGGACCGATCAAGGTCGGGGTAGCCACGCAACGCGGTGAGCCCGCACAGCCCTTCGAAGTTGACCCCAAACCCCAGATACTCCCGATACGGCCCGGTACTGCCCACCGACGGCATCCGCAACACGATCAAGCGGGGGTTGCGGGCATGCAGCGCGGCCCAGCTCACGCCCAGTTTCTCCAAAAGATCCACCGAGTTGTTCTCCACCAAGATGTCACAATGGTCGGCCAACCGTAGAAACGCTTCCCGGCCCGACTCCTGGCGAAGGTCCAACGTGACACTGCGCTTGTTCCGGGCGTGAGAGTTGAACAACCCGAGCCGGTTCCAGGGCCGCTCCCCCGGCTCACCATCGGGGTAAGCCGCGAAGATACCGTCACCCTCACTCAGCAGCGTCTTGGGCGGACGGGCCATCATGCCCCGGGTAGCGGAGGGAAACACCCACGGGTTATCCACCCGGATCACGTCGGCCCCGAGATCACCCAGGAACATGGTGACGTACGGTCCGGCCCACACCACGGTCAGATCCAGTACCCGCAACCCGGCCAAGGGCAACCCCCGCTCATCCGATCCACCCGATCCACCCGATCCACCCGATCTCGTCGATCTCCGGCTGGTGGCGTCACCCGAGAACTCCGCCGAAACCTGCTCGGTGTGCTCGCCCAGCATGGGAGCGGGTCGATGAATCCTCCACCCATCCTCCATTCGGAACGGCGCGCCCGGCTGACGGACGGAGCCAGCGCGAGGATGGACCACGGGCACGAAGAAGTTCCGCTCTGCGAAGTGGCGATCGGTCAGTAGATCCACCGGGCGGTTGATGGCGGTGATGGGCCACCCGCCGGCCTGGGCCTCTTCCATGGCCTGTTGGCGGGTGCGGCTCAACGCCCACAACAGCACCTGGGCATCCACCCGTTCGGCGGTGTCGGGCTGCATGATCCACGCCGGATCGTCATAGATGGCGGACATCTCCGGATCAGCCATGACCCGCAACATGCGCGGGATCCAGTTCAACAACGTGGACACCTGGATGTGCCCGTCCAAGGTGGGGCGCACCCCGATAGGAAACGGTCGCAGTGAGTACCCGCCGCTGCGCAAGGTGTTTCCGTTTCGATAGGTCCCATACAGCAGGTACGCCATGCGCCGATCGATGGAGCACACCTGGGTTTCGCTGTTGGCCAGATCGATGTGGGTGCCCTCGCCACAGGTCGCGGCCATGCGCAATGCGGCCAGAACGGCCAGCGCGCCCACTGTGCCGCACTGGTACTGGCCGATGTCCCCGCCCATCTTCAACGGCTCGCGATCGCGGTTGCCGGTGGAAGCCATGGGTCCACCGAAGGCGTAGTGCACGATCTCCTCGCCCTTGTACCCGGCGTAGGGCCCGGTCAGCCCGAAGGAGGTCACGGTGAGCACCACCAGGGCGGGATACCGGGCCCGCAGCGCCGCCGGGTCCGGCACCGGTTCGCTCTGGATAACCACATCCGCCCACGCCATCAACTCCGACACCAGCGGGTCCCCGACGCCGGCCACCACCGATCGTTTATTGGTATTGAGATGGAGAAACAACGCGCTCTGTTCGGGATCGGCGCCGGACCTCGCGAAGGGCCCCAGGGACCGGCTTGCATCACCCTCGGGCGGTTCAACCTTGATGACCTCGGCCCCGTAATCGGCGAACAGCTTTCCGGCGTAGGGCCCGGCAATGCCCTGGGCGAACTCGACCACTCGGATGCCGGCCAAGGGCTGTGTCATGGCCGGAGACGGTAGCCCAGCCGCCGCATCCGACCTACCAACCTGGGTCTTGAGAAATCTGGCGAAACTGCCGATAGCGCGAGGATGGGACTGATTCGATCGGTATTGCCCGCGACGCTGTGCCTTTCCCTGATGGCCGCGGCCTGTGGTACCGACAGCCCTGACCAAGGCGCCCAACCATCCACCACCGCATCGGCCAACGTCGATAGTGCGGCGTCAACCACGACCTCCGACACCGCCAAGACCCCGTCGACCCCTGCCAACACCACCCCGCATGTCACCACCACCGTGGCGCCGACCACCACCACGTTCTGGGGCGTGGACGGCGGTCGCCAGCTGATCGGACCGGCGGGCATGCAGGTCAACCTGGCGCATTGTCCCGCTGATTGGTCCGACACCACCGGCGTCAGCGCTGACACCATCGTGCTAGGTCAGACGGCACCGCTCAGCGGACCCGTGGCGGAGGGGCTGGGCGAGGTCGCCAGAGCCTTCAACGCCTACCTGGTCCAGGTCAACAACGAGGGCGGCATCAACGGCCGTCGCATCCACGTGCTCACCGAGGACGACCAATACCGCAACGCCCAGACCCCGGCAGCGGCCGCCAAACTGCGCGAACAAGGGGTGTTCGCCCTCCCCGGCGGTATCGGCAGCGGTCAGGCCCTGGCCGCCTCGGCCGACGCCAACGCCGCCTGCGTGCCCCAGTTGTTCCCACTCGGCGCCCACCCCGGCCTGGCCAACCCCGTCGGACAACCCTGGACGGTGGGCGCCTACTTGTCCTTCAACGCCGAGGCCTACCTGTGGGCCGAGCACATCGCCGCCACCCACCCCGCCGGGGCCACCATCGCGGTGCTGGCTATTGACAATGATTATGGGCGGGCCATCGAGAACGCATTGATCGCCGCAGCGCAACGCAAGAACGGGCTTCGTGTGCTTGATCCCATCCGGCATCTGGAAAGCAATTCCGACGCCCCCGCCCGAGCCGCCGAGGCCGCCGCTGCCGGTGCTGACGTGATCGTGGCCGCAACCGTCGGGCAGGGCTGCGCCAACCTGGTCAGCGCAGTCAGCAACGCCGCCGGCGCGCCGGGTTACCTGACCAGCGGGTGCGGTCCCATGGCCGAGGGCGCCGAGGGTTGGTTGCAGGTGAGCGGGATGCGCGCCGTGGAGGAACTCGCCGACCCCGCCGTGGCCAACCATCCGGACGTGACCCGCTACCGCAGTGCCATGGCCGCCGCCGGTATCGACCCGGCGTCGCTCCCGGCTTGGTCCTCGTTTCTCAGCGCCCACTTGTTGGTGGAAACACTTCGCGCCGCCGACGCCCGTCCCGGCGGGTTGACCAGGACCAACCTGCTGTTGGCGGCCCGTTCCTTGCGCCTGACCCATCCGGCCACACCGCTCGGGGTGACCCTGCACCTCAACGGCAACGCCGACGGCCACGCCCTCGAAGGCGGTGCCGTCTACCGCTTCGCCGCCCCCGGCGCACCCCGCCACCTGGTGACCGTGATCGACCTTGACGGCCAGGTGCCCCCCTGCCCCTGGGACCTGTCAACCTTGCGTTGCGCCAACTGATCGGGCAGGTGGCTGGCCGGCGGGCCGGGGCCGGGTCAGTGCCCGGTCACCACCAGGGTTTGGGTGGAGGTGCTGTCCATCTGCATGCTGGCCGAGCGATTGGTGGAAGCCCCGGTGAAGGTGCCCGAGGCGGGAAACGGCTGATCGAACCGCCCAACCGCGCTGAACTGCCCCGAGGCGGTTCGCACCAGGTCACTTCCGGAAAGGCTCTGCGGCGTCTGGAGCGGCTCATCCCAGGCCGAGGTGACCTCACCGCGCAGCTCATAGCCCGACTCATCGATTGACACTAACTCGTAACTCCAGGTTCGCACTTCACTGAAGCCATCCTGGTTCATGGTTTGGACCATTGTCCACCGGGCGCCCCGGCCCACGGCGGTGTCGGGGAACACCACGAAGTTCGCCGCCATCACCATTTGCAGCACACCGGCGGTATCACGTCCCCACCTCTCCGTGGAGCTGTTGAGCACGGCCTGTCCCGACGTACCTTGTAGTATGCAGATCGACGCGCCGGGCGCCGGGGACTCCAGGCCGGTCCGCGCCCCGCTGGCTATGTTCCGCTCCCCCAGTTGCAGCGCCTCCACCGTGATCCACAAAGGGGCCACCCCGGAGGCCTCCGTTCCACGAACCGCGGTGAGATCAACCCGGTCCTCGAAGCGGATGACCTCATCCACGGTGCCCATCTGGTGCCGGGCATCAACGGTGGAGAAAAGGTCGAGCCCTTGGGTACTCGTGCCCGTCATGTGCCGAACGGCCCTGGGCTCCTCACCCGCATCCCCGACAGTGACTGCTGCGGGGACTGAGAAGCGTTCCGGGCAGGGCGCCACCGCGGGCGCGGTCACGGGCGTGGTCACGGGACGAGTTGCGGCAGTCACGCTCGGGGCCGCGGTGGATCCGACACTCGCCGTACTAGACGGTATGACCGCTTCCGCCTTGGCGCTGGTGACCGCGGGACCGCTTGGCCCGCAGCCACTCAATGCCAAAACGGCTGCCATCCCGACCGCGAACCGGGTAACACGGAACGGTAGTTGTCGCACTGCCGTACTGTACCGAACCGAACCGGACCGGACCGGACCTGCCGCGGAGCCGGCCTCCAGTCCCGCCCCAAACCGGCCCTGACGGCGCGGCGTTTCTGCAGCGTGAACCATTCGGGATTCTGCCCGGCGGAACCGCGTCGCAAGCACAACTTTCACAACGACCAGCGTTATTCATACAACCGCCCCACGGGATACCCGGCGGAATGCCCGAGCCGTTTCGCTTGGCTCAGGCCCCCAACTGGCGCGACGCTCGATCAGCCTCGGGTGACTGAGATCGACCAGCTGATCGCGGGCGCCAACCGCAACGCGTGATCTGGCGGGAGGCCTCGACAGTGGCGATCCGCTTCATCGATGCTCGACGGGATTCGCAACGTTCGAGGCGACCAAGTCGGGGTTTACTCCACATCGAGCCCGAACGCTGTGGGTTGACCGTTGGCCACGCTCCATGAGTTCCGAAAATAGTCTGCATAGCGCTCCGGTCCGGGTGCGCAGACTCATAAACTGTTGGCATGTCGGCGGGCATTGTTGCAGCACTCGAAGAGCTCCTGGTCGATGTCCGCTCCCGTGGGTGTGACGCATCCCGACTGGGGGAATTGCAACAAATAGCAAACCTGGCCGGGCAGGTGGTACGTGAGGGGGCGTTGGCGGCGCAACGCGAGGAGCACTGGGCTCGGGAAGGGTTCACGTCGCCGGGGGTGTGGGTGGCGGCTCATACGGGGCTGCCGCGCTCGCAGGCGTCGGGGTTGTTACGTGAGGCGGCGGCGTTGGAACACATGCCACACAGCCGGGCCGCGGCTCAGGCGGGAGCGTTGTGCGGTGCGGACATCCGGTTGTTGACCGACTGCCAACGTGAGGATTCCGCTCGGTATGACGAACAGATCGACGCCACGCTGGTGGCATTGGCCGGGACCCGTGATCTGGCGAACGCGGTACGACACTGGAAAGCCTGCGCCAACGCAGTGAACAGTCCGGATCCGGCGTTGCAACCCGAACCACCACCACAAGAACCGGAATGGTTGCGGTTAACGGAACTGCTTGACGGACGCGGTCGCATCGAAGGCGAACTCAACGCCGAGAACTTCGTCATCGTCCAAGCCGCGATCGACAAAGGCATTGCCGGGTACCTCAACAACCGACGCAACGGTGACGAAACCTCGCCGGCGCGCAGATCAACGAACTCCGAGCCCAAGCGCTGGTGGATCTCGCCAACCTCGGACTACGAGACCGGCCCGGGCACGTCACCCGTAACGATCGGCATCGGGTGGTGGTGGTCATACGACCTGAACCGTCAGCTCGAAGGGAGAGGCGAGCCCACGTTGCCTGCAGTTCTGGTGCCACAGCGTTGGCCGTCCCACTTCGCCAGTCGTGTTCGATCGCAAATGTAGCCATCGGGCAGACTTCGGGGAAGTTCGCTGGATCGGATCTCGTAGCCCTTGTAGTCCCCGTTCTCACGGTTCGTCAGACGTGCCTCATACCAGTGATCGTTGTGAAGGACCCATACGTATCGAGGGAAGAGATCTTCGACGGGACCCTCCACGGCCTGGTTGCTCATCGCACTCCTCAGCAGCACCGCAAGCGACTCGGACGACCCCTGTCCGGGACTCACTCTGCGCCGACCTCAACCTGGCACGGGAGAACGGTTCGCTCCACGAAGCAGCCCGGGAATCGGTGCGAGCAGATGGAGGGAGGCCACCTGTGCGATCCGTTGAGGCCGCCTAAGCTCCAGCCCTGGCTGCGAAGGCGGATGAGATGGAACTCTTGATCATCGGAGGCGGATTCGCCGGATTTTGGGCGGCCGCTGCGGCGCGCCGGGTAGCAGCATCACCCGGCGGTGTTCCCTTGCGGATAACCCTGGTGGCGCCCGAACCCCGGCTGGTCATCCGACCCCGTTTGTACGAGGCGCAACCCGAGCACCTCGCCGTGGATCTCGCTCCATTGCTCAACGAACTCGACGTGACGTACCTCAGCGGCACGGCACAGACGCTCCACCCAGGTGACCCCGATCCTGGGGCGGACCTCAGCGTCGAACTATCGGACGGATCCTGCCTGACCGCGGACCGAATGGTGGTGGCCACCGGCAGCGTCATGGCTCGCCCCAACGTCCCCGGGGCTGCACTGGCGTTCTCGGTGGATACCCAAGCGGAGGCCATTGCCTTTGACCGACGCCTTGCCGAGATCGCGGCAGGACAACGGCCGCCATCCATTGCAGTCATCGGCGCCGGCTTCACCGGTATCGAACTGGCGCTGGAACTACGCGACCGTCTGGCGGGGTACGGCGGTACCGAAGTTGCGGACGCCACGCGCATCGTGCTCGTTGACCGCGCCGACGTGGTGGGAGCGGAGTTGGGTGACACGCCCCGGCCGCTGATCGAACAAGGCCTGGCCGACGCCGGCATCGAGTTGCGTTTGGGCTGCACCATCACCGCGCTTAACGCTGATCACGTCAGATTCGCCGATGGCACCGACATTCAGGCCGGGGCGGTGGTGCTCACGACCGGGCTACGGGCCGCGCCTTTCGGGGCCACCCTGCCGGGGGAACGAGACCCTGTCGGCCGAATTGTAGTTGACGCCTACCTGCGGGCCCCCGCGGCGCCCAAAGTCTTCGTTGCCGGGGACGCCGCGGCGGCGGACACCGGTGACGGGCACATTGCACTGCAAAGTTGCCAGCATGCCCTGCAATTGGGTCGGGTGG
Organism: Acidimicrobiales bacterium; assembly: GCA_046155365.1. Classification (GTDB taxonomy): domain Bacteria; phylum Actinomycetota; class Acidimicrobiia; order Acidimicrobiales; family CAIXPF01; genus CAIXPF01. The sequence continues at coordinate 29,138 of JBJXFH010000179.1, read as the reverse complement.
CAGGAGAGAACGCGGCCCGGGACCTCGCCGGCCAACCCCTCGTGACCTACACCCAACTTCGCTACGTCACCTGCTTGGATTTGGGCCGATCCGGTGCAGTATTCACTGACGGGTGGGATCGCAGTGTCAAAATGAGCGGCACGGAAGCCAAACAACGCAAACTCATGATCAATCGTCAGGTCATCTACCCGCCGGCTGATAGGGTCAGCCTGCTGCGCCAATCAGCGATTGATCCCGCGCAGCGCTGATCCACTGGCCGCGGCCCGGCTCAGGTGCCGCAACGCAACGCGTCAACGGGAGCGAGCCAGGCAGCCCGTAGGTGTCGGTGAGGACGTAGGTCAGGGCCGACGCCGCGTCCACGTTGGCCGCGCTGCCCACCGGTGCCCTGCTGGTGCAGTTGACCGCCCGAGACGTGGACATACCGGCGTTGTCGGTGGCCGTGCGGGTGACGGTGCGGGTGACGGTGCGGGCACCGACGATCGCGCTGCTGACGGTCCCGCACGAGTTGGTGGCCAGCCCCGAAAGCGCATCGGCAGCGTTCGCCGTGACGCCCACCGCGGCACCGCGGACCACCCGGTTCGGCGTCGCCACGGTCTCCCGGGTCTTCCCGAAACCATCCCCGGCTCGCAAGCGGGACGACGATGCCCTTTGGTGGCGCCCGCCAACCCCGCGACGACCCACCCGGTCGGCGTGGTACGGACCTTCCGGTCTGGCATTCTGGTCAGTTCCGTAGCCAGGAGCCTGCGAGGCATGACCAGCCGACCGCTATCGATATCGCCATCGGCCCGTCTTGCGGTTTAGCTGGAAGGGGTCTGGTGGGGGCGCTGAACTCGGCGGTGCGGCCAGCGCGGCCGTAATCGAAGTTGCCGTTGATTCGTCTCGACAGTTTCGTCATCAACAGCGTCCCCGGGTAGCGCTACCCGATTGCAACCGATCTCGCCAACGGCCCGTAGTGTGGTTGAGTTCGAATGGGTCTTGTGGGTGGGCCAAGCTGGGCGGTCCCGACGGGCTCCACGTTCGGTCGGGTTCAGGTGGTTGAGATCGTCCAGCCTGATCGCGGGCGGCGGGTGCACAGGCGCCTCAACACGTGATCCGGCGGGAAACCACGACATATGGGCGGTCCGCTTCATCAAGGTTCGCCGGCGATTCGCAGCGCTCGAACCCACCCACGGAGCAGACCGTGGCGGAGGGCCGCGGCCACAGTCAAGTACGACGGACTGCCGAACAAATCTCGCAGAACGCCAGGGTGGGGGTTACTCCACATCGATCCTGAACGGGGTGGGTTGATCGTCGGCCACGCTCCATGAGTTCCGAGAATATTCTGCATAATGCTCTGGTCCGGCGGGGCAGACGTATAAACTGTTGGCATGTCGGCGGGCATTGTTGCAGCACTCCAAGAGCTTCTGGTCGATGTCCGCCATCGCGGGTGTGACGCATCCCGCCTGGGGGAGTTGCAGCAAATAGCGAACCTCGCCCTCCAGGTGGTACGTGAGGGGGCGTTGGCGGCGCAGCGTGAGGAGCACTGGGCTCGTGCAGGGTTCAGGTCACCTGAGGCGTGGGTGGCGGCTCATACCGGGTTGCCTCGCCCGCAGGCATCAGGGTTGTTGCGTGAAGCGGCGGCGTTGGAGCACATGCCGCACAGCCAATCCGCAGCCCGAGTGGGCACATTATGTGGCGCGGATATCCGGTTGCTGACGGACTGCCAGCGTGGAGATGCCGCTCGGTATGACGAGCAGATCGACGCCACGTTGGTGGCATTGGCCGGTACCGGTGATCTGGCCAACGCGGTGCGACATTGGAAAGCCTGCGCCAACGCAGTGAATAGCCCGGATCCGGCGTTGCAACCCGAACCACCAGCCGTCGAACCGGAGTGGTTGCGGTTGACCGGGCTGCTTGACGGGCGCGGTCGTATCGAAGGTGAACTCAACGCCGAGAACTTCGCCATCGTCCAAGCGGCGATCGACAAAGGCGTGGCCGGGTACCTCAACAACCGGCGCAACGGAGACGAAACCCTCGCCGGCGCACAAATCAACGAACTCCGAGCCCAAGCGCTGGTGGACCTCGCCAACCTCGGACTACGAGACCGGCCCGGGCAGGTCACGCGCAACGGGCGACATCGGGTGGTAGTGGTCGTGCGGATGGATGAGCACGGGCGACCCCATCCGGAAGGACCGGTACCGGCGGGGGCGTTCTGCGACAGCGCGTTCATGCGGCTGGTCCTCGGCGCGGACGGGGAAGTCCTCGACATCGGACGCGACACCCGCACTTGGCCTGATCCGATCGCCAACGCCATCCGCATACGGGACCGGCACTGCACCTACCCCGGCTGTGACCGACCACCATCGTGGGCAGACATCCACCACTGCCACCCCTGGGAGAACGGCGGGGAAACGAAAATCACCAACGGCACCCTGCTCTGCCGCTGGCACCACACGTACATCCACCGGCACCGCTGGACCGTTGAACTCGACCAACACCAGAAACCGATCTTCCGCAGACCAGACGGTACGGTGCTGCACCACCAACCCTGCAGGCCCCGACCCCAGCCGAAACCACCGGGGCCGTACGCGGAGACTTGCCCACCCAAACCAGAGGAGCCGTGAGCGGAAATCCTGCCACCGACCCCAGCCGAATCCAACGAACCCACCGGGCCGGTACGGGGCGACCTCGACCGCAGCCGAGACCGCCGGGGCGACCGGGGCCAGCGGGTGCCGTAAGCGGAGCCCGCGCCACCGAGGCCTTCGTGTCCGGCGTCGACCGTGCGGGGAGGTCTGTCATGAGCATCACCCGCTCCGCTTTCGGCAGGTCGGGTGCGGGCAGAGCACCACGGTGGTCAGTGAGCGGGTCACCCACGGCGGGGCTCCCGTTCCTGGTTTGGCGGCGCGCCTGGCCCCGGTCGACGCGCTGCGAGCGGGAACCTGAACCCGCAGCTTCGCAGGGAGGGGGACCCAAACCTCCTCCGACCACACGGCTGGGGACTTCCGACCCTGGTCTGGCGGTCCGGGTGGTGCGCAGATGCTCCTGCTGGGTATATCGCAGCGACACTCGGAGGTGAGGGTTATGCACCGAAACACCAACGACGCCGACGACGCCAACCACGATGCCGACGCCAACGAGTCCCGGCCTTCGGCGCTGCTGGGGGTGGCCAAGTTCCTGGGCATCGGCGCGCTGGTGGCCGGTGGGCTCACCGTGGTGCTGTGGCTGCTGGCCGCCGTGGTGCTGATCGGGCCGCTGATCTTCTGGCTGGCGTGGAATCAGTTGGGCCTCGGCCCGTCGATGGGCCTGCCGGAGCTCGGGTTCTGGCCGATCGTGGGAGCCACGCTGTTCCTCTGCCTGGGCTGGTTTGGAAAGGCGATGTTCACCGGTGTGGTGTTCCTGATCGAGCCCGCCTGGTTGGCCGACACCGCGGTGGTCTCCTGGCCCGAGCCCACGTTGCGCAACCTGCTGGCGGTGGCGTTGCTGGCCATGCTGGCAGCTCGACCTCACAGCGACCACCACCGTCGTCCGACCCGCTCGACTCGCACCACCCGCCCGGCCAAGCACGCCGCCCCCAAACGCCACGTCGCCAGCGTTTCCGGCTGATGGCGCGCCGGCCACGGATCTAGGCTTTGCGGATGAGTGAGCGTGACCACGGCCTCGGGGCCATGTACGGCGTCGGGGCCCGGGAGCTACAAGATGAGTTCGATTCCCGCCGCCTGGCTGATCGGTTGATCGAGGTGACGTTGCACACCGAGCTCGATCAGGGCGACATTGACCTGGTGGGTGACCAGGCGGCGGTCTGGGTGGCCACCGTTGACGCCGACGGCTGGCCTGACCTGTCCTACAAAGGCGGTAACCCCGGCTTCGTGCGGGTGGTGAGCCCCACCGAGTTGCATCTGCCGATCTACAACGGCAATGGCATGTGGCGCACCCTCGGCAACATCCGTGACAACGGCCGGGTGGCCCTGCTGTTCGTGGATCAGCATCGTCCTTGGCGTATGCGGGTACACGGCACCGGAACCGTGCTCACCGACGCGTCGGTCACCGACACGTTCATCGAAGCCGAAGCGGTGGTGGTGATCGCGGTGGGCCGGGTGTTCCCCAACTGCGGTCGGTACATCCATCGCAACGACGAGATCTCACCCTATGTGCCCCAACCGGATCGTCCCACACCGATCCCGGATTGGAAGCGGTTGCCAGTGCTGCGTGACGTGCTGCCGGCCAGTGACGCCGCCCGCCTCGACGAGCCTGGTTGAGTGTGCGGGGCGATGGCGACCGCGTTCAGGTCAGCAACCAACCGCCGTCCACGTCAACGGTGGTGCCGGTGACGAAGTCGTTCTGGATCACGAACATGATGGCCTGCGCCACCTCATCCGCGGTGCCGGCCCGGGGTAGCAAATTGGTCTTGGTGGATCGTTCATAGGCCTTGGCCCGGGCCTCGCCCTGCAACGGCAACATGGGCGTGTCGATCACCCCGGGCGCCACCACGTTGATGCGCTTGGGGGCGATCTCCACCGCCACGTACCGCACCAGCGTCTCCACCGCGGCCCCGGCGGCACCCACGGCGGCCAGGCCCGGACGCCCCCGTCGGGCCGGCGAACCGCTCACCAACACGATGGTGCCGTCCTCCGGCAGGTGCGCCGCGCCGTAACGGATGACGTTGGCGTACCCCCATACCTTGCGGAATGATCCGGCGAACCCGTCCATGTCCATCTCGGTGAACGGCCCGATGGCCCGATCCCCGCCGGTGGCCGCACTGACCAGTATGTCGTAGGGCGCGCAGGCCGCGAACAGCGCCTCGAGGCCCTCTCGGTCCAGCACGTCACAGGCCCTGGTGCTCACCCCCGCCGGCAGGTTCCCCGCACGCGACGGGTCTCGGCTCACCGCCACCACCTCCGCCCCCATCGCCGCCAGCCGCATGGTGGTGGCCAACCCGATGCCCGACGTGCCTCCCAAAACGATGGCCTTCTTCCCGGCGATGTCCACGGTGCTCCTCTGCTGGCGGGTGGTGATGGTGATGGTGATGGTGATGGTGATGGTGATGGTGATGTTGACGGTTGACGGTTGACGGTTGCGGGCGAACCCCGGGCTGACGGTAGCCGCCCGCTGCGGGGCCTGCTGCGGACCCGCCCGCTCGCCGCCGACACCCGAAACCGGCAAGAATGCAGCAGCTTTCGCCGGCCACGAAGCGAGATCGGCGCGCAGAACCTGGGGGAGTGGTGGATACCGACGTCACCGAGGATCAACGGGCGTTGCTCGATGTGTCCGTGCGGTTCATGGAGGCAACTTGCCCGCTGACGGTGGTCCGGGACCCCGAGCAGCGAAATCCGGCCTTCATGGCGTCCTACCGGGCCCAAGCGGCAGAGTTGGGCTGGTTCTCGATGCTGGTCCCTGAGGCGCTGGGCGGCGGCAGCCTGTCGGGCAACGGCGCGCTCGACGCCGCCCTCATCGCGTACCACCGGGGCGGGTTGCTGCAGCCGGGCCCGTTCGTGGGCACCAACGTGGTGGCGTACGCCATTGCGGCCGCCGGGAGCGCCGAACTGCAGGACAAGGTGCTCCCGGCGCTGGTGAACGGCGAGGCTTGGGGGTCCTGGGCCAGTGCCAGCGTGGGCCACGGGGCGACCTTCGACGGCGGGGTGGTAGCCCAACCAGGTACTGACGGTGCTCTGGTGCTGCGGGGCGCCAAGATTGCCGTGCAAGACGTGGAGGGGTCCTCGTGGTTGCTGGTGACGTGCGGGTCTGCGGAGGGGACGGCCCAGGTGGTGGTGCGGGCCGACCAACCCGGGCTCACGGTTACCGAACTGGATTCGCTCGATCTGAGCCGTCGATTCGCCGAGGTGCGTTTCGATGAGGTGGTGGTGCCGGCGGCGGCGGTGTTGGGCCGGCCCGGTGGGATCGGGGCGCTGCTCGATCAGCAACTGGCTATCGCCGCGGTGCTGACCGCGGCGGAGTCGGTGGGGGCCATGGACCACGAGTTCGAGATGACCCTGCAATACGCCAAGGACCGCATCGCCTTCGGCCGTCCCATCGGTTCGTTCCAGGCCATCAAGCACCTGCTGGCCGATACCAGCCTGGCGGTGGAGATGGGCAAGGCGGTGGTGTTGGCCGCCGCCCGCTCGGTGGGGGCCAATGACGGTTATGGCCCGCAGGCCGCCAGCATCGCCAAGGCCCTGGTGGGTGAGGCGGCCATTGACCTGGCGCAGAACTGCTTCCAGGTCTTCGGCGGGATCGGCTACACCTGGGAGCACGATCAGCACCTGTACCTGCGTCGCCTGACTAGCGATGCCGGCTTGTACGGGGACGCCGCGTGGCACCGTGAGCACCTTTGTCAATTGGCCGAACTGTAGAAATCAGGGGATTGCAACGTTCATGAGCGACACCACCATCTCTGTGGACGCGTTCCGGCTTGAGGCGCGGGCGTGGATCCAGGCCAACCTGCAACCCCGACCCAAGGCGGTGAAGGCCGGCCGACCCGAGCGTGAGGCTTCAACCCCCGAGGACATCGCCCGGGCCCGGGTGCTGCAGCGAAAATTGTTCGACGCCGGATTCGCCGGTATCTCCTTCCCGGTGGCATACGGCGGGCGGGGGTTGTCCACCTTGCACGAGCGGGCCTTCCGGGAAGAATCGTTGCACTATCTCAGCCCTGATTTCGGGGTGGCCGGCGTGGTGACCTTCGGGGCCATCGCCCGGTCATTGGTGGCCCATAGCTCCCCGGAGTTTCTGCAACAGCACATCCCGGCGATCCTTTCCGGGGAGGAGGTGTGGTGCCAGTTCTACAGTGAGCCCGAGGCCGGTTCGGACCTCGCCGGCATCCGCACCCGGGCCGTTCGTGACGGTGATCGGTGGATCATCAGCGGTTCCAAGATCTGGAGCAGCGGCGCCTACCTGGCCGATTGGGCCATGTGCCTGGCCCGTACCGACTGGAATGTTCCCAAGCATCGGGGTCTGACCTGGTTCGCGGTGCCCACCAACGCCCGCGGTGTCACTATCCGTCAGATCCGACAGATCAACGGCAGCGCCGAGTTCTGTGAAGAGTTCCTTGATGAGGTCGAGGTCACCGACGCCGACGTCATCGGTGAGGTCAACCAGGGTTGGTCCGTCACCCAGACCATGTTGGTGTACGAACGTGGCGCCGGTGAGATGGGCGCGGCCACCATGGAACCGCGCGGCCTGCCGTCGGATCTGGTGGAGTTGGCCCGGCGAGTGGGCCGCACCGAGGATCCCGCCGCCCGTCAGGCCATCGCCAAGGCCCACATCAACGATTACGCGCAATACCACCTGGGCCATCGCATCGCCGATCGCTTGCGGGCCTCGGCCACACCGGATCCGGCGGTGGCCGCGTACGGCAAGCTGGCCGCCGGCATGTTGGCGCCCATCCGGGCCCGTCTGGCCATGGAGGTGGGCGGTCCCGCGGCGTTGGCGTGGACCGCGGGGGACGAGGACGCCGGCCGCCCGGCCCTCAACTATCTCAACGGCCGCACCATCTCCATCGCGGCGGGGACCAACGAGATGCAACGTAACGGCATCGGCGAACGGGTGCTGGGCCTGCCCCGGGAACCCAGCTTCGATACCAACAAACCGTTCAACGAGGTGCTGAACCAGGCCCGCAACTGGAACAGCAAGGTGGGCTGAACGTCCGGCCGGGAGGGGGTGTCGAAGTCGGTGTTGAACGCCCTCGACGGTACCCAACCTGGATCAGGCGGCGGTGGAGGTGGCCATGCGGTTCAGGAACTCGGCGATGGTGGCTGCGGCCAGGACGTTGCCGGAGCTGTCGAGCACCTCGAACAGGCGACCATCGGGGGCGTGGGTGCTGAAGAGCATGGTCAATCCGTCGGGCCCGGCGCATTCCATGTGGGTCTCGCCGTCGGGGACCTGACCCTTGAACCCCACCTGGCGGACCTTGGTCACGGTCTCGAATTGGCGGGTCTCGGTGAGGTGTTGCTCACCCTGGATGACCGCGGCCGCGGTAGCACCGAGATGACGGTGATAGTGACAGTACGAGTTGGGCGCCCAGCGGGCCAAGAAGTCGATGCGGCCGTTGGTGACGTCGGCGTCCACCACCGAGATGGCGTAATCGATCGGATAGTCGAACTTCGGGCCGCCAGCGAAGGGAACCCAGGTGGCGCGGGACAGATCGAACCCGGCCGGGAGCTCGCTGTTCAGGGTGATGTCCATGTGCAGCCTCGAAGGTGGTGAGCAGGGGTTTGAGCTGGCCGAGAGCTTACCGGGTCAGGCTTGCAGCACGCCGTCCGTGATGTGCACCGTTCGGTCGCAGTAGCGGGTGATGCGCTCGTCGTGGGTGACCACGATGGCGGCGGTGCCGCGCCGTTTCATCTCCGAGCGGATCAGCTCCATCACCTGCTGACCGATGTGCGTGTCCAGCGCCGAGGTCGGCTCGTCAAACAGCACCAGTTGCGGTTCGTTCATGAGCGCCCGGCCGATGGCCACCCGCTGCTTCTGACCGCCTGACAGCTGCGAGGGCAGGTTTTTCGCACGATCGGCGATGCCCAACTCGCTGAGCAGTCGATCAGCGCGCTGACGAGCCGCGGCGCCCGAACGCCGGCCGAGCTCATCCACCACCAACAGGTTCTCCCGGGCGTTGAGGAACGGCACCAGGTTCACTGACTGGAACACGAAGCCCACGTTGTTCTGGCGGAACGTGGTGAGCTGCCGACGGGAGTACGCGGTGATCTCCTCGGTACCCACGATCACTGACCCCTCGGTCGCGGAGAGGATGCCACCGGCGATGGAGCACAGGGTGGTCTTGCCCGAACCGGACGGGCCCACCAGCGCCACGATCTCGTCGCTGCCGACGGTGAGGTCGGCGTGGTCGAGGGCGATCACCTCTTCGTCGGCCATCTCGTAGACCTTCCGTACAGCGGTCATCTGCAGTGCGGGTTGGCTCATCAGTCCTCTCCGGATCAGCCGTTGCTTCCGAGGGCGGAAGCGGGGTCGACGCGCAGGACGCGCCGCAACGAGAACGCCGATCCGGCAACGGCGGCGATCAGCATGAGCACGATGCTGGTGACGATGCGCCCTGCCGAGATGGACAGCGGGATGGAACCGGGCGGGATCAGCAGGTCCAATAGCACCACCGCCGCGCCGGCCACGATGGCGGCGATCATGGTGACCACCACCGCTTGGGTCACCAACCCCAGGAAAATCGTCCGGGACTGCGCGCCGATGGCCTTGAGCACGCCGTACAGACCGGTACGCTCCACCGTGATCAGGGCGAAGAACAGGGCGACCACCACCAGCGCGATCACCACCGTGACCCCCAGGATCTGATTGAACGTGGTCGTTTGCTCGCGAACACCGGGGATCTCGTTGACCGAGTCGGCCACGGTGAGCGCGAAGCCCCGGTCACCGAGCTCGGCGTCGATGGCGGCCACCAGCTCGGCGGCGCTGCCATCGCTTCGTACCGCCAGCGCCTGCTGGACGTCCTCGGCCAACACCGCATCGGGTCGGTTCTCCGCCAGCACCGCGTGCCACGTGTCGAGGTTGGCCCACAAGCCGCCCGAGCCGTTGTAGGCGGTGTCGCGCACCCAACCGATGACCGTGATCTCACTGCGGGCCGGGCCCACCAGCAACGTGTCACCCAGCTCCACCCCGTCTGCTTGCAGTATCTCGTCGGCGTAGGCCTCGCCATCCGCCGGGGGGTCCGGAACGCCGCTCGGTGCCAGCTCGTAGCCCCACACCGCCACCGCGGCCAGCTCGCGGGGGCCGGCGCCGGGAACGCGGGCCCCCAGCAGGGAGACACCCAGGCCGCCGGTGTCGGTGACGCTCGCTATGGCTTCGACATCGGCCCGGGTGGCGGCATCGATGCGGCTGCGCAGGAACGTTGCTCGGGAGGCGTCGGAGTACACAATGGCGTCCGCGTCCTGGGCCCGCACAGCGCCGGTGGAGGAGCCGATCAGCCCGTCGAGCAAACCACCGAGGAACATCAGCAGCACGGCGATAAGGGTGAGAATGATGGTGGCGGTCACGAACCGTCCCGGGCGGCGGCGCAACTCCCGCAGTGCCAGCTTCATCGGTTGCCCCCGCCGGTGGTGGCCTCGATAGGGTCGATCGCCAGCACCCGACGCGCCGACAGCAGCGCGCTGCCCACACCCAGAACGGTGAGCAAGATGGCCCAGAAGATGACTGCGCCGGTCTCGAATTGCAACGGGATGCCACCGAGACGGCGTTGGGATACCGGGAAGTACAGCGCCACACCAACCACGAACCCGGCGCCCAACACCAGCCCGACTTGGATCAGCAAGGCGCGCACCAGTCGCCCGGCGGGGGCGCCGATGGCCCGCAGCAGGGTGAGGGCGCCGGCCTTCTGGAAGGTGATGATGAGGAAGAACAAGCCGGTGACACAGGGGATCACCAGCCCGTACAGCAGGAAGATCACTTGGAAGGACTGGCGGACCTGGGCCACGCCGGGGGTCTGGTCAGCGGCGTCGCCTTTGGTCAGCGCGTCGAGATCCTGGGACCGGGCGTTGATGGCGTCCACCAGTTGGGCATCGGTGACACCCGCCGCCGGAGACACCGCCAGCACGTTCGGTAATGGCTCGCCGGCGTCGGGATTGGCGGCACCCACCGCCTCCACGAAGGTCTGGTACCGCACGAACATCGTCGGCCCGGCGTTCAGCTGCACATTGTCGGCCAGCCCCACGATCTCGATCTCCAGACCGCCCGGTTGCACCACCACCACGTCCCCGACATCGAAACCGATCGAGGCGTCCGCCGCGCTGGCCACCGCTTCTTGGGGCCGTTCCGCCATCCGACCTTTGCTCAGCGTCTGGGGTGCGCCGAGCTCCGGAGCTTCGAACCCCAAAATGGTGGCGTCATAGCGACCCTCCCCGGCGCTGGTGTCCACGGTGAACGTGCCCTGACCGATCCGGCCGACCCGGCCCACCCCGTCGGTGTCGCGGACCACCTGCTCCAGTGGCGGTGTGACCACGCTGCCCTGGATGACCCGCTGCCCGTCAACGGTGTACACCAGCACCGGGGCGGTCTGGTTGCGGATCGCCCCTACGAAGGACGTGAGCAAACCGTTCTGCAGTGACTGCTGGAACAGGATCAGGAAGACGAGCATGGCGATGGCGGCGATGAGCATCCCGAAACGGACCTTGGCTCGCGCCATCTCTTTCAGGGCCAGGAACATCGATACTCAGTGTGCATCGTGAAGGGGTGCGATGACCGTTCTTACGATGGCGCCCGCCGGTTTGGATGCGCGTCCCGATCAGCTCAGACCCAACTCCTGCTCCAGAGCACCGAGGGCGTGGTCGATGCGGTCCACCAGATCGTCGCAGTCGGCGGGGGTGGCGATGAGCGGTGGTGCCACGGAGATCGCAGCCCCGGCCCGGCACAGCACCCCGGCCTGGCGCAGCATCGCGGTGAGCCGCTTCGGTACCTCGTCGGCGGCGGCGAATGGGGTGTTGGTGTCGGGGTCGCGCTGCACCTCAATGGTGTGCATGAGCCCGATGCCCCTGGTGGCGCTGACGATGTGGCGGTCTTGGCGCAACCCCGCCAGCCGATCCCCGAGATACTGACCGGTACGGGCGGCGTTGCCCACCAGGTCCTCGCGCTCGAAGATGTCGAGGTTGGCCAACGCCACCGCGCAAGCCACCGGATGGGCGCCGAAGGTGATGCCGCCCACGAAGGTGTCCCGTTCGCTGCCCACGAAGGCATCGGCCACCGCCTGGGTTACGCCGACCGCGGCCAACGGTTGGTAGCCCGAGGTGAGACCCTTGGCCATGGTCATCAGGTCCGGTTGGATGCCGAAGTGATCGATGCCGAACCACGCGCCGGTGCGACCGAACCCGTTGATGACCTCATCGGTGATGAGCAGGATGCCGTGACGGTCACAGATCTCCCGGATGGTGCGCCAGTACCCATCAGGCGGCACGAAACAACCGGCGGCGGTGGAGACGGGCTCAGCGATGAAGGCGGCCACGGTCTCGGGACCCTCGGCCTGGATTGTGGCTTCAATGGTGCGGGCGCAGAACACCTCACAGGACGGGAACGTCTTTTCGTACGGGCAGCGCTCGCATTGCACGTTGGCCACCCCCACGCCGCCGGGCTGCAACGGCTCGAACGGCGCCTTGTTGACGTAACCGGAGCGGTTGACCGACAACGCCCCGCCGGTCATGCCGTGATAGGAGCCGTTGCGGGAGATGACCTTGAAACGCCGGCGTTCACCGCGGTTCCAGTGGTACTGCCGGGCCATGCGCAGCGCGGTGTCCACCGCGTCGGAACCGGTGTTGACGAGGTAGAACCGGTTGATCGAGCTGGGCGTGAGTGACGCCAGCCGCGTGGCCAGATCCACCGCCGGCCGGGTGGCGTAAGCGAAGGGGTTGGCGAAGGGCAACTGCGCCATCTGCCGGGCGGCCACCTCCGCCAACTCGGCTCGACCGTGACCGGCGTTGACCACCCACAGGCCACTCATGGCGTCGATGTACCGGGCGCCGGTGGTGTCCGTCAGCCAGATGCCCTCGCCCCGTTCGATGATCACCAACTCGCCCTGTTGGGTCAGATCGTTGTACTGGCGGGTATGGATCCACAGATGGGCCAGGCCCCGCTCCACGTAATCGTCGTGGTCGGCCCGTCCCACGGGTGTCGCGTCCGCGCCGCTCGTCTCAACGGAGCGGGGGGTGTCGATCGTGGTCATGGGAACCTCCGTCGGGCCGGCGCAGCGAAACCAACACCAGTCTGGCCCAGGTGGCCGTTCCCATGTCGGTTCACCGGCCGCTCCCGTCCTGGCCGAACCCGGCCGACGAGTCGGGTGTCAGCCGCTGACGGTGGTGTCGGGTCTGAAGGCCGCCCAAGCGAACCAGAACGTGTCGACGTGGGTGATGGCAGCCAGTTGCCGGCCGGCGAGAGGACCGCTGGTGGCCAACCCGAAGATGTTCCATGTGCTGCTGGTCTGGTCGTCACGAAAGCCCTCATCGAGCGCGGTGAACGTCAGGCTGGCACCATCGATGGTGGCGTCGAACACGCCGGTGGCACCCACGTCGCTTCCGCCGGCCACATCCCTGGCGTCGAGCGCGGATCGGCTGCCCGGCTGCCACCAGACCACCACCGGGCGATCGTCGTCGACCAGGGAGATGACCCGTTGCGCTCGGAGGAGATCGTTGGTGACGGCGCGCGGGCCGGAGTCCAGATCAAGTCCCACGACGCGGGTCTTGGCCGGGAAGCGCCCATCCACCGCACCCTTGAACAGGAACGGCGGGGTGTTCACATCGTCATAACCGGGGTACGGATTGCGCCCGTAGTCCTTGGTGAAACCGGTATCCCGGGATAGCACGATGCCGTTGGGATGCGCGTCGCGAACGTCAGACCACGAGGCGATGGTCACCGGGAAACCACGCAACTGGTCGCTGGCGAAGACGCCCAGCAGCCCCTGACCGGTGAACTGGGACCACAGCGAGAAGGTCTGGCGATCGAACATCACCAACGAGCTGTTCCACAGCGCACCGGACACGCCAAAGGACAACACCCGCCCCCGGTGGCGCCGGTCGAAAACGAAAGCCGAGTTGCACAGCGGGCAGTACGTGATGGCCACCGGGATGGCGTCCACGGTATCGATGACGATCTCGTGCCACACCATGATCTGCAGCGGATAAGCCCGGACCTCTCCGTTCAGTGCCAGCACGATCACCGGTTCCTGCTCCGCCAAAAAGTCCACATCGGCGACGCGCAGAAAGCGGGGCTCGTTGATGGCGGGGATGCCGTCTGGTCCGGGGCCACCGGGCTGCAGGTCACCGGATTGCACCAGCGCCGGCCCGAACCCCGGGTCGGTGAAGCGGATCTCGGTGGGCACGTCGGGGACGTCGGAAGGGAGCAACGCTTCCGGCCCGTTCTCGCGTGGCGACGCAGCCGTCTGCTCCACGGAGAATGAGTTCTGGTCGGTCCTGGTCACCGTCAAGCCGTGCGTGCTGGTTGTTCCCCGGTCTGCCGTTGCTGGCAGCGCGCTCGACGGCGGTTGCGTCAGCGGGTTCCCGGCGCGTTGGGACCCCGAACAACCAGCGGCCACCATCGTGAGGGCGATGGCCACCAGCGCGCCGCTGAGGTCACGCTTCGATCTCGACGTCCGGTTCACCAACGCGCTGATGATAGGTCGCCCGACACCGGCCCGGTACCGCGCCGCCCGCCTGTAGGCCTTGGGCTCAGCGCAGTGCGTAGAACCGGAACAGGTCGTGCTCGATGGGCACGATGTCCACCCTGGCATAGCCGGCCTCAGCGGCATAGCGGCGCAGTGTGTCCGGGCGCATGACCGTACCCGTTTCTGCCGAGGGCTGTTCGGCCATACCAACCGGTAGGCAATGCAGCACCGACGCGGCATACAGGAACGATTCGATCGGACCCTCGCTCTCGGCGAAGCTATCGGCGGTCTTCTCATCGACGATGAGGACGGTGGCGCCGGGCCGGACCAGGCGCCGCAGCGAGGTCAGCATCGTCACTGGTGCGCTCATGTCGTGGATGGCCTCGAACACCGCCACCAGGTCGTAGCTGCCGAGGGGTTGGCTCGATCCGTCCCCCACCTCGAACCGGGCGTTGTCGGTGACTCCGACCTCGGCGGCGTTGCGGCGGGCGTCGGCGATGGAGGCGTCGTCGATGTCGAAGCCGTCCACCAGCGCGCCGGGGTAGGCCTGGGCCAGGGCGATGGTGGACCAGCCGGCGCCACAGGCGATATCGGCGATGCGCCCCGGCTGGCCCGATCGGAGCCTGGCGTGCAGGTCGGGATCGACCGCCGGTAACCAGTTGGTGCCGAGTTCGTGGGTGAAGCCCGGCCGGTTGAACCCGGCCTGTCCGTCACGGAGGTCCTTCCCGTAGGCGGCGTAGGGCACCCCGCCCCCACGACGATAGGCCTCGACAAGCTGGGGCAACACGTGAGCGATACCGGCCACCGCCAGCGCCAGGGGCGTCATGCTCGCCGGACTGTCGGGTCGGGTGAGGACCAACTCGTGGCCGGCCGGCATGAAGAACCGCCGCGACTCCGCCGCCTCGGTGCGATCGATACAGGCCAGGATGCCGCTCACCGTCTGCTGCTCCAACCATTCCCGGGCGTACCGGGGTGCGATGTCCGCTGAGCGGGCCAGCTCCACGGCGGTGATAGCCGGCCGATCGGCGATCACCTGGTACAGATCCAACCGAACCCCCAGGTAAACGGTCAGGAGATCGAGCGCGCCGAGCGCGTTGCCGAAGAGTCGATCAGCCAGCGCCCCCGTTGCCTCGGAGGAAGGATCGGGCTCGGCAGTGGTTTCGGCAGCGGTTTCGGCGGTGGTTGGTTCGGTGGTGGTCATGGCGGTCTCCTCGTTGTGTCGCTTTCATGAGGTGAGACGCCAGCATTGCTCTGGCGGTGCCAGCCGATTCCTGGCGCCTGGCGGTTTGTGGACGGAGAATGGCCGGTGATGCCAGGGAACTCAACGCAGTTCGTCGGAAGAGCGGCCGAGCTCGCCGATCTGAGATCGATCCTCGACGCGGCGCGTGGTGGGCGGGGTGGCGCGGCGCTGGTGGTGGGCGAGGCCGGGATCGGCAAGACGGCGTTGGTGCAGGCGGTTGTTGACAGCTCGGGCATGGCAGTGCTGTGGGCCCGGGCTCACGACGGCCACGAAGCACCGGCCATGTGGCTGTGGCGGCAGGTGGCCCGCGCCGCCGCCGCCAACGGCCGGGCCGACGCCGCCGACGCCCTCGACCGGGTCACCGACCACGGCGCCGGCATCCCCCATAGCGGCAACGAGCGGTTCCTGCTCTTCGACGCGGTGTCGAGCGCGCTGCAGTCCTATGCCCGCGCCGAGCCGCTCCTGGTCGTGCTCGACGACCTGCAGTGGGCCGATCGGGACTCCCTCGCCATGTTGGAGTTCCTCGCTGCTGACGCCCGGCAGGCACCGCTGGCGGTGGTGGCCACCGCCCGTTCGGGGGAGGTGCCACCGCTGCGGGTGGACCTGCGTCTGGAGCTGCAAGGGCTGGCGGCGGACGAACTGGCGGTTCTGCTGACCACGCTGGTGGGGGTGCAAGCCGACCATCCGCTGCTCGACGCGGTCCTGGCGCGTACGGCCGGGAACCCTTTCTTTGTTGGAGAGATGGCCCGATTGCTGCGTGCCTCGGGCGACCCGGCGGACCCCGAGCAGTGGCGGGGCCTGGTGCCCGAGGGGGTTCGGGCCGTTCTGCTGCGGCGGTTGGCCCGCCTTCCCCAGGAGAGCTACGACGCGCTGTTGGTGGCGGCGGTGCTCGGCCCGGAGCCCGACGCCGATCTGCTGGCGGTCTGCGCCGGGCTCGACCGTCCCGAGCTGCTGGATCGGCTGGACCCGGCGGTGCGCGCCGGCCTGCTACGAGGACTGGCGGACGGTCGATTCGGTTTCGCCCACGCGCTGGTCCGGGACGCGGCGTTGGCCGGCTGCCCGGCCGGATGGCGCGAGCAACTGCACCGCCGCGCCGCCGCCGCGTTGGAGCGCGACCATGGCGAGCTGGCGGCGGCGGAGATCGCTTCGCACCTGCTGGCGGTGGGGGACCGTGAGCAGGCGGCACCGTGGGCCGAACAGGCCGGCGTTGCGGCCTACGCCCGGTCCCTGTACGCCGCAGCGGCCCAATGGTTCGAAGTAGCGGTCGACACCATCGCGGTCCCCTCGGCGGCGAGTCGCGTCCGCCTGGCGGAGTCGCTGTCGCGTTGCGGTCGCCTTGACGAGGCGCACGGTCACTTCGCGCTCGCCTATCGCCAAGCCGCTCAGGATGAGCATGTGTTGCTGATGGCCCGGGCCGCCCTCGGTTTCGGGACCGTTGGAGGCTGTTTCGAGATCCGGTTGCTCGACGCCGAGCAGGAAGCGGCTCTCACCGGCGCGCTGAGGGCGCTGGAGGCAGGCGGAGCGGGAGCGGATACCGTTGAACGGTCCTTGTTGTTGGCGCGGCTGTCGGTGGCCTCCACGCTGCAGGCCTCTGCCAGTGAACGGTTGGCCCTCGCCGAGGAGGCCATGGCCATCGCCCACCGACTCGGGGACGACACCGCGCTGGCGGTCTCCCTCGCCGCATGGTGTGACGCCAATGCTGGTCCTGACCATGTGCGCCAGCGCCGCGAGACCGCTCGGGCGATGCTGGCTGCCGCCTCGCGCACCGGGGACCCCGAGTTGGTGTTGCTCGCCCGCCGTTACCTGATCGTGGCGGCAATGGAACAGGGTGACGTGGTCGATGCCCGCATCGAGGTGGCGGCCTTCGCCAGGTTGGCGGATACGGTTCGCCAACCGCACTTTTGCTGGTACGCGCGTCTGGCGGAGGGGATGTTGGCGTTGTTTGCTGGGGATCTGACCGGTGCCGGGGAACTGGCCGACCAGGCATCACGGCTGGGACGGCTCGCTGGAAGCGCCAACGCCCGGATGCTGGCGGACGGGGCGCTGGTGCCGATGATCGCCCGTGAGCTCGGCGATGCTGCGTGGAAGCGTCAGGTCCTGGAGGTCAACGCCGATCACCCCGAAGCGGCCCGGGCCATGGACATCGTCTGGCTCTACGCCGTGGGATACGGCGCCACCCGAGCGGAAATCGAACCGCGCCTGGCACGGGTCCGGGAGTTCTGCCGTCAGATGCCCCGGGAGGACAGCCTCTATCTGCTCATCATGGAACGCGGTGGAGCTGCCGCCGCCCTTGCCGGTGATGAGGAGCTGATGACCATGGCCGAGACCGCGCTGTCACCCTTCGCCGAGCTGTTCGTACTGGATGGTACGGCATCGGTCTGCTATGAGCCGGTGTCTGCCGTACTGGGTCGTATGGCGGCGGCCCGGGGCGAGATCGAGTTGGCGCGCCGGCACTACGATGGTGCCTTGGCGTTGTTGGGGCGTTGCGGCCCGGCGCCGTTGCTCCAACAACGCATCGAGAGCGCCCTGGCCGAGCTGCCGGCCGCTTGGTCGCCCTCAGCGCCGCCGGCCCACTCTTCCCCGCCCGAGCGCGGCGAGTTCCGCAGGGTGGGTGATGTTTGGGCCATCGGGTTCAACGGTGAGCACCAGACGTTCCGCCACGCCAAGGGGCTGGGTGATCTGGCCCTGCTGCTGGCCAGGCCGGCCATGGAGGTTCATGTGCTTGATCTGGTGGTCGCTGCGGAGGGCCACGACCGGGCGCAGTCGGGTACGGGTCGAAACACCATGGGCCCGGCCCTCGATGCCAAGGCCCGAGCCGTGTATGAACAGCGGATTCGTGACCTGACCGAGGAGATCGAAGTCGCCGAAGCCAACAACGATCTGGCGCGAGCGGGCCGCCACGACGATGAGCGCGCCGCCCTACTGACCGAGCTGGCCGCCGCCCTGGGCCTGGGCGGCCGGGACCGTCCCCGCAACGACAATGTCGAGCGGGCCCGAAAGGCCGTCGGCATGCGCATCGGGGAGGCCATCGCCCGCATCGAGCGAGACGCGCCGGCGTTGGGTCGACATCTGCGCAACTCGGTGCGAACCGGCGTGTACTGCTGCTATCAGCCCGAACGACCGGTCACCTGGCGCACCTGAGCACGGTCCTCCTGTGGGAGCTGGAGCCGTGGGACCGGCCTTCCGCGGCCCCGGTCACCCGCGGCTGGCACAGCTGACGCAGCGGGTGGTGCCGGGTACCGCTTCCAGCCTTGCCATACCAATCGGTCCGTTGCATCCTTGGCAAAGACCGAACGTGTCGTCATCGATCGCGCCCAGGGCCCGGTCGATCTCGGCCAGGTGCACACGGGCCGACGCCGCCAGCGAGCTGATCTGGGCCCGTTCGTAGGCGGTGGTGCCGTCAGGGTCATGTTCGTCGTCGGCCGGTTCCACCTCGGCGCGCGCTACCAGATCCTCAAACGAGCGCACCAGGCCGGCGAGTTGCGCGCTCAGCCTGGTGCGTTCGTGGTTTAGCAACGTCGCCAGCGCGGCCCGTTCGGCGGTGCTGAGCGGGCTGGTCAGCGCAGGGTCTCGTTGAACAGGTCCAACATGGCGTTCCACGAACGGATGTCGGTGAGCTCGTGATACTCGATGCCGGGCACGCCCATGGCCCCCGCGGTGGGGTTGGTGAAGCTATGGGCCGCACCGCCATAAAGGTTCATTCTCCAGTCGACACCGCCGGCGCGCATCTCGGCCTCGAAATCAGCCCGCTGCTTGGGCGGGACCAGCGGATCCTCGGTACCGATGCACGCCAGCACCTTGCCGGTGATCTTGGATGCATCCTCTGGGCGGGCGGTGGCCAGGCCGGAATGGAACCCGACCACGGCTTTGAGCGGCGCACCACCACGAGCCAACTCCAAGGACATGGTGCCACCGAAGCAGTACCCGATGGCCGCCAGACGGTTCTTGTCCACCCTCGGTTGGGAGGTGAGCACGTCCAGGCCGGCCTGACCGATGCGGCGGGTCTTCAGCGGATCGCCCATCAACGGGCCCAGGCGGGCCATGGTGGCCTGCAGATCCGCCAGCCGCTCACCGTTGCCGATGTAATCCAGCGCGAAGGCCACGTAGCCCAACTCCTCCGCGATGCGCCGGGCCCGGCCCTTGGCCTGATCGTCGATGCCGGGACCCTCGTGGCTCACCAGCACGCCCGGCCGCTGATCATCGCCGTCGGGCACGGCCAGGTAGCCCACCGCCCGCATGCCATCGGCGTCGTATTCGATTTCCTGGGTCTGCACGGTTGGTCTCCCTCGATAGAGCGGTGGCGCGGTCGCCGCCGCCGCAGGGCCCACCTTTGCACAGCCGGTGAAGGCGGCGCGCCCGCCAGCCACGGCTCACCCCAGCCGGGCCCGCCAGGGGCTGCCTTCTTTCGGATACGGGTACTGCAAGTAGTACTCCGAGCGCATCTTCACGTGGTCGTTGGCGGTTTCGAAGGCGTCGACCACGTCGTCGGGCAGTGGGCCGTTGCCGGCGGCGGCCATGATCGGATCGAGCTGCTCCACACGCGACACACCGATCAGTATGGCGTCCCCGAGGGCGGCGTCCGCCGCGCTGTGGTGTTGGGTCCAGCGCACCGCCGCTTCCAACGTGGTCAGCCCGGCAGCGGTGGCGGCGCTGGTGATGGCATCGAGGGCGTCGAACATCTCGGGCCGATGCAGGTACCGTTCCTCGTACTGTTTGATCCGCCGTGACTGGGCGAAACGGTCAACACCTTTGATCGGGGCCACCCCACGCTGATACTTTCCGGTGAGAAACCCGCTGGCCAACGATCCGTGGGTGTAATAACGAATGCCATAGTTGCGCAGCACCGGCAGCAGCTCATACTCAGCGGTACGGTTCAGGGCGTTGTAGACCCCTTGGTACACGGTGGGCAGCACGAAACCCTTGCGTTGGCAGTACTGGCAGATCTCCACCACCTGCCAAGCCGGGAAATTCGACAGACCGAAGGCTTCAAACCCGCCGGCGGCATGGCCCTCGTTGATCTCCGCCAGCGTATCTTCCAACATGATCTCGGTGGCCGGCATGTGCAGGTAATAGATCGACACCGACTCCCGCTGTAAGGCGTCGAGGGACTGGCGAAGCTGCGTCATCGGGCCACCCTCGAGGCTGGGGTGATACTTGGTGCCGATCCGTACAGCGTGGCCGGCGGGCACCCGACCGATCACCGCCTCACAGTTGCCGTTCTGATACACCCGGGACGTGTCCAGCTCCTCCCCGCCACGCGCGGCGAACGCCGCCAGCAGCGTGTTGCAGGCGTCATCGCTGGCCAAAGGATGGTCCCGGGTGCTCTCTTTGGGTTTGCCGAACGCCACCGCGCCCAGCACCACCGCCGCACCCTGAGCCCGTGTCACCGTCGTTGCCATGACTGGAGTCTCGCGCCCGGACCCCTCGGGGGCGTCAGCGGGTGTGGGGGCGGCGTGGTGCGCGCGACGGGCTCAGCTCATGTGGACGGCGGGGTAGCCCTCAGCGGTGGCCCGATCGATGACCGCGGCGTAGCGGGGGGCGCCGCCGAAGTAGGCCTGGTAGCGAACCGTGCCGTCATCGTGGCCGGCAACGTTGGAGTTGTACCCCGTGAACCAGCCCCGGCTACGACGGAACAACATCCGCTCGTGGGTCCGCTCCACCTCGCCCACCCAGTCCTGTTCGGCCTCAGGGTCCGCCTCGATGCGGGTGTGGCCGTGGTCCAAGGCGTGTTGCAGCAACCCGGTCAACCAGTTGACGCCGGTTTCGATGGCCCGGGGGAAGTTGCTCGAGCCCGACACGCTCTGGGGTCCGGCCACCATCAGCAGGTTGGGGAACCCGTTAGACAGTACCCCAAGGTACGTTCGGGGGCTTTCCTTCCACTTGTCGCGCAGCGCCTGGCCGTTGACACCGCGAATGTCGATGTGGTCGTAACCGCCGGTGATGGCATCAAACCCGGTGGCGTACACGATGAGGTCCAGATCGTGATGTTCGGCGGTGGTCTGGATGCCGCTGGCCGTGAACCGCTCAATGGGTGTCTCGGAAAGATCCACCAACCGCACGTTGTCCCGGTTGTACGCCTCGAAGTACTTGGTTTCGAGGGGAAGGCGCTGCATGCCGAAGCCGTGATCTTTGGGAATCAACTTCTCGGCCACCGCGGGGTCTTTCACCCGCTGGCGGATGCGGTCAGCGATGTACTCCGAAAGCTCGCGGTTGGCGGCTTCATCGAAGAAGATCTCCGCGAAATTCGATGCCAGGATGGCAAATCCCGGCTGCTCGTAGAGATGATCCCACAGGGCCCGGCGTTCCTCGGCGGTCTTGTCCCAAAAGCCCCAGATCGGCACGTGCTCGAACCCACCGGGGGAGGCGGCGCAGTTGGCGAAGATCTCGCTGTACCGCTGGCGGATGGCGTTCATATCCTCGTCGGACAGGGCGGTGTTGTGCAGCGGGGTGCTCCAGTTGGGCCGGCGTTGGAACACGGTGAGCGAGCCCACCTTGTCGGCAATCTCGGCGATGACCTGAATGCCGGTGGCCCCGGTTCCGATGACCCCCACCCGACGTCCCGGCAGCGGAACCGGCTCTTTGGGCCAGAAATAGGTGTGGAAGGCCTGGCCCTGGAAGGCATCCATACCTTCATAGCGGGGCAACGTGGGCATCGACAGCGGGCCGATGCTGGTGATCACGAAACGGGCAGTGAAAAACGTACCGTCCTGCAGATTGAGTCGCCACATCCGCTCGCTCTCGTCCCACGCCATGGACTGCACCCGGGCGTTGAAGGTCATGTGACGGCGGAGATCGAACTTGTCGGCCACGTAGTTGAGGTACCGCAGATTGTCGGGCTGGGCTGAGAACAGTTCTTTCCAGCTCCACTCATCGAGTAGTTCCTGTGAGAAGGAGTAGCCGTAGGTGTAGCTTTCGGAGTCGAAACGGGCGCCGGGGTAGCGGTTGCGGTACCAGGTGCCACCCAGATCGTCGTCGGCCTCCAGCACAATGGCGTCCATACCGAGGTCGGTCAGCCGCTTGATCTGGTAGATCCCTGAAACGCCGGCGCCGAGCACCACCACGTCATGGCGTCCTCGTTCGGTCGTGTCGCTCATCGTCTTCGCCCGTTCGTTCGCTGGTTCGTCCCCGGCAGGTTGCCAGGTCCAAGGCCGGGTCGCACAACTCAGCCCAGCCCGGGACAGAGGGCTTGACCGCTGCGGGCATCGGCCATATGGTTAGGTATGTGCCTAACCTACGTGAGGAGCCGTCGCTGGTGGTGCTGTTTCGGGCGTTGTCCGATCAGACCCGCCTGGCGGTGGTGGAGCGGTTGAGCGTCCGCCCGGCCTCGGCCACGGAGCTGGCTCGGCCCTTCGCCATGGCCCTGCCCTCGTTCATGCAGCATCTCGGGGTGTTGGAGGGCGCCGGCATCGTCACCTCGCACAAGACGGGACGCTCCCGGGTGTACCAACTGGCGCCGGACGGGCTGCGATCCGCGGCGGCGTGGCTCTCGGACCAGCGGAACCATTGGGCACGACAGATGAACCAACTCGACCAGGTGCTGTTAGCCGGCACCGAAGCCACCCAGGAGCCATCATGAGCGATTTCACCCCCGATCCGGACCTGGATCTGGTACTTGAGCGCAACATTGCCGTACCCCCGGAGCGAGTGTGGGCGGCGTGGACCCAGCCGGAGCTGCTGATGCAGTGGTTCACGCCGGCACCGTGGAAGACCGTGGCCTGCGAGCTTGATCTGCGTCCCGGCGGGCGTTGCAACACCACCATGGAATCACCCGAAGGCGAGCGCTATCCCAACAACGGCTGTTACCTCGAGGTGGAGCCGAACCGTTTGCTGGTCTTCACCAGCGTGATGGCCGAAGGGTTCCGTCCTGTCAGCCCCACCAACGGCGCGGAGGATCTGCCCTTCACCGGACGTATCGAGATCGCGCCGGCGCCGGGTGGTTCCCGTTACCGGGCCATTGCCATCCATGCCGATCGGGGTGGTCGTGATCGCCACGACGCCATGGGCTTTCAGGACGGTTGGGGTGCCGCCTTGGACCAACTGGTGGTGCTCATGTCCTGATCAACGTTCAGCCGCTGGTTAGCCCGACTTCAAGAACCCCGTCTCATCGACACCGAGCCCAGGTCATCGCCATCCGTCCGTCTACAGTCCATGTGGGACCTGTTCGGTGGCTTATTTCAATGTCACGTTTAGTTGCGTGGGTAAGCCCCCTTGCGTCGTAGACCTTCGGGCCGGGCCGATGTCTATCCCGGTTTGTGCACGCGGTGGTGGTGGATACGCGGGCGAGGTTGGCGGCGTCGGAGTGGCCCAGATGCCTGTTTGAAGTGGTGTTGGAAGCCGCGAAACGCAACCGGATGGTCGGCCAGCGCGGGTGTTGGATGCACCACGAACGCAGCGGACACCTCGCGCTCGGTGGCGCCAAGCCCACCAGCGGGCGGGCCGATTTGGTGCTGCTGCGGGTGCGGGCTATCCGCCGGGGTGCAGCACACAGAAGGCGGAGGCCATCTCGGCGCTGTCGGCATCAAGCGGTTCGGCCGCAATCGCCGCAGCTGCGCCGGTCACCACCAACACCGCCGCCGCCCCCGCGGGAACGAACCGGCCGGCACCAGCGGCGCGCGGCGGGGGTTCCGGCGCCGGCTTCTCGTTGATGAACAGATGCAGCACCGCCGCCCCCACCCCCAACCCGACGGCGATCCACCATACCGTGAGGTAGCTTCCGGTGCGGTCGGCCAGCACCCCGGCCATGTACACCCCGATGAAGGCCCCGATCTGGTGGGACAGGAACACGAAGCCGAACAGCGTCCCGGAATGGGCGGTGCCGAACTGCGCCGCCACGATGCCCCCCGTCAATGGCACGGTGGACAGCCACAACACCCCCATGGCGGCACCGAACACGATGACGCTGGCGGCGCTGATGGGCACCACCAAGAACACGGTGAACACCAGGGCCCGTAACCCGTAGATGATCGACAACAGATAGGTCCGGGGTCTGCGGCTGCCCAAATACCCCGCCGTCAGGGACCCGATGATGTTGAACAGCCCGATGAGCGCCAACCCGGTGGTGGCCGCCCCGCCCGCCACCCCCACGTCCTTGGCGTAGGACACCAGGTGGGTGGCGATGAACGTCACGTGGAACCCGCACACGAAGAACGCCGCGTTCAACATGAGGTAGGGCCGATGGTGGAACGCCCGGCGGAGCTCCTGGGCCAACGGCACCGACTTCGGGGTGACGGCCGCGGCTGACGCAAGGCCCTGCTGGTCCGCCGAGTTGCCCCGCACCGCACCGGCGAACAGCACAATGGTGACCACGAACGCCGCCAAGATGGTGGCCGTGGTGCGCCAACCGTAGGCCTCGATGAACTGGCGGGTGATGGGGATCAGCACGAACTGACCCACCGAGCCCATGGCGGTGACGATGCCCAACGCCATGGACGCCTTCTCCGGCGGTGCCATCCGTCCCACCGCGGCCAATACCACCGAGAAACTGGCGGCCCCGGCGGCGATGCCCATCAAGAACCCCACCGACAACGTGAACATGGCGGGCGAGTTGGCGTTGGACATCAACATCAGCGCGCCGGCGTAGCCCACCGCGCCCACACCCAGCACCCGGGCTGCGCCGTAGCGGTCAGCAATGGCCCCGGCGAAGGGCTGGCTGAGTCCCCATACGATGTTCTGGATGGCGATGGCCAGGCTGAACATGCCCCGGCCGGTGCCGAGATCAGCAATCACCGGATCGAGATACAGCCCGAATGTGGAACGGGCGCCGAGGCCGATAGAGGTGATGAAGCTGGCCGCCACCACCACCAACACCAGGTTCCGACCGTTGCGGGTCACCATCTTGGGACGGGCGATGTTCATGGGGCACCAACCTTGCTGCAACCATACCGACTGGTAGGTGCGGGGGGCGGAACGATGAAGCACATGGAAGGCCAAGCCATTCTGTGAGCAGGGCTGCGAGCCAGGCGAGGTGCGACCCCGCGGGCGTTCTTCTGCCACGCAGCCGTGGTGCCGCCGCCGTCGGGGTTCATCGGGCGCACCATGCCCGACTGAGGATAGTCGCTGGTGGCAGCACCGGTCCCGGCGGCGTCGGTGGCATGGCCGGGGGCGCGGGTTTGGGGCTGGGTAGGCTCGGGTTGTGGTCGCGGCTGGCGGTTCGGGAGCATCGGGCGGGGCTGGCGTGGGCCTCGGGGTTGACGGGCAGCCCACGTTCTCGCCCGAGCGGGTTGAGCGGTTCCGGTACCTCGACGTGGATTTCAACGCTCGATCAGGCGTGCTGCGATGTCGCTACGCCCTCGATGATGAGCCTTTCGAAGAGCGCATCACGTTCCAGTCCGGCGCGCCCCGGTCCGGCGCGTCCCAGCCCGGCAGCTCGGATCCGCCGGGATTGGAGGACGCCGCCCGCCTGGTGTTCCTTCTGGCGGGTATCTCCTATTACAAGGCTGCCGCGCCGTTGCGGGTGGAGGTCCCGCTGGCCCTGAGCCCCGCCGAACGGGCCCTGCTGGAGCGCTGTTACTTCGACGGGCTGGGGGAGTACGCCTTCCGCAACGGCTTGGACCTGAACGCGTTGCACATCGAGGCCCCCCACGCCGCGCCCGGGCCGGTGCCGGTGGCGTCGAGCGCCCATCATCCGCTGATTCCCTTCGGCGGCGGCATCGACTCCATCGTGACCGTGGAAGGTCTGCGGCGGAGCGCCCCCTCGGCGGCGTTGTTCGTGGTGTCCCGCGAGGGTGACCGCTTTGACGCCATCGAGGACGCGGCGGCGGTGACCGGGCTGGCGGTGGTTCGGGCCGAACGCCGGCTCGATCCCAAGATCCTGCGGTCCGCGGCACGGGGATATCGCAACGGGCATGTACCGGTAACGGCCATGATCTCCGCCATTGCGGTGATGGCGGCGGTGCTGGACGGTCGGGATGCGGTGGTGATGTCCAACGAGCAGTCCGCCTCCTCGGGCAACGTGATGCACCACGGTCGAATGGTGAACCATCAATGGTCCAAAACCCTGGCGTTCGAGGATCTGCTGCGGGCGTCACTGGCCGAGGCCTTACCCACCCCGATGGCCTATTTCTCGTGGCTTCGGCCCTTCAGCGAGCTGTGGGTGGCGCAACGATTCGCCCAGCTTCCCCAATACCACGGCGTGTTCCGAAGCTGCAACCGGGCGTTCCACATCGATCGAGCAGCCCGTTTGGATCATTGGTGTGGAACCTGTGACAAATGTTGCTTTGTGGATCTGGTGCTTTCCCCGTTTATGTCGGCGGCGGCGTTGCGGAACGTGTTCAACGGGAACGAACCGCTCGACGATCCCGGTTTGCTCAATGCCTTCAGAACGCTGACCGGTCTGTCTGGGGAGATCAAGCCGTTCGAATGCGTCGGTGACGTTGATGAGTGTGTCACCGCGGCCACCAGCGCCGCCGGCCGGCCCGACCGTGCCGGTAGCGCCGTTCTCGGCCCGCTCGCCGCTGAGTTGACAACGGCAGGTTCGAACCACGCCGCTGACCCCACGGCACAACTGCGATCCCTGCTGCAACCGCAAGGTCCCCACCGGATCCCTTCACATCATGCGCCATCCGATCTCTTGGACTGACCTCCGCCACGAACGGGTGGCGGTGTGGGGCTTAGGCACCGAGGGGGCGGCCAACCTGGCCAAATTGCGGGCCATGGGCATTGAGCCGATCATCGTGGATGACCATCCCGAACGCATCGTGAACGAAACCGTGCTGCCAACCGCCGGTGACGGCGCGGCGGCCATGTTGGGCGTCTCGGTGGTGGTGAAAACCCCCGGTATCAGCCGTTATCGCCCCGAGGTGATCCGGTTGGAAGGGGCTGGGGTGGCGGTGGTGGGCGGGCTCGGCCTGTGGTTGCAGGAGGCGGATCGCACCAAGGTGGTGTGCGTCACTGGCACCAAGGGCAAATCCACCACCACTGCGACCTTGACCCATCTGGCCCGCGGTCTGGGTGTGGACGCCTTCGCCGGGGGGAACCTCGGCGCGCCGCCCTACGCCCCGGACGCCCCCACCGACGCTGAGCTGTGGGTCATCGAAACCTCCAGCTACCAAGCCGCTGACCTGGCGTGCTCCCCGCCGCTGGTGGTGGTCAGCTCTCTCAGCCCCGATCATCTGCCGTGGCACGGTGACGTGGACACCTATTACCGGGACAAGTTGTCGTTGTGTTCCCAACCCGGCGCCCAACTGACGGTAGCGGCCAACCTCGAACCGCTGGTGCAACGACGGGCCATGCTCGGGCCCCACGTCCGTTGGGTCGGGCCGCCCGATCCCGCCTCCACCTGGGCCGTACCATTGGGTATGGTGGGGGGCCATAATCTCCATAACGCCGAGCTGGCCCGGGCGGTGTTGGAAGAACTGGGCGTACCCGGCAGCGAGGACGATGACGCGCTGGGCGCGGCGGCGGCGGGGTTCGAGGGTCTGCCCAGCCGCCTGCAATACGTGACCACGCTGGAGGGGGTGGACTGTTACGACGACAGCCTGTCCACCAACGTGTTGCCCACCGTGGCCGCCATCGAGGCTTTTCCCGATCGGCGCATCGCCCTCATCGTGGGCGGCATGGACCGCAACATCGATTACGGCCCGCTGGCGGACGCGGTGGCCCGTCGCGATCTCCCGACCATGGTGTTGACGGTGTTCACCACCGGGCCCCGCATCGGTGAGGCCATCGTCGCTATCGGGGCGTCGCTGGTGGAAACGGTGGGCTGCGAGGACCTGCACCAGGCGGTGCGCATCGGCTGGGAATGGGCCCGTTCGGACGGCGTGTTGCTGCTGTCCCCCGCGGCCGCCAGCTTCGACCACTTCACCGATTACGCCCACCGGGCCCGGGTCTTCCGCGACGCCATCGCTGATCTTTCCGTGGGGTGAGCGCTGGTCGGACGGCTAGAAGAACCCAACGCCTGCAGTGACATGTCCTGCGCCGGACAGGGACGTGGCCCCGGGCTTGTTCGGCGGTGTTCCACGGAAGGACGGCAACGCTGGTGATGGTGGCGGTGCTGGTGCTGGTGACCTTGCTGGTAGGTGCGACCGCCGAAGTCGGGGCCGATGACCAGCCTGCAGGCCTCGCCGTGACGGGCCGGGAACGCCCGAGCGAAGTCACCTAATTGGCTATCGGAAGGCGAGACTGCCTGCGACCGTTGGGAGGCAATAGGTACGGTTATAGCCCGCCCGTCACGGCGTTGGCCATCGATTATCTGACGCGGTGCAGTGCGCCACGGTCCGTCCCTGTCGATCAAACGGCCCTGTTCGCAGGTTCGACGAGCGATAACCGTCCCCTCGGCGGGCTCTTCGCGATCCGGCGGGGTATCGGCCGAGCAGGTTCCAGTAGCGGCGCCCGGCGTAGAGCAGAACTCGGCGTCGTTCGTTGTCGACGTTGCGAAAGCCGTGACCGACGCGTTTGGGGTGGGACCATGCTTCGGTTTCATGGGGCGAGGTGCGTGGAAGGTCGCCCCGGCCCCGAGCGCGTTGATCCGGTCGTGTCCGTCGTGGTGGACATCGTTCGTCAGGTGGTGTTGGACGTATTCGACGGCGGTCACGGCTGCACGGTCAGACGTTCGGTGGGATCACATCTTGAACTGGTGCGCTACCGGTGCCTGGACGGGGCTGACTGACCCGTCGAACAACAACCCGGCGGCCGCGTGCTGGTCCATCTCGGGCGCCGCACCCAGAACCTCTATGGCCTATAAGCCCGCCATCCTGCGACGAGTTGAAGCTCCCCCTAGGAACCGGAGTCCTGATCGAGGAGTTGGGTATGGGTAGGCCTTCGAAGTTCGATGCGGAGTTTAGGGCTCACGCGGTTGAGTTAGTGCGGGTGTCGCGGAAACCGCGGCGG
>JBJXFH010000175.1:0-46694 GCA_046155365.1 Acidimicrobiales bacterium | reverse complement strand
TGGCGCATCGGTCAAAGCAACGCAAGGTGAGCAAGGAGCGCAGGGTGAGTGAGGCCATCGAATTCGGGATCTCGTGCCGGTTGTTGGGCGGCGCCAAGCAGGAAGCACGACGGGCTGAGGAGCTCGGGTATGACTACCTGCTGACGGGGGAGCACATCATGTTCCACGGCCCCGTGGGGAACAACATGGTGTCCCTGGCGGCCGCTGCGGGGGCCACCGAGCGCATCAAGTTGATGAGCGGCATCGTGTTGGTGCCGTTGTATCCCGCGGCGCTGCTGGCCAAGCAGGTGTCCGTGCTCGACGTGGTGTCCGACGGGCGTTTCAGCCTGGGTGTGGGCGTGGGCGGCGAGTTCCCCAAGGAGTTCGACGCGGTGGGGGTGCCGGTCAAAGAGCGCGGTGCCCGTACCGATGAGGCGATGCAGGTGCTGGACCTGTTGTTGCGGGAGAAGGACGTGCATTTCGACGGGCGTTTCACCAAGCTCGATGGGGTGTCGATCTCGCCGCGGGGGGTGCAAAAACCACGGGTGCCGTTCTGGGTGGCGGGCCGCAAGGACGTGGCCATGCGCCGGGCCGCCCGTTACGCGGAGGGTTGGCTGCCCTACATGTACACCCCCGAGATGCTCGATGAGTCCATGACCAAGATCGCCGCCTTCACCGAGGAGGCCAACAGACCGGCCGGTACGGTGCAGGGCGGACTGTTCATCTTCACCTGTGTGCACGAGGACCGGGCCACCGCACTGGATCTGGCCAATCAGCAGCTGTCACGCCAGTACAACCAGGATTTCTCCAAGCTGGTGGAGAAATACACCATCGCCGGATCGCCCGATGATTGCATCAAGCGGCTGCAGGAGTACGTGGATGCCGGGGCCCGCACCGTGATGTTCTCCCAGGGCTGCCCGCCCGAATATGTGGAGCAGAACACCAAGCTCATCGCCGAAACCATCATCCCGGCCTTTCGCTGAGGAGACGGACGATCATGGCTGCCAACGAGACCCGCTCACCCACCGGCCTGACCTACCAAGCGGTATTGGACGCGGACCGCACGGAAACCATCGAAGTTCTGCGTCGCCACGGCGATGACGGCTTCGATGCCGCGCTCGATGCGGCCCGACCCATCGACCTGGACCGCTACCATACCGCGGGGTTTGCCGAGTTGGAGCATCGGTTGCTGTGGTCCAACGTGTGGCAGATGGCCTGCCGGGTGGAGCACCTACGCAATGTCGGGGACCACCTGCTCTACGAGGTGGGTGACCTCAGCCTGATCGTGGTGCGTTCGGCGCCCGACACCATCTCGGCGTTTCACAACAGTTGCCTGCATCGGGGCACGGCGCTGGTGGAACGATCGGGCAACACCGCGGTGTTCCGTTGCCCGTTCCACGGTTTCGCCTGGGGTATCGATGGCGAGTTCCGGGGGATGCCGGCCCCGTGGGACTTCCCCCATGTGGATCCCACCCAACTGTGCTTGCCCCGGGCGCAGGTGGCCATCTGGCAGGGCTTCGTGTTTGTGCATCCCGGCGCTGATCCCGAACCGTTTGCCACCTTCAGCGCCC
The DNA here is from genome assembly GCA_046155365.1 of Acidimicrobiales bacterium. Lineage (GTDB taxonomy): Bacteria > Actinomycetota > Acidimicrobiia > Acidimicrobiales > CAIXPF01 > CAIXPF01. Next base: position 45,144 of record JBJXFH010000175.1, on the reverse strand, counting down.
CGCTCGGCGAGCACTTCGATCAGCACCCCCTTGATCGCCGCTACGTGGCCCATCACGCCGCCCAGGTGGTGCACGCCAACTGGAAAACCACCATGGAAGCCTTTCTCGAGGGCTATCACGTGTCCACCACCCACGCCCATACCGTGAGGTTTGCCAACGATTTCGAGATGCAATATGACGCCTTCGGTCCCAACGTGTCCCGCCTGCTGCAGGCCATCGGGGTGCCGGCCAGCGCCCTCATCGGCAAGGTGGCGGCGCCGGAGATCGCCCGCATCGTGCAACGGTTGCTGCCGGCGCACGATCAGGGTCCGGTGCCCGAGGATCTGACCGACCGTACCGTGCGGGCCTGGTTGGGGGAGCGGTTCCGGGCCTCGTTCTCCCGGCAATGGCGCACCGATTTGGCGTCGGCGTCAGAGGCGGAACTGCTGGACTCCATCCAGTACTTCCTGTTCCCCAACTTCTCGCCGTGGATGGGCTACAGCATCCCCATCGCGTACCGGTTCCGGCCCCATGGGAGTGACCCCAACCACAGCCTGATGGAGATCATGCTGCTGCACCCGATTCCCGACGACGGGGCCGGGCATGGGGCCGGGGACGTGCAGCCGGCGGCGGTCCACCAGTTGGAGGTGGGCGAGAGCTGGGCCCACGCCCCCGGGTTCGAGCTGCTGGGTCAGGTCATTGATCAGGACATGGCCAACCTGCCCCGAGTCCAGCGGGGTCTGCGCGCCGCCCGCCACCGCACCCTGACGTTGGCGGACTATCAGGAGTTGCGCATCCGGCATTTCCACGCCCGATTGGATCAACAGCTGGGCCTAACCTGAGCGGGATCGGTGCCACGGGCGCTGGTCACTGCCAACTGCCAGGAGGAACAGCATGAAGGTTGTCGGGGTCATCGAGCACGGGGGACCGGACGCGCTGCAGATCATCGAGGTGCCCGATCCGGCGGCCGGGCCAGGCACCATCCGCATCCGGGTCCATGCCGCCACCGTGAATCCCACCGACACCTATGTCCGCAATGGGGCCCGGGCCGCCCAGCAAAAGGACCAGACCGCCCCGTATGTTCCGGGTATGGACGCCGCCGGGGTGGTGGATCAGATCGGTGACGGCACCGAAACTGACCTTCAGGTGGGTGACCATGTCATGGCCATTGTGCTGCCCGATGGGTCCCACGGGGCCTACAGCGAGTTGCTGGTGGTACCGGCGCAGTCCGCGGTGCGGGTCCCCGCCGGGGTGGATGACGCCGCCGCCTCCACGCTGCCCATGAACGGGCTCACCGCCCAACTGGGTTTGGATCTGATGGGTTTGCAACCCGGCCAGACCCTGGCGGTCACCGGCGCCGCGGGCTGCTACGGCGGGTACACGGTGCAATTGGCCAAAGCCGCTGGGCTGCGGGTCATTGCCGATGCTTCGGAGGCGGACACCGAGTTGGTCCGCAGCCTCGGCGCCGATGTGGTGGTGCCGCGGGGACCGGACGTGGCCGCTGCCATCCGGGCCGTCGTGCCGGAAGGCGTGGACGGGCTGGCCGACGGCTCGGTGCAGGACGCGGCGCTGTTCGGGGCCATCAAGGACGGCGGTTGCATGGCCACGGTGCGGGGGTTCAAGGGTCCCGCCGATCGGGACATCACCGTGCATCCGATCTGGGTGCGGGACTACTGGAAGGCCCGGGACAAGCTGGACGGCTTGCGCCAATTGGTGGAAGCCGGTGCCGTGACGTTGCGAGTGGCGGACACCGTTCCCAAAGAACAAGCGGCGGAGGCCCATCGACGGTTGGAGGCTGGCGGTACCCGGGGTCGGTTGGTGATCCGGTTCTGAGCCCCTCTCGCTGCCACCGTCCGGCGTTGGTGGTGGGCCTGGCCGCTGCTGCCGCCGGGGTGTCGCAGGCCTTCGGGCGATTCACGTACTCGCTGCTGTTCACCGACGTGCGTGACCAACTGGGCTTGTCCAACAGTTGGGCCGGATCACTGGGATCGGCCAACCTGGCGGCCTACCTGAGCGGCACCGCGGTGGTCAGCGTGGTGGTGGGCCGGCTGGGGTTGTCCCGGGTCACACGGGTAGGGCTGGTCGGGGTGTCGGTGGGTTTGGCCATGTTGGCGTTCCTGCCGGGCCTGGCCGCGGTGGTGGCCGGCCTGATCTGCACCGGGTTCTTTGCCGCGGGGGTGTGGGTGACGGTGCCGGCCATCGCCGTGGCCCAGGTGGGACCGGATCGTCGGGGTAGTGCCATTGGTGTGGTGGGTGCGGGCATCGGCACCGGGATCGTGATCGCCTCCATGCTGGACACGCTGGTTCCCGTGGAGGCGTGGCGATGGGTGTACCGGGTTGAAGTTGCGCTGGCGGTGCCGGTGGCGTTGGGCGCGTTGCGGTACTTCCGTGACCCTGCCGATGCCGGTGGGCGCCGGGCCGGTCTGCAGGTGTTGGCTGAGGTACCGGGTTGGCGGTTCTTGCTGGGTTCCTACGGCCTGTTCGGGCTGGGCATGGCGCTGATGGTCACGTTTCTGGTGGCCACCTTGGAAGAGGACGCCGGGCTGAGCGAAGCCGGGGCGTCACTGGCGTTTTCGTTGTTCGGGTTGGGCACCATGGTTGGCGGGCCGCTGTTCGGTCCCATGGCGGATCGCATCGGCCGGTCCCGGGCCATGGTCCGGGCCTACGTGCTGATGGCCGCCACCGCGCTGGTGGTGGCGGGGGGTTGGCGTCCGTGGGTGTGGATAGCGGCGTTTTGTTTCGGTACCGCCTTCACCGCCATCCCTGTCACCGTCGCCGCCCGCCTGGCCGATGCGGTGGCCCCACGAGATTTCGGTGCCGCCTACGGGGTGGCCACGTTGGCCTTTGGGGCCGGGCTCATGATCGGACCGCAACTCGGCGGCCTGCTCGGTGACGCCACCGGTTCGTTCCGCCCCATCTTCTGGATCTCGGCGGTGGTGGCGGTGGTGGCGGCACTGCTGGCCCGGGCCCCGCGGACGTCAGGTCGCCGCCGGGATCGAAGACGGTCGATACCAGCGCCTCGAGCACCAGCCGCCGAGGAATCCACCCGGGGATAACGCGGTGGCCAAAAGGTCTCCCGGGAGCGCTCGGCCGTCGCGCCCGGAACGGTCGAACTACAGTCCGGGCATGGAAATTGGTCTGTTTGGATTCTTCAGTGACCTCGACAACGCCAAGGCGGAGCTGCGCCGGGCCTCGGAGGCCGGCTATGGCAGCTACTGGGTGCCCCAGGCGTTCGGGCCGGACTCCCTCACCGCCATCGCTGTGGCCGGCCAGGATCTGCCGAACCTACGGATCGGTACGGCGGTGATCCCCACCTATCCCCGCCATCCGCAGATGTTGGCCCAGCAGGCGCTGACCACCAACGCCGCCATCGGAGGCCGGCTGATCGTGGGCATCGGGCCCAGCCACCAGGTGGTGGTGGAAGGCCAGTGGGGCATCAGCTTCGACAAGCCCATCCGCCACATGCGGGAGTACCTGGAGATCCTGATGCCGCTGCTGGAAACCCAAAAGGCGAGTGTCCGCGGTGAGACCTTGTCCTGCGTGGCGGAGATCTCGGTGCCCGGTGCCCCGGTGCCCAAGGTCATGGTGGCGGCGCTGGGCCCGCAACTGTTGGGCGTCACCGGCCGGCTCTGTGACGGCACCATCACCTGGATGACGGGGCCCAACACCATTCGGGACCTGACCGTGCCGGTGCTCAACGCCGCCGCCGAAAAGGCCGGGCGCCCCGCCCCGGAGGTGGTGGCCGGGTTCCCGATCTGTGTCACCGACGCGGTGGACGCCGCCCGGGAACGCGCCGCCAAGAGCTTTGCCATCTACGGCAAGTTGCCCAGCTACCGGGCCATGTTGGACCGTGAGGGCTACGACGGTCCGGCCGATCTCGCCCTGGTCGGCTCCGAGGAGCAGGTGCTGGAGCGCATCGAGGCCATCGGTGCGGTGGGTGTCACCACCTTCGCGGCCTCGGTGTTCGGCTCACGGGAAGAACGGGCCCGCACCAACGAGCTGCTCGGCACGCTGCTGAAGTAACGACCACCGTCGAGAAAACCGAACGGTACGGTACGGTACAGTACGCACATACTTATAGGTATGGTAGTTGGGTGGGGTCAGGTGGAAGCCAGGCCCCACCCGATGCCGTTTTGGATCAGTCGGTTGAAGCCCTCGGTGTCCCAGGAGCCGGTGAAGCGTGCCGGCGTGGTGCCGTCGGGTGTGACCGAGGCGTCCACGAAGGGCTGGATGTTGTTGCCCCGCGAATGGCAATGGCCCAGCGCGTAGTACGCCACCCCGCCCTGGCGTTCGTTGCCGGCGCCTTCCAGCAGCCGCAACGTGCCCAGGGCCCGGCGCCGGCCGTCTGCCAGCAGCGAGGTGTCCTGGGGTACCGCGAACCCGAACCGTTCCGGGGTGGGATCATCGGGCAGGTCGGTGGTCAGCAGCACCGTGGCGGTGGGGTCGCACACCTCGATGAAGTACAGCTCATCGGTGGTCTCGAAGCTGGTGGGCACGCCGTCCAGGAGCTGCGCGGCGGCGGTGCTGCTGTCAGCGGCGCCGGGGGTGGTGTCCACGTTGAAACGACGAATTGGGGGGTGATTCAAGAAGAACGCCCCCAGCGCGGCGTGGTGGCCGGTGCGGGCCATCTTGCGCATCCGGCTCCCGGGCTCCACCGGTACCGCCCGACCGCCGGCCGTGCCGTGCAGCGCCAGCCACCGGCCGCCGCGTCCCAGCCACCCGTTGAGGGCCTCCAGGCTGTCACCGTCGGGATAGGGGCCGGCGGTGTAGGTGACCAGCAGGCGGCTGACGTCCAGCCAACGGCCCAGATCGGCGAAGTCGTTGGCCACGGTCACCGTTTCGGTGGGTTGCGCCGCCAACGAGCTCAACAGACGAAGACGCACCGTGTTCATGTCATGACCGGCGGTTTGGCCGGCCGGGTAGCCACCAACGACGAGATGGATCGACATGCCCGGAGGTTAGACGCTGGGTTCGGCCCCGGTGGCCGCCAACACCGTTGCACCGTCGGCCCGGCGGGACCGCACCGTACCCACCAGTCCGTTCCGAACCTCGGCCGCCGTCCAGCCCAGGTTGCCGTGCCGAACTACGCCGTAGCGCATCACCGCCTCATCGAGCAGTGCACGGGGCTGGGGGAAGTCCAACCAGATCCGCATCAGCAGCCGCATGCGGGCCTCTTCGGTCTGCGGCTCATGGGCGGCCCTACCGTGCAGTACGGTGTAGTTGTTCACGAACTGGATGTCACCGGGTTCAAAGCGGATCGCCAGCCGATCCCGGGCCGCGATCTCATCGAACAGGTCCAGAGCCCGGCGTTGTTCGGCGGTGTTGTGCCGGTCGTGGCGGCGGTCCGCGGCGGCCATCCAGTAGCGGTTGTAGCGGCAGGACAGGACACCGTCACGCCGGCTGAACACCGGCACCTTGTAACCGGTGGTGGGCGCTTCGTGAGGGCCGTGCTCACCCAACCGGTCCCACTCGAAGCCTTCGAAGAGGGGCTCCAGCAGGTCGGGGCTGCTCCGCAGGATCTCGTTGAAGACGTGGGTGGAACTGGCCAACCAACTGGGCGGGTCATCAGGAGCCTGACGCACACACAGCAGCGAGGCGCAGTCGGTGAGATCCACATGCGGGGTGGACTCGGTGGGTACACCCACCCCGCGGCTGCCCTGGTTGGGGCGCAACCGTCCCTCGGTCACGTAGTGGATGAGGGTGGCGTCGCTGTTCTGGGTGATCCCGGTGCCGAGATGGGCGCACAGCACCCAATAGAGCTTCTCAATGGTGGCCAACTCCAGGCCATCAACCGGGAAGCCCCGCAGCACCGCCATGCCCCGGCCGTGTTGCACCTCCTGGGTTATGCGGGCCAGGAGCGGTTGCAGGCCCGGCAATGGTGCGTCTCCGGCATCGAGCCGGGCGAGGTGCTCCGGCCGGTCCGCCAGCGCGGCCGCGGCGGCTCGGAGCTCGGCGCGCTCGCGGTCCTGCAGGGTCACACACCAGCTGCGATCGGCTTCGAGGTCCGCGCCACGCCAGGCGCTGGCATCGGTGATCGGTTGCAGGGCGGCAGGGTCCATCTCACGTGTCGGCACGGCAACTGAACGTAGCCGCGTCACGGCGGCGGCGGGTTTAGGGTTGGGTGATGAGCGCCACTTTGGACTGGTACGGCTGCGCCACCTATCGCCTCACCGTGGGAGACACCGTTGTTTTCCTCGATGCGTACATCGACCGGGTGGAGGGCGCCGCGGGGCCCAACCCGCCGCAACGGCCCGAAGATGTGGATCGCGCCGACTGGATCGTGATCGGTCATTCCCACTTCGATCACCTGTGGGGGGCTGAGCGCATCGCCCGCCAAACCGGCGCCACCATCATCGGCTCCCACGAGACGGTGCGGGTGATGGAGGCCGCCGGGGTGCCGATGTCCCAGCTGCTGCCGGTGGCCGGTGGTGAACGGATCCGTCTGGCCGAGGGCCTGCACGTGTCGGTCTATCCCAGCCTTCACTCGTGCGTGTGGTCTCATCAGGGCATGCACCCCGCTGACGAGGTGTGCTTGGGAGACCTGTTCGTCACCCATCAGGAGCGTCAGGAACGATTGCGTGGGCTGTTCGGGTTCATCGGTTCGTTGGGTGACGCCACCAAGGACCATCTGCGCGCCGGTGATCAGGGCCCCCGCGGTGACGGCCATACCCTGGTGTATCTCTTTGACACACCGGACGGTACATTGCTGTATCAGGACACGTCAGGTCATTGGTCGGGCATCGTTGCGGACCTGCGACCGGACGTGGCCATCATCGCTGCCGCCGGGCGGGGCAACGTGGACGGTGAACCGATCCAGGGGTCTCTGGCGCAGTTCGTGGCCCGTCAGGCGGCGTTGTTGCGCCCGGCCCGGGTGATCCTGTCCCACCATGATGACTGGTTGCCGGGGTTTTCCATTGCCACCGACGTCGAACCCATCCGTGAGGAGTTGCAGCGCTGGTTGCCCGGCGCGGAGCTGGCCGAGCCGGGCTACATGGATGGGTTCGACGTATTCGGGGGCCTGAAGCGTTAGGGCTTGCCGAAGGTGGCGATGCGGTCCACCCGGCATTCGAACAGCACCCGCCGCTCCTCGAAGGAGGGGTCCCGAAGGCCGTACTCGGGACCGTTGCCCACGTACTTGGTCCAGATCTTGTTGAGCTGCGCCGTGACCCGGGGTCCTTCGGTGGGATCGTCCTCGCTGATCTCGCGCTCGACGGTGACCTTCAGGCTCATCCAGTGGTACATGTTGGCCGGGTTCATGATCAGGATGGTGATCTCGGGGGAGTTGCGGATCCACTCCACCTTCTTGCGATGGGTGGCCACGTTGACCAACACCTTGTCCCCTTCGTAGTCAAACCACATCGGGGTCAGGTTGGGGCGGCCATCGCGGCCCATCACGGCCATGGTGCAGGCAAAGGGCTCGTCCATCAGTTGGCGGTAGGTGCCATCGAGTTGGCTGATGCTGGTGATGGTTTCCTTGCCGCCCACGGAGAACTGGTTGGGCTGCAGCCCGTCAGCGACATCGAGAAACTTGGAAACGGTAATGGCCATATTGGCTACATCCTCTTGTTGGGGTTGCCGGTCCTTCAGCCGCGGGTTGCGGTCAACAGCGCCGGATAGCTACGGGGATCCACCCGCACATCGATGAGTCGGGGACCCACGCTTGGTTGGTCCACGGCCCGGTGCAGTTCGTCAATGGTCACCACGGTGTGCGCCTGCAGCCCGCAGCCGGTGGCAACGGCGGCGAAGTCCATGCGTCGGTAGCGCACCGCGTCGGGTCCGCCGTGGTGGGATTGCTGTTTGATCTCGATCAGGCTCAGGGCGGCGTCGTTGAACACGATCACGGTGATGGGAAGATCGAGCCGGGCGATGGTTTCCAGTTCGCCCAGACACATGGCCAGCCCGCCGTCACCGGTGAGGGCCCACACCGGCTCACCCGGTCGGGCCAGGGCGGCACCCACCGCGGCAGGCACGGCGAAGCCCATGGTGGCCAGACCGTTGGAAATCAGCACCCGCCGAGGTTCGCTGGCCGGCCACAACGGCATGATGGCCAGAAAATGGGCCCCGGCGTCCACCGTGACCGACATTGGCCCCAGGAGTGCCGCGTGACCGATCAAGGCGTCCACCAGCGCCACTGGGCCAATCCCGTCGGTGGGGGTGGGGGTGGTGTCGGTGTCGGTGGGCGCTGATTCGGTGGCGCGGATGACGGCCCGGGCCCGGGTTCGCATGTCGACGGCGTGATCTCGCCAGGTGTCCGGCGCCCCTGCCAGCAGCGCCGCGGTACCGGCTACCGGGTCCCCGATGAGGTCCACCGCGGCGCGCAAGTACTCCTCCTCCTGTGGCACCGATGAAATGCGAATAATCGGATGGGGATAGCTCCACGGTGCGGGTATCGGCTCCACCAGGTCCAAGCCGATGGTGATGATGAGGTCAGCGGCGTGCAGGACTGGTGCCTCGCTGGCGCCGTTGGTGAACAGCCCGGCGTGGAGTATTCCCTCCGTTGGTACCAGCCCCAGCGCCTGATAGGTACACAGCACCGGCCACCCCGCCCGGCTCAGCAGGGGCCGTAGGGCGTCGGTGTGGTTGACCGCCTCGGCGCCCACGATGACCACCGGCCGATGAGCCCCGGCCAGCAAGGACCGGGCGGCGCGGACCGCTTCGCCCATGTCGGTGGTGATTCGGTCCGCAGGAGCCCGTTGGTCGGCGGGAATGGCGCCTTGGGTCCGGTCGGGTTCGAGCGGCGTGGACGTTGCGGTGGGGTCCATGTCGAGATGGACGGCGCCGAAGGGCCAGGTGATGGCGGCACCGACAAGTTCGTCGAGCGCTTCCTCGGACACGTCCGGGCTGATGGTGGCGCTGCGTTTGGTCAATGGGGCGAACAATGCTCGTTGGTCAATGCGCTGATGGGCCACCCGATGGCGTTGGGCGGCGGGCACGGTGTCGGTGATGGCCACCAGCGGGAAACGATCCAGCGTGGCCTGCGCCACCCCGTTGGCCAGTGACGCCGCGCCCGGGCCCCGGGTGGCGATCACCGCCGCGGGGGTGACGGTCAGCAGGCCGAAGGTGGAGGCCATGATGGCGGCCGCGGTCTCGCCGTGGGCCAACACGAAACGAAACCCGGCCCGGCCGGCGGCCCCCACCACATCCAGGTTCGGACCGCCGCCGGGTACACCGAACACTGCCCGCCCACCGGCGCGTGCCAACGCCGACACCACCTGTACCGCCAACTGTTCAGTCATCAGGTCCCGAGTGCTTGCGTGCGTATGTGCTTACTGCGCGGTCCAGCCGCCATCGACCATCAGCGTGGTGCCGGTGATCAACGACGCAGCCGGCGACGCCAGGAACACCACTGCGCCCACCACGTCCGCTACCTGCCCGAACCTACCAAGCGGTATGCGCGACAGCAGATCGCCGCCGATGGCCGGATCAGCCAGCCGATCATGGGTCAGGGGGGTGTCGATGGCGGTGGGTCCCACGGCCACCACCCGGACCCCTGTTGGCGCCAACTCCACTGCCACCGATTTCGTGAAGCCTTCAATGAAGTGTTTGGTGGCGGAATACACGCTATGGCGGGGTCGGCCGTTCTTGCCGAAGGTGGAAGACAGGTTGATGATGACCCCCGAGCCCTGCGCCACCATGGTCCGGGCGGCGGCCTGCGCCACCAGCACCGCGGCCCGGCAATTGAGGTTCAACATGTGATCCAGCGCCGTTTCCGGCAGATCCAGCAACGTGTACGCCGCACCCCCGCCGGCGTTGTTGACCAAGATGTCCAGCCGGCCGACGCCCCTGACGGCTTCTTGCATGGCGACGCTGTCGGTCACATCACAGACCACGGCTCGGGCGGTGCCGCCCTTGGCACGGATGGTGTCCACCACCTCTTCCAGCTCGCGACCGGTGCGGCTCATGGCCACCACCTCGGCGCCGGCCTCGGCCAACGCCAGGGCGCAACCGGCTCCGATGCCCCGTCCGGCGCCGGTCACCAGTGCCACCTGACCGTCAACCCGCATCGACGCCAGCAGGGTGCCGGCCCGGGCCCGGGCGATGGGATCGGTGAGCGCCTCCCCGGCCGGATCCTTCGGTGCGTCGCTCATGAGCGCAGGGTGGGGTCGAGTTGCAGCACCTTGGCCTTGGCGTAGGTCAGCTTGCGCACCAACTTGTTGCCCTGCCAGTGCAGCAGGTCCAGGCCCCGCCACGCGGTGGGCTCCCCCCTGGCCTCAAGGGTGCAGGTCCAACTGACCATGACCTTGCCAGTCTGCTCATCGATGAACAGATCCTCCTCGAGGAACTTCATCTCCCCGAACCGGCCGCTGAACTGGGGCTCGAACGCCGCCCGGACCTCTTTGCGGCCTCGCGCCGCGCTGCCGTCGAACTGGTCGTACACCCCGTCCTCGGCGAAGAACGCCATCATGGCGTCTAGGTCGCAACGGTTGAAGGTGTCGATGAAGTCCGCGGTGAGTTGTTGGAGCTGTGCTCGTTGCTGTTCGCCTGCCATGCAGCGCAAACCGTAGCGGCTCGACGTGGCGTGGACCTCCTGATCGCCGGTGGACAGTACGCTCGGCCAGTGGTCACGAACACATCAACGAATGCATCCACGAACGCATCCACGGCCGCATCCACGGACGCTCCGGGGCAGGGCAGCATCGACGTGGCGGCCGAGTCCCGCCGGGTCCGGGACCTGGTCATCGAGGCTGCGGACGCCGCGGCCACGCTGATCGGGCAGGACCAGGTGGGAGCGCGCTGGGAGCAACCCTCGGCGTTGGAGGGCATGACCGTGGGGGCGTTGTGCGCCCACCTGGTCCGTGCCGCGGGGGCGGCGTTGGCGTACCTGGACCGCACCGATCCCGCCACCCGGCCCGACGGTGCGCTGCTGACCCCCATCAGTTACTTCCACGCCGCCTTGGACGCGCCCATCCATCAGCAGATCAAACAGGTGTCCGCCAACGAAGCCGCGGTCGGTCACCACGAGTTGGCGGCCAAAGCACGGGCCGAGGCGTCGCTCATGCGCACCCGGTTCGCAGCAGAACCACTTGATCGACTGGTGTCAGCCCTCGGCGGACGCATGCTGACTTTTGATGACTTCTGTCGCACCCGGCTGATCGAGGTGTTGTTTCATCTCGATGATGTGGCCGCCAGTGTGGGGTTGGAGCGACCGGCAACTGATCCCGCCGGCCCCGCCATCGTCATCGACATACTGATGGGTATTGCCCGTGATCGGCATGGGGATTGGGCGGTTCTGCACACCCTGGGCCGCACCGAGCGCGCCGCCGCCGGTGTGTTCCCTGTGATCTGACCGTTCCGGCGGGTCAGGTCATGGGGGCCAACTCCGCCACGTCGGCCATGACCTCCAGAGCGTGGGGTTGGTTGGTGCTCATGGTGATCCCGGTGATGCCGGTGTCCACCCAGGCCACGAACCGCTCCCGGATGCGCTCGGGGCTGCCCACCAGGCAGGCCTCATCGATGTACTCGTCGGGCACGGCGTCAGCCGCTTCACGTTTGCGCCCGGCCAGGAACAACTCCTGGATGCGGGTGGCGGCGTCGGCGTAGCCCCGGGCCACCATGTGATCGTTGTGGAAGTTCATGCCCTTGGCCCCCATGCCCCCCACGTACAGGGCGATGCCGGGCTTTTGGGCGTCCAGCGCCTTTTGCACGTCATCGGTCACCAGCACCGTGACCATGGGCTGGATCTCGTAGTTGTGGAAGCCCTTACCGCCGCCGGCCCGAGCGAACCCGGCCTCCACGTGGGGCTTCCAGTTGGGCCAGCGCTGGGGGGTGAAGTGCATCGGGAACCAGCCGTCACAGATCTCCGCGCACAACCGGATGGTGTCCGGTGACGCCGCGCCCATCCAGATCGGCAGATCCGGGTTGGTATGCAGGATCGACATCAGCGGCTTGCCCAACCCGATGCTGCCCGGCCCGGTGTAGGGCAACTGGTACTCCGGGCCGTCATGGGACACCGGTTCCTGGCGGGCGAAGATCTTCTTCATGATCGTCACGTAATCCTTGAGCCGGTAGTACGGCTTGCCCCACGGTTCGCCGTACCAACCCTCCACGATCTGCGGGCCCGACACCCCCAACCCGGCGATGACCCGACCGCCGCCGGCCAACGCGTCCACCGTCTGGGCCTGCATGGCGCACATGGCGGGAGAGCGCCCGGCCAACTGCATGATCCCCGTACCGAGCCGTATGCGGCTGGTGTGGGCCGCCAGGTACGCCAGCGGGGTTATGGCATCAGACCCGTAGGCCTCCGCCGTCCAGACCGAATCGAAGCCCAACTCCTCGGCCCGTTTCACCATATCCACCGGAAGCTCCAAACGGGCCCCGGAGTAACCGAGCATCAGACCAAGTTTCATAACGTTCTCTCCTGTGGGGGCTTGGGTTGGGGGGCAGGTGCGGGTGCGTCAGCGGACCGAGGCCACGGCGGGGGCCAACCGATCCAGCATGTCGAGGGTGGCCTTGTGCTCGCCGGTGGTGTTGGTGCCGGTGCCGAACAGCACCTGCGCCACACCGAGCTCCTGAAAGCGGGCCAACTTGGCTTCGTCGGGCTCGCCCCAGGCGAACATGGTGATCGGCAGATCGGCCGGCTGGCGATCAACTTCGGCCAGCTTGGCGTGCATGCGGTCGATGCCCACCGACAGGTCACGGAAGGCGACCTCGATGGGGCACCAGCCGTCTGCCCACTGCGCGGTGTGGACCATGCCCAGCTTGCCGGCGGCACCGAAGATGACCGGCGGATGGGGCGTCTGCACCGGCTTGGGGTAGCTCCACAGCGTGTCGAAGTTGAAAAACTCGCCCTCGAAGCGGGACTCGTCTTGGGTCCAGCAGGCTCGCAATGCCGCCACCGCTTCCCGTAATGCCCGGTAGCGCTGCGGGAACGGGATGGAGGTGTGGGTGGCCAACTCCTCCTTGTTCCAGCCGACGCCCACACCGAAATCGAACCGCCCGTCCGAAAGCAGGTCCAAGGTGGCCACCTCCTTGGCCAACGCCACCAGGTCCCGTTCCAGCACCAGGCACACCCCGGTGCCCAGGCGGAGCTTGGTGGTGACGGCGGCGGCCATCCCCAGGGACACGAAGGGGTCCAGCATGTGCCAGTACCCCTTGGGCAGGTCCCCGCCGGCGGGATAGGCAGTGGCCCGACTCACGGGGATGTGGCTGTGCTCACCAACCCACAGCGAGGAGAAACCCCGTTCCTCCAGGGCCCGGGCCATCACATCAACCCGCACCCCGAAATCGGTGTTCATCGAGAAGAAGCCGACGTCCATGCTGTATCCCCCAACTCCCGGCTCAGCCGTCCCGCCCTCCCTGGCAGGTTGCGGTCCGAACCGTAGCGGCCCGTTCCACCGCCGTGACGCCGAACCGTCCCGATCCCACTGCGGACCCGCCGCCGGTGTGCGTCCAACCTGCGCCGTATTCGAGGTCAGCGTGCGCTGGACCTGTGTTGGACCGGCCCGCGCCTTGGGCCTCGTCACCATCATCACCTCCAACAGGGAGCCCAGCGAACGGCTCGTCTTGATGACGGACCCGCTACTCGCCCAGTCCGCCGTGGACCGACTCGCTTGGGCCACCTACGAATGCCTCGTCGACGGCCAGAGCCACCGCGACCGACAACGCCCAACAATCACCGCCCGCCCGCCTGGCCCTAACATCGTTCCCCGCCACGAATCCCGAACCATCCCATACGGACCCCGCACCGGTCCTCTCTCCCTGACCCAACCATGGTCCCTTACCGGTGGCGGGCGTCATCGTCGGCCTCTTGGGGTCCGCGTCGGACCTGGTACAGCGCCCGATGCCAGCGTGTGTCGGGCCCGGCACGCGGTTTGTCGAGCCTGCGCTGAAGTCCAGGTGACGGCGCTGTGTGGGGCCGGGCAGGGTGTGTATCGGTGTCGCGCGGCGCGGGGTGTGCGCTGGTTCTGACACCGTGGCGGGCCGGTGAAAATCCTATTGGGCTGATTTGGGCCATTGGCGCCTCGTGAACTGGCCCGGATCTCCTTGTTGGCGCGGTGCTTCGCGCGTTGCGTCAATTTTCTGTACCCGCGATGGACGTAGGCAGCGCGGTGTCGTGGCCCAAATCCGCCCAATGGTTTGCACCTCATACACGTTCAATCCATTTCAGACATGGGAACCGCTGGTGTGAGCGCGGCGTACGGACTGGCGCGCCGGACGCCGCGCCGAGCGATGGGAGTGTGGTGCTGCTTACCGGCAGGGCACCGGTAGCGTCCTGGGGAGCGGTGGCACCCTCGCACAGGTTGAGGCAGGGTCGCCTCCGGGGAAGGAACGGGCGATGACCGCCACGGAGTCCCATCACCTCGGCGCTCACGGGGGGTCCGGCAACAGCGGCCCCCCGCAGTCCGCACGCGACGGACGCGCCGACCCCTATCAGCTGACCGATCGCTTTCTGATCGATGACGGGCAGGTCTTTCTCACCGGTATCCAGGCCCTGGCCCGCCTGCCCCTCGAACAGCTGCGCGCCGACCGCCGTCACGGCCTGCGTACCGCGGCGTTCGTGTCGGGATACCAGGGTTCACCGCTGGGCGGGTTCGGTGAGGAGGCCCGCCGCGCCGCCAAGTTGGCCCCGGACCTGTCGGTGGTGGTGCAGCCGGCCATGAACGAGGAATACGGGGCCAGTGCGGTCATGGGCAGTCAGCTGGCGGTGGCCCAGCCGGACTGCCGTTACGACGGCATTGTCGGTATCTGGTACGGCAAGGCCCCCGGGGTGGACCGCGCCGCGGACGCCCTGCGCCACGCGGTGTACTCCGGGACCTCCATGCAAGGCGGTGCGGTGGCCCTGGTCGGTGACGACCCCGCAGCCAAGAGCTCCACCATTCCGTCCTCCTCGGCGGGGCTGTTGTTCGACATGCACATGCCGATCATGTATCCGGGGGATCCTGCCGAGGCGCTCAAGTTCGGCCGTCACGCCATCGCCATGTCCCGTAGCACCGGGCTGTGGGTGGCCATGAAGATCGTGGCCGACGTGGCCGACGCCACCGCCACTGTGAACCTGCACGCCGACGCCTTCCGTCCCATCTTGCCGTTGGTTGATGGCCGCCCCTACCAACACGGCCCCGACGGCCGGCTGCTCACCCCCCACACCTTGGAGCTCGAGCAGGAGATCGTTGAAGTCCGTTACGAGCTGGCCCGGCGCTACGCCACCGAGAACGCGCTGAACTACCGCACCGCGGATCCCGCTGATGCGTGGATCGGGATTGTGTCGAGCGGCATCACCTACCGCGAGGTCATGGAGGCCTTTGCCCGGTTGGGTCTGCGCGGTGAGCAGGCCATCGCCGCCTGTGGCATCCGGCTGCTGAAGATGGGCATGCCCATGCCGTTCAACGCCTCCCTCATGGCCGACTTCGGCCGCAACGTGCAGGAAATCCTGGTGATCGAGGAGAAGGCCCCGAACATCGAGTCCCTCATCAAGGACGCGCTGTACGACCTGTCCGAGCGTCCCCTGGTGGTGGGCAAACACGACGAGCAGGGCCACAAGCTGTGTGCCGCCCACGGCGCGCTGGACGCGGACGCCATCGTGCCCATCCTGCGTCGTCGGTTGTCGGGCCGGCTGGGAGACCAACTGGTGCCGGATCGTCCCGAGCGTCGCAAGATCCGCCTGGCCCTCGAGCCGCTCTCGGTCCAACGGTCCCCGTTCTTTTGTTCCGGCTGCCCCCACAACCGCAGCACCGAGGTACCGGAGGGATCACTGGTGGGCGCCGGCATCGGCTGTCACACCATGACGTTGTTGATGGACCCCGAACGGGTGGGGGACATCGCCGCCATCACCTGCATGGGCAACGAGGGCACGCAGTGGATCGGCATGAGCCCCTTCATTGAACGGGAACACTTCATCCAGAACCTCGGCGACGGCACGTTCTTCCACTCCGGGTTGCTGGCGGTCAGCGCCGCCGTTGCCGCCAACGTGAACATCACCTACAAGCTGTTGTTCAACGGCACCGTGGCCATGACCGGCGGGCAGGATGCCGTGGGCGGGCGGGACGCGCTGGACACCACCCGGTTGTTGCTGAGCCTGGGCGTGGCACGGGTCCTCATTACCACCGACGATACCGATCGGTACCGTAACCAGACCATACCGGATGGTGTGGACGTGTGGCCCCGGACCCGGCTGATAGCAGCGCAGGAGGAACTGGCCAAGGTGGCGGGCGTGACCGTGTTGCTGCACGATCAGGCCTGCGCCGCGGAGGCCCGGCGGGACCGCAAGCGGGGTTTGTTGCCCACCCCGCAGCACCGGGTGGTGATCAACCATCGCCTTTGTGAGGGTTGCGGTGATTGCGGGCGCATCAGCAACTGCCTGTCGGTGCAGCCCACCGCTACCTTCTTCGGCCCCAAGACCCAGATCGATCAGACCACCTGCAACTTCGATTATTCCTGCCTGGAAGGTGATTGCCCGTCGTTCATGACGGTACGGGTGGCCGAACCCACCAACCCCGGTAACCCTTTGGCCCGGCTCGGGAACCACCTACGCCGGGGGCCGGGTCGCAGGGCTGCAGCCCGTCTGGCCGCCACCCTGCCCGATGTGACCCACCCCGACATGGGCCACGCCGGCAAGGGCGCGACACCCGCAGCGTTGGCCCACCCCGCGCCGCCGGAGGATCTGACAGATCCGGTGCTGGCCGTGCCCGGGGACGATTTCGCCATGCGCATCACCGGGATCGGCGGGACCGGGGTGGTGACCGTGGCCCAGGTGTTGGGCACTGCGGCCATGCTGGCGGGGTACCACGTGCGGGGATTGGATCAGATCGGCCTGTCCCAGAAGGCGGGCCCGGTGGTCAGCGACGTGCGTCTCTCCCGCAGCGCCCCCACCGCCACCAACCGCTTGGGTGAGGGCCAGGCCGACCTGTTGTTGGCGTTGGACCAACTGGTGGCGGCGTCGGACAAGGGGTTGCTCACCGCGGATCCGCAGCGCACCACCGTGGTGGGGTCCACCTCGCCCACGCCAACGGGGGAAATGATCACCCACCTCGATGTCCACCTGCCCTCCGTGGCGGCGTTGAGTGACCGCATCGCCGGGTTCACCCGGGACGGTCATCGTCACTGGGCCGACGCCCAAGCGGTGACCGAGGACCTGTTCGGCAATGCCTCTGCCGCCAACGTGTTGGTGTTGGGCATGGCGGTGCAGGCTGGCTGTTTGCCGGTGGATCCGGGCCACGTGGAAGCGGCCATCGAGCTCAACGCGGTGGCGGTGGAGGCCAACCGGGCGGCGTTCCGTTGGGGTCGGGTCCTCATCGCCCGGCCCGACGCGGTAACCGAAGCCCGCCGCATCCTGGCCGCCGCCGTCAACAGCACCCCCGCCGCCCCCGACCCCGCTGTCCCCGACCTCGCCGCCCCCTACGCCCCCTACGCCCCCGCCCCCGACGCCGCGTTGCCCGTGACACTGGTGGCGGGCCTCGATGCGCTGGCGGTGCCGGAGGGGTTACGGCGCACGCTGGACATCTATGCCGGTGAATTGGTGGCCTGGCAGGACGTGGGACGGGCCACGGACTGGCTGGAGGTGGTCGGGCGGGTGTTGCGCGCCGAACGGGCATTGGGTGGGGAACCCTCGATGTCGCTGCCGTTGACCACCGCTGTGGCCGTCAACCTGTTCAAGCTCATGGCCTACAAGGACGAGTACGAGGTGGCCCGGCTGATGACGGACCCCGGTGGATTGTCGGCCCTTGGTGAGCTGGGCGCGGAGCCGGTGGCGGTGGCCTGGCGTTTGCATCCGCCGTTGCTGCGATCGTTGGGACTGCAGCACAAGATCACCGTTGGCGCGTGGGCCACGCCCGCAATCAGGACCCTGGCGCGGGCCAAGAAGCTGCGGGGCACGCCGCTGGATCCGTTCCGCTGGGCTGAGGTCCGCCGGGTGGAACGGGCCCTCCCGAAGCAGTACGTGGCGGCGGTTGACCAGGTGCTCGCCCGCCTCAGCCTCCAGAACCTGGCCGCGGCGGTGGCCCTCGCCGAGTTGGCGGACCTGGTTCGGGGGTACGAGCACATCAAGCTGGCCAACGTGGCGCGCTACCGCGAGGCGCTGGCAACGCATCTGTCGGCGTTGTTATGAGCGCTCATGTCCCGCGCCCCCCCGCCCGACCATACCCATGAGTACGGCGCCGGGCTGGTTTCGGGTTGGCTCGCTTCTCGCGCTGGTTCTTTCGTTTGGTCTCGCCGCTTGTGCCCTCGGGACCGGCGGGTGGGGGTGGCTGCGCTGGCAAACCCGGCGCCAACAACATCGCCGATCCGAAGACCTGCGCCGCCGTTTCGAGGAGTGCTACGACCAGATGGTCCTGACCCTCGGACGCCAAGAAGCGGAGCGGGATCTGACCCGATCCCTCGAGCGCTTCGACCGCGAGATGGCCCGCCTGGTGCGCTAGCGCTAGCCACCCCCGGACGTCCCCGCACCTCGCATCGCGCACCCCGCGCTATCCCCGTCGAAACCCCTATAGCGACGTGCTCGCCTCCCCCGAGGTGCCGACGTTGAAGGGGGGATCATCCCGATCTCGGACCGGCGATGCGGCGCGACCGTTCACCCATTGCAACCCAGCAACTCGGGCAAGGGGTGATTCGGATGGCAACAGCGATGCTCAGCAGCCAGCTTTCCCTCAACGCCGCGCTGTTTGCCGGCCCCGGCCCGGTGGCGGTCACCGATGAGCTGTTCCGGCCGATGCTGCGGGGCCGCCTGCACCAAGTGTGTGCCCTGGCATCACTGCCGGCAGGACTCCACCTGGTCAGCGGGGCCGACACCGCCCAACGCCCGGCGGCGGTGGCCTACGCCCTGACCTGGTCGGCCATGTTTGCCACCAGCGCCTGTTACCACCGCTTGGCCCACAGCCCCACCGCCCGGCGGCGGATGCGGCGAGCGGACCACTCCATGATCTTCGTGCACATCGGCGGGACCGCCACCGCGCTGGCCCTGGGATGCCTCCCGGCGCTGTTGACCCTGCTGGTGCTGACGGGGGTGTGGAGCGCCGTGGCCGGCGGCATCGCCGTCAAGTTGCTGCGTCTGGTTGAGGGTGCCTCGGCCGGCTCTTGGCTCTACGGCGTGGTCGGTGGTACCCAGATGCTGGCCCTGCCGGCCATCGCCACCCGGCTCACCCCCGGGCAGTTGGTGCTGTTGGTCTGCAGCGGCGCGGCGTACGGGGTGGGCGCGGTGCTGTTCTTCCGCAAGCGCCCCGACCCGTACCCCACGGTATTTGGATACCATGAGGTATGGCATTGCTTCACGCTGGTGGGCGGCTTGGCCCAATACGTGTTGATGCTGCAGTTGCTGCACGGCTGACCAACAGCGCCCGACGGGCCGGTCCGTTAGGCTCCGACGAAACCGGTCGGGGCTGCGCTCGACCCAGGCTGCCAGGGGGAACACATGCACGTCGGCTATTCCGCCGCTTTCCAGAACCCATTCGACGCACTGAGCGACTTCGAGGTCTACACCGAGGAGAACCGGCTCTGCGACCTCGCCGTGGAATTGGGTTTCGAGTCACTGTGGACCGTTGAACACCACTTCGATGATTACACCATGTGCCCCGATCCGGTGCAGTGGCTGTCGTTCATGGCCGGCAAGCACCCCAATGTGCTGTTGGGCTCCGGCGTGATCGTGCTGCCATGGCATGACCCCATCCGGGTGGCGGAGCAGGTGGCGATGTTGGACAACCTTTCCAACGGTCGCATGATCCTGGGTATCGGCCGAGGTCTGGCCCGCATCGAGTACGAGGGGTTCCGGGTGGACATGAACACCTCCCGGGAGCGGTTGGTGGAGTACGCCCGCCTGGTCCTCGAAGCGCTTGAGACCGGCGAGATGGAATACGACAACCAGTTCGGCACCCAACCCCGCCGCCAGATCCGCCCCCGCGCCGCCCATTCGTTCAAGGGCCGGGCCTACGCCGCCGCGGTATCGCCCGAATCCATGCCGCTGATGGCGCAACTGGGTATCGGCGTGTTGGTGATCCCCCAGAAGCCGTGGGCCACGGTGGTGGCGGACATGGCGGAATACAACCGGGTGTATCGCGAGGTCAACGGGGTGGACGGGCCGCCGCCGCTGTCGGGTGGGCAGACGTTCTGCGATCTCAGCGCCGACAAGGCCGAGACCCAGGCCCGCCACTGGATCGGCGCCAACTACGAATCGGTCATGCGCCATTACGAGTTCGCCGCCGCCCCCCACGCCGGGGTGAAGGGCTACGAGTTCTACACCAACATCACCCGGTACATCGATCGGCATGGCCTGCAGGGCGCCATTGACGATTACGTCAACCTCATGCCGTGGGGTACGCCCGATCAGATCCTGACGAAGTTCGAGTTCATGCGCAGCCAGATCAAACCCAGCGGCGTCATGCCCGGGTTCAGCTACGGCGGCATGCCCTTCGCTGACGCCGAATCGAGTCTGCGCCTGTTCGCCGAGAAGGTGCTGCCCGAATTGAAGAGCTGGGACACCGCCCCCTTGGAGGTCCCGGCGCTGCAAAACGTGCGCTGAGCCAATCCGTTGCGCCAATCCGGTGGTCACCCCGTCGGTCCGTCCTGTCAGCGGGAAGGGCGGATCAAGGGGGGGAGGCCGCCTGAAAGCAATCGAGGCAATGCCAGACCCGCTCGTTGTCCCCGGCGGGCACGGCAACGAAACCGCCACTCGGTTGCCAGGTGACGGCGCAGCGGTGACAAGCGATGGGCGTGGGAAGTGGCGCTCTCACGTTGGCGCGGTTGCCCTCGGTCTGCATCAAGAACCCTTCCCTACCTCAGTTCGGCGCTGGTACCGACACTTGGCCGGGCAATCGTAACCGCGCTCGTGTGTCAAGCAGAGCTACTCAGCCCAGGCTGGCGCGTAGGGCCTCGAGCCGTTCGGGAACCACCCGCCACCAGACCCAACGGCCCCGCCGCTGGCCTTCGATCAACCCCGCCGCGGCCAGAGCCTTGGTGTGATGGCTGATGGTGGGTTGGGACTTTCCCAGTGGCGCTTCCAGATCGCACGAGCACACCTCGGGTTGGGACGCCACCAGTGACAGCAGGCGTAACCGCACCGGATCCGCCAGCGCCGCGAAGGCCCGCGCCAGGTTGGCGGCATCGGTTTCGTTCAGGCCGAGCCCCACCATCGGCGGCGCACAACAAGGGTCGGTGAGCTCCGTGATCGGTTGTGCCATGCCTGAACTCCTCACCTCTCAGCCCCAGCCTACGTATTGACAACCATCGATGGATTCGCGAGAGTCAATGCATCGTACCGCTGATTCCAGAGGAGCTGTCCATGTCCCGGGTACAACTGGCCCTTAATGTCGCCGACCTCGACGCCGCCATCGCGTTCTACAGCAAGTTGTTCGCCACCGAGCCGGCCAAGGTCCGCTCGGGTTACGCCAACTTCGCCATCGAGGACCCTCCGCTCAAGCTGGTGCTGATTGAGGGCGCCGGCGCACCGGGCTCGCTCAACCACCTTGGCGTGGAGGTTCCGGACGCCGCCACCGTGGTTGCCGCCACCCGACGGCTACACGGTGACGGCTTGGCCGTTGAGGTTGAGGACGGGGTGGAGTGTTGTTACGCGTTGCAGGACAAGGTGTGGGTCCACGGTGCGGACGGTGAACCGTGGGAGGTGTACACCGTGCTGGCGGACGCTGAGGTCATCGGCTGCGGGCCGGCACGTGACGCTGACGGGTCCGGGATCAGCAACGGGCCGCTGCAACAGGAGGAAGTTCCTGTCACAACGGCCCGTGGCAACTGCTGCGGTTGAGCGATTCGCCGCTCCGGCCCGGCGTTACTTGGTGAACTCGAAGTTCTCCTCTAGGTGTTCTCGGGCCCCGACGAGGTGGGCGTAGTACTTCGGGAACCCGCCGTTGTAGTTCCCGTCCTGCCGGCGATTGAACTCACCCTCGAAGTTGTAATAACCGGGGGTGCACTCGGCATTGCGGTTGGTCTTGCCGCGATGCTCAATGACCTTTTGCACCCACCACTCCTCGGCGTCATGGGTCACGTCCATCGTCCGATACCCGTTGGTACGCACGTGGTTGATGCAGGCGGCGATGTGGTCACCCTGGGCCTGTAACACGTCGGTCAGGTTGAAGTTGAACGAGGCCTGGTAGCCGCCCATGATGAACATGTTGGGATACCCATGGGTATGGATGCCGAGGAGGGTGCGGATGCCCTCGGCGTACTTGTCCTGCAGGTCCAGGCCGTTCTGGCCCAGGATGCGGTTCCAGGTACCGGTCTTTTGCACCTCGAAGCCGGTGGCGTAGATCAGCAGGTCCAACTTGTACTCGGTGCCCTCGAAGATGGGGCCGTTGGGGCCGATCTCGGTGATGCCCTGGCCGTGGGTGTCGATCAAATGCACGTTGGGCCGATTGAACGTGGGCAGGTAATCGTTGTGGAAGCAGGGGCGCTTGCACATAAACATGTACCACGGCTTGAGCGCATCGGCGGTGGCTTGGTCATCCACCACCTCATCGATCCGCTTGTGGATGCGCATCATGTAATCGATGTTGCCGTTCTCCTGGGCCCGCAGTTTCTCCTCGGCGGTGAAGGTTTGGCGTCGGTCGAGCTGCAACTGGGTCAGCGGCGGTTCGGTGAAGGCCTTCTCCCGGCGCTTGGACTGCCAGCCCGGCTCCAGCTTGGCGGCCCACTCGGGATCGGTTTCCCAGTCATCTCGCACGTCGATGGAGGACGGGGTGCGCTGGAAGATGTACAGCTCTTTGGCGTTGGCGCCGAGATGCGGGACGGCCTGCACGGCGGTGGCGCCGGTGCCGATGATGCCGACCACCTTGTCTGCCAGGTTCTCCAGGCTGGAACCGGTGTAGGCCCAATCCCAGCGTGAAGTGTGGAAGGAGTGGCCGGCGAAGCTCTCCATGCCGGCGATGCGGGCCAGCTTGGGCTTGGTGAGCGTGCCGTTGGCGCAGATCACGAAACGGGCCTTCATCTTGTCGCCACGGTCCGTGGTGAGATACCACAGGCCCTCATCCTCATGCCAGGTGGTGGAGGTCACCGTGGTCTGGAACACCGCCAGGTCATACAGGTCGTACTTGCGGGCGATCATCTGGCAGTAGGCGTAGATCTCCTCGCCGCCGGCGTAATGGCGGGAGGGTACGTAACCGGTTTCGTCCAGCAGCGGCAGATAGTCGTAGGCCACCACGTCACAGGCGATGCCCGGGTAACGGTTCCAGTACCAGGTGCCGCCCACGTCACCGCCCTTTTCGACGATGCGGATGGACTCCACGCCCACCTCGCGCAACCGGCCCGAGGTCAGCAACGCCGAGAACCCGCCGCCGATGAACAGCACCTCAACGGTGTCATCGATGGGGTCCCGTGCGATGAGGTCGGGGCTATACGTGTCCCGCTCATAGGCGGCGAGATTGCCCTCGAGCTCGGTGATGTACTGAGCGGTGCCCTCGGGGCGATAGGACAGACGGAGATCGCGCTCCTCAGCGAAGCGCTGCTTGATCTCGTCGTAGTACGCCTGCGGCTTTGCCATGTTGTTTCCCTTCGCCTTCCGGTGTCTCGCTCGGCATGCCGGCCGGCGAAACCTGACGCCGGTGTCAGTATCGCATGCCGCCGACGGTCGGGCTCAAGCCCCCCTGGGGGTTCCGTGCCCGAGCTTCGCCGCCCGGTTCCGGAGGAAATGGTGCCTTGGTGGCAGCTGGCCCGGTATCGGCGCGGTGGTCGAAGATCTGACCAGCATCGTTGCGTCATGAAATGTGCGGTGTGACCCACGTCTTGCCAGCAATCCACCATTCTCGGTCTGGCACTTCTCCCCGGCTTTCGGGGTCCGGGTGTGCACAGGGGATCTGGCAGGTGCCGAGCGGAGGGCCAGTAGGCTTCGGGCGGACCCGGCCCTTGAGCGCGTGAGGCATCTGCGGACAGTGAACCCTGATCAACTGTTGGAGCGCATGGCGGGTACCTTTCGCCATCGCATCGGGCCCGAGGTGGGTGACACCTTCGCCCGGACCCAGGCGTTCATGGCCTCCGTCATCCTGGAGAAGCTGTCGGCCCAACTGCGCTTGGCCGAAGCGCACCAAGCCGCAGAGCGGGCCGACCGGGCGGTGCTCAAGGCCGATCTGGATGCGCTGCTCGCCCACGGCGGATCCGGCGCCGACGATGAGGTCCCCTCGGCGGTGCTGCAGGCGGTGGGTGCGCTGGCCGGACCCGAAGAGGCCGGCACCGCCCTGCGTCAGTTGGTCGAAGCCCTCTACGCCGAGCGGGCCAACCTGGGTGAGGCCCGGTTCGAGGTGTTGCTGGGCCGGGTGCGCACCACGCTGCGGTCCCGGGTTGATCGCCAGATGGAGTTCGCCGCATGAGCAGCCCGGCCGTTGAGACCCCAACCATGGAACAGCGCATCCGTCACTACCTGGCCGAGCGCCTGGGCGGGGCGGATCTGCGTCTCGAGGGGGTGCAGCAGATCGCGGTGGGTTGGTCCCATGAGACCTGGTTGTTCGATGCCACCTGGACCGCCGGCGGGCAGCGTCAACAGCGCGGGTTCTGCCTGCGCCGTGATCCCGGTAATGCCCTGTTGCGGGAGATGTCCGATCTGGAGATACAGGACAAGGTGCTGCGGGCGCTCGATGGCACCGCGGTGCCCACACCCAAGGCGTACTTCTTCGAGAACGATCCGGAGATTCTCGGGGCCCCGTTCCTGGTGATGGAGAAGGTGCCGGGGGTGTGCCCCAATCCGTGGGGACGTGACGGCCGCAAGTACTACGCCGAAGCCGCCGAGCGGGGGGTGCTGCCCGACAGCTTCATCGACGCCTTGGTGGCGCTGCACTCCCTGGATTGGCGCGCCGCCGGGCTGGAGTTCCTGGGGGTGCCGGGGGAGGGCAACGACTTCGCCCTGCGTGAGGTGGCCAAGTGGCGTCGGCTGATCGAGGAGTCCGGCCAGCCCATTGATCCCATCCTGACGGACCTGCTGGGCTGGTTGGAGGCCAACGCTCCGGCCACCGAGCGGCTGGTGCTGGTGCATGGCGCCTACCGCACCGGCAACGTGCTGATCGAGCACGACCGGGTGTCCGCCATCTTGGATTGGGAGACCGAGGTCATCGGTGACCCCATGTACGACGTGGCCTACGTGCTGTCGGACCTGAATCGTGAGGGCACCGAGCTGCTGTCGAACCTAGTGGACCGGGACCGCTTCTTTGAGCGGTACGAGGCCGGCACCGGGGTCCGCATCGATGAAGAGCTGTGCCGCTACTACCAGTTGCTGTACGCCATGCGGTCCGCGGCGTTCTGGATGAGCGCATCCGGCCTGTATGCCACCGGGGCCAACCCCGATCTGCGCCTGGCCCGTACCGCTTGGTCTGTTCCGGTGGTGTTGGACCGTGCCGCCCGTGACCTGGGTTACTGAGCAGACCGAGCAGTCCGAGCAGTCCGACATGTTCGAGTTGACCGAGGAAGGTCCCTGTAGATGACCGGTGACGCCGAGAACCGTCCGTTCGCCCCGGCTGATGATCACTTTCACTTCGATGTGATGAGCGATCGGTGGTGGGAAACGGAAACCAGCTGGTTCTCGTTCCATCACCCCCAGCGGCGCTTGGGCGGGTGGTTCTACACCATGGTGCGGCCCAACATCGGCACCGTGGCCGGCGGCGCCTGGATCTGGGACCATACTGCATGGTATCCATGGGATGTGCTCTACAGCGCCAACTACTCGGCACTGCAACTGTCCGAGGGCGCGGATCTGGCGGACGTGGCGTTACCCAACGGGGTGCGGATCAAGGTTCTGGAACCGACCATGTCCTACTCGTTGGGTTACGACGACGGCGAGCGGTTCGGGGCTGATCTGCGTTTCGACGGGGTGATGGCGCCGGAGCCGTTGACCGCGGTGGGTTCCACGTTCGGTTCGGCCCATCATTACGATCAGTTGGGCCGGGTACACGGCACCATCCGGGTCCACGGTGAGGACATCGCCATTGACTGCATCGGTATGCGGGACCGCACCTGGGGTCCACGTCCCGAGCATCGTCCCCGCCAAGCGGCTTACGTGACCGGTGCCGCTGACGGGGATCACGGGTTCCTGGCGGTGACCAACACCGTGGCGGCGCCCACCAGCCCGGCCGGCGGGGACCCCATCGCCTACGGGTTCCTGCGTCGTGATGGTCGCACGGTGAGCCTGGCCGGCGGTGAGCGACGGGTGGAGCGCGATCCGTTGGAGGGTTGGATGACGGCCATCGTTCTTGATGGCGTGGACGCCGACGGTCGGGCGCTGCGGGCGGTTGGTCGACCTGAAAGCCGCATCATCATCAACCGCCACACCTTCATTGACATCAACAGCCTGGTCCGCTGGGAGATCGACGGGCCCGGTGGCCCCTTCGAGGCCTGGGGCGAAGATCAGGACATGTGGCCGATGCACACCTTCGCCGCCCGCCAACGCGCCGCCCGGACCTGATTGCGGTTTCAGCGCGGGGCGTACATGATGACCCCGACGCCGGCCAGGCACAGGGCGCTGCCGGCCAGGTCATACCGGTCGGGATGGTAACCGTCCACCACGCGGGCGAAGAGCAGGGACCCGGCCACGAAGACCCCGCCGTATGCTGCCAGGATGCGCCCGAAGTTGGCGTCGGGCTGGTAGGTGGCCACGAAGCCGTAGGCCCCAAGCGCCACAATGCCGGTGCCGACCCACAGCAGCCCCCGGTTCTCCCGCCAGCCCTGCCATACCAACCAGGCCCCGCCGATCTCGGCCACAGCAGCCAGCACGAACAACAGCATTGAACGCAGCACGGTGGGCACGGCTGATCAGGCTAGGAGCTGGCGGGTTTCGGTGACGCCGTCGGACGCTAGTGTTGCAATCATGGCCCGCCTTCCCCTGGTTGATCCCGATGATCCTGGTGCTGACCCCGTTGCCGCCAAGCTGCTGCGCAAGGTACGCGAGGGTATGGAGCGTTCGGAGCTGCCGTGGCGGGACATCAACGTGTACCGGGCCATGGCCAACCACCCCGAGATCTTCTCCGGTATGGTCACCTTCGGATCCAAGGCGTACAGCAACAACTCCCTGACCCCGGCGCAACGGGAGCTGGCGTACCTCACGGCCTCGGTGGCCAACGATTGTCACTATTGAATCCCCACCCACGTGGTGCTCGGTCGGAGCGCCGGTTTGAACGAGGCCAAGCTCGCCCACCTCGGTGATGAGGTTGTGCCGGAGGGCGTGTACGAACCCGATGAGGCGGCGATCGTGGAGTATTCCCGACGCTCAACGTTGATGCAGACCATCGATGATGCGCTCTACGGTCGGCTCCGAGCCCACTTCTCGCCAGAGCAGATCATGGAGATCTGTTTCACGGTGGGGATGAGCAACATGATCAACCGTTTCCACGCCACATTCCTCACCGATGTTGACCCCGAAACCAACCAGGCGGTGGCGGCCAGCTGCGCCCTGCCCATGCCCGACCCGTTGCGAGCCCGAGCCGACGCCGGCTGGCAACGATCCGCCGCCGCGCCGCCACCGGGGCCGTGAACGGGAGTATTCGACGCTGGTGGATCAGCACCCGGGCCGCGGTGACCGTGGTGTAACGCTCACCGTTTTCAGGATTCTTCGGTGTCTCGGTGGTGGTGGCTGTCGCGGTCTTGGAAGGCGGCCTTGGTGCCGTGGTCGCGGCGTTCACGGAAGAAGTTGAAGTCGTCCGGTTCGTATTTCACGTTGGTGGCCAGGGCGTGGCCCACGGTCCCGGCGTAAAAGTTGCCGGTGACCCCCAACGCGGCCAACGCCATGTTGTGCACCGCTTTGCCCACCACCAGCGCGTCCTTGGCGTTGCGGGCCACCTTGACGGCCCACTCGTTGACGGTGGTTTCGAGTTCGGCGTCGGGGACGCTGCGGTTGACCAGCCCGATGGCCTCCGCTTGGGCGCCGTCGAACTGCTCGCCGAACAGCAGCAACTCACGGGATTTCTTCGGTCCATAGGCCAGGATCTGGCTGGCCAGATGAAACGTGTTACCGGCCAGGGCCAGGCGCTGTTCGGCGTGGCTGAACCTGGTGGAGTTGGCGCAGATGGCCAGATCGCAAACCTCCACCAGATAAATGCCGATGCCCACGCAATGGCCCTGCACTTGGGCGATGACCGGCTTGGCCGAGTGCTGAAAAGCGCTCACCCCCCGGGCCAGGCGCCGGTCGATGGACAATCGGGCCCGCTGGGACAGCCGGGGTGGCTTCTTGCCGGGTTCGGCACCGACGTGGCCGTAGGCGATGGCGATGTCGTCGAAGTCGTCGCCCACGCAGAACGACGGCCCCCGACCTTTGAGCACGATCACCTTGACGTCATCGTCCTCCTCGGCCCGGTGCAGCAGATCCACCAGCCGGTCCAGCGCCGCGAACGGGAGGGCGTTGCCCTTCTCGGGGCGGTTGAGCACCATCCGGGCGATGTTGCCGTCCTTTTCGAACAGAACCGCGTCGGTGATCTCGTCCTCGGTCAGCGCCCGGGGCTGGCGTGGCGGGCGATCCTCGGGGGAGGTGCTCATGAAGACTCCATCGGGTTCGTTGCAAGGCCGGGTTCAGTACCGGCGGCGGTGGCGGCGGTGGCGGTCGCTGGGTCCGTCGTGGTCCCGGCGGTGGCAGTGGCGGTATGGGGGCCCGTGGCGGTTTGAGGGTGGGAGCCGGCGAGCGCGGTGCGGATCTCGGCGTTGTGCTGGCCGGCCCGGGGGGCGTCGGGCACCGTGCCGCGGCTCTGCCCGTCGAAACGGATGGGGGCGTCCACCGTGGGGCGGTCGGACCCGGCGATGGTGCTCCAACCTCCCGCAGCGTGGGCCTGGGCGTCGGTGGCCACGTCGGCGGGGGACTGCACCGGGGCCCACCACACGTCATGGCGGGCGAAGATCTCCGCCCACTCCGCCAACGGCCGGGTGGCGAAGACGGCGTCGAGCTCGGCGATGAACGCTTCCCGGTTGCGGGTGACGGAGCGGGCGTTGGCGAAGCGCTCATCGGCCAACAGCCCGGCGCGATCCACCGCACCCAACACGGTGGGCAGGTGCCGATCCGCTTCCACCCCGACCAACACGAACCACTTGTCATCGGCGGCCCGGTACACGTTGAACAGCGGGGTGGGGCTGGCGTGGCGAGGGGCCACTGCCGGGGCCCGTCCGCCGCCGGCCACCACCCCCAGCTCGCCGGCAATGGCCCACATGCCGGTGCGCAGCAGAGACGCCTCCACGAAACGGCCCTTGCCGGTCTGCTGGCGTTCCACCACCGCGGCCAGGATGCCGGCCACCGCCGACATGGCCGTGAACATGTCACCCATGCCGTTCATCAGCGGGGGTGGGGCGCCGTTGCGGGTGGTGATCTGGTGCAGCACCCCGCTGCGGGCGAAGAACCCGGCCAGGTCATAGCCGGCCTGCTCACGGTCGGGCCCTTGCCAGCCATAGGCGGTGACCGAGCAGTAGATCAACGACGGCTGCCGGGCGGCCACCGCTTCGGGCGCCAGGCCCATCTTCTCCAACGCCTGGGGCCGCAGGTTGGTCAGCAGGATGTCCGCCCCGGCCAGCAGCCGCTCGAACAGCTCCATACCGTTTGGTTCGGTGAGGTCAATCTCGACGGAGCGTTTGTTGCGGTTCACGGCCACGAAGGACGGGGCCTGCGGCGGTAGGTCGGGGTCGGACCCGGCACCGGCTCCGGTGGCTGCGGCGGCACCGGCGAACAGGTGGCGCATGGGTTCGCCGCCGGGAGGTTCGACCTTGATGACCTCCGCGCCCCAATCCGACAGCACCCCACCGGCGGCGGGACCGGCCACCCAATGGGCCAACTCGATGACCTTGAGGCCCGCCAGGGGGGCGGGGCTGCTCATCCCGACGCCCGCCGTGCGCTGTCAATACCGAGGTGTACGTTCACGGAGGTATGGGCGTAGCGGTCCACCCAATCGGCGTTGGCGGTGTCGGCGATGGGTTGCAGTTGCTCCAGCGCCCCGTTCCAGGCGTCGAGCAGGCGATCCTCGGTGTCGTAATCGAAGGGGTCACCCAAACCGGCCTCGGTCACCGAACCCCGCTCCAACGGATGATCGGCCAGCCACCGGGCGGCGTCGGGCAGGGCTTGTTCCACCGGGACCACATCGCGATAACCAAGATCACGACGCAGCGCCTCAGCGGAC
This sequence comes from Acidimicrobiales bacterium, assembly GCA_046155365.1. Classification (GTDB taxonomy): domain Bacteria; phylum Actinomycetota; class Acidimicrobiia; order Acidimicrobiales; family CAIXPF01; genus CAIXPF01. Next base: position 15,169 of record JBJXFH010000175.1, on the reverse strand, counting down.
AACATCCGATGGTGGGCACTGGCCTCACCCAGGGGCCGGGCCGGACGGGCCAGGGACCACGGCATGGACACCACCTCCACCTCCCGCCCCAGCCCTGCCGCCAGCAACTCGATCCATTGGGCGATGGTGACCGAACGCTCGTCGGTGACGTTGAAGATTCGCCCGGCCGCTGCTTCCGGTTGATCGATGGCGCACAGCAGGGCGTGGGCAGCGTTGCGGGTGTAGGCCAGCACGGTGATGGTCAGCCCACCATCGGCCACGATGATGCGGCGGCGGCCGTCGAGCAGGCGCCGGACCACCGACCATTCCTTGGGCTGCACCTGTCCGGGGCCGTAGAGGCGGGGATAGCGGAGGTGGGTGGCGCCGGGGTGATGATGAAACAGCGTTTGTTCGGTTTCGATCATCTTGAGGACCTTGGGGTTGTCCCCCGGGCCGGCCAGGGCGTCCTCCTCATGGGTGGGCAGCAACATACCCACCGGTGTGTTGGCTTCCGGCCAGCCGAACCCGCGATACACCGGCGCCCCACCCACGGACACGAACCGCCCGCATCGGCCCTCGAAGAACCGGGCCAGATCCCGCAGCCGCCCGTACATCGACACCACCAGATCGAACGTCTGGGAACCGACCGTGTCCGCCACTTGTGCGCTGTCGAAGGCGTCGGTGTGCAAGTGGGTCACCGACGGTGGGATGAGCTCACTCTCGTGGCGACCGGAGTGCAGGATGGAAACCTGGTAGCCCCGCTCCAACAGCCCGTTCACCACATGGGGTCCGGTAGGGCCGGTTCCGCCGATCACCAACGCCGTGTCTGACACGACCGCCGACGATAGCCGCCACGGCCGAAGCTGGGAGTTTCGGTCGAACGTGGGAGTGCGGATCGGATCCCTGTTCTGGGCCCGCACCCCTGACCTGCTAGATCACGTCGATCACGTCAACGCGGTCCTCGGTGCTCCGACTGAGAAGGTACCGATTCGCCCGAACGACGAAATGGAAGGAAAGGGCAGCGAATTTTGACACTTTGCCGGGTCAGCGGCGGGATCAAGCCGGCCGAGGGTGTTGATCCGGCGGGTGACCGCCGCTCCTACGCGGATTCGGCGGGCCACGCCTCGTAGTCCAGTGCGTCGAGCATTTCGTCGAGGGTCATCCAACCTTCCTCGGCGGACGCCTCCGCAAGAACCCACTCGGCGTAGTCGGGGTCGAGGTCAACGGCGTCCACTCCGGTTATCGTAGACGCCGGCTCAACCCTCGAGACGGCGGTAGCGGGGCTTCTGGCCGGTGGTGCCGTAAGCGAAACCAACCAGCTTGTTGAGGTTTTTGAAGGTATCTCCCACCTGGGTGACCCGGGGCCCGGCCGCCAGCAGCCCGCCGTCCACCACGATCTGCTGACCGGTGACGAAGGTGGAATCCTCTGACGCCAACCACAGCGCGGCGCCGGCGATGTGCTCGGGCTGACCCCGGTCCGGCCACGGTTGCAGTTGCTGCACCCAGGCGTCGGCGGCTTCGGCGTTCCCGCCGTGCATCAACGGGGTATAGATGGCACCGGGGCAGATGGAGTTGACCCGGATGCGGTGCGGCGCCAACTCCAGCGCGGTGGTCACGGACAGGTTGGCCACCGCCGCTTTGGCCGCGGAGTACGCCGTGGGTCCGGCGCCACCACCGAGGCCGGCCACCGAGGCGGTGTTGATGATGGAGCCACCCTTGCCGGCGGGGATCATCACCCGGGCGGCGTGCTTGATGCCCAGGAACACCGAACGCACGTCGATGGCGAAGGTCTCATCCCAGGCGTCAGCTTCCAGTTCCGTCACCGGACCGAACGCCCCGCCGATGCCGGCGTTGTTGAACATCACGTCGAGCCCGCCGAAGGCCTCCACCGCCAGGCTGACCAACGCCGCCACGTCGGCCTCCACGGAGACATCGGTCCGGCTGAAGCGGATGGCGTCACCGAACCCCTCGGTGGTGACCGCGGCCATCAACTCCTCGCCGGCGCCGACGTTGAGATCGCCCACCACCACCGAGGCGCCCTCCCGCAGGAACCGCTCGACGGTGCCCCGGCCCATGCCGCTTGCCCCGCCGGTCACGATGGCGACCTTGCCATCAAGCCGCCCGCTCGACTGTCCGCTCATGTGGTTCCTTCCGGCTGATCGGTCGGTCAGGCACGCTAGCCCGCCCCGCACCATGCCGATCGGTATGGGACTCGTCTTCGCCGCTGCCCTCGTGCCGCCTCGCGCTGCCCTCGCCCTCAGCGCCGCAGTGACTCGACCACGGGTGCGACCCGATCGAGGTTGGTTTCGTGTTCGCCGCAGAAGCGCAGGCACAGTTGCGAGGCGCCGGCATCGATGAAGGCCTGCAGGTACCCGGCCACCCCGTCAAGCGGTCCGGCGTAGCAGTTCTGGTTACGCCGCATCACCGCGGCGGGGGCCGGGGCGTAGTACTCGGCCAGGAACCGTTCGAGGGTCCCTTCGGCGGCGGTGACGTCCTCGTCGATAGCCAACGTCACGTACACCGCGGCGCTCACGTCCTGTGGGTCTCGCCCCACCTCGGTGGCCGCGGCGCGCACCACCTCCAAGCCCCGGCGGAACCCCTCGACCTCGCCGCCCACCGGGAACCAGCCGTCGTAGCGGTGCCCGGCCCGGCGCAAGGTGACCTCGGCGGACCCACCCAACCAGATGGCGGGGCCGCCCGGTTGATGCGGCGTCGGCAACAAGGTTTGGCTCCCTACCGACCAGTATGGTTCGCTCCACTCGACGGGCTCGCCGGTCCACAGCCGTCGGCACAAGGCCAACCCGTGCACCAAGCGGCCCACCCGTTGTTCGAAGGGAACACCGGCGGCGGCGAACTCCGCCCGCACCGCTGGGGTGTCAGGGGCCACGCCGACGCCCAGCACCAGCCGACCCTCGGCCAAGCGATCGAGGGTGGCCACCACGTGGGCCAGCACCACCGGGTTGCGCAGCGCCGGCAGCAGCACCGCAGTGCCCAGTTGCACCCGCTTGGTGCGTGCCGCCACCGCCGCCAGCAACGTGAGCGGCTCGTGCCGGGTGCGGGCCAACAGCGAATCACCCACCCAGATGGCGTCGTAGCCCACCGCTTCAGCCTGCTCGGCCAGGGCCAACAGCCGCGCCGTCTGGGGCGCGCCGGCCATGACTGACTCGCGGGTGGGCAACAGGTAGCCGATCTTGATCATGAGCGGAGCCTACGTTTCCCGTTTCCCACGGGCCCCGACGAGAGGACGCCCGGCCAGAGCCCCGCGGGCCGAACGAGTAGGTTCCCGGCGGGCACCGTCGCAGGAGGAACAGCAATGGATCTGGGGATCAGCGGGCGCACTGCGGCAGTGGCGGCCAGCTCGGCGGGGTTGGGGCTGGCGCGGCCAAGGCCTTGGTGGAGGAAGGGGTTCGGGTGGCCATCAGCGGCCGTGACCCCGAGCGTCTGGCCGCGGCAGCTGCGGAGTTGCGAGCGTTGGGCGGGGACGTGGTGACCATCGTGGCCGACCTGTCCCAACCCGCCGGTGGCCGTGCCTTCGTGGAGCAAGCCATCGCCGCCTTGGGCGGGGTGGACATCTTGGTGACCAACGCCGGGGGGAACTGGAGAGATGGGAGATAGAGAGATGGGAGATAGAGAGATGGGAACTGGAGACATGGGAGCTGACGTGATGGGTGTCCGACCGACCGTGGAGATCATCGAGGTTGCCGCCAGGGACGGCATCCAGAACGAGGACGTACTGCTGAGTACGGAGGCCAAGCTGACCCTCATCGAATCGGCGGTGGCCGCCGGGCTTCGCCGCATCGAGGCCGTCAGCTTTGCCCACCCCACCCGGGTGCCGCAGATGGCCGACGCCGAGGCGGTGCTGGCCGGGTTGGGCGCCGAACGCCGGCCGGGGGTCACCTTCACCGCCCTGGTGCTGAACGAGCGGGGCTACGAGCGGGCGCTGGCGGCGGGGGCCGAGGAGATCAACATGGTGGTGACCACCACGGAGACCTTCGCCCAGAAGAACCAGGGTGCCACCATGGCCGAGCTCATCGCCGGCTGGGACCGCCTGGCCCGCCGAGCCCACGCCGATGGGGTCCGGCCCACGGTGGCCATCTCCATGGGCTTCGGCTGCCCCTACGAGGGCGAGGTACCGGTCAGTACGGTGATTGAGGTGGCCCAGGCGGTGTTGCAGGCCCACCCGGCCGAGCTGGGCCTGGCCGATTCCATCGGTTGCGGCGTGCCCACCGACGTCATCGAACGGTTTGCGGCGTTGGCCGAGGTGGCCGGCGACGTGCCGTTGCGGGGCCATTTCCACAACACCCGCAACACCGGCCTGGCCAATGCCGCCGCCGCGGTGACCGCCGGGGTCAGGCGCTTGGACGCCTCGTTGGGCGGCGTGGGCGGTTGTCCGTTCGCCCCTAACGCCACCGGCAACATCCCCACCGAGGATCTGGCGTGGATGTTGGAACGCATGGGCTACGACACCGGGTTGGACATCGACGCCCTGCTGTCAGTCAGCGAATGGCTGGCCGAGCAACTGCTCCACCCGGTCCCGGCGTTGTTGGGCCGGGCCCGCCCCTTCCCCCAGGTGGCCCAGGCCGCCACCGGCTGAGGGGAAGGTTCGGGTTGGCGCTGGGAGGACGCTCAGACCTTGGCGGCCACGCCCAGCTTGAACACCGAGCGGGCGTTGTCGCCGAGGAACTGGCGGCGGGAGCTGTCGGGGAACTGCCCGGCCAACTCCTCCAGGTCCTTCACATACCCTGGCGTATGGTCGACGTGGGGGAAGTCCGAGGCCCACATGAACCGGTCGGCCCCGAAGCGCTCGGCCAGATGCGGCACGGTGCGCTCGTCGGGGTCACAGGAAATCCAGCAGCGGTTCTCGAAGTACCAGCTGGGCGGGTTCTCCAACGGCACCCGCTTGGCCAACGGGGTGTGCTTGAACACCGCGTCCAAACGGTCCAGCCAGTACCCGATCCATCCCGCGCCCGACTCCAGCACCACGATGCGCAGGTCCGGGAATTTGTCGAACACGCCGTAATCGAACAGCGTGGTGAACTGCTGACGCACCCCGTCAGAGGCCATCACCATGGGCAACAGTCGCAGTTGCTTCACGTTCTCCCAGGTGCCCATGCGCTGGCCCTTGGTCCATTGCGGTTCGAACGTGGGGTGGATGGCGAGGGGCACGTCGAGGTCCTGGCAGGCGGCGAACAGCACGTCGTGATCGGGGTGGCCCAACGGCTTGGCGTCATGGGTGAACGGCGCCACGAACCCGCCCACGGCACCTTCACCGACCGCCCGTTGGATCTCGGTGGCGGCGCCGGCAGGGTCGGTGAGTGACAGGTGGGCGGCACCGAACAGGCGTCCCTGGCCCTCGCTGCACCATTCGGTGATCCAGCGGTTGTAGGCCCGGCAATACGCCTGGGACAGCTCGGGATCGGTGAGCTCGGCCTCCCACAGCAGGCCCACGGTGGTGTAGATGATGGCGGCGTCGATGCCCTCGGCGTCGAGCAGTTGCAGGCGCTCGGCGGCGTTGGTTGAGCCGTAGGGCGCCATCTTCTCGTAGGTCCGCTCGGGGTCGAACTGCATGGCGGAGAGGTCGGTGCAGCCCATGGCCCCCAGCGTGGAGGGGAAGCCCTTCACGCTCATGGCGGAGGGTTTGCCGCCGATCTCGAGGGCCTCGAGGTTCTTGTCGTCACGGATGAAACGCAGCGCCCGATCCCGGTACTGCGGCTCCAGGTAGCGCTCCCACAGATCGACCGGTTCGAGGATGTGGCCGTCGGCGTCAACGGCGCCCGGGTAAACCAGCTGGTGCTCGGCGTGCAGTTCCATGCGTTCCCCCTGTAGTTGGCCCTCAACGTACCGCCGACGAAGCGCCCCCAACCAGTCTCGGTGACCACGCAGCGCAGGTTGGGCGTCGCGAACCGTGCGTGGCGTCGCTGGCGGCCCCCATCGCGACCGGCTCATCCGCGGCCGAAAATCCCATTGGGCGGATTTGGGCCACGAGGCGGACTTGAGTTCGACAAAAGTTCGACGCTTGGAGGTCAGCCCCACACGCAGCGTCGAAATTCACACCCGTCCGCACCTCGCCGGTGGTCCGAATCCGCCCAATGGAAACCGTGTCAGTATCTTTCATACATTTCCACCCGCGCGAACGCCTCCCCGGCGGCCCCGCTCCCCGGCCGATTCCTCCCCACCCAGCCGGCCCCACACGGAAAGCGTCCAGGCCACCGCTCTGCGCACTGTCGACGGAAATCGGGCTCGGGCGAATCGACGTAGATTCGCCCCTACGGTGCCCCGGGACCCTTTTCGGCCCGCTGAGGCCGTGCTCGTCCCGTCGGCCACGCTCCGGCGGTCGGCCAGGTCGGGCGGGCGTAACGCCGGTGGTGAGGTGGGCCGACTGGGGCGAGCTCCCGCCCGTCCCGCGCCCGTTTCGTGTCGGGCATGGCTGCCGGCGCGGCTACGGTGCGCGCATGTCGCCCGATTCCGTGCCTGATGAGCTGACCGCCGCAGCTGCGGTTGCCGCCACTGCTGCGCCCATCTTGGAGTTCACCCGGGGATGGATGCTGCACCCCGACACCGCCAAGCGCGGTGAGGAGCTGGGCTTGTTGCCCGGACGGGGTTTCTGGGTGTGCGGGCGCAACGGCGTGTTGGGCGACGTGGACGCCGACGTCGTGGCCCACGCCATCGGGTTCATGGAATCGGCCACGGTGCGCCGGTTCTGGCAGCACCGACCCCAGGGCCAGCGCGCCCACGAGTTGGCCAACGAGTATGCCGCCTGCGCCTATCGCTGGGCGGGACCGGCCCTCAAGGCGGTGCCCCAAGCGGACCTGGTCCGCCTGAACGGGTTGGGCCGCAAGCTGGCCGACGCCGCGCTGGCGCAACTGGGGGCCCTTTTCGCCGGCTGGCGGGCCATGGCCCAGCCCGACAACCCGGCGGAGGCGGTCACCCTCACCATGCATGTCCTGCGGGAATGGCGGGGCAGCGCCCATCTCAGCGCGGTGATGGGCAGCGGCATGCATCCCCTGGAAGCGGCACTGTCGGCGCCGGCACCGCGCGGCGGACCGAAGTGGGTGAAGGACCTGGGTTGGGCCGAGCCGTATCCCGATCCGGCGCGTTCCGCCCTTCGCCGCACGATGGCCGAGGCCCAAACCTCGGTGTTATGCCTGCCGGCGTTCGAGGAGCTGAGCCCCCACGAGCGGGCCGAACTCACCCGGCTCATCCTGCAACTGCGGGCGGCCATCGAACTGTAGAAATCCGAACTGGGAGAACGCCTGGTCCACCCGGCTGTCCGGCGCGCTCGTGAGGGTGTTCAACGACATTGAACGCAACCTGGACATACCTCGTAGTATCCTGAGCGGGGTTGCAGGGTAGGGGCGATCCGATGCTCCGCACTAGTGTCGCCGCCCATGGGATCACTTGACGGACGGGTTGCGATCGTCACCGGCGCTGGGCGCGGTATCGGTCGGGAGCATGCACTGCTGCTGGCGTCGGAAGGCGCCAAGATCGTGGTCAACGACCTCGGCGGCAACGTCGACGGCAGCGGGTCCGACGTCGGTCCCGCCCAGGAGGTTGTGGACGAGATCAAGGCCATGGGTGGCGAGGCGGTGGCCAACACCGACAACGTCACGGACTGGGAGGGCGGCCAGCGCATGGTCAACGCCGCCGTGGAAGCGTTCGGGGACCTGCACGTATTGGTCAACAACGCCGGCATCTTGCGGGACCGGGTGCTGGTCAACATGACCGAAGCGGAGTGGGACGCGGTCATCGCCGTGCACCTCAAGGGTCACTTCGTGCCGTCCCGGTGGGCTGCGTCCTACTGGCGGGAGAAGTCCAAGGAAACCGGTGAGCCGGTCAAGGCGTCCATCATCAACACCGCTTCCGGTGCCATGTTGGGCAACCCCGGCCAGACCAACTACACCGCCGCCAAGGCCGGTATCGCCGCCGCCACCATCGTGATGGCCCAGGAACTGGTGCGCTATGGCGTGCGGGCCAACTGCCTGGCCCCGGTGGCCCGCACCCGCATGACGTTGCAGACCCCGGGCCTGGGTGAGCGCATCGGTGCCCCCACCGACGGCAGCTTTGACATTTATGACCCGGCCAACGTCAGCCCGCTGGTGGCGTATCTGGCCACCGAGGATTGCCCCTTCACCGGTGGGGTGTTCCACATCGGGGGCAACGAGGTGGGTCTGTACGGCGGCTGGTCGCTGTCCGAGGACAAGATCCTGGCCACCGACGGTCGTTGGACGGTGGAGGATCTGAACCGTTTGGCGCCGCGTCTGCTGGAGGGCCGAAACGCCAAGCTGGCGTCGGTCACCACCCACATCAATGACACCTTCAAGGGGTACGGGCAGCGTAAGCCCACCGTCTGAGAGGTCAGGTGCCGGGGGGTCGTTGCCGTATGGGGTGGGTTTCGGGGATCTCGATCAGCCGTAGCTCGTTGCCGTCAGGGTCCTGCACCCACAGCTCGATCAAACCCCACGGCATGGCCTCCGCCGGTTTCACGATGGGCACGCCCTGCTGGCGGAGTTGCGCTTCGACCCCGTTGAGGCTGGGTAGCTGCAGCCACAGGGTGGTGCTGGCATGCGTCCGGCTGCTGCTACCGGACAACTCGAGATGGCCGCCGCCGATGAAATACGCCACCCCCACCCCCCACTGCCGGTAAATGGATAGCCCCAGCACGTCCTCGTAGAACGCCCGAGATCGGCTGAGGTCAACGGCGTGGATGATGACCCTACTGGAGAGTATGTCCACGGGCGCCTCGATGGTTCATGGCGCGGAGGTTATCCCGCAGGCCCCGACCCGGACAGTGGCGCCGCAGCGGGAAGACTGGTGCCATGTCCGATGCAACCGAAGACCGGAGCCATCCTCAACCGTTGGGCGGGAACCAGATGCCCCGTTTCGGCGGTATCGCCACGTTCATGCGGCTCCCCGGTCGGTCCAGCCCGGCGGACCTCGACGTGGCCGTGGTGGGGGTTCCGCTGGACATCGGCACCTCCAATCGGCCCGGTGCGCGGTTCGGGCCGCGGGGCATCCGCTCGGAGTCGGTGCTGATCCGCCCATACAACATGGCCACCCGGGCTGCCCCGTTCGATCGGTTGCGTATCGACGATGTGGGCGATGTGGCCACCAACCCCTACAACCTGATCGACGCCGTGGCCCGCATCGAAGCTCACTACGACGAGTTGATGGGCCAGTCCGTCATTCCGGTTTCGATGGGCGGTGATCACACCATCGTGTTGCCGATCCTGCGGGCCATGGCGCGGCGCCACGGGCCTGTTGGTCTGGTGCACATCGACGCCCACACCGATATCAACGACACCATGTTCGGCGAGGCCATCGCCCACGGCACCCCGTTTCGGCGGGCAACCGAGGAGGGCTTGTTGGACCCCGGCCGGGTGGTGCAGATCGGGGTCCGGGGCACGGGTTACGCGGCCGACGATTTTGATTGGTCCCGTCAGCAGGGGTTCCGGGTGGTGCCGGCCGAGGAGTGCTGGCATCGATCGTTGACCCCGCTGATGGCTGAGGTGCGGGCGCAGTTGGGGGCGGGACCGGTGTATCTCAGTTTCGACATCGACGGGTTGGATCCGGCCTTCGCTCCGGGCACGGGAACGCCGGAAATCGGCGGGCTCAGCACCATCCAGGCCATGGAGATCATTCGGGGTTGTGACGGTTTGGCGTTGGTCGGTGCCGATCTGGTGGAGGTGGCACCGATCTATGACACGTCGGCCATGACCTCGTTGGTGGCGGCCAACCTGCTCTACGAGATGCTCTGTGTGCTCCCGGGGGTCAACACCGAGGCGTGCAACCGGGGCTGACCCAGCGGTGGTGCTGTCTGCGCGAGCGTGTCGGCGAGGTCCAACAACAGGTGGTCCCCGCCCCGCCGCGCCAGCAATTGGATACCGATCGGTACCCCGGACGGTCCGAGGCCCCACGGCACGGACAACGCCGGCCAGCCGGTGACGTTGGCCACGAAACTGTGGGGCGTGAACTCGTCATTGGCGGCAACCCACTGGGCGAGGGGCACTTCTCCGCCGAGGCGGCCCAGCGGCAGGTCGGCCCGGCCCAGCGTGCTGCACAGGATGGCATCGAACGGTTCGAGCCAACGGTCGAGCCGGGCGGTGAGGGCGACGGCGGCGGTGATGGCGTGGGCGTGGGCATCGGGTGGCAGCGCTCGTAGGGACTCGAGGTACTCCAGGGTGAGCGGTTCGAGGGTGTGGTGCCCGAGGGTCCGGCCGGTGTAGGCGGCGATCATGTGGATCTCAGCGGCGGCGCTCAGGCCGAACAGGGGGTCCATCAACGCCGCCAGCCGCTCATAGGGGACGGGCCAGCTGGTCGGGGTGACGGGGTGGCCGGCGGCGTCGAGGCGGTGGGCGGCCTGTTCCACGGCGACCTGCAGGGCGGGGTCGGTGGCGAGCCCGGCCCAATGGTCGACAACGACGCCGATTCGGAAACCTAAAATGGCCTGTGAGCTGGGGGAATAGGGTTCTGGGGGACCGTAGGGGCGAATCGACGTCGATTCGGTATTGCTACGGATGGTGTCCTGACTGCTGCGGTCGGTGGCGCGAGCCGGTGCAGGGGTCGGTGCGGGTGCGCGGCTCCGGGCCGGGCCGACGGCGGTGGGGCTGGTGAGGCCGTGCTGGGTGGGCGCTGCACGGTGAGTGGCGGCGGGGCGGGCGAGGGCGGCGGTGGGGCGGGCGAGGGCGGCGGTGGGTGGAGAGGCGGCGGCGGGGTGGGTGAGGGCGGTGAGGGCGAGGCGGGCGTCGCGAACCGTGCGGGTGAGGACGAACTCCTCGGCGATGCCGCCCCAGCCGCCGATCCCCACCGATTCGCCCCACGGGACCGCACCTCGGGTGGGCTTCAGCCCGATCAGGCCGCACACCGCGGCGGGGATGCGGATGGACCCGGCGCAGTCCGAGGCGTGAGCCACCGGCACGATCCCCGCCGCCACTGCCGCCGCCGCCCCACCGGAGGACCCGCCGGCGGACCGCGTGGGGTTCCACGGGTTGATGGTGATGCCACTCAGGCGGGATTCGGTGGTGGCGTGCAGGATGAACTCCGGCACCGCCGTCCGGCCCCGCACCACCACGCCGAGGTCCCCGAGACGACGGAACAGTGCACTGCTGCTGGTGGCCCGCCATCCGATCGACAGCCGGCTGCCGCGCTCCACCAGTCGGCCGGCCTCGGTGGCGCCGTAGTCCTTCCGCAGCACCGGCACGCCCGCCCATCGCCCCGCCAGGGCCCCGACCGTACCCAACGGTAGGTCGCGGTCGCGGCCGGCGTTGGGGCCGCGGTCGGGGTTGGGGTCGGGGTACCACTCGATGATGGCGCCCAGGCGGCGGGCGTGGAGGCGGTGGTGGGCGTCGGTGGCGGCGGCGGCGACCTCGACGGGGGTCAGCTTGCCAGCGGCCAGCAGTTCGGCCAGACCGCAGGCATCGAGGTTGGCATACTCTTCGGTACGCAAGGGCCGTTACTCCGGTAGGGCCAGCGGGGCCAGCTCGTCCCAGCGATCGCCCGGGCCGGGGTTGGTGGGATGGGAGCGCCCGCCGAACTGATGTGCAATGCCCCACACCGCATTCAGCGCGGTCTGCACCGCACCCTCCACCCAGCCCGGCGTGAAGGACACATCGTCTCCGGCCAGAAACACGCCGCGCTGATGGTCGGGGAGGCCCTCTTGCATGAAATGGGCGAACATGCGCCGGTTGTAGCGGTAATGGCCGGGCAGCGCGCCCTTGAATGCACCCAGGAAGTCGGGGTCGGTTTCCCAGGACACGGTGATGGGATCGCCGATGATGTGGGATCGGATGTCGGTACGGGGATAGACCTTTTGCAAAGCGTTCAGGGCCAGCGTTGCCCGTTCCTGTGCGGTTTTGGGGAGCACCTTGAGGGCGTCTCCAGCCCAGGCGTAGGACAGGCAGATCACCGCCGGCTTGTTAGGGCCGTTGTCGAAGAGGTACGTGCCACGGGTGCTGCGATCGGTGAGGGTCATGCTGAGCATCGGCTTACCGGTGACGGGGTCAATGTCCTTCCAGAACGGTCGGTCCACCATCACAAAGGTTTTCGACGATTGCATGTATCGGGTTCGGTCCAGCGCCATCCACAGCGATTGGGAGAACAGCTCCTCCTCCACCTCGATGTTGGTGGTCAGCAGCCAGCTCTGCACGGTGAACAGCACCGCCCCGAACGTGCGGGCCACGCCGTTGCGGTCAGTGACCTCGATGCGGTCCCGATCCAGGCGCCGTACCTTGGCCACCCCGGGCCGTGGGGCACCACCATGCAGTTCGCACAGGGACGTGCCGGCCGGCCACCCTACCATTCGGTCTGGTATGTGGTTCCAAAGTCCCCGGGGTGCCTGCTCGGATCCGCCCACCACCAGCTGCTGATGGGATTCGAACTCACAGATCACCACCCGGAGGATCTCGAGCATGGAGTTGGGGAAGTCGCTGTCCCAACCCCCGGTGCCGAAGCCCACCTGCCCGAACACCTCACGATGGCGATAGTCCAGCTTGGCGAAGGAGGGGGAGCCGGCCACGAAGTCGTAGAACGTGCGCTCGTCCCAGATGGGCACCAGCGCGTTCCAACGGCGTTGCACCTCGGCGGCGTCGCGGCGGCGGAGGGCGTCTTGGAGCCCGGCCAGGTCACCTTGGCGTTCCAGCGCATCGTGCCAGGCGTCGGCCACTTCCCGGAACAGCGGGGGCAGATCGTTAATGGTGTCCGCCAGGCAGCTCACACCGGCGAGGTCTATGACGGTGCTGGGTGCGGCAGCGGTGAGGGGATTGGGAAACGGCGCGGTTTGCAGGCCCAGCAGGTTCAGGTAATGGAAAAAGCACGTACCGGAGATCGGGAAGCGCATACCGCCCAGTTCGGCCACCACCCCGTCGGCGGCTCCGAAGGGTTCCGATCGCAGCCGTCCTCCCAGCCGGCGGGATTCGAACACCACCGGGCGCAGGCCCAGCTTCATCAGCTCGTAGGCCGCCACCATGCCGGCCATCCCGGCGCCGATGATGGCCACTTCCTGGCCGTGGGCTTGTGGTGGCAGCACGCCCAAACCGTCGGGATGAGCGAGCCACTCATCGAAAGCAAAGGGGAAATCAGGCCCGAAGGCGGTGACGGGCGGTCCGGCAGGGTCGTCTCGGCGGGGAGGTTCGGCTCGTACTCCGACCATCGATCCCTGCTCCTGTCAGACGCTTCCCGAGTCGGCTCCCAGTACGGCCCGGCGGAACCGTTCCCGAAGTACGGTACCGTCCCGAGGGGGCAGTACCAGCGGTTCGTTGTGGGCGGAGATCTTGGCCACCACCAGCCGGGGCCCGGGAGCGCTCCAGATGCGCTCGGCCAGTCTGTCCGCCTCGGCAGGGTCGGTGATGGTGAAGGTGGTTGGCCACCCGCACGCCGCCGCTACCGCCGCCAGGTCGGTGTACCGGGCGGTATGGGTGAGCTGGCCGCCGGTCTCGCCGTAGCGTTCGTTGTCGAGCACCACCACGGCCAGGTTCGGCGGCTGTTGGAACCCGACGGTGGACAGCGAGCCCATACCCATCAGCATCTCGCCGTCACCGGTGAGCACCAGGACCCGGTCCCTCGGTCGGGCCAGAGCCAGGCCCAGACCCATCGGTACGGCGCCGCCCATGGCTCCCCACAGCGGAAAGGTGCGGTCCCGGTCCCCGGCGGCGGTGGCGTCCCACGCCGGTGCGCCCAGCCCGCACACCACCAACAGGTCAGGGTCCCCGGCCAACAGGGTGGCGACCAACGGCCGGCGGGCCAGGTGGTGGGTGGTGGCGACGGATGGTGGGTGCGGGGGTGCGGGGGTGGCGCTCATCGGTCCGGCTTGGGTGGGGTGGGTGGCGTGGCCGGTGCCGGGGTGAACGCCTTGGCCCCTAGAACCTTCTGGCTGATGAGGACTGCTGCGGCAGCCGGGCCGCTGAACACCATGGCGCCGGCGGCGGCGACGGTGGGTGCGACCTCCTCGGCGGTGTCGACCTCGAACACCAACATGCCGGCGGCCCGCAGCACGGTGGCGGCGGTGGATCCCATCGGCACCTGCCAGGGGTTCCGCTCACCCCACTGGCCCCGCATGGTGACCACTGCCAACAATGGGAATCGGCAGGTCTGGGCCAAGCTGAGCATGTTGATGCAGTTGCCCACGCCGCTGGACTGCATGAGCAGCGCGCCCCGCTGACCACCGAGCCAGGCGCCGGCCAACAGCGCCACGCCCTCCTCCTCGGTGGAGAGGGGGACCGCCCGGAGCCCACGGTCGGGCCAGTTGTTGGACTGGAGCGATGTGGCCTCGGCTCGGCGGATGAGCGCGGCCAACCCGGCGTCGGGCACGTAGGCCAACTGTTGAAGTCCCAAGGCTCCGAACACTGACCACACCGAGTCCACCCACGCCGGCTCCACGACGGTGGCGGAGGCGGAGGCGGCGGCGGCGGCGGCTGTGGCGGTGGCGGCGGCGCCGGCTGTGGTGGCGGCCGATGTGGTGGTGGGTGCGCTGGTAGCCGTGTCGGTGGCTGGGCTGCTAGCCGCATTGGTGGACGAGGTGGTGGCCGCGCTGGTGGCGGAGTGGGCGGAGTGGGCTGACGTCATCGGGCGGCGGAGTGGGCGGAGTGGGCTGACGTCATCGGGCGACACCGGGGTTGCGGGTTACGGGCGGATGCGTGCAGGGACCTGAGCCTGGGTCCTCGCCTGGACCGATCTGGCCGGGTAGGGGCCGGGCCGCTCAGGACGAGTATGGACGGGGCGGGCCGCGGCAGTGTGGGCATGACAAAGTTCAGTCTGTCGCCCGGCACCGCTGTGCGCCAACCGGTCCGCTCTGCTGGAGGTCGCCGCGGCCTGCCAGTGGGTTCTGGCACGCGGCTGTGCGACCGGCCCCACGGTCTGGCGACGCGCTGTCAATCACTGGCCGGGGGGTGGTCCGGGTCGGGGTCTGCAGGGTTGGTGGTGCAGCACCGTACCGTCTGGTCTGCGAAAGATGGGTTGCTGGTGTTGGTCGAGTTTGACGGTCCATTTGTGCCGGTGGATGTAGGTGTGGTGCCACCGGCAGAGCAGGGTGCCGTTGGTGATTTTCGTTTCGCCGCCGTCCTCCCAGGGGTGGCTGGGGTGCTCTGAGGTTTCCGGACAGGGTGGGTAGGGTGCCTGGTTGAAGGGGTGGTCATGGGCCGTAAGAAGTATTCGGCGGAGTTCAAGGAGCAGGCTGTTCGGAGGGTGATTGATGGGCCTC
>JBJXFH010000172.1:0-7686 GCA_046155365.1 Acidimicrobiales bacterium | reverse complement strand
GAGCAGTTCTTCGTGCAGGCCATCGCCAACCGTGATCCGGAGCACCTGCTGTCGATCATGCGTCACCCCCGCACCGTGGTCACCTTCTCGGACTCAGGCGCCCATGTGTCCCAGATCATGGACAGCTCGCTGCAAACCCACCTGCTGGCCCATTGGGTCCGAGACCGGCAATGTTTGACGCTGGAACAGGCGGTGGAGATGGTCACCAACCGCCTGGCCGTGGCCTGGGGCTTCTCCGATCGGGGCCTGGTACGGGAGGGTATGGTGGCGGATCTCAACGTGATCGACCCCGACACCATTTCCCCGTCCATGCCCACCGTGGTCCATGACCTGCCCGGTGGAGCCCGTCGCCTGGTGCAGAAGTCCGTTGGCATCAAGGCCACGCTGGTGAGTGGGGACATCCTGGTGCAGGACGGCTGCCATACCGGTGCGTATCCGGGGCAGCTGCTGCGTGGCCCGCTGGCGAATCGCTGAGATCGGACGGACGGGAACGAGCATGGGCGTACTAGACGGTATGGTATCGTTGGTCACCGGGGTGGGGGCGGGCATGGGGCGGGCCATCGCCGCTGCTCATCACGCCGAGGGGGCCATTGTGGTGGGGGCGGACATCAACGCTGACGCCGGCAACGCGGTGATGGAAGCCCTCGGCGCACGGGCCTTCTTCATGGTGGCCGACGTGGCCCGGGTGGCGGAATGCCAGGGCCTGGTGGACGCCGTGCTGGCCGATCACGGCCGCTTGGACGTCCTGGTCAACAACGCCGGGGTCACCAAGAGCCTGGGGTTCTTCGATGTCACCGAGAGCGATTGGGACCGCATCAACTCCGTCAACAACAAGGGCCTGTTCTTCTTGATGCAGGCCGCGGCGGTGGCCATGCGGGACCAGGGCGGCGGCGGTCGCGTCATCAACATCGCCTCCATCGCCGGCAAGGGCTACAAGGGCACCTCCAACGTGGCCTACGCCGGCACCAAGGGGTCCGTCATCGCCATGACCCGCATCGCCGCCTCGCAGTTGGCCCGCTTCGGGATCAACGTCAACAGCATCTGCCCCGGCGTGACCCGTACCTCGCTCTACGACCAGGTCATCGACGAGCTGATCGACCGTCTGGGCGGCACCCGGGATGAGGCTGAGGCCCGGGCTGTGCGCTCCATCCCGTTGCGCCGGGCCAATGACCCCGAGGACATCGCCGCGCTGGCGGTGTTCCTGGCCGGGCCGGGATCGCGCAACGTCACCGGTCAGTCCTGGAACGTGGACGGCGGCCTGGTCTGGGACTGAGCGCCCGGTTCCGGTCTCCTGCCGGGTTACCAGGTACCCCGGCGGCGTAACAGGCGAGACGCCATCCCCGGAGCGGCGGCGCTGGTGAGGGCCCGGGTGCGGCTACGCCAGTCACCGCCATGGAGGGCGATGGCCCGCCGCGCCTGCTCGGTGCGAGAGTTGCCGACCTCCACCAACAAGGCCAGATCCGCTTCCAGTTGCAGCACCGCTTTGTTCACCACCGGTTCCACGCTGCCGGGCAGGAACCGGCGGGCCCGGCGCAACTGGGTGATCTCACAGCGCAGCATGGTGGCGGCGTCATCGGACATACTGCCCGGTACGACCCGGTACAGTACCGTGGGGTACGGCCCGCTGGTGACCTTGGCGCCCTTGGAAACCAGGCGCAACCACAGATCCCAGTCCGCGGTGGTGTCCTGGGCCCGGTCGCCCTCGGTGAACCCGCCCACCGCGTCGAGATCGCTGCGGGACACCATGGACGCTATGAACACAAAGTTCCGGCGGATCAGCCGGCGAAGCTGGTCCTCCTTGGGTGCCACCAGACCCCGCAATCGCCGTTGATAGGGCCGTGGGGGCGAACCGGGAGACCAGAACTGGGCCTTGGGCGACACGATCCCACCGTGACGGCGATAGAGGTCGCTCATCACCGCCAGATGATCCGGCAGCAGCACGTCATCACCATCGAGCAGGGCCACCACGTCGGTGTCCAGGCGCCGCAGGCCGGCGTTGCGGGCCCGGGCCACACCACCGTTGCGATCCCGAACGATCACATCGATGTTGAGATGGGAGGACCAGGCCCGGGCCCGTTGCACCGAATCATCGTCGGAGGCGTCATCCACCACCACCACTTGATCGGGCGGGTGGGTCTGGCCGGCCACCGATGCCAAGGTTTGGTCAATGAACGGCCCGCACCGGTGGGTGGTGACCAGCAACCCCACCGTGGGGCGAGAGGTTTCACCATTGTGGTCCGTAGGAGCCATGTGGTTGTTCACGTTACCGACCCACCATGCGCAATTTGGTACGCGCCGGGTAAGGGGACGGCGCGTTTCCTGTTAGAACCTGTGACACCAGGTGGTATCGCGCCATCCGTGGGCTTGGTGGCGGGGCCGTGCCGGCGTCCTAGGCCTGCTGGGCGTCCTGGGCGTGCTGGGCGTGCTTGGCTGCTTGTTCGGCGTGATGCTTGGCGGTCATCTGTTCGGCGGCGGCGATGCGTTTGGACACCACCTCGTCTTGGTGCTCGGTCACCCAACCCCAGGAATCGACCCGGTTGGTGTTGGCCTGATCGAAGTGCGGCATCACATACCTGGCGTACATCTCATACGACCGTTGCGTGGCCGACCAGTCCGCCCAATTGTGGGCCAACAGCAGCAGGCAACCGAACTCACCCTGCTTGGCCTGCAACTGCTCGATGCGGGCAATGGCATCATCGGGCGTGCCCACCACCGCGATGTTGTGCTCCACAATCCAATCCACCGTGTCCGTACCTTTGGGTACGGGGAAGCGGGGTTGGTTGTTGTTGAGGTAATCGATGTACTCGGTGGCCCCGAAACGAATGTCCTCAATGGCCCGGGAGCGGCTTTCGGCCAGGTGCATGGTGACCACGCAACGCAGGCGGGAGCGGTCCATCTCCCGGCCGCGTTCGGCGGCGGCTTCGCAGGCCACTTGCCAGTTCACATCCAGCGCATCGAAACCGGACTGCACCCCGGCGGCCACGCACAACATGCCCAGGTCGTACCGGCCCGCCAGCCGTCCACCGGAGGGGGTCACGGCACTGGCCACGCAGACCTCCGGATAGGGCCTGCTGTAGGGGCGCAGGTGGGTGCGAGCGTCGCGCATGGTGTACCAGTCAGTACGTTCGTTGACCACCTCGCCCTGGAACAACCGCAAGATGACGTCAAGGGATTGCTCCATACGGTCCCGGGTGTCCTCGGGCTCAATGCCCATCATCAATGCATCCGACGCCAGCAGTCCGGGACCGGCGCCGAACATCACCCGGCCCCGGGTCATGTGGTCCAGTTGGATCATACGGTTGGCCACGTTCAGCGGATGATGGTACGGCAAGGACACCACCCCTGTACCGAAGCGTATGTGCTTGGTCCGTTCGGCGGCGGCGGCGATCATCAACTCCGGAGAATCGATCACCTCCATCCCCGCGGAGTGGTGCTCCCCGATCCAGGCTTCGGCATACCCCAGCCGATCCAGCAGTGTCATCAGCTCCAGATCCCGCTCCAGGGCCAGGGTGGGGTTCTCCCGTACCGAGTGGAATGGGGCGAGGAAGACGCCGTGGCGCAGCGGGACGCCGTGTCGTGGGGGGTTGACCATCGGGCGATGTTAGAGCGGCGGCTTCGGGGCCTGCACTTCCCCCCGCAACTGCGCCAAGACTGGCAGCAGATAGGTGACGAAGCGCTCCGGATCCTCCGACATCGGGAAGTGACCCATGCCTTCCATCTCGGTGAACGTGGCGCCGGTGATGGCCGCGGCCGCATCTCGCCCATGGGCCGGGGTGGCGCTGTAGTCGTACGTGCCGTTCAAGATGTGCACCGCCACCTTGGACGTGTCGATCTCCGCGGCTCGTTCGCGCAGGTCGTAGTCCACGCAGTAGTAGTTGAGATCACCGAGAAACGCCGCCGGCCAACCCGCGGCGTAGGTCTGGGCGGTCTCCTTGCGA
Organism: Acidimicrobiales bacterium; assembly: GCA_046155365.1. GTDB lineage: Bacteria > Actinomycetota > Acidimicrobiia > Acidimicrobiales > CAIXPF01 > CAIXPF01. The sequence goes on along the minus strand of JBJXFH010000172.1, from coordinate 3,748 downwards.
TACGCCATTGGGGAGTCCGGGGCGATGAGGCCCTCCATCATCCGGGCCTTGGTCTCGTTGCTGACCCCGGGATGCCAGAACCCGATGAGCGCGTCGAGGTCCCCACCCACCCGCAGCGCCCCCTCCAGGGAGATCACCGCCCGGAACACATCGGGATGGTGCAATGCCAGATCCAACGCCAGCAGCCCGCCAACCGAACAACCCATGAACACCGGTCGATCCAGTTGCAGCGCCGCGGCCAGACCCACCGGTACGGAACGCAGGAACGGGCCGGTGAGCTGATAGCGACGGGTCCACCATTGATCACCGACGGGGGGCACCGACTTCCCATGGAACGGCAGGTCGTAGGCGATCAACCGGAAGTGATCGGTGATCTCGGGATACTCGAACAGGTGACGCCATTGGGTGCCATGGGAACCGGCGGTGTGCTGCAACAACAACGGGATGCCCTGACCGGCTTCCTCGAAGTAGATCCGATGGTCGTACCCGCCCAACTCCAAATGCACATACCGACCCACCGGACTATCAAAGGCCGCCGACCGGGACCCGGGGATCGCCCGATTCGACGTCGATTCCGTGCGCCTCGGATTCGACGTCGATTCGCTTGATTCGGCCGGTGTCGATTCTGCCCGTGTGGATTCGGTGGGACGGAGTAGTTCCACGGCGCGCTGCAGGGCCGGCAAATACTGCCAGTAGGTGAGCTCGTCCCCGGCGCGGCTGAGGCCACGACGCTGGGCGGACGCGATATCCACGTAGCCCGGGGCGGGTTTCGGGGCCAACAACGCGTCCCACACCGCGTCGGCACCGGACAGCACCACCATCGCCGGTGCGGTCCTAGCGGCCGCCGGCGCCGGGTTGGCTGCCGCGCTGACCATACCATCACGTATGTCCAGGCTCAGTTGGCGGTCGCCGATCTCGAAACGGAACCCGCCGTTCCAGTGGCGTGCGGCCATCGCGAACTCGCCGTCAGCCCTGCAGCGCCGGGCCAGCTCCGTGGCATCGATGGAGTTATCGATAGAGGTATCGATGGAGGTATTGATGGAGGTATCGTTGGGGTTCATGGGTGTTGCCCTCCCGAGCGGCCCCGACAACGCTGCCGGGTGGGTGGTGGATGCGGGGATCGACGCTCAGCGGGTGGCGTTGGCGGGGAGGTCCCGGAAGGGGGTTTCACGAGGGTGGCCGGGTTCTTTCGGCAAGCCCAGGCCCCGTTCGCCAATGATGTTGCGTTGCACTTCGTCGGTGCCGCCGTAGATGGCCGGGGCCGGCGAGAACACGGTCAGCTCCTGCAGCCATCCACCGGTGGCCGCTTCCTTGCCCCACAGCTGTGCGTCGGCCCCCAGAATGCGACAGCCCACATCCCGGCCGAGGTGCAACGCCTTGGTCATGGCCACCTTGGCCAGGGACCCTTCCACCCCGGTGCGACCGCCGGCACCGCCCTTGGCCCGTTGGGCGGACCAATTGATCACGTGGACCAAGGTGTGCAATTGGGCCAGACTCTGGCGAATGGTGGGGTCTTCGAGCTTGCCACGCTCGCGCGCCAGGTCCGTCAGCCGCCGCACCGTACCCACGGAGACGTGACCCTGCACCAACTGCGGCCGGGCCCCACCCAGGAACGTGTGGCAAGGCTTGTCCAGATGCCCGGCCAAACTGCCCGCCGCAGCCCGGGCGAAACCACTCGACGCCTCCCCGATGCTGGCCCGCTCATGGCCCAGCGTGGTGTTGGCCACCGCCCAGCCGGCGCCCACATCACCCAGACGGTTTGCTTCCGGCACCCGGGCATTGTCCATGAACACCTCGTTGAACACCGCATGGCCGGTCATCTCCCGCAGCGGCCGCACGTCGATGCCGGGCTGGCGCATGGGCATGAGGAAGTACGTGATGCCCTGGTGCTTGGGCTCTTCGGGGTTGGTGCGGGCGATGAGGATGCCGTAGTCCGCCACCTGCCCGGTTGAGGTCCACACCTTTTGTCCGGTCACCAACCACTCGTCACCGTCGCGCACCGCCCGGGTCTGCAGCCCGGCCAGGTCCGACCCGGCGCCGGGCTCGGAGAACAGCTGGCACCACGCGTCGCTGCCGTCGATGATGCGAGGCACGAACCGCTCGATCTGCTCGGGTGTGCCGTGGGTCAGCAAGGTGGGCAACGTCAACATGGTGCCGATACCACCTGGCGGGCCCACCACCCCCTTGGCCCGGAACGCCGCCCGCACCGCCGCCTGGCCCCCACGGTTGTATCCCCGCCCGAACGGTGGCTCCAGCATCGGATAGCTGAGCCCGGCCTGGGCCAGCTCGGCCCACCAGACCCGCAGGGTGAGATCGGGATCCCAATGCCCGTCGATCCACGCCTCCACCTCGGCCTGGATGTCCGCCTCGCTCGCCGTGAGTGCGCTGGCCATTCGAATCCCTTTCGTCGAGCTGTTTGCGGTTCCAGCCCATCACTGCCCCCGCCGCACGCACGGAGGAGGCACCCCGAACCCTATTCCGGCCCACCATCCCCCGCCGCCACCCCCGGCCCCGCCACGTCATTTCCCCGCCCGCACAGCAACCGTGCCACTGCCCGGCGATCCGGGCCAGATCTCGCTGACTTGTGCAGTTTGGTAGGGATTCGCGTCCATGCCGCCGGCGGGGACACGCTCTGACCTGCACGTTCGTAACTCGACCGCCTGGAGTCATCTTCCAAAGTGCACAAGTCAGCCACGCCGCGGACCTCCTATATGACGTTTCGGTATGTCTCATGCATTTTCGGCTGATCGGTGCCGTTGGGCATCCTGGCGATTGAGGCCGATTTCGTTGACTTGTGCAGTGTGGTTGGGGTGGGCGGTCCTGCCGCCGGGCGGGGAAATGCCTCTGACCTGGTGTTTCGCCACCGGGGGGCGTGAGGTCGTCGCCTCACCTGCGCTCCCAACAGGCAACTCGGGTGATATTTCAGTGCCTTTCGTGTACGTTCGGCCGGGTTATGGGGCGCTTGGGGGCATGGGATCGGCCGACGTGGCGTTCCAAGGAGCTGCTGGCTGCGGGTGAGCTCCGTCGGGTCACTCGTGGGGTGTACATCGATGCCGGTGACGGGTCGGACCGGTGGCTCGAACAAACTTGCGGGACTGGCCATCCGCTATCCGGATGCTCGGATCGCGGGTGAGGCTGCGGCGGCGTTGTACGGGCTCGACGGGTTCGACACGGGGGCGCCAGCGCTGTGTACCGTCCGCTGCGGGGCTCGGGCCGCCATCCGCTGGTCCGCCGACGCGCTGAGCTCACCGAGCCGGTGTCGTTGGGTGAGCTGCGGGTGTGCGGTGTCGAGGAGTTGCTCATCGGGTTGGGCGCCGAGGTCCGACCTCGACCGGGGTGCGCCGCCGCCCGCACCATGCGCGACCCTGTGGAGCTGCTGGAACTGGTTCTCGAATCCGCCTTGCGCCTCGAGCTGACCGACCTCGACCGGCTTGCCGCGGCGCTGCGGAACACTCCCCGCAACCGTCCGGGCCGGTCCGTGCTGGCGTTGCTGCTGGCGAACCGCCCGACCGGGCTGCGTCCGACCGGCAGCTACTTGGAGACCCGGGCGGTGCAGGTGTGGCGCCACGGTTCACTACCGCCGTTCGAGCGTCAGTGCCTATCAATGACGAGGAGGGCTTGGTCGGAGTGGTCGACTTTTTGCACGGTTCCGTGGTCATCGAGACGGTGGGGATGAAATGGCACCTGTCGAAGTTCAACGCTGATCACCACCGCTACGCCCGCCTCGAAGCCGCCCGGTACCGGTTGG
>JBJXFH010000168.1:0-41633 GCA_046155365.1 Acidimicrobiales bacterium | reverse complement strand
TGGCGGCGCCGGGCCCGCCGGGAGTCCCGCCAGACCAAGGTCCCGATGAACAGCACCGCGCCGCACATGAGGAAGAACAGGGACTCCTGCCACCAGCCCCCGCGGTCACCGGGGTCCCGTGGCTCCTGCCCGACGTTGGGGCGAGGAATGATGTCCGGCGTGGGCGTCACCTGGTTGGCGGTCGGGGACGGGGAGACCACCGGCAAAGAGACCGTCACGGGGGTGGTGCTGGGGGTGCTGGGGGTGGTCTGGGCGTGGGCGGCGGGGCCCGTGGTCATCGCCAAGCACAGCCCCACCGTCGCCAGCAGGCTCAACATACCTAACCGTATACCTAACCGTATACCTAACCGTATGGTTCGTGGTGGTGAGGTCACCCTGCCAGCCTGCCAAAGACCGGCCCCTGAAGCGGCACCCGAGGCACCCCTCATCCGTTGCAGGCGCGGGTCATGGTGTCCAGGATGCGGACCAGGATGGCCCGGGAGGTGGCGAAGTTGAGCCGCACGAACCCTTCGCCCACCGTTCCGAAATCGGCGCCGTCATTGAGGCCCACCCCGTGATCCAAGAAGAACCCGGCGGCGTTGGTCAGCCCCCGGGTGGCCAGCAGCTCCCGGCAATCAAGCCAGGCCAGGTAGGTGGCTTCGGGTGCCACCGTGGACACACCGTGCATGGCGGCCACCGCTTCCACCACCAGCTGGCGGTTGGCGCTGAGATAGGCGTTGAGGGCCGCCAGCCACTCGTCGCCGTCCTGCCACGCCGCCAAGGTGGCCGCCACGCCCATGATGTTGGCTCCACCCAGCAGGAATCGGGAGATGCTCTGGTAGCGCTCCAGCAGCTGCGGGCTGCCGAAATGGGCCACCGCCAGGCGCAACCCGGCGATGTTGAAGGTCTTGGTGGAGGAAGTCACCGTCACCGTGCGGGCCGCCACCTGCGGGCTCAGCGAAGCGAAGGGCAGGTGGGTGGATCCGGGGTGCAACAGATCAGCGTGGATCTCATCGCTGATGACCAGCCAGTCCCCTTCGAGCACCAGGGCCGCCAGGCGTTCCAGCTCCTCCCGGCGGAACACCCGGCCGCTGGGGTTGTGGGGATTGCACAGCAGCAGGATGCGGGTGCGGTCATCGGGTCCGGCGGTGCGCGCCGCCAGCCCGTCGATATCCATGGGGTAGCCGTCCGCGGCGGACCCCAGTGGGTTCTCCACGATGACCCGGCCCACGTCGGTGATGGCCGAGTGGAACGGCGGGTAGATGGGGGTTTGGATCACCACCCCGTCCCCGGGCTCGCTGAACAGGTTGATCAGCGCCTGCATGGGCTGCAACACGTCAACCGTGGTGACCACCAGCGCGGGGTCGATTTCCCAGCCGTAACGTCGGCTGGTCCACGCCGCGAACCCCCGGGCCACCGGGTTGTCCTCCATCAGCCACGGGTAGCCCAGCGCCCCCCGGCTCATCACGTCCGTGATGGCGTCGCTCACCGCCGGCGCCGGGGGGAAGTCCATATCCGCCACCCACGCCGCCAGCACCTCGGGCCCGTATTTGGACCACTTGGCGCCGCCCCGGGCCCGCACCATGGCCAGATCCGCGGCGTCGAACCACTGGGCACTACGGGGGTCCTGCTCCGAGGTGCCACCCGGCGCGGACGCGGACGGAGCGGAGCGGGCGGTGCTCGGATCGGTGCTCGGATCGGTGCTCGGATCGGTGTCCATCTTCGTAGTCTGCCCGTATCCGAGGCCCGGACCGTGGTGGCGGGGGGCACCGGTCGGGACGCTCGCGACGGGCCCGCAACAGCGGCCGGTAGCGTGCGGGGCATGGATATGACCGCTGAGGACGTGCGGGTGCTGGGCAGCCTCATCGAGAAGGAGCTCACCACCCCTGAGCAGTATCCCCTCACCACCAACTCCCTGCGCTTGGCCTGCAACCAGAAAACCAACCGTGACCCGGTGGTGGAGCTGAGCGAGGTCCAGGTGGACCAGGCCATGTTGCGGTTGCGCCAGGGCGGCCTGGCCCGCACCGTCACCGGGCAAGGGATGCGGGCCTCCAAGCACAAGCAGGTGATGGGGGAGGCCATGGGGCTCAACCCCAAGGCGGTGGCGCTGCTGGGCGTGCTGATGTTGCGCGGCGCCCAGACCGTGGGGGAGCTGCGCATCCGATCGGATCGGGCGGTGGCCTTCGAGTCCCTGACCGAGGTGGAAGCGGAGTTGTCGGCGCTGGCGACGCGTCACCCCGAACCGCTGGTGATCCGCCTGGAACGCCGGCCCGGGCAGAAGGAAGAACGTTGGGCCCATCTGCTGTGCGGGGACGATCTGGATGCCGCCATGCGCCTGCCGGGGGCGGTCAGCGCCGCCGAGGGCTCCGCTGCCGGCGGCTCCCCGGGTGCAGCCGGATCCTCCGCCAGCCGCAGCGCCACCGCCCTGCTCGAAGCCCGGGTGGTGGAACTGGAAACCAAGCTGGCCGCCTTGCAGCAGGCGTTCACTGATCTCTGTGGCCAACTCGGCGTGCCGGACCTGACGCAACCGGATCAGACCCAGGAGGACTTGCAACTGCAACGGTAGAGCGGCCCTGGGGTTGTTCACGCAGCGGAAACTTCACGGAAATCGAACTCGCCACCAGCCACGATAGAACCCTCCGGTGCAGTGGGCCGGCTACAGCAGCAACGGGTACTGGGATGAACTGATCGAGGGCGGTGGGGCCCGTCCCGGCTGCGAAGCGGTGGTGGCACAGCTCGCCCGCATGAGCCTCGCCGAGTTGCGGGATCGTCAGGCCGCCGCCGACGCCGCCATCAGCGCCCGTGGCGTGACGTTTTCGGTGTATGCCGAAGGCGGCAACATCGACCGGCCCTGGCCCTTTGATGTCATCCCCCGGGTGCTGTCCAGTCAGGACTGGGCCAACACGTCCAAGGGTTTGGTGCAGCGGCTGACGGCGCTCAATCTGTTCATCGCTGACCTGTACGGCCCCCAGAAGGTGCTGCGGGACAAAGTGATCCCGGCGGACATCGTGGCTGGATCGGTCAACTTCCGGCCCCAGTGCGTGGGGATGGTGCCCGCCGCAGGGACCTGGGCGCATATCTGCGGCAGTGATCTGGTGCGCGGCGGTGACGGAACCCTGTACGTGCTGGAGGACAACCTGCGGGTGCCGTCGGGGGTCTCCTACCTGCTGGAGAATCGACAGATCTCCAAATTGGTGTTCCCCGCTCTCTTCAGAAATATCGATATTCAACCGGTCGATGGTTACGTGTCGCGGCTGTATGACATGTTGGCATCGTTGTCGCCGCGGCCCGGTGAGGTGCCGGTGATCGTGGTGTTGACCCCCGGGGTGTACAACTCGGCGTACTTCGAGCACAGCTCCCTGGCCCAACAGATGGGGGCGCCGCTGGTGCAGGGCAGCGACCTGATCGTGGGCGAGGACGACTGTGTCTACCTGGCCACCATCGGCGGGCCGCAACGAGTGGATGTGATCTACCGCCGCATCGATGATCTGTTCCTCGATCCGGAGGTTTTCCGCAGTGACTCCGTGGTGGGGGTGGCGGGGCTGATGCGGGCCTGGCGCGCCGGCAACGTGGCGTTGGCCAACGCGCCCGGCGCCGGGGTGGCCGATGACAAGGTGGTCTACGCCTACGTGCCGGAACTGATCCGCTACTACCTGGGCGAGGATCCTCTCATCCCCAACGTTCCCACCTTCTTGTGTGATGATCCGCTGCAACGCCAACACGTGCTGGCCAACCTGGCCGAGTTGGTGGTGAAACCGGCGAACGAGTCCGGCGGTTACGGCATCCTCATCGGTCCCCGGGCCAGCGCCTCCCAACTGGAGGATTGGGCTCGCCGCATCGAGGCCGATCCCCGTAACTGGGTGGCGCAACCGGTGGTCGCGCTGTCCACCGTGCCCACCTTGCGGAGGGAGGGCGTGGTGGCTCGTCATGTGGATCTGCGGCCGTTCGTGCTGTCAGGGGATCATCCCTATGTCACGGAGGGCGGCCTGTCCCGGGTGGCGCTGGTGGAGGGATCGCTGGTGGTGAACAGTTCCCAGGGCGGCGGCAGCAAGGACACCTGGGTGCTGGACCCCACCTTCCGCAGCGCCGGAGACCAGCGCCAGCCCGAACCGGGCCAGTCCGCTCTCACCCGTTGAAGACCCGTTGAGAAAGCGAGAAGCATCATGTTGTTATCCAGCGTGGCTGAGTCGGTGTATTGGTTTGCCCGTTACACCGAACGGGCTGAGGCCACCGCCCGGCTGGTCAAGGTCCAGACGGAACTGTTCTTGGATCTGCCCTGGGCCGCCGGTTTGCGCTGGCGCCCGTTGCTGGAAGTCACCGGCTCCGGCGCCAGCTTTGACCTGATCAGTACCGGGGGGTCTGGTACAGGGGGGTCTGGTACCGGGGGGTCTGGTACTGAGTGGTATGGCGAGAGATGGAAGCCGGGGGGTGGCGGTATCGAGGAGGCGGTGGTCCACTTCCTGCTGGCTGAACCCACCAGCGCGGCCTCGGTGCGCCACTGCATCAGCGCCGCCCGCAACAACTTGGTGGCCAACCGTCCGGTGCTGCCCCGGGCGGCGTTCGAAGTGGTGAATCGGCTGCACAGCTGGGCCTCAGTCAATGCCGGCCGGGCCGCCAACCGGATGACCAGACTGGATTGGTGCGCGCATGTGATCGAGGAACTGCAGTTGCTCAACGGGCTGCTGTGGGGTGCCATGAACCGGGACGAAGCCCATGCCTTCTTGGAGATCGGCCGTCACCTGGAACGCGCTGACATGACCACCAGGGTGCTGGACGTGCAGGCGGCGTTTCTGATGGAACGGGCCCGGGCCCGAAACCCCTACGTTGACGTGACCTGCCTGGGGGTGTTGCGCTCACTCAACGCCGAGCACACCCACCGCCAAAAGCTGGGCGGCGGGGTCAGCGTCAGCAGCGCCCTACCGTTGTTGTTGCGTGACAACCAACTGCCCAGTTCAGTGGAGTATTGCCTGGTGGCGTTGTCCCGGTCCCTACTGGAGTTACCGCAATTCGATTCCTCCATGGCCGCCACCGCGGAGTTGCAGCGTTACCTCAGTGAGCTGCCGTTACCGGCCATGTCCGCAGATGGCGCCATCCTGCATCGGGAACTGGACCGCATCCAGGCCGGCTTGGCCGCGGTGCACAACGGGGTGGCGGCGTCCTACTTCGGGGTGTCCCGGCGGGAGTTGGCGGCGCTGGCGTCCGGCGGTTCCTCGTCCTGCACCCGGGTGACATCCACCGACACCGACAGCGTCGTGGCTGATCCCGGGCTCTGGATGACCCCGGTGAGGGGGGCCACGTCGTCATAGTCCCGACCCCAGGCGGTGACGATGTGTCGATCCAAGGTCAGTGAGGCGTTGGTGGGATCGATCCCCAGCCACCCGTGCTCGTTGCCCAGCCAGACCTCGGCCCAGGCGTGGGAGGCGTCGGCGCCCACCAGCTTGTCCCGGCCCGGTGGGGGGTCCGTCTCCAAGTAGCCCGAGACGTAGCGCGCCGCCAGCCCGCAGGCCCGCACACAGCCCACCGCCACATGGGCGAAGTCCTGGCACACCCCGTGTCGGGCGGCCATCACCTCCGCCAGGGTCGAGGTCACGGTGGTGGCGCCCGGAACGAAGCTGAAGTCGGCGTGGATGCGGTGGGTCAGCTCCTCGATGGCGTCCAGCACGGGCCGCCCGGCGCTGAAGCTGGGCGCAACATAGGCCGCCACCTCGGCGCAGCGCGGCACTCGGGGGGAGGCCAGCACGAACGGCGCCACCTGCAACGCCTCTTGGGCCCGGGGCTCGACAAGGGCGTCGCGGACCTGCTCCCAGGCGGGGCCCGGTGCCGGTGGCGGGCGGTTCGGCAACAGCGTGACCACACTGCGGGCTTCCACGATGAGGGTCTGGTGTGGTTCGTGCAGCGCGAAGTACCCGGCTCGGTTGCCGAAGAAATCTTCCCGTTCCCGGTAGTCCGCCACTGCGGGTTCGAAGGTGATCCCCGCCGATCGGACCCGCTGCCGGGTGGTGTCCCGGGGCAGCAGGTGCAGCTGGCCGTAGCTGGCGGACACCGGCGCGTCGTACCGGTACGTGGTGCGGTGCCGGACCTGGTAGGTGATCGGGCTCACGCGCCCTCCATGGTCCGAAGGGGTGGCAGCCGGGTGAAATGGGCCGCTTCGATGGCGCCCGCAATCGCCCGCAGCAGTTCCTCGACCCGACCCAGGAGCGGGCCCAGCTCCGTTCGGCGGCCCTCCGTGGCCAACTGCGCCGGATCGGCCAGTCGCAGCAGGGTGGTGAGCTCCAGACACAACCGACCGGGCAGCTGCCGGGCCCGGCTGTCACCGAGGGGACCGGCGGGGAGATGCTGCACCGCTTGTTCCAGCCGCAGCGCCGTGAACAGCAGCGACCGGGGGTTGAGGGGATCGGTCACCAGCAACTCCAGCAGCGTGTCGAGACGGGCCCGGGACCGGTACCGCCGCCGGTAGGTGATGATGGACTCCGCCGCGGTCAGCACCGACTCGTACAGCAGGCTGTCGGTGGCCGGCCCGTGATCCTCCACCACTGTGGCCCGCAGCAGCCCCGCCAGGTGCAGGCCCCGCTCAATGCGCCAGCCGGCATCGAGGAACTGCCACGCCGGGTCCCGGACCAGGGACTCCGAGGCCAGCCCGGCGAAGGCCAGCAGGGTGGTCAGTACCTGGCTCAGACCTTGCTGGACCCGGGCATGGCGATCGCTGCCCTCCAGCAGCTGACCGGGCGGGTGCTCGGTGAGCAGTTGCTGCACGCCCCCGATGACCACGAACGTGTCCATCGACAGCTGATCGCGCACCGCGTCGGCGGCGGCCATCAGTCGGTCCAACGCGAAGGCCACGGTGCCCGGCATGTGCCGGTCCACCGCCACGGCCAACAACGCCGTCCCCAACTCGAGCGGTACAGCGGCGGCAGAGGCATCGGCCCAGGGGCGGTCGGGATCGGAGGTGGGCGGGGACGCGCCGGGGATGGCGGGGATGGCGGGGATGGCGGGGATGGCGGTGATGGCGGTGATGGCGGTTACGCCGGTGATGCGGGCCAGGGCGGCGGCGAGCAGGGCCACGCATTCGGCGCCGGCGGGGCCCGACCCCTCAGCCCACTCGTTGCGGCGGTCCTGCACCACCCGCAGCAGGCGCACCGTGGCGTCGGCCCGCTCGGTGTAACGACCCACCCACAGCAGGTTCTCCGCTGAACGGGCCGAGGGGGCCGCGGCGGCCGCGGCCGCGGTGCCGCCCCCGCCGTGGTGCAGCCACAGGGCGCTGGTCGGTTCGGGCTCCGAGGCCAGCACCCAGGTGTCTTTCACCACCGTCTCAGGCCCGTAGCTGCGACCGTGCCCGTTGAGGTGAGCGTGCCCGTCGGGGTGAGCGTGCCCGTCGGGGTGGTGCGGGCCGATGGGATCGTGGTCGGACCCGGTGCTGCGCTGCACCCGGGTGAAGCCGCCGGGCATGACGGTGTAGGAATGGCCCTGGGACACGGCGAAGGCTCGGAGCACCGTGCCGGCGGGTTCCGCGCCGTTGGGGCCCATGGTCGGGGTGGTCGCCGCCTCGAGTGGTCGTTGGCCCACCCACGCAACGGGGTCCGCTTCGATCCGCCGGTGCAGCTGATCGAGCTCGGCCCCACTGAGCGTCCAACCGCGGTACGCGGCGCAGCCACCGCGCCACGCCGGCTTGATGATCAGCTGGTGCAGGTTGGCCAGCACATGAGAGCGATCCGCCGGGCGAGCACACCACCAGGTCTCCACGTCGGCCAGCTCCAGCGGCTGACCGAGTAGCGCCTGGGCCACCGCCGGGAGGCAGGTGAGTAACGCCGGGCTCTCCAACACTGCGGCGCCGAGACCGTTGACCACCGTCACCGATCCCCGTCGGCAGGCTTCCAACAGACCCGGGATCCCGGAACGGGACCGCGCCGGCAGCTCCAGCGGATCAGCATGGTTGGCGTCGATCTGTCGCACCACCACGTCGACGGACTCCGGGCCGGACACTGAGCGCAACCACAGTCGACCGTCTCGGACGAACAGATCCCCGACCTCCACCAGGGAATAGCCCAGCGACGTGGCCAGCAGCGCCGACTCGAAGGCGCCCGCACTGAAAGGGCCCGAGGTCAGCAGCACGATGCGGGGATCCTGATCGGCCCCCGGCGGGGCCGCGGCTTGCAACGCCGCCCGGAACGAGCGGAAGAAGGGGGCCAACCGGTGCACTTGGGCCTGGCGGTACAGGCTGGGAAACACCCGGGACAGGACCTGGCGGTGCTCGAGGGCGAAACCGGCGCCCCGCGGGCAATCGGTGTGATCAGCGAGTACCTGCCACGTCCCGTCGGCGTGTGGCGCGAGGTCAGCGGCGTAGGTCAGCAGGTGACGGCCGCCGGGCAACGACAGCCCGTCGCAGGCCCTGGCAAAGGCCGGGTTCCCGAACACCAACGACGGTGGGATCTGGCCCCGGGCCACTAACTGTCGGGGGCCGTAGAGGTCCGCCGCCAGCAGGTCCAACAACTCCGCCCGTTGGATGATGCCGCGCTCGAGGTTGGCCCATTCGCCGCTGTCCAACACCGCCGGGAGGGCATCGAGCCGCCAGCGGGCTCCGGCCTGCGCCGCCACCGCCGCCACCGCCCCATGCGACCCGGTGGCCCGTTGGAACACCCCGTCGGCCTCCAGCAGCCGGTTCGCCTCCGCGGCGCGACGGTGCAGTTCAGCCGTTCCCACCTGGGCGAAGGCCGGTCCCACGGCGCGCCACGACGCTCGCAGCCCGCCGCCGCCATCCATGAACGCATCGTGGCGGCCGTCCAACGGTCGGTACGCGTCGAATGCGGTGGCGGCGTGTTCCGAAACGGTCATGATGGCGCCATCCTGGCCCAGTCGGTTCGCTCCAGCCCTGCCATCGGGGCCTTCCCGCCGGCCATCCGATGCAGCCACGCGCACCGCGCACCGTGCACCGCAGACCGTGCTGATGCAGCGCCATGGTAGCCAGCGGGCCCCGGACCAAGACCCGGGGCCGCCGGTGTTCACACGGTGTAAAAAACTCGTTCAGAAAGGGGACAGGTCGCTTGTGGCCGGCTGCGGGGAACGGCTCAGGCGGTGAGCCGGCTCAGCACCGCGGCGACCTCCGTTGAGGCCCGGTTCACCGCCGCGGAGAGCTCGGACGGGAAATCCCTGGTGTCGATCACGGCGTCGGCGTGCAGTTCCCAGCGGGCCCGACCGTCGGTCAGCACACCGCTCACTGATCCGGCCTGGGCCTGCAGTTCCACCACTTCCATGGCGTCATAGACGGTGACGTTCATGTCCGCCACGCAGTGGTGTTTCACGATGTCCTCGAAGACGTGGGGGGACACCGTGGGTGGCTCCTGCACCGCCAGGTACGGTCGCAAGACACCCAGCACGCCGTGATGTTCCAACGCCGCCACCGCGTCCTCATCCAGCGGGACCGGGTACTCGGGGTTGGGTCCCTGGGCGGCGACGTGGCCCACCACCAGGCTGGGCAGCCGGAAACCGCTGGCGATCTCAGCAGCTGCCAGCGCCCCGGGACCGCCGCCGATGATCAGCAGGGGAGTGTCAACCTTCAACGCGGCCGCCGCCGGGCCTAGAAGATGGCGAGGGGGTTGGTGGGGCTGCCGGTCACGCCCTGGAAACGGATGGGGGCCAGCGCGAACTGGAACTCCCAGCGGTTCAGCCGATTACACGTGGCGGCCAGATCTTCCAGATTGCAGTTGTCGATCAGCCACAACCCCATGCCCACGATGCCCACCATGTGGATCGGCATCGATACCGTGCGGTATCCGGTGGGGGTGGGGTCCTGGGCCACGTCGGAGCCGATCATGGCGATGCCCCGCTCGTGCAACCACGGCAGGCACGCCGCCTGGTAGCCGGACCGGGGCTTGTTGGCGTTGTAGTTGCGACCCTCGGCGATGCGGGCGCCGCCTTCCCCGGTGCGCATCAGCAGCACGTCGCCCGGCTCCAGACGCACCCCGGCGGCCTGCTCGGCGGCCTCGAGGTCCTCGGGGTAGACCTGATCGTCGGCGTTGAGCACGTCCACCCCGCGCAGCCGGGCGATGTCCAGCAGCACACCGCGGGTGCTGACGCCGTCGGCCACCGCCAACACGTCGTGCTTGAGCGCGCCCTGGCGGTCCGACACCAACGAGGCCGGGGCCCCGCCGTACATCTTGCCGTCCCAGAACAGGTGGGCCAACGAGTCCAGGTGGGTGACGTCGAGGCCGTGGAACACCATGCCGATGTACTCCTGGGCGCCCCCGGCCCGGCCCGCGCCCAGCAGACCCCGGCGGCCCTCTTCCTCCAGGCCCAGACCGGTGGAAAGCATGTAGCGCTGAGACTCCACGGTGGCGCCGGGCTGGCGGCCGGTCTTGATATCCCAACTGCAGGACACCGACAGGCCCTCCTGCACCAGCTTCGCCGCGGACACCCGCTTGGCCGGTGTCAGGTGGTTGAGGGTGCCCAGGCGATCATCCTCGCCCCAACGACCCCAGTTGGACAGATCGTCCATCCAGGCCAGGACCTGCTCTTCGGACGGTGGTGTGGGCATGTCTTCTGTTCCCCCTGCTTGCCTTGTTCGCCGCCCGACCCTAATCAATCCGACTCGACGTCGCGCCGGCAGGAGGGTGCCGCCCCGACAATGGTGAATCAGTTGCAGACGCGCCAACCCGATCTGCCAGCACGGTCGGTGGACCAGCACCGTTGCATCTCGCAACCCCGCTTCCCGGGGAGGAACTGCAACCAGATCACCATTCTTGCCTGCCAGCTTTCCTGCCAGTTCGCCTGCCAGCTTGCCTGCCGGCCCACTGCGAATACACTCTTTCAGTGTCTTTCAGCACATATGAGCACTCCTCGGAGCAGCGACTCGAGGAGGTGGTCGATCAGTTCGGTGTGGTGACGTGGCGTCAGATGGCTGAGGCCGGGATCGGTGGGCGACACGTACGCCGGCTGATCGGCAACGGTCAACTTCTGCCTGCGGCTCGCGGTGTCTATCGGACCCCGGCGCCGAACGAGGTCCAGGGGGCCTGGCGCCAGCGGGCCAGGGTCGCTTTGCTGGCGGCGGGCCATGGCGCGGTGCTGGCCCGGTCCTCCGGTGGAGTCCTGTGGGATCTCGATGGGTTCCGGCTGCGCTCGGGTGGGAGGGTCTCAGCGTGGGATCGGGCCGGGGATCCTCGGAGCTGGCCGATCGAGCTGAACATCGCGGTGGCCGGAACGCGACGCGGTCCGGGTCGGCGGCGAGCGGTGCCGCTGGAGGCACCCGACTGCATCGACCGGCTGGCCGTGACTGGGATCGGCCAGACGTTGGTGGAGCTGGGCGCCACCGAAAGCCCGGCCGGGCTCGAGGTGACCGACCGGGTTGAGTTGGCGCTGGAATCCGCGCTCCGTCGGCCCTTGACGACGCTGTCCGAGATAGCCGAGTTGGCCGACACGGCGGCCTCTCATCACGGCTCGGCCACGCTGCGGCGGGTGCTGGCGCGGCGACCGACGGGGGCGGCCCCGACGGAGAGCTACCTCGAAACCCGCACCGTGCAGTTGCTGCGCCGGAAGGGTTTCGCTGATCCCGAGCGGCAGGTCGAGCTGTTCGACCGCCACGGCCGAATCGGCCGGTTCGACTTCCTGCTGGCGGCCGGCGGGATACCCCGGTCGCGACACGGCGCGATGGTCCTCGAGGTCGACGGACGGGCCACCCACGACAATGACCCTTCCTTCGTCATCGACCGGCTTCGATGGGACCGGCTCACGGCGCTGGGGCTGAGGCCGATGGTGCTGACCTACGGCCTGGTCGAGGATGAACCGGACCTGGTCACCACGTTGCTCCGGGACACCTTGGCGCTGTCGGGATGAAACGGAAGGACCTGCCGCGCCCGCCGGGCAGCCTCAGAACCCCATCTTGCGGCCGATGATCTCCTTCATGATCTCGGTGGTGCCGCCGTAAATGGTGGCGATGCGGGCGTCCACGTAGGCCCGGGCGATGGGGTACTCCATCATGTAGCCGTAACCGCCGTGCAACTGCACGCAGGTGTCAACGGTGCGCTTCTGCAGCTCCGTGCACCACCACTTGGCCATGGCCGCGTCCTCGGCGCTGAGGGTGCCGTTGTTCAGCGCCACTACGCACTGGTCCACGTACTGGGTGCCGACCTCGATCTCGGTGCGCATCTCGGCCAGTTTGAAGCGGCTGTTCTGAAAGCTGCCGATGGGCTGACCGAAGGCGGTGCGCTCCTTGCAGTACGTCACCGTCCAATCCAGCGCGGCCTGGGCGGCGCCGATGCCGGCCACGGCGATGGACAGCCGCTCCTGGGGCAGGTTGGTGACCAGGTGCATGAAACCGCCGCCCTCGGTGCCCAGCAGGTTGGCCACCGGCACCTGGACATCGTTGAAAAACAGCTCGGCGGTGTCCTGGCTGTGCTGGCCCACCTTGTCCAGGTTGCGGCCCCGCTCGAAGCCCTCCATGCCCCGCTCCACGATCAGCAGCGACATGCCCTTGTGCTTCTGGGCGGGATCGGTCTTGGCGGCCACGATCACCAGATCGCTGTTGATGCCGTTGGTGATGAAGGTCTTGGAGCCGTTGACGATGTAGTGGTCCCCGTCCCGGATGGCGCTGGTGGTCATGGAAGCAAGGTCCGAGCCCATGGCCGGTTCGGTCATGGCGATGGCGGTGACCAACTCTCCCGAGCAAATCCCCGGAAGCCAGCGGCCCAGCTGCTCCTCGTTGGCCAGGTTCAGGTAGTACGGCAGGCAGATGTCGTTGTGCAGCGTGATGCCGCCCCCGGCCCCGCCCACGCCGGCGTACTGGAACTCTTCAGAGATGATCTGGTTGTAGCGGAAGTCCTTGACGCCGCCCCCGCCGTACTGCTCGGGGGCGTCCATGCACAAGAACCCGGCGTCACCGGCCCGTTTGAACAGCTCACGGTCCACGATGCCGGCCGCCTCCCAATCGGCGAAGTGGGGCAGCATCTCCTTGGCCACGAAGGCCCGGAAGCTCTGGCGGAACAGCTCGTGATCGGCTTCGTGGATGGTGCGCTGCATAGGCGCCAGCGTAGGGCTCCGGGAGGCGGCGTCGAGCACCGTGCCCGTCACCGTCGGACCCCCTCGGTGGCGGACCAACCCCGGGCGAAGGTTCGACCGGATCACCACCCCGAAAAGTCACCTGATTGTTGCTATTGCGCTCGTAGCGGATGGCATCGCGCCCGGTAAGACTGCGAGGGCGGTTTCGGTCGCGGGCTGAGGCAACCTTCCTGGTCTTCCTGGTCTTCCTGGTATCACCCACCATCGGAGGAAGGTCTTAATGGTGCCGCAGCCGCCGAGCGAGGTCTGTGGAAGGGGCAGCGAAGCCGCGGCGGCCAAATCGGCCGAAACCTCAGAGGATCAGCCAGTCACGATGTAGCAATCAATAAGAAAGAAGGAACGATGGCGGAAGTGAACATCAACGAGATCAATGCCAAGGGCGACGTTGATTTCGATCAGGCAATAGATAGTGACACGCTGATTGCCGGTGCCGGCGGCGTGGCGGTCGGGGGCAGCATCTCGGACTCGGCACTGAACACCGGACGCAACTCCGGCATCCTGGCCGGGGATGACGTCGACCTCGACGACAGCATCGTGGGCGACGGCAACACCCAGCTGAATGACTCTGATGTGGGTGCGTTCGCCGCCCGGGGTGACGCCACCAATATCAGCGGCGAGAACGTCAACACCGGTAGCGGCACGCTCACCGACGTGGACACCCGGGGCGGGGACGCCCAGGTGGTCAACGGCAACGGCAACGATCTGGTGGGCGACGTGGACGCCAACTTCGAAGGCGCCGACGGGCCCATCAACTTCACTGTTGGTGACAACAACCGCTCCAACGCTTTGGAGGATAACTCCACCAACATCGATGATTCCTTCAATACGGACAACTCGATTGAAGATTCATTCAATACCGATTTCCGGGATAGCTTCAATACTCGGGTCACCGATACCGATGTGACGGAGACCCACCTCATTGACTCGTTCAACACCACCACCGAGGATAACGATCTGACCAAGCTGGACTTCGAGTCCAACTTCGAGGACAACAGCGTGTTCGAGGACAATGACCAGTTCTCCGCCGAGCTCGACGTCGAGAAGACCGACGTGGACATCTCTGGCGATGACAACGAGGTCGACGTCGACACCTGAGCCCGTGCGGCTTGGGCCGTGGGTGGCCGCTGCAGCGACGAACCGTCGGGGGGACTGACACCCCGGCGGTTCGAGCGCGTCTGGGACCACTACATTCGCCCTGATGCGTTCCCGTCCGGACCCTGTGGCGTCGCCATCGTCGGCCGCCTCGGGCACGGTGATGGGGGAGTGGGTCGTCACCGACGAACTCAACCAGCGAGTGGGCTGCGGGGTCCTCACCGCCCTCACGTTGCCGGTGTGGTTCCTGCTGCTGGGCCTGGCAGTGGCTTCCAACCTGGCGATGGCGGTGTCCGCCGCATTGTTGGTGATCAGCCTGGTGGTGGGACCCCTGATCGTGCGCCGAAGCCGCCGCTTGCCCCGAGCGGTCCGGCTGGAGCGCACCCCCGCCAACGACGTGGAACTGGTCCTGATCAGCCCCTCAGGACCACGCCGTCGGTCCTTGTCCGGTCTTCGGCGTCTGGACGTGGACACCTCGGTGGGTCCCTGGCCCATCCGTCTGGGGTTCGCCGACGGTACCCGGGTCCGGTTGCCAGCGGACATCGAGCACCTCGACACCTTGCTGGCGCAGCTGCGGTCTTGTTGCCCGGAACTCACCATGACGGGCCTGGACCGACTCCACCATCTCCACCACCACCCCGACCCCCCGGCCGGCCCGGACAACCCTGACCGCCCCGACGGCGCGGATGATCTGGACGGCGCGGACAACCCTGACCGCCCCGACGGCGCGGATGATCTGGACGGCGCGGACAGCGCGGACGGCGCGGACGGCGCGGACGGCGCGGACGGCGTGGTGGGGCGGTGAGCGGGCGGTTCGGGAGCGGCCCGGTGACGGATCGGGTGTTGGTATTCGCCGGGGGTGATCGGTGCACCCCGGCCGAGGTGGCGGATTTGCCACGGGACGCGGTGATCATCGCCGCCGATTCCGGGGCGGAGCACGCGGTGGCGTTGGGGTGGCCGGTGCATCTGCTGGTGGGCGACCTCGACTCCATACCGAGCGGTCTGGTTGGGGAGCTGCAAGGGTCGGGGACGATGGTGGAGCGTCACCCCGAAGCCAAGGACCGCACCGATCTGGCGCTGGCCTTGGACGCCGCCATGGCCCGTGGCGCGGCGGCCGTGACGGTGGTGGGAGGACACGGTGGGCGGCTGGATCATCTGGTGGCCAACGTGGCCCTTTTGGCCTCACCGGACTACGCCAGCATCGAGCTGGACGCCCGTCTCGGTCCGGCCCGGTTGACGGTGGTGCGGGGGCGCCGGACCCTGGCGGGCCGCCCGGGAGACCTGGTCACGCTGCTGGCGTTGGGTGGCCCGGCCCTGGGAGTCAGCACCACGGGACTGCTGTTTCCGCTGCAGGAGGCAGTGCTGCAGTTCGGCGCCAGCGTGGGAGTAAGCAACGAGATGACCGCACCCGTCGCTGAAGTATCGGTACGGTCAGGGGTGGTGGTCGTGGTGCAGCCAGGTGAACAAGGGGTGCTGGCCGCCCGCCGGGGAAGCGCCCGATGAGGCCGGTGCACGCCAACCTGGTGGCCACCTGCACCCCGACGGACCTGTTCCGCTGGGTGGAGGACCTGGACTGGTACCCGCGTTGGCTGGACCTGGTCCATCAGGCCACCCCGCTGCCACCGGAGCCCGGGGGGTTCTCGTCGGAGGCGGAGGACCGCCGCTGGGCCGTGGTGCTGAGCGCCGCCGTGGGACCACTTCGTCGATCCAAACGGCTGACCATGGCCCGTACCATCCATCAACCCGCCACCGCCCCGACCGCCCCGACCGCCCCGACCGACCCGACCGCCCGGGTTCGATTCGAACGCCGCGAGCCCGACGGGAAGGCCCACGCCGCCTGGGTGCTCGATGCCGAGGTCAAGCCGCACCCCGAAGGCGCCGAGCTGGTCATGACGCTCAGCTACGACGGCCGCTGGTGGGGCCCCTTGATCGAGGGCCTGCTGGCCGAGCAGATCAATCGGGCCCGCCCCAAGCTGGCGGCCCTGGCCACCGACGCCGACTGAGCGGTCCTGGGCGGTGGGGAATCGACCTCGACGCCGCCATGATGATGGTCCGACCCAATCGCCCCGTTCTCGCCTTACTTCGATTCCCGTTCCCGTTCCCGTACCCGTGCACCAAGCCGCTGCCCCGCACGCCCCCAACCCACCACTCCCCACTGCTCCACCCAGCATCCGCCCGCACCCGATCTCACCCGCACCGTGGCTTCACCAAATCGTGCTTTCACCGAATCCCGCCTTCCCTCATCCCGCCTTCCCTCATCCCCGCCTTCCCTCATCCCGCTGCGCCGCCATTGTCCCTCCCTGGTCACACCCGTCCCCCGCTGATCGTCTGCCGCTGACCCCATGACCGTGCCCCCTGCCCTCGGTGCCCACTGGCTCGGCGCCGCCACGTCCTTCGCCGTGCACTCCGAACCGGCGGAACGGGTGGAGCTGTGCCTGTTCAATCCCGCCTCCACCGCGGCCGTGACGCATGAACGACGGATCGACCTCCGACGTGACGGCCACACCTGGTGGGCGGTGGTGCCCGATGTGGGCCCCGGCACCCGCTACGGCTTCCGGGTCAGTGGCCCCGCGCCCCTCGACCCGGCAAAACTCCTGGTAGACCCCTATGCCACGGCGTTGGTGGGGGAGCTGGTGTGGTCCGATGAGCTACTGAGCGCCGGCGCGGATTCGGCCCCCTACGTGCCCCGCTCGGTGGTCACCAGCGATGTGTTTGACTGGGAGGGCGACCGGGCCCCCCGCACCGCCTGGGCGGACACCGTGGCCTACGAGCTGCACGTCAAGGGCTTCACCCGCCTCCATCCCGCGGTGCCCGAACCGTGGCGGGGGACCTACCGGGGACTGGCCCACCCCGCGGTGGTGGAGCACCTGGTCGGTCTGGGCGTCACGGCGGTGGAGCTGTTGCCGGTGCAGCACTTCGTGGATGAGGCCCGGCTGGTCAACCTGGGCTTGCGGAACTTCTGGGGCTACAACCCGCTGGGCTTTTCCGCCCCCCACGGCGGGTACGCCACCCGACCCGACGGTCAGGGCCAGGTCACCGAGTTCAAACAGCTGGTCAAGGCCCTTCATCAGGCCGGGCTGGAGGTATGGCTGGACGTGGTCTACAACCACACCGCCGAAGGGGGCGACAACGGCCCGCTGCTGTCCTGGCGGGGTTTGGACCCACGGGCGTACTACGCGCTGCACGGTGGTCACCACATCAATGACACCGGCTGCGGGAACACCTGGAACCCGGCCAGCGCCGCCTCGTTCCGCCTGGTGCTGGACAGCCTTCGTCGTTGGGTGAGCGAGTACCACGTGGATGGGTTCCGGTTCGATCTGGCCACGGTGCTGGGTCGGGAAGGTCCCGGCCGCGGTTTCGACGCCGGCGCCGCCCTGTTCGACGCCATAGCCGCGGACCCCGTCCTGGCCGGCGTAAAGATGATCGCCGAGCCGTGGGACGTGGGCCCTCACGGCTACCAACTGGGGTCCTTCCCGGTGGGCTGGGCGGAGTGGAACGGTCGCTTCCGGGATACCCAACGACGGTTCTGGCGGGGCGATCACGGCCAGCTCGGCGCCTTCGCGGCGTCCCTCACGGGCTCTGCTGAGGTGTTTGCCCGGCCCGGTCGCACCCCGCAGGCATCGCTCAACTTCGTGACCAGCCATGACGGGTTCACCCTGGCTGACCTGGTCTCCTACCAGCACAAGCACAACGAGGCGAACGGTGAGGGCGGCCGCGACGGCTCCGAGGACAACCACAGCGACAACGGCGGTATGGAAGGCCCGAGCGCGGATCCGGCGGTGCGGCGGCGCCGGGCCCGTCAGCAACGGAACCTGCTGGGCGGGTTGCTGTTGGCCGGCGGGGTGCCGATGTTGTGCGCCGGGGACGAGCAGGGCCGCACCCAGGGTGGCAACAACAACGCGTACTGCCAGGACAACCCCACGTCCTGGGTGGATTGGGAGCGCATCGACGTCGGCCTGCGGACCTATGTGCGCTGGTTGACGGCCTTCCGTCGGGAGCATCCGGTGCTGCGCCGGCCCGCGTGGCCCAGCGGTCAACCCGACGCCGACGGGGTGATCGACGTGGCCTGGTACGACCCCGACGGCCAGGTGATGACCGCCGCTGACTGGGAGGCCGGGTACGCCCGGTCGGTGGCGGTGCTGTTCGACGGTCGAGCGGTCCCCAGGCCAGCGTCGGCGGGGCCGGGGTCGGCGGCGGGGTCAGGGCGGGGATCCACGGCGGGGTCAGGGGCCGCTGCCGGGTCCGGGTCCGGGTCCGGGTCCGGGGCCGACAGTGTGTTCGTGGTGTTCAACGCCCATGACGGGCGGCTGCTGTATCGGCTCCCACCTGATGCCTGGCCCGGCCTGTGGCGGCGGGTGCTGGACACCAGCGAGTCCTTGCCGGCGGAGCGGTTGCGTCGTTACGCCCCTGGCGACCGAGTGCGGGTGGAGGCCCAGTCGATGCTGGTGTTGACCGGCAAGGCCCGCAACCACGTGACCGGGCGCTGACACCCCGGTTCAGGGTTGGTCAGGTCGCCCGCGCTGCTGGGGACGCGCCCCCCGAGGCTCGACGCGCCACCCATCGGCCCTCGTGGCGGGTGATGTCCAGCGCCATGCCGAAACACTGAGAGATCCGCTCCGGTGCCATGGCCTCGGGCAGTGGTCCGGCGAACACCACCCGGCCGTCGCGCAGCAGCAGGCCGTGGGTGAAGCTGGCGGGGATCTCCTCCACGTGATGGGTGACCAGCACCATGGGCGGGGATCCGGGTTCTGCGGCAATGCGGTCCAGGGTCTCGATCAGCTGCTCCCGGCCCACCAGGTCCAACGCCGCGCCGGGCTCATCGAGCAACAGCAGCGCCGGTTCGGTGACCAGGGTGCGGGCCAACAGCACCCGCTGGCGTTCCCCGGAGGACAACGTGCCGTAGGCCTGACCGGCCAAAGCCGCGCAGCCCACCCGGTCCAACTGCTCCGCCGCCAGGGCCCGGTCGGCGTCCGTGGCCCGGCTCCACCATGGCACCAACGAGCCGTGCAGGGCCGACGTGACAATGTCCAGCGGGGTGAGCTGTGGCCGCAGCAGGTCCGTTAACGCCGGGGAGTTGAACCCGATGCGGGGTCGCAGCTGGCGCAGGTCCACCCGACCAGCCCGGTGGCCGAGGATGTCGATGCGGCCCTCGGTGGGGAACTCGAACAGCGCCGCCACCCTGATCAGCGTGGTCTTGCCGGCACCGTTGGGCCCCAACAACACCCAACGCTCCCCGGCACCGAGCCGGAAGTTCACGTCCGACAGCAGGTCCCGATCACCCCGCCGGAAGCGAATACCGCTCAGTTCCACGACCGGATCCGCAGTGTCCGCAGCGTGGGCAGTGTCAGCAGTGTCAGCAGTGGGCGGCACAGCGGTTTCGGGCACGGCGCTCGACCCTACATGCCGGTGCCGGGGTGCCGCGGGGCCTCCACCGCGCCGCTGCCCGGCCGGGGAAAACCCCGAACTGCGCCGCGGCGGTCACCGTCAATCATCGATGTAGGGCTCAACACGGCGACGGTGGCTCACTAGTCTTCGTTGCGCATGGTCCTCCCGCGCCGCGATTCCCGGCCCTGGTCGGGGGATCAAACCGCTCCGGCGCCGGCCAGACCGCCACGCCGTCGGCGCCCGGTGCCTCGCGTGGTGCTGCTGGCCATGGTGTTGCTGGTCAGCCTGGTTTGGGCGGTGGGTGCGCCCGGTGACGTGGGTGCCAATGAGGCCGAGCTGCAAGCCGCCCGGGACGAGGCGAGCGCCGCGGCGGAGGCGTTCCTGGCGGTGGAACTGGATCTGGAGGAGACCGAGTTGGCCATCGGCGCCGCCGAGCGTTCGATCGAGCTGACCCAGGCCGATTCGGCGAGATTGCGCCAGCTGGTGGCCGAAGAAGCGTTGAACGAGTACATCCGGAGGGGCAGCAACCAGTCCACCGGGTTGGGCGTTGATCCCAACAGCCAAGCGCTGGCCTCCGCCTTGTCCCGGGCGGCGCGAGGCGAGACCCGCAGCCGTACCGACGCGTTGGCCTCCATCAAGGCCACGCTGGACCGCCAGCTGTCGGAGTTGGAACAGCGGCGGTCCGAGGCCGACCGCTATCGCAGCGAGCTGGCCGCCCGTCGAGAGGCCCTGTTCCAACACCTCGACCAGTTGGAGCAGATGGACGCGGCCCGTAAGGAATCGGACCGGGTGGCAGACCAGGCTCGACGCGAGGCCGAGGCCGCGGCGGCATTGGCGGCGTACGAGGAAGCGGTTCGGGCCCAAGCCGCGGCCGGCTCAGGCGGCTCAGATGGTTCAGACGGCTCAGGCGGCGCTGGCGAGGCCCCGCCCCCACCCCCGCCGCCACGACCGGCCGTGCCCGTTGACTGGCTGTGCCCGATCACGGGGGGGTACAGCTTCAGTGACACCTGGGGGGCGGCGCGCTCCGGAGGTCGGTCCCACCGCGGCACGGACATCTGGGCTGATTACGGCACCCCGGTAGTGGCCACCGTGGACGGCGAGGCGGTGGACTACGGCTGGGACTGGGCCGGTGGCAACGGGGTGTTCCTGTTGGGCGATGACGGCAACCGCTACTACTACGCCCATCTGGACTCCTTCGGCACCCTGGGACGAGTCAGCCAGGGTGACGTGGTGGGCTATGTGGGCGATACCGGCAACGCCTCGGGCACCCCGCATCTGCACTTCGAGATCCACCCCGGCGGCAGCGGGTGGACCAATCCCTACGCCACCCTCGTCCAGTACTGCTGAGCCACCGCTCACACCGCGGTCACGCGCCTATGGCGTGGTAGCCGCCGTCCACGTGGATGATTTCCCCGGTGGTGGCCGGGAACCAGTCTGACAGCAGCGCCACGCAGGCCCGGGCCACCGGCTCGGGATCTTTGACGTCCCAGCCCAACGGTGCCCGCTCACCCCAGGCATCCTCGAACGCGGCGAATCCCGGAATGGATTTGGCGGCCATGGTCTTGATGGGCCCCGCCGCCACCAGGTTCACCCTGATGTTGCGCGGACCCAGGTCACGGGCCAGGTAGCGGGCGGTGGACTCGAAGGCGGCTTTGGCCACCCCCATCCAGTCGTAGGCCGGCCAGGCCACGGTGGCGTCGAAATCCAGCCCCACCAACGATCCGCCGTCGGGCATCAACGGCGCGCAGATCTCGGCGATGGTCTTGAGCGAGTACGCGGAGATCTGCACCGCCACCGACACGTCAGACCACGGTGCCTCGAGGAACCCGCCTCCCAGACAACTGGGCGGTGCGAAGCCGATGGCGTGCAGCGCCCCATCGAGGACGCCCCAACGCTCGCTGAGCTGAGCCCGCACCGCTTCGGCGTGAGTGGCGTCGGTCACGTCGAGCTCGAGGACGTCCACCGGCCGCGGCAGCTTGCGGGCAGTGCGAACGGTCAAGGACAGGCCCCGCCCGGCGCCGGTCAACAGCAGCTCAGCACCTTGCTCCTGAGCCAAGCGGGCCACCGAAAATGCGAGCGACGCATCCGTCAGCACCCCGGTGACCAGGATCTTCTTGCCGTCCAACAGGCCAGCGGACATTGTCGGTTCTCCTCAGGTCGGGCCGGCAGCGCCACGCATCGTCGGCGTGCGCCCGTGCTGGCGGCGCCGAGATTGGACCGCCGTGGCCGGGCGCCACGTTACGTCCGGCGCCAGCGGTGACCTGGTGGGGCCGCTCGGGCGGGGCCCACGGACCAAGCCGGAATCGGTGGATCCGAGGCGTTGGGCCGTGCGGGCTACTGTGTCGGCCGTGCGCATCGGTGTTCTGGGGGCGACCGGCCCCGCGGGAAGTGGGCTGGCTGTACGGCTGGCCGTCAATGGTTTCGAAGTGGTGCTGGGCTCGAGGTCCAAGTATCGGGCGATGGAGGTGCGTGACAATCTTGTGGAGCGCTGGGCGGCGCATTCGCTGGTGATCGACGCCGCCGACAACGAGGGCGCAGCGGCGGCGGACGTGGTGGTCATCGCCACCCCGTGGGACGCCGCCACCTCCACCGCCCTGCAGGTGTCGGACCAGCTCAAGGGCAAGGTCGTGATCTCGATGTGCAACGCCCTGGCCAGGGTTGGGCCGGAGTTCCAACCCTTGGTACCTCCCCGCGGCTCGGTGGCCGCCAACATCCAAGCGGCGGTGCCCAAGTCCCGGGTGGCGGCGGCGTTCCACCACGTGCCGGCCAAGGAACTCGGCGACATCAGCGAGCCGGTGGAAAGTGACGTGCTGGTCTGCTCGGACCATCTCTCCGCCACTGAGGTGGCCTCTGAGATCGTGGCCGCCCTGCCGGCGCTGCGGCCGTTGGATGCCGGTCAGCTGTCCAACGCCGCTCCGATCGAAGCCTTCGCGGCGGTGCTGTTGCAGCTCAACATCCGTTACAAGACCCGGGCCGCGGTGAAGTTCACCGGCATCCGATGAGCACCGCGGGGGGGCCGGCGCCGATGCGGTTGTATGACAGCGCCCGCCGTGAGGTGGTGGCGTTCACCCCGGGCCCAGTGGTCACCATGTACACCTGCGGCATCACCCCCTATGACGCCACCCATCTGGGCCACGCCGCCACGTTCATGGTCTATGACGTGCTGCAACGCCGGTTGCGGGACCGGGGCCACGAGACCCGTTGCGTGCGCAACATCACCGACGTGGACGATCCGCTGCTGGCCAAGGCCAAGGAGCTCAACATCCACTATCTGGACCTCGCCGCCCGGGAGGTGGCCCGTCTGGAGGCTGATCTCGAGGCGCTGAACTTCCTGCCGGTGTACAGCGCGCCCCGGGCCACCTCCGCCATCGCGGAGATCCGCAAGGTGGTGGGCCAGCTCATCGACGCCGGCCATGCCTACGTGGCGGAGGGCGCGGTGTTCTTCGATGTGGGCACCGACCCCGATTTCGGTCTGCTGTTCGGTCTGGGCCAGCCCGCCATGTTGGCCTTCGCCGCCGAGCGGGGCGGCAACCCCGATGATCCGCGCAAACGGAACCCGCTGGATTTCGTGCTGTGGCAGGCTTCCCTGGAGGACGAACCGGCGTGGGATTCGCTCTGGGGCCCGGGACGGCCGGGCTGGCATATCGAATGCACCGCGCTGGCCCAACGGGAACTCGGTGACACCATCGACCTGCACGGGGGAGGGGCGGACCTGGTGTTCCCCCATCACGAGTGCTCCGCCGCCCAGTCCCGCTGCCTGACCGGGGAGCCCCTGGCCCGGCACTGGATGCACGCCGCCCTGGTCTGGAAGGACGGGCACAAGATGTCCAAGTCCCTGGGCAACTTGGTGTTCGTGTCCGAGTTGCGCAAGGAGTGGGACCCCCGGGCCATCCGCCTGATGCTGTTGGGTCAGCACTACCGCCATGAATGGTCCTGGAGTGACGAGCTGATGCCGCAGGCCGCCGCCCGTCTGGCACGCTGGGCCGACGCTGGCGAAGGTGACGGCGCCCTGGCCGAGGTCCGGGCCTGCCTCGATGACGACCTCGATACCCCCGGGGCCCTCGCCGCAATCGACCACGCCATCGCCGCCGGCCATGGCGTGTCCAAAACCGCCGCCCTGCTCGGCATCGACCTCTAGCACGGTTCGTCCCGGTTGAACGCCGGCTGACGGGGTCACCTCACCCCGTTGTGCGAATCGGCATGCCCAGGTAGCGTGAGGCGGGTCCAGACCATCGAAAAAGGTCGTGACCATGGCTACGCACGGGTGTGCATCGTGATGCGACGCTGGAGCACCAGACACGCCAGCTTCGGCACGAGCTCTGAGCGGACGATCCAGCGCGGTCGGTTCGTGTGCCCGAGGGAAGGGGTTGAACGCCCCTGGCGGGTTATCAGCGTCCACGGGACGAGCGCCGCCGGCATGGTCCTGTCCTTCGCCCCGTTCCAGCGGCGCAGCGCGGCCTACGGCAGTCTCCTCGTTTGTGACGGTTGTTCGCATCAGTTCGAAGTGGAGGCCGGCCGGCCCATTGAGCAGGCCGAACGCGACGAGCTGTACCGGTCCGGCTTGGCCTTGACGTTGGCGGGGCTGTCCCGCGAACGGGTGGACGATCCGCCGCCCCGAGCAGCCGAGATCGCCCGGGCGTGCGCCGCAGCCGGGTTCGAGTCCTTGCAGAGCTTTGACTCCGCCAGCTTCGAAGCACTGGTACGGCGGCTCGACGCTCGTCTGCTTCCGGACCAACGCCAAGCCCTCATGCGGGTTGCCTACGACGTAAGTCGGTCCGGCCGCACAGCGCCACGACCCTCGCCCGTGCTGCAAACCCTCGGCTCGGCGCTCGGCCTTTCCGTGGAAGAGATGACCAGCGGCCTCACCGCCTGACGCCCGCTGCTGGCGCCGCACCAGGACCTGCTGTCGTTCTGCACCGGGGTGGGCGGTGGGCCGGGAGGCTTTCCGCAACCTCAGCGCGGGCTGATCACCTTGATGCCGTTTGCGGTTGCGGCTTGGGCGAGCCGGTCGTCGTAGGTCACGAACCCGCTGAGGTCATCGCCCAGATCGAGCGCGGCAGCGAGGTGGACCGCGTCGAGGGACCGCAGCGTCGGGGGATCGAGGCGGCCCGCTTGCTCAAACAAGGTGGCGGTCACCTCGGTCAGGGTGATGGAGTCCAGCACCGCTCTGGCCTGCATCACCCGATCCGGCGCGGCCCGCCGCACGGCCCGCATGAGCTCGGCGCGGACAACGTCGCAGGCGACGGGCTCACGGTCCGCTTCGGCGAACCAGGCACGGAGGGAGCCGGTCTCTGATTCGGCCACGACCAGTTTCGCCAGCGCCGATGTGTCGATGTAAAAGGCCACGCTCAGTACCGCTCCTCGGCTCGCAGATCGGCCAGCGCCGCAGACAGGTTCGGGCCGCTTCGGGGTGCCGCCAGCTCAGCGAGGGACAGCCGCGGCGGTCGGGCCCGCCCGGCGTCGATCAACGCACGAAGACGCGAGGTGGGAATCCTCGTCAAACGCGCCACAGGCTTGCCCCGATCCGTGATGATCACCGTCTCACCGGCAGCAGCTGCCGCTACGACCGCCGAGGCGTTCTGCTTCAGCGCTCGAATACCGACCTCGGACATGTGCTTCACGGTAGCTCAAGGACCGGGCCGACCGCAGGATGGCCGCAGGCTGGCCGAGTGCTGGCTCAGCGCTGGCTGCAGGCTGGCTGAGCGCGAATCGACCCCACGCATGGGTGGGGTCGCGGTGGGCGTTGAGGTCTGGGTTTGCTGGAGGCGGTTTCGCGCCTGAGTGCGGGGCGAGTTCGGCGTTGCTTACTGCGGCTTCCTGACAGTGTGGCGGGGCGGGTTCTTGAACGGGGGGCTGCGCCCCCCGCCGTCGCCTGGCGGCTCCTCCCCCCATCAGGCGAGCTTCGCTTGGTGTGCTGATCGGTCGGCTGGCGCCTCCCTAGCGGCGCTCGGGCGGGGCCCCAACCCCACCCTCGGGGCCTAGCCTGACGCGATGGCCAGGTGCGACGGCCAACCTGGTGTCAGGTCCTAGCCGCGAGTGAAACCCGCGCCCGACCAGCCCGGCGTCGTGGGCTCTGAGCGGAGCAGCGCTGGCGCTGGCGCCGGACGGAGACCTGGGGAGCGGTGCTTGCACCACCTGCAAGGGCGCCAGGTCGGCGGGCGAGCGCCAGCGAGCCGCCGACACTCGCCGACCGACAGGGAGGCGAGCAGCAAGCACTGCCAACCCCGAGCGGCCGAGAAACCCTCAACCAAGCAACCGAGCCAGCTCGGTAGGCTGACCGGCGCTATGGCCGACATTGTGATCACGCTGCCCGATGGTTCCTCCCGAGCGCTGGCGGAGGGATCCACCGGGGCCGATTTGGCGGCCTCGATCGGGTCGCGGCTGGCCAAGGCGGCGGTCATCGTCAACGTGAACGGTATCGAGCGGGATCTGCGGGATCCGCTGCCCGACGGTGCCACCGTGGCCGTGCTTACCGACACCTCCGAGCGCGGCTTGTACACCATCCGCCATTCCACGGCGCACGTGCTGGCCCAAGCGGTGCTGGATGTGTTCCCCGGCGCCACCTTCGCCATCGGCCCCCCGGTGGAGAACGGCTTCTACTACGACTTCGAGCTTCCCGGCGGCGGGACCTTCCACCCCGAGGACCTGGACCGGCTCGACGCCCGGATGCGGGAAATCATCGCTGAGGGCCAGCCGTTCCTGCGGCGGGAATGCCCGGTGGCGGAGGGCCTGCAGATCTTCAAGGACCACCGCTACAAGCGGGAGATCATCGAAGGCTCGGTGGACGACCCCACCTCGGTCACCGAGTCCGGCACGGTGCGGCTGTACGAGAACCCGCCCCGCTTCGTGGACCTGTGCCGGGGCCCCCACGTGCCCACCACCAGCACCTTCCTCGGTCACTTCAAGCTGATGCGGGTGGCCGGGGCGTACTGGCGCGGTGACGAACGCCAGCCCATGCTGCAACGCATCTACGGCACCGCCTGGGCCACCAAGAAAGAGCTCGAGGCCTACCTCACCCTGCTGGAGGAGGCGGCCAAGCGGGACCATCGCAAGCTGGCGGTGGAGATGGATCTGCTGTCCTTCCCCACGGAGCTGGGCGGCGGGCTGGCGGTGTGGCACCCTCGCGGCGCCACCGTGCGCAAGCTGATCGAGGACTACTCCCGGGCCCGCCATCAGAGCGGCGGCTACGAGTTCGTCTACACCCCGCACCTGGCCAACGGGCAGCTGTTCGAGACCAGCGGGCACCTGGACTTCTACAAGGACGGGATGTACCCGCCCATGGAGATGGACAACGGGGTGTACTACCCCAAGCCCATGAACTGCCCCATGCACTGCCTGATCTTCCGGTCCCGGCAGCGCTCCTATCGTGAACTACCCTTGCGGTTGTTCGAGCTGGGCACGGTGTACCGCTACGAACGGGCCGGGACCCTGCACGGCTTGTTGCGCATCCGGGGCTTCACCCAGGACGACAGCCACATCTTCTGCACCCCGGACCAGGTCGGTGGGGAGATCAAGAGCCTGCTGAACTTCGTGTTGTCGGTGCTGCGGGCGTTCGGTTTCGATGAGTTCGAGGCCAATCTCTCCACCCGCAACCCCGAAAAGTCCATCGGCACCGACGAGGTGTGGGCCACTGCCACCGAGGCTTTGCGGGCCGCGGTGGAGGCCGAGGGTTTGCCCTACGCCGTCAAGGAGGGCGACGCGGCGTTCTACGGCCCCAAGATCGACATCGACGTCCGTGACGCCATCGGCCGCAAGTGGCAGCTGTCCACCATCCAGCTGGACCTGAATCTGCCGGAGCGCTTCGGCCTGGAATACGTGGGGGCGGACAACCAGCGCCACCAGCCCTTCATGTTGCACCGGGCCTTGTTCGGTTCGGTCGAGCGGTTCTTCGGGGTGCTGCTGGAGCACTACGGCGGGGCCCTGCCCACCTGGTTGGCGCCGGTCCAGGCCCGGGTGCTGCCGGTGAGCGATGACCATCAGCCCTATGCCGAGCAGGTGGTGAAGGAGCTGGTCAGCGCCGGGTTCCGGGCCGATCTGGCCAGCGCTGAAGAATCCCTTGGCGCCCGTGTTCGCAAGGGCAAGGTGGACAAGCTGCCCTACGTGCTGGTGGTTGGCGCGGAGGACGTGGCGGCCACCAGCCTGGGTGTGAACGCCCGCGGCGCCGCCGTCGAGCGGGGTGTGCCGCTAGCAGCTTTCCTCGACCGTCTGCGCGCCGAGACCGTGAACCCCTCCGACGATCCCCACAGCTGAGCTTCACGGTGGATCGTCTGTGGGCCGGTTGGCGGGCCCACTACCTGGACTCGCTGACCCAACCCGAGGCTCTCCGAGACCCGACGTCGGCCTCTGACCAGCCTCACAGGGACCGGCCCGTTCCTGGTGAGGACATGCAACCCGGCGGGACGCTGTTCGAGCGGATCCTGCACAGCGGACGGCCCGATGACGAGACGCTGATCGTCTGGCGGGGTGATCGGTGCTTCGCCCTGCTGAACCTCTATCCCTACGTATCGGGTCATCTGTTGGTGCTGCCCAACGCCGCCGTGGTGCACCTGGAGGACCTCGACCCCGACACCACCGCCGAGCTGTGGCACACCGTGACCAGGGCGGTGGTGGCCATCAAGGCGGCGTATCGGCCCGACGGCATCAACGTGGGCGCCAACCTGGGCGCAGCCGCCGGGGCCGGGGTGCCAGAGCATCTGCATGTCCATGTGCTGCCCCGCTGGCATGGCGACACGAACTTCACCACCACCCTGGCCGATACCAGGATCATGCCTGAGCCTCTGCCGGTCACCTGGCGCAAGCTGGTGGAGGCTTGGCCTGACGAGCATGACGCGGCCATGACGCGGCCATGACGCGGCCATGACGCGGCCGTGACGGGGTCGAACGAGGTCTGAGCGGGTCTGAGCTGATTCGGTTTCGTCATCCGGGTGGGGCCGGCCGTGCCAGACTGCACCGATGGATGAGGGCTCCCGCGGCGCCACCCCCGACGGCACCGGCGGCCGCACCGCAGGCCCGAGCGCCGCCCCACCACCCGAAACGGCGCTGTCCACGGCCTCAGTCCGGGGCCTGTATGTGGTGGCCGCGGTCACCATGGGCGGGGTCAGCACGGTGTTCGCCCTCCTGGCGGAGTTGCAAGACCGCTACCGCCTTGAAACACGAAGCTTGGGTTGGATCGCCGGGGCGGCGTTCGCGGCGGCGCTGGTCACACAACTGTCGCTGTCCCGTTACGCGGACCGGGGCCACGCCCGGCTGATATTGCGGGTGGGGGTCCTGGCCAGCGGCTGCGGTCTGTTGTGGTTCGCAGTGGCCACCGAGCTGTGGCAGTTCGTGGCCGCCCGGGCTCTGCTGGGCGCCGGGGTGGGCATGTTGGTGCCGCCGGCCCGCCGGGCCATCCTGCTGGCCAGCAACGGCAACCCCGGCGAGCTGTTGGGCACGTTCTACGCCGCCTACCTGGCCGGCTTCGTGTTCGGTCCGCCCATCGGTGGCGTGTTGACCGAGCTGGGTGATGTGCGCCTGCCCTTCGCCGTGTTCGGGGTGGCGGTGCTGGTGATGCTGGTACCCATCGCCCGGATGGAGATGACGGAGGCCCGGGGCGAGGAGCTGGCGGCGGCGGTGGCTGATCGGCGGGTGCTGCGGCGGCTCATCACCACCCGTCGGGTGCTGGCGGCGGCGCTGGTGGTGGTGTCCTTCCGTTACTCCATTGGGGTATTCGAGCCGTTGTGGGCCACCCACCTGGACCGGTTGGGGGCCTCCACCATGGTGGTCACCCTGTCCCTTACCGGGTTCGCCCTGCCCATGTTGTTGGTGGCCCGCCGGGCCGGGGCCTTGTCGGACCGGTACGGCCCCCGTTTCACCTCGGTGATCTCCGCTCTGGCCACGGTGCCGTTGATGGCGTCCTATGGCGTGTTGACCTCGGTGCCGCTGATCGTGCTGTTGGTCATCCCACACGGCCTGCTGGAAGCGGTCCAGTCCCCGGGAACGCAGGCCGCGTTGGCGGAGGCGGCACCCAAACGCGACGCCGCCTCCGCCCAGGGGTTGGGGGAAGCGGCCGGATCCGCCGCCGCCGCCATTGGTGCGTTCACGTCAGCACCGCTGTATGACTGGGCCGGCGCCGGCACTGCTTGGGCGGTGGCCGGGCTGATCATGTTCGGCCTGCTCAGCACCAGTGCCCTGCTCGAACGCCCGAGACGCCGGGTGGCGCTGGCCGAAGATGCGGCGCTGCCATCCCGCCCGGACCTGCCATCGGTGGCATCCGGGCCGGTCAACGCGGCGGCCATCGAGCCGTGATCGGGCACCCTCAGCCTTGGCGGCCGCAACATGGTCGGTCCGACGGCTGCGGGGTTGCGGCACTAGCGTGCGGGCGGAAAGCGGGAGGGCCGAACGGGTGCAAGCGGCGCGGGTGAACCATGACCGACGCGTCTGAGTGGGACCGGGCGCGCCCGACCCCAGCCATGGCCCGCCCCGGGCCCTTGAACAGCCTCGACGACCCCACCGGGATGTCCGGGCCAGGGAGCGAACTGGCCTCCCGGGCCACCTTGTTACGGGTGTTCCTGTTCACGGACCTGGTTGGTTCCACCGCCTTGACCGCGCACCTGGGTGTGGAGGCCGCCGAACGGTTTCGTCGCAGCCACTTCTCGATGCTGCGCACACAGCTCGACCGCTTCGGCGGTTCCGAGGTCAAAAGCGTGGGCGACGGCGTGATGGCGGTGTTCGAATCGGTGCATCGGGCGCTGGACGCGGCGGCGGCCATGCAGATGGCGGTGCAGCGCGCCGGTGCGGTGGGGGCCCACCACGTGTCCATGCGGGTGGGCGTGTCGGTGGGCGACGCGGTGCCCCACCACGGTGACTACTACGGGCTGGCGGTGAACCAGGCGGCTCGATTGTGTAACGCCGCCAACGGGGGAGACGTGCTGGTCTCCCAGACCGTGGCCCTGATCGCGGCGCCCACCGAGCATCGTTTCGTGGATCGAGGACCGGAGTTGCTGCGGGGTTTGCCCGAACCCATCGGGGTGCTCGAGCTGGACTGGCCCCGCGAACGCTCCGAGGTGGAGTTCCCGCTGCCGGCCCGTATCAGCGCCGGGGTGGCGTTCCGTTTCGTGGGTCGACAAACGGCGCAGGCTCATCTGGCCGACGCCCTGGAGGCCGCCCGCAAGGGTCACCGCCAGCTGGTGCTGATCAGCGGGGAGCCCGGTATCGGCAAGACGGCTCTGGTGACCGAGGTGACCCGCAACGCGGCCCACGGAGCGGACCTGATCGTGCTCTACGGTGCTTGTGACGAGGATCTGGCCCGTCCCTACGGACCGTTCGCGGTGGCGTTGCAGCACGTGGCCGAAACCGCCACCGATGAACTGCTGGAGGAGCTCCGTGCGGTGATCCAACCGGTGCTGTTCCGGCTGGTCCCCGCGTTGGGAGCGCGGTTGGGTCAGCCCGG
The DNA here is from genome assembly GCA_046155365.1 of Acidimicrobiales bacterium. Lineage (GTDB taxonomy): Bacteria > Actinomycetota > Acidimicrobiia > Acidimicrobiales > CAIXPF01 > CAIXPF01. The sequence continues at coordinate 10,705 of JBJXFH010000168.1, read as the reverse complement.
CGGCGCCCCCGACACCCGTGAGATCGATCGGGCCGAGCTGTTCGATGCCGTCACCGTGTTCCTCCGGCGCCTCGCCGGCCACTGCCCGGTGGCCCTGGTGCTCGATGACCTGCACTGGGCGGACAACGCCACCTTGGCCCTGTTGCGGCATCTGGCCCGCCACACCGATTTGCCCCTGGCGCTGGTCGGCACCTACCGCGACAGCGAGGTCCACGCCGATCACCCTCTCAGCGACACCTTGGGGGTGGTGGCCCGGCTGGAACGGGTGCGGACCGTGCGCCTCAACGGGTTCGACGATGACGAGGTGTGTGACCTGGTGGGAGCGGCCGCCGGTCATCAGCTGGACCTCACCGCCCGCCAATTCGCGCTGGCGGTCGGTCGGGAGGCGGCCGGCAACCCCTATTTCATCGTGGAGATCTTGCGGGACCTGGCCGAGCGGGGGGCGGTCACCCGCAACGCCGAGGGCCGCTGGTCCACCGAGCCCAACTGGCACATCAGCCTGCCCCGCAGCGTGCGCGACGTGATCCTGCAGCGGGTGCAACGGTTGGGCAACGCCGTGGTGCGCAGCCTCAGCGCGGCAGCGGTGGTGGGCGTGGAGTTCGATCCGTTGCTGGTGGCGGAGGTGGTCGGGACCGGGGTGGACGACGTGGTGGAGGCCATGGACCGGGCGGCGGCGGCGGCCATGGTGGCCGAATCGCCCACCGTGAGTGGTTGGCTGACGTTCTCCCATGGTTTGGCTCAGCGCACCCTGTACGAGCAACTCGGCCTGCTGCGTCGCCAGCAACTGCACCGCATGGTGGCGGAAGCCTACGAGGCCCAGGTGGAGGCCCATCCCCACCGACGCGCCGCCCTGGCCGCGGGCCTGGCCCGTCACTGGCTGGCCTCAGGGCGAGTGGAGTGTCTGCCCAAAGCCTTCTACTGGTCGGTGGAGGCGGGGCGGGCGGCGCTGGACGGAGTGGGTGCCGAAGAAGCCGAACAATGGCTTGAAAGCGCCCTTGACCTGCTGGGCCGGCTGCCGGAAGCCGGCCCGGGCGAACGGGCCCGGACCCTGCTGTTGCTGGGTTTAGCCCAACGCCAGGCCGGCAACCCCGCCTTCCGGGAAACGTTGCTGGAGGCGGCATCGGTGGGCCACCAACTGCAGCAGCCGGACCTGTTGGTGGCGGCGGTGCTGGCGAACTCCCGTGGCATCCAGTCCTCCACCGGGAGCGGGGACCAGGCCCGGCTGGCCATGCTCGATCTGGCCATCGAGGCCGTTACCGTGAGCGGAGCCGGCAAGCCCGCCGACCGGGCCCGGCTGCTGGCGTTGTCGGCGTTGGAGCGGTTGCACGTGGTGCCGTTCGAGCAGCGGCTGGCCCTGGTGGATGAGGCCGTGCAACTGGCCCGCGGCAGCGCCGACGAGGCCGCCCTGGCCAACGTGCTCACCGTTGGCCACAACGCCATCAGAGTCCCCGAAACGCTCGCCCGTCGTCTGGCGGACACTGCGGAGGCCATGACCCTCGCGGCGCGAGGTCCGGATCTGTTGGCCCGATTCTGGGCCGCGGAGCACCGGGCCCGGACCGCCAGCGAGGTCCCCGACCTGGTCGAGGTGGACCGGGCGCTGCACCTGTGCGACGAACTGGCTGAACGCCTGAACCAGCCGGGGTTGCGGTACTACCTGGCCATGCACGCCGGTTGGCGACGGTTGTTGGCCGGAGACCTTGACGGGGCCGAGGAAGCCGCGGCGCAGGTACGCATCATCGGCAAGGCCACCGGCCAACCCGAAACGGACTCCATGTTCGTGGCCCAACTGCTGGCCATCCGCCGGGAGCAGGGCCGCCAAGGGGAGCTGGAAGGCCTGCTCATCGACGCCCTGGAGAAGAACCCGGGCATCGCCGCCTTGCGCTCGTCGGTATCGCTGTTGCACGCCAGCGCCGGTCGTTTGGACCGTGCTGCGGCCACCTTCGTCCACGACGCCGGCACCGACTTCACGCAGATGCCGTACAACACCCTGTGGAGCACCGCCCTGGTGCAGTACGCCGACGTGGCCGCCATCCTGGGGGACCGAGCCGCCGCCGCCACGCTGGTGGACCGGCTGGCCCCCTTTGCCGGGATGATGGCCCACAACAGCGCCACCTGCGCCGGCCCCATCGACCGGGTGCTGGGCGTGTTGACGGCCTTCCTGGGCCACCACCAGCGCGCCGTGGGTTACTTCGAAACGGCGCTGGCGTGCTGCGAGGCGGCCGAAGCCCCGTTGTGGGCAGCCCGAACCTTGGTGGGGTGGGTGCGCTTCGTGCCCCAGCCCGCCGAGGTGGCCGAGGCCAGGATCCGCCGGGCGATGGAACTGGCCGATGGGGCCAACGCCGCAGGGGTACGGGAGGAAGCGCGGCGCAGCGAGTTCGGGTTGGCCCACCCGTGACCGTTCGGGAACCGAAGCGGGTGGCCATCATCGGGGGTGGGGTCGCCGGTCTCTACGCGGCCTTGGCCCTCAGCGACCCTGCGCTCAGGGATGGGACTGACCCCCGCTTCGAGATCACCGTGTACACCCGGGGTTGGCGTTTGGGTGGCAAGTGCGCCTCCGGACGCAATCCCGACCATCACCACCGCATCGAGGAGCACGGACTGCACCTGTGGTTCGGCTTCTACCGCAACGCGCTGCGCTGGACCCGGCAACTGCTCGATCACCAGGTGGAAGAACTCCCGCAGGATCGCCGGACCCACCACCGCACGTTCGAGGGGGCGTTCGAGGGCCTCGACGAGGTGATCCTGTACGAGGAGTGGCCCGACCACCATCAGCCGAAGTCGGTATCGGCGTTGCGGCTGCAGTTCCCGTTGGAGCCCGATGAGCCCGATGAGCCCGACGCGTCCGGTGGCCCCGGCGGGTCCGGCGGGGATCGTTCGGACCTCGAGGCGGCGGAAATCCCCAACCTCGGGACCTCGGTCCGACGAGTGGCGGAAGTGCTGGCGCTCACCGCCCGTTCGATGTTCGCGGACGCCACCACCGGCGGTCCCACCTGGTGTTTCGCCCGGCTGGTGGGACTGGGGGTGCGACTCGGGGTGCGGTTGGTGCCCCGCAACCTGGGCGAGGTCCCGGGCGAAAAGCCGGGGCTGATCACCCGCCTGCGGTTGCGGTTGCTGTTGGCGATGTTGCAGGTCGCCAGGGTGTGCAGCCAGGCGGTGCTGCGTCCCACCTCCGGGCGCGGTGAGGGCCGCCGCCGGCAGCTGTTCGTGGGCTTGGACCTGCTGACCGCGTCGCTGCGGGGCCTGCAAAAAGACCGGCTGCTGGAAGTGGGCTTCGGCAGCATCGACGGCGTGGAGCTGCGCCAATGGTTCGCCGATCACGGCGCCAAAGCCGGGTCATTGAGCTCCGGTTCGGTGCTGTGGGCCCTCTATGACCTGGTGTTCGCCTACCAACGCGGTCACATCGGGGTGCCGGACCTGGCCGCCGGCCGGGGTCTGTCGGCCCTGCTGCGACTGCTCGGGGGTTATCACGAGCGCTTCGGGTTCCGCATGACCTCCTCCATGGGCGAGGTGGTATTGGCCCCGTTGTACGAGGTGGCCCGGCAGCGGGGCGTGCACTTCGCGTTCTTCCGGGATCTGCGGGCGGTGGAGATCGACCAGCGCCACACGCTGACATCGGTCACGTTGCATCGTCAGGCCGAGGTGGAGGTGGACCAGTGGGATCCCTTCTCCTGGGCGGGGTCAGACCGGCCGCCGCAGTGGTGCGCCGAGCCCGATTGGGACCAGGCCGGCCTGGACCGGGCCCGGGTCAGCGCCGAGGACCTGGAGAACGGGCTGCCCGAGGACCCCGCCGAGGCCCGCGAGGTGCTCACGCTCGGCGTGGACGTGGACCATGTCATCTTGGCGGTGCCGGCCCCGGTCCTGGCCGCCGGTGCCGGTCTGTATGACCCGCTGGTGGAGGTGGCCGGCTGGCGGGAGATGTTCGCCCACCAGGCCAGCGTGGCCACCATCGCCTACCAGGTGTGGTCCGCTGACCCCGACGGCTCCGCCGGCAACGGACCCGCCACCAGCGACGGTGACGGTGACGGTGACGGTGAACGTGACGGCTTGGCCGGCCGGCTGAACGACCGGTTCCAGGCATCGGTGGTGTCCTCCTACGACCAGCCGTTCTCGACCTACTGCCCCATGGACCAGGTGGCCGCGTCCGAACGGTGGGCTCCCGGTTCCAAGGTGCGCATCGGATACGGCTGCGGGGTCTGGCCCGACACCGCCAGCGGCGACCAGGCGGAGATCGAACGACGCGCCGCCTGCTCCCTGCAGTACCTCGACGTGCTACCGGATCCGCCTCGCCGCGGGGCCAGAGTGGTGCGCCGCGTCCAGCCGGTGGCGCCGCCCGCCCGTCCAGTGGCGGCCATGGGTGGGGTGTTGTGGACCCGCCTGAACGATCAGCCGGCCGGGCGCTACATCACCACCCCGCCCGAAAACCCCTGGTACCGCCTCGAGCCCGAACACAGCGGGGTGGATGGGCTGTGGATCGCGGGGGACTGGACCGCCAACCTGGTGGACGGCGGCTGCGTGGAGGCCGCGGTCATCTCCGCCATCCGGGCGGTGCGGGCCCTGGCGACGCAGTGCGGGGTGGGCGCCGAGGTCGTGGAGCGGGTGCTGCCGGTGCTCGGTCAACAGAGCTGGCTGGCCCACGGCGGCCGCGGTGGCCCACCAACCCCGGACCCCCGCCCAACCGCGACCCCCGCCCCAACCGCGACCCCCGCCCCAACCGCGACCCCCGCGCCCACCGCGACCCCCGCCCCCACCCCCGCCACCCCGACCGGCGCGACCCCGATCCCCGCCGCCGGGGCCGCTGACCCCAGGCCCCCGAACCGGGTGGGGGCGCTGACCTCGGTGCGCGGCCCCTACGCCTCCGCCAACACCACCCTGTTCAGCTGGTTGGTGCAGGTGGACCCCGACCGGGCCCAACGCCTGGCCCGCCGGTGCTTCGCCGAGCTGACCGGCGGGGCGGTCGAGGTGGATCCGGTGGGATCGTTGGCCATGCTCAGCGTGGGCGAGATCAGCACGGTGTCATCCCTGGCGCCCGGCTTTGACCGGTTGGGTCAGCTGGCGGAGAAGCAGTTGGTGGTGTGGCTACCCAGCCGGGTCCGTTGGCGTTCCCCCACTGCAGGCAACGATGCGCCTGATTTCGCCATGTTCGTGCCGTTCGTGTGGGTGGACAACCCCATGTCCCTCACCACCGGCCGGGAGGGGCTGGGCTGGCCCAAGGCGCTGGCGGATTTCGGTCCCGCCGACGGTCTGCAGCTCCCGGTGTCAATGTCCGTGTACGGGCTGGACCGCTACCAGCCCCAGGCCCGGGCCCGCGGCGGCCATCCACTGTTGGCCATCACCCCCGATCCCGTCGATGACGCCGGGGAGTTCCTGGACGAGGTCCTCAACGGTGCTGACCTGGCCCGACGCCTTCTAGGGGCGGCTGTGGACAGCGTCGGCCAAGGAGCCGGCGCCGCGCTGAGTGGCGTGATCGATGCCGTCCGGGCCGGGGGTTTGCCGCAGCTGTTCTCCAAGGCCCTCATCGACGCCGAAGATCAACCGGCCCGAGACCTGTTGCAGGTGGTGACCGCCGCCGCGGTCATCCGTGATGTGCACGAGATCCGCCTGGTGGGTCCGTGCCAGCTGGTGGTGCACGACGTGGCCAGCCATCCCCTGGTCAGCGAGCTGGGTCTGAGCTCACAAGCCCTGCCCTTCGGATTCCGGGTGCGGCTGGACTTCGTGCAGAGTTCGGGTCGGGTCCGCTGGTCGAACTGGACCGCTCCCGATGCCGCTGGTCGCGCCGAGGGTCTGGCCGCCCGCCGCCGGGCCCGCCGCCGCTGACCCAAGCCGTGCCGCCGGGCCGGGTCCTACTACTGGCCGCCGGAGCTGGTTCGAAGGCCTTCGAGGTCCAAGATCTCGATCTGGCGGTACCCGGTGGACACCAGCGCCCGGTTGCGCAGGGACTTCATGGCCCGGGCCACTGACTCCCGTGACGCCCCCACCCATCCGGCCAGTTCCTCCTGGGAGATCCGCAGCACCAGCTGATCGTTTTCACCCACCGGCACCCCGTGGCGAACGGCGAGATCCGCCAGGCAGCGGGCAACCCTGGTGGTGGCGTCATAGACCACGATCTCCACCCGCATGCGTTCTGCGTCGGACAATCGGGACCGCACGTTGCGTAACAGCGCCAGGCAGGCCTGGGGGTGCTGCCCGAGGTACGCCTGGAACTCCCTGGCCGACAACACCCGGGTGCGGGTGGGCTCGAGGGCCTCCACGCTGGCCACCCGGCTCAACTCCGCGCCACCCAACGCCGCCAATTCACCCAGCACGTCGCCCGGACCCCGGATGGCCAGCAGCAACCGGCTGCCGTCAGCGGCCTCGCGGTACACCTTGACCTGGCCGCTCAGCAGCAGCAGCACGTGGTCGGACGGATCACCTTCCAGCAGCAGGTGAGAACCGGCGTTGTGGGTGCGCTCGGTGCCCAGGGCCAACAGTGCCCGAAGCTCAGCGGCGGGCAGGAATCCGAGGAAGCTTTCGGGATGGGGTGGTGACGCACTCATGGACGCTGCGTGTCTCCGTGGATGCGAGAGCGCGATACGCGCCGAATCGGCTCGCATTGTGTCACATGCCATTCTTCTAGCGGGTGCTTGGGTGAGATCGTGCCAGGGGCCCGGGGGGATGCTGGTGCTCGAGCCGGGCTGGCCGAGCGCCCGTCGGCCGGCAGACCGAAGGAGCATCATGATCGTGCAGTCACCTGAGCCCGCCACCCCTCCAGCGGAGGCTGAGGAAACCATGTCAACAGGTGGGGACGGTGCCGCCCGTCCCGCGGTGACGGACATCGAGGCCCTGGTGTGGCGGGCTCGAGCCGGCGTTCCCGGCGCCATGAACGAGCTGGTGCGTCGGTTCACGCCGCTGGTCAAAGCGGTTGTGCGCCGCTGCGGGGTGTACGGCGCGGAAGCCGAGGACATTGAGCAGGAGACCTGGCTGCGGCTGACCACCAACCTGGGGCGGGTCCGGGAGCCCGCAGCGCTGCCCCGCTGGTTGGCCGTCACCGCCAGCCGCCAGTGCTGCAACCTCTTCGCCAAGCGTCGGCGGGTGCAGCTGCGGGGCGATTTCAATGACGAACCCATCATGGCCGCGGACCGTTGGAGCGATCCCGCTGACGGTGTGTGCCATGCCGACGAGGTGGTGCGGCTCAACCAGGCCATCGCCGAGCTGTCCTCCCGGGATCAGACCCTGGTGCGGTTGATGCTCGCTGCGGCCTCCTACCGGGAGATCAGCGCCGCCATCTCCATGCCGGTGGGTTCGATCGGCCCCACCAGGGAACGGGTGCTGCGCAAGCTGGCGGCTGCTCCCCAGCTGGCTTCGATGGTCAGCCCTTTGGCCGGTCGAACGCTGCAGCCCGCAGCCTGACCCGCCACCGGGATCAGCCGGTTACCACCGGACGCTACTGCTGTGGCTGGTCACGCAGGGCGCCACGGCGGTAGCGTCCGGTGGTGACCGAGCAGCCCGCCAACCCCGACGATGAGGGCCGTGCGGGTTCCGTGGTCGGGGACGGGGACGGGGACGGGCCGGTCCAAGCCGAGGACCCCGACCGCGGCGATGAGCTGCCGGAGGAGCTCCAACCGGCGCTGGTCACCGGGGATTACGTGTTCCCCAACAACAGCCGGCGCCGGCTGCCCGCGGTGCTCTACGCCCTGTTCGCGCTGGCGTCGGCGGCGCTCTATGTCAACGTCGATTCTCCGGCGGTGAACGAGGGCTGGCTGGCCGGTGCGGTGCTGTTGGGGCTGGTGGCGCTCTACAGCTGGGTGGCCGGTGCTGATCTGGCGGTGGATGAGCGTGCCGCCCTGGTGGCGGCCACCATCGCCGCCACGTTCCCGGTGGGCCACGCCTCCGCACAACTGGGTTGGCGGGGCTGGCTGTGCCGCCCGACCTGGCGTCTGCTCATCTACTCCGCTGAGGATCCGCCGTTGCAGCGGGGCCTGATCTTCGTGGACGGCCTCGACGGTCGGGTCATTGAACGCATCGTGGAACCCAACCCGGAGGACTGGACGGACCTGGTGGCCGTCCGCAGCTGACCGCCGGGCCGGCGCGGTGACCGGCTAGGACGGCGAGCGGCGCAGGTGGGTCACGGCAACGCCCAGCTCGTCGAGCGTGCTGCGTCCGAACGCCACCGCCTCGCGCAGCAGCTCCCCGGCGTCGATGAACTCCCCGTCCACCTGCGCCTTGCGGGTCCAGTCTTTGGTCGGCACCGACGCCACCCGCTCCGCCATGGCGTTGAGAATGGCACCGTGGCGTTGCAGCAGTTGGTCCCCGTCGGCGTCGCGCTGCGGCGGAACATCACCGGGGCCGGGCCGTTGCAACAACATCGCCGGTAGGACCGGTTGATCCTGGTGGAGCACGTCGGTAAGGGCCCGATCCAAACGGGCCAGATGGGCTTCCCCGGCTTGCAACAGCGCCGCCACCGACCAGCCGTCGGGACCACTCAGGGTCAGGGGTAAACCACCGGCGCCCAGCTCACCGGGGCGGAACAGCTCCCGGGTTCGCCGTACGTAGGAGCGCAGCGCCACCGTCGCATCGCCAGGGCTGAGCTCGCCGAGCTGTTGACGATCCATCAGACCCACGCTACGCCCTACCAGCCCGCTGGTAAGGAGGTTCCTGGACGATGGGACGCGTCGCGGGGGTGTGGTACGCGGAGAGGACTGCTCCTGCTCGCTAGCATCGTCCCAGGTCGGGCAGGTCGCCTTACCACATTGCACGCTGGGGCTGGGTTCCGTCCTGCGGGTCCCATCCGCCAGATGGCAAGGAGATGACCTCGTAGATGTTCGACGGACGCTGGCGCAGCACGATTGAAGAAGGCCTGAAACCGGTGGGCGCGGCCCTGCGCCGCACCGGCATCACCGCTGATGTGGTGACCGTGGTGGGCATCGTGATGGCGGGAGCCACGGCGGTGGCTATCGGGTCGGGTCAGTTCCGCTTGGCGGTGCTGCTGCTGGCCCTCACCGGCGTGCCCGACGCCCTGGACGGCGCGGTGGCCAAGGCCTCCGGTACCGCCTCCAAACGCGGCGCCTACTTCGATTCGGTATCGGACCGCTTCACCGACTTCTTACTGTTCGGAGGCTGTGCCGCCTACCTGGTGCCGCAGGGTCGCATCGTGTTGCTGCCCTTCGCCCTCGCTGCCGCGGCGTCCCTGGTGTCCTACCAGCGGGCCAAGGCGGAGAGCTTGGGCTTCGATGCCCGAGGCGGGATCATGGAGCGCGCCGAGCGGTTCTTGGCTCTGGGTTTCGGTTTGCTGTTCTCGGAACTGCTGATTGGCGTGCTGTGGGTCATGTTCGTGCTCACGGCGTTCACCGCGGTGCAGCGTTTCGTGAAGGTCTGGAGGCAGGCGGACCGGCCGGTTCCGCCCCGGGCACCGCGCCGCCGGCGTAACCGGCCCCGACCCCGTAGGCCCGTGGCCGAGCGAGCCGAGCGCTGGCGCAGCCAGATCGAAGCCCGCCGCTCCGCACGCTGAGGGACCTGGCGGCTCACCATCCACCCCAAGATCGCAACCTTCGTGTACACCCGCGGCGCGCCGCTCGTGCAGAGCTTGCCGCGCTCGGTGGCCATGCGCTGGGCCACCATCTCCGGCTGGGCGGCGGTGCCGTTCATGGCCGAACGTCGGTTTCTGGTGGAACGAACCATCACCCGCATCGAAGGCGAGCTGACCCCGCCGCAGCTTCGGGCCCGGGTGCGTGAGGCCTTCGCCTGTTACTCCCGCTACTGGATCGAGTCGGCCCGTTTACCGGCCACCCCTGCTGACGTGGTCGATGAAGGCCATGACGTGGTGGGTTATGAGCACGTGCAACGGGGACTGGACGCCGGCCGCGGGGTGATCTTGGTGCTGCCCCACCTCGGCGGTTGGGAGTGGTCCGCGTTCTGGCTGGCCCGCATCAACCATGTCCGGGTCACGGCGGTGGTGGAACCGTTGCAACCACCGGAGCTGATGGAGTGGTTCGTGTCCTTCCGACGCTCGCTCGGTATGAACATCGTGCCGCTCGGTCCCCAGGCCGGCCAGGAGGTGCTGGCCGCGCTGCGCCGCAACGAGATCGTGTGCCTGCTCGCTGACCGTGACGTGAACGGTGCCGGGGTTGACGTGCAGTTCTTCGGCGAGAAGACCACCATGCCCGGCGGTCCGGCCACGCTGGCATTACGGGCGGGGGTGCCGCTGTGTCCCACCGCGGTGTACTTCCATGGCCGTCACGGCCATCGTGGCGTGGTCCGGCCCCCGCTGGATCTCACCCGGACCGGTCGGATGCGCGCCGACGTGTCCCGCCTCACCCAGCAGGTGGCGGACGAACTGGCAGACCTGATTCGTCAGGCCCCCGCACAGTGGCATCTCATGCAACCCAACTGGCCCAGCGACGACATCGCCCTGGCGGAGTTCCGTGCCCGCCGCCGGGCCCCCTGGCGCGCCGCCCGCAGGAAGGCCGCCATGAAGGCCGCGATGAAGGCCGTCATGAAGGCCGCCAGCACCGCCCTGTCTCGGCTCGGGGCCAGCGCACACCGCTAACGTCCGTGGCCATGCGTGTGGGGTTGGTTTCGCCGTACAGCCTCACCCGGCCCGGAGGTGTGCAGGGCCAGGTCCTGAGCCTGGCCCGGGCGTTGCGGATCCAGGGTCACGATGTGCGGGTGTTGGGACCGTGTGATGGGGCTCCGCCGGAGGCAGGGATCATCGCTCTCGGCAACTCCATGC
>JBJXFH010000162.1:0-10912 GCA_046155365.1 Acidimicrobiales bacterium | reverse complement strand
CGAGGCCCATCAATCACCCTCCGAACAGCCTGCTCCTTGAACTCCGCCGAATACTTCTTACGGCCCATGACCACCCCTTCAACCAGGCACCCTACCCACCCTGTCCGGAAACCTCAGAGCACCCCAGACCATGATGGGGATGATGGCGCCGAGCACAAAGCTGGCGGCGGACACCACGGAGGCCTGGGCCGGGTTGGCGAGCGCGTCGGGGTTGATGCCGAGTTCGTCGCGGGTGTGGATGGCGAGGCGGTCAAGTTGGGAGAGCTCGTCGGCGACCTCGCCGGCAAGGCGGTCGCTGAGGCCTCGGCTTCGGTAGATCTGGGCGAGTTCATCGCGTTCGGCCTGTGGGGTAGAGGTCAGCTCGTTTCGTTCCCGTTCGATGTCGGCTCGTTCGGTGTCGCGCTGAGAGCTCACTGACACGTATTCGCCGGCGGCCATGGAGAGCGCGCCGGCGGTGAGTCCGGCCACGCCGGCGACGAGGATGGCGGAACGGGTGCTGTCGGCGGCTGCGACGGCGACCATGAGGCTGGCGGTGGAGATGAGCCCGTCGTTGGCGCCGAGAACGGCGGCTCGCAGCCAGGCGGCTCGGCCACCGCGATGGCGTTCGGCGGCGAGGTGGTCCGGGAGCGTGCGGGTCATGGTTCCTGGCCTCTCGGAACTATCGGGGTAGGCACGGCACCGGTCACGTGACCAAGCTGCAGGGTAACCCCACCATCCTCGGCTCCTTCCGTCTCGTGCGTTTCCCGTCGAGTGTGTGCGAATCACGCCATCCGGCGACAGGGCCGAACGGCTGCCACGTCCGGTTCGCCTGGCACTGGTAGGGCTCGGGGACCGCCTGCACGAGTCAGTCACCTTGCCTCGCCGGCCGGTTCGGTATACATTTGCGTCACTTAACGACGAAATGCATCACTCGACGACGCCGACGCTGTGTGTCAACACCGATCGGAGCCTCACGTGTCCCCATCAATCTCTGGCCCCAGCCCATCCCCGGAGACGGCGGAGATCGATCTTGCTGCGCTGGACATGAGCGAGGACGCGGAGCTGGCGATCTTGGTGGTCGAATCAGCACCGGACGCGCTGCTGGTCACCGACCGTGACGGTGTGATCACCCAGGTTAATCGTCGGGTCGAAGCGCTCTTCGGGTATGAGCGCAGCGACCTTATCGGCCAGACCATCGAAGTCCTCCTGCCGGAACACTCTCGCCAAGTGCACACCGCGCACCGGCTCCGCTATGTCGCACAGCCCCAGGTTCGGCCAATGGGCCTAGACCTCGACCTATGGGCACGACGCGCCGACGGGGCGGAGTTCCCCGTCGAGATCGCACTGAGCCCCTGCACGCTGCGAGGCCAAGACCTTGTCATCGCATCCGTTCGCGATGTCTCCACTCGCCGGGCCGCTGAACAAGTCATGCGCAACCTGCTGCAGATGCTCGAAGGAGTTTCGGAGGCGGTCTACCTCCTCGACCCTGACACGTTCACCTTCACCTATGTAAACGCCGCCGCTTGCACCCAGTCCGGCTACACCAGCGACGAGTTGTCCCACATGACCCCGTTGCACCTCGCCCCGAAACTCACCGCCACCGCACTCCGAGATCTCCTGGAACCACTCCTGTCCAGCGACAAGCGGTCACTCACCCTTAACACCACCTTGCGCCACCGCGACGGCAACGAGCTCAGCGTCGAATGCGACATCAGCCTGCCCGCAGCGTTGCGAGGCCAATCATCCGCGCTCGTCTTCATCATCCGCGACATCTCCGAACGGCTGGCGCTCGAAGTCCAGGCCCGAGCCACCCAGGAACTGGCCGCGCTGCTCGATGACCGTGAACGTATCGCCAGGGACCTCCACGACACCGTCATCCAAGACCTCTTCGCGACCGGACTCCGGCTCCAAAGCCTTTCCATACAAGCACCGACGAACCTCGCCCTCCGCCTCGAAGAGATCGTCGACCGTCTAGACCAGACCATCCGCCAAATTCGCACCACCGTCTTCAGGCTCGAATCACGACACGCCAACCACACCAGCCTGCTCGCCCAAGCCACGAACGTGATCGACGAAGCGGGACGCGTCCTGGGCTACCGGCCGGCATTCCGGACCTGCGGCGCCATCGACACCATCGCCACCCCGGCTTACACCGAGCACCTGATCCCGACGCTCCGCGAATGGCTCTCGAACATCGCCCACCACGCCCAAGCAACACGCGTCGACATCGAGTTGGCCCTACAGGAAACCACCCTCACCCTTACCATCACCGACGACGGCATTGGTATCGCACCGGATGACCCCACCGGCAACGGCATCCGCAACCTCACCGAGCGCGCCCAACAACTCGGCGGGACCATGACCATCAACCCCAACCCCCCCAACGGCACCACCCTCACCTGGACCGTCCCCGCCTGAAGTAATCCGGGTTGGCACTGCGACATGGCCTCCGGTCGTTCGGGCCGGCCGGAGACGGTCAACTCGTTCCGTTCCATCAACCTTCAACCCGGTGGAAGAGTGGAGGCCGTCGTCATCGCGACCCGGCCCGGCGCGGCCGAGTCGACCATGCGCCAGTGCGCCGAACTCGGGATCACAATGCGCGGATAAACCGGGCGTTCGTGACGAGGCGCGAACGGGCACCGGAGAGCTGATCATCTCGTGTCCGGTCGCTTGCGTCGGGCGATCAGGGTGACACAGATGGCGATGATGCCGGCGAGCACCTGGAAGCCCTTGACCAGTTGGGTGACGTCAGCGACGGGTTTCCACGTGGTGTGTCCGTCGCGGATCTCGTAGACGCCGATAGGGGTTGCTCCCAGCCCGAACCCGGTGCCGAATCCCTGGCCGGTCTTGCCGCTGTCGGGCCCTTCGCCCGCACCTCCGCCTGCGCCGCCGGCGACCCGAGCGACGGGAATCACCGTCGTGCCGTTCAACTCGTACGGATCGCCGAACACACGGCGCACCGACAGGGCGTCACGTGTGCCCCGGATGCTGTCAAGGATCGTGCCGGTCGAGTCCTCAATCGGGGTGGTGGTCATGCTCGAACTCCTTGGTCTGGTCTGGTCTGTCTGCTCTGTCTGCACGGGTCGTGTACTGCATCGTCATGTCACCGGCGTTGTAGGTGATCTCATCGACGTGGCCAGCCCATCTCGTTCCATCGTCGGATGTGACCCGGCACCGGCCCCGCGTGATGGCCTCGTAGCACCAGTGCTCCAGCGCCCAGCGCGAGCGGCACCGCGCCGAACAACGCCACCGCGTCCAACCGCGGACACTGCGCTGGAGCGGCGTCGTCGGTCGACGGTCGAGGTGCCGGGCCACGCCAGTCACGAGGGTGTGACCCCGCACGCGATGCTGTCGGTGCGCATGGGCTCAAGGGCTTGGTGGTACAGCGGCGGGAGCCAACCGCGACTCGCCATGCAGTCGAAGAACACCGGGTTGAAGGCGCTCGGCGGTGCCCCCGACTGCGTCAGGAGAACATCCCGACAGGCTTGCCACGCCTTGGTGACCACGTCGACGGGCAGCGCTGATGTGGGGGGCGAACTCGCTGTGGGAGGAGCGGTGGGCGGCGTGGCCTGGTAGTCGGCGCCTTGGGCTCGATAGCAGTCGGCCAGATTGACCAACCACTGAAAGGGTGGCGGGCCCGTAGGTGGGACCCCTGGAGGCGGTCCGGTCCCACGGGGGGCAATGGTGGCCACGATGGTGCCGTCGGCGGCGACGACCTCCAGGGTGGTGCGTATCGAGATGGTTGGTGCGCCACCGAGGTCTGGGTCCAACACCAGCAACAGATCCGAGCCAGTGGCTTCCGCCGCAGGCCACGTGGTGCCGTTGGGCTCGCGCACGCTGACCGGCCGAGGATGGCCCGCCGGCAACGGCACCAAGTATGCCGTGCGCAGACCCGATGGGAACTGCACCGGACGACTCTCGCTCGGCATGACGCTCGTGACGCCAGCGAGCAAGGGCACATCACGTTGCATGATGCAATTGCTGGCCGAGGTGGATTGGTCGGGGTGGGCGCACAGGTACTGCGGGCCGCCCGCGGCGCCATACTCCACGAAGCGCACGGTGTCACCGTTCCCGAGGGTGAAGGATGCCAGGTCCGTCCCACCAGTTAGGGTCAACTCGGCTTGGGTATCTCCACCGCCTCCCGGATCGAACATGCCTTGGGAGCTGGATAGGTACAGTCGTCCGTTGCCGGTGTGCGCTTCGGTACCGAAGGGGTGGGCGAAGGGGATTTGCCAGCGAGGTGCGCCACTGGTGGCGTCGAGCGCGGCGATCTCACCGGGGCGGGACACCAGTACCACCTCGCCGGCCACACCCGCCGCTTCGACCGGGCCGTCCACCCGCCAACGCGGCGCGCCGGTGGACCGATCAAGCACCACAACCCCCGCCGGTGTCTCTTCGGTGAACGCGCCGACGGCCACCACGGCGGACGTGGGGTCTGCCACCGTCACGAATCGCGACAAGGCGAGGGGCGCCGTCCATCGGCTGTCCCCAGTCCGGGTGTCGAAGCCTTGCAGCCCGACATCGGATTCTCCGGGTCCGGTCTGCACCACACCGATGCTGATGCCACCGGCGACCATGGCGAGGGACAAAGGTCCTTGCTTGCGGCCCCACAGCTTCTTGCCGGAGTTCGCATCGATGGCCACCGTCTCCCAACGACGCTCGCTGATCGGGGTATCTTCCGGCGCAGGTTCCATTTGGTTGAACACCATGACGTTGTCCACGATGCGCGGTCCCCACGGGGCGAACAGGTCACGGATGGCCTTGTCCTCCCGCCAGAGCACCTTGCCGGTAGTCCGCTCGAACGCCTCCACATGCAGCGGCGGCTGCTCGGCGTCCGATGGCGTCTCGAACATCACGACCGGCGTGGCGGCGATGGCAACCCCCTGCCCGTGGGCGGTGACGAAGGTGTCCTCCGCCGGTACTCGCCACCGCTCCCGGCCCGACACCGCATCGATACCGACCATGAACGATTCGTTCTCATCCAACTCGGAGAACACCACCACGCCCGAGTCAAGTTGGTTTCCATCGGCGTAGAACGCGTCTCGTTCGTAGGACTCGTTGAGCGATGCGATCTGGCGCGACCAACGCTTGGCCCCAGTGGCAGCATCGAGTGCCAGCACGCTCACACCACCGGACATTGCGGTGCCATACTCGGCCGCCAGCACCGTCTTGTCATCCGCGGCGAGGACCTCGATACCGCCGAGACTGCCCGCGCAATGACTCCAGATCACCTCTCCCGTGGTTTCGTCGGCGGCGACCACCGCAGTGCCCATCGGACACGAGGTTGGTGTGGCGTCCAGTGGCGGGGGCAACGTGACAGTGGGGGCAACGATGGCGGAGACGCTCGGATCGGCCGACGAATCGGGCTGGTCGCTCTCCCCGCTGCAGGCCATCGGGGCCGCCACGGTGAGGACGCCAATCACGCCAAAGACAAACCGACGGCCGGAGCACCAGTACCGGTCCCTGGCCCAAGCATTCATGATGGCCTTCATAGTCTTACTCCTTCAGGTGCCTTCAGGTGGGAAGAACTCGTACAACATCACCTCCCCTTGCGATCACGGCCGCAGATCACGCTTGCGGTTCCCATTGCTCCACGTCCTGGACCCAGAACGGCGATCCTCCATGACCGTTTGCGGGTTGCTGAAGGCGGCGCACGTCCCACCTGCCCGTCGCCCGGCTGGTCTGCCGTTCACTTGACGATGTGGTGCTGCCGGCTCCGTCTGAAGAAACGGGCTCATCTCCGCATGCCGCTGCTCCCACCGCAAGCACCGGGGCCAAGAGAACCATGAGCACCGCCCGCGGAACCGGTCGAGCCGACCATGCTCTCACCACGCTCACGCTGGTCTCCGTTCTCTCGTGGGTCCCGCAACAAACCGACCAGCATCCACCGGCCCGAGGGCAACCTCCCCCGCCATTCGACCCTCCGCGGTTGGACAGGGACCAGGGTCCAAGTGCTCCCGTCAACTGAGCCAGCCAGTCTTCAACGCCCGGACCCACAGCGGTTGGCGGGCCGTTCGTTTCACCCAGAGCCGACCTTTGACCCTTTCGGGCAACGGTTGGGTCTTGGCACGCTGAACGGAGGTCGACGGCGCGCAGTCTGGGCGCGCTCGTGACCCTGACCGACAGAGGGTGTCATGGTGGGCGTTCGTGGAATCGGGGCTGTTGTTGCGGTCCTGTTCGGTGCAATGGCGTGCAGCGGCGGCGAACGGACCGAACAGGGGGCACCGGCGCGGATGACCACGATGGCGCCCTCGGAGTCTGCCGCGCCGTCCGGATCCGTTCGCTCAACGGCGTCAACGACTGATGCTTCCAGTACCTCGAGCACCGGACCACCACCCACGCCGACGTCGCTGTCGGTGCCGGCCAGCTCCGGATCGAGTGCTCCGCCGCCCCCGACGGAACCTCCCGATACTATCCCCCCGGCACTGGAGATATCCGATCCCGTATCTGGAGCGCGGGTCGAAACCAATCAATACCGTTTCGTGGGCACCACCGAGCCAGGAGCGACGGTCAGAGCGGCCGGTCTCTATCCTGTTCCCGTGGACGAGGCTGGCCGGTGGAGCATCGTGCTGGTCCTGCGATTCGGCGACAATCTCGCCACGTTTGAGTCGACCGACGCCTCAGGCAACACCACCGCGCTCCACGTCCCGGTCCACTACGAGGCACCCTTCAGCGAGCTCATCGTTGGAAGATGGACCGGTCCAGTGACCGTGCCCCCGATGTGGGGTCCGATCACCGACTTCCAGGTTGAGTTTCGAGCAGACGGCACCTACTCCGTGTCCTCCAGTAGCGGACCGGGCTTCTACTATGGCTCCAATTTGGACGATCCCAACAAGGTCTACGCGGTCACCGGCTCCTATCCCGACGGACAACCCGGGTCCGGAACGCTGCGAATCACCTGGGGCAATCCGAACCTACCCAACCCGCAAACCGTTGGCGACTTGACCCAAGTACGCTTTTCCGACAACAGCGACCAACTGCATCTCGAGTTCTGGAGCACCTGGAGCGGGCGATACGGCCCCATCGTGTACGACCTGACGCGGGTGGGAACGGCGGCCCCGTGATCCTCAGGCAACTCACCGGACGCGGCCGTCGGTGGCCTTGCCCGGCGTGCCGAGGTCAGTCCACCGTGATCACCACCGATCCCCTCCTGGCTGCACTCTCGTAGTATCGATGCACGGAGCGGCGGCAGGCGGCACGGATCCCCACCGGCCCGGCGACACGAACACGTGGAGCGCGGCGTGGTACAGATCGCCACAAGGTCGCCGGTTGATCAGCGCCGAAATGGACTCGAACAGCCGGCCACTGGCCAGTACAACCGGTGACCCCGCACCCAACGGAATCCAGTAGAGATCAACTCTCGATGCGTCACCGTCACTCGCCTTTACCGCACCCGCCCTCGATAGCCTCCCAACAACTTCCATCAGCCAGTTCCCTCATCCGATCCAATCCCGTCACGGCCCCGGTGCCGAATCCGATCATGTGAGCGAGGCCGGCTCGGTGGTTCCCGCCACACCGCGCTGGCGGCCAAAGCCATACTGGACAGGGTCGACAATCCAGAGTCACGGTGGCGGGATCGTTGCGCTCCCGTACGCCGCCGCCTCGGCCCGGCGCTGCATCCCGAGCTTCGACAGCAGAGCGGACACGGAGTTCTTCACGGACGTTTCGGAGACCTGGAGTTGAGCTGCGATTTGTCCGTTGGTGAGCCCCTTGCCGATGAAGTCCAACACCTGTCGTTCCTGGTCGGAAAGACGTTCAAGCACCTCATCGCCGCTGGGTCCGAGACGGATGCGGTCCATTACCCACGTGGTCACAGCCGGGTCGAGCAAGGAATGGCCGGCGGCTACTTTGCGGATGGCGTTCACCAGGTCGCCCCCTCGCAACTGTTTCAGTACATACCCGGCTGCGCCCGCCATAATCGCATCGAACAAGGCGTCGTCGTCATAGGCGCTGAGCATCAAACATCCCAACGCCGGCATGTTTGCGTGCAGGTCGCGGCAGACATCCACGCCAGAGGAGTCCGGCAGGCGGACGTCGAGCACCGCGACGTCCGGCGCCAGGAGCGGGATCTGCCGCAGCGCCTCCGCCGCGGTGCCCGCCTCACCGACAACCTCCATCCCCCCGGCCGACTCGATCAAGTCGCGCACGCCGGCCCGCACGGTCTCGTGGTCGTCGAGCAGGAACACCCGCACCGGCCCCGAAACGGACCGTTGCGGTGAGGACGCCGGCTCCGACGCCAGCGCGGACGTTGAGGCCGGCCGCTGCGCAGGCATGGTCCAGGCCAACCGATTACGCGGAGGCGGGGTCGGCGGCGGGCTCGGGCGGGCGGACCAGCAGCACCGGACCCACAGCGTGGCGCACCAATCCGTTGGCGACTGACCCCAGCACCAGCTCTGACAGGGCGGTGCGGCCGTGGGTGGCCGCCACCAGGACGGTGGAGGGGTCCCCGCCCACGTACTCGACGATGGCTTGATCGGCCTTGGAACCGTGCAATGTCTCCCACCCGACTCGCAGGTGCGGGTCGCGCACCCCGAGTTTCCAGGCGGCACCGGCCAGGTTGGTGGCCGATGCGGTTCCCTTCTCGAGCACCTCGACCAACCACAACTCCACGTCGAGCTGACGAGCGAAGGCCACGCCCACGTCAACGGCCCGATCGGAGAAGTGGCTTCCGTCCACGGCGACCATCACCCGGCTGATGCGTTCGGGCACCCTCGCCTGAGGACCCACCACCAGTGCCGGACGGCCCAACTCCCGGATCATCACCGAGCTGACCGAGCCCAGCAAGATCTTGGCGGGACTGTGCCGGGCGTGCGCCGCCAGCACCGGTACCACCCCGGGCCGTTCCCGGAAATACGCGAGGATAGCTCCATTCACTTCCCACGGCGTCTGCTCCACGGCCTCCACGATGTCCAGTGCGACGCCCAACGTTTCCGCCGCATGACGCGCAGCCTCAAACTCCTTCTCCCGCTGCGGGCCCTGCCGTGCGTGCAGCACCCGTAACGGCACCCCCAAGGCGGCGGCGGCGACCGCGGAAACCTCCAGCAACGAGCCGGTCGAGGTTGACCCGTCACTGCAGGCCACCACCTCCCGGATGGTGTTTCCAATGGTGCCGACGGCATCGGCCGCACCGGCAGCGAATTGCTCGGGGGATTGGGGATCGATCACGGAAGTCACGATGACAACGCTACGAGCGTGCTCAGGTGTTGCTCAGAGCCGAGGGACCCCTTCATCGGAGGTCAAACGTCCCGGACCCGGCCCGCACCGTCCTGCTGTCCGGAGCTGTCGATTGGGCCGACCTGCACCTCACATCCGCCCGGGGTCGCGCGCTGCAATTGCGCACACCGGGGTCGGGCCTGCACCGCTTGGGCTCCCATGAGCTGGCCACCATGATGGCGCACCTGCCAACTGCGAGCGCGGCGCACATGCTGGACTCGGTTTCGAGCGAAGCCGCCGCCGGCGCCCTCAGCGCGTCACATCCCGCCGTCGGCGCCCGGTTGCTGCACGGCGTCTCCGGTGACACCGCCACCTCTCTCGTGAACAGCCTCCCCCCTGACGATGCCGTCTCTTTGCTACGACACCTGCGGGCCGATGCCGCCGAAAACATGCTCAGCACCGCGCCCTCAGATCGTTGCTGGGCCCGGCGGTGGTGTTTGTGATCGATGCCGCCGGGAAGCCGATCGGTAGCTTCGAGCCTATCGACCTGCTGACCGGCCGGCCCGAACCCCGCCCGGTGCCCTCGGTGCCGGCGGGTGGTCGCAATGCCCTTCGGGAACCGATTCGTGCCCTCGAGACTCCGCTCGGGCAAGGCCGGACCCGGATCGCCCCTGCAGCCTTGCCCGACCCGTGCCGCACCGCCAGCGTTCTTGGCCCTTCTCAGCTGGGCGCCTGACGGGTATGCACCACATGGGACGTGGTGCCCGGGTAGAACAGCGATTCGTGCCCGTTGTCGTCCCATCTGACCCGGTGATGGCTTCCGTCTCCGGTCCCGATCACCTCGAGGATCTCGCCCCGCCGGGCCGGTTCACCCAGGTGCATGGCATCGACCACCAACTCGTCACCCACATTGCCGTGAATATCCATGGGAGCTATTGGACGCAAACCTGACCCAGTGGCGGCAGGGCAGTTCGGCCATGCCGCCGAGGGCCGATCGGCAGTCAAGCGTATGCCGAAGACCGCCACGATGTGGAGCTGTTCGAACCTCGACAGCAGGCCAGGGTTCGAACCCACCCTCCCATACGGTATGGCACGTCCCGCACGGGAGAAGTGCCGTTGCCAGTAGGGCGACACCCTCATGTCACCGTGACCGCTGCCGAAGTGCATCACCGCGGTGGGGAACACCGCCCGTCCGCCGTTGGCCTCCTTGAAAGCATCTGAGATCAGCTCACTGCAGTAATACGCGTCGTCTCCGTCTTCATACCACTCGTCAAAGGGACGACCGATCCTGCTGCGGGCAAACTCGATGGCCGCAGGTATGAGCCCCTGCAGCGTCGGCGGAAGCCGGCCCACGAACACCGTCGGGTGTCCGTGCTCGTCGAGGTGGCGGGTCAGGAACGCCGCCAGGTTGGTCCACCTCACCCGGGGCGGGTAGGCCTCGATCAACCCGGCGGCACCCGACGGGCCGGGCGCGAACAGCGCCACATGATCCACCACCCGGCCGGCCCAGCCCGCCAGTTCGGTCGGCACGTCTGCAGGATCGGGATGCTCACCCAGATCCTGAAAGAACAGGTCCCCCGGCAGCGGTTCGAAGGCCGAACCCTGCTCCTCCAGCGCATCGCGCCACTCGGGTTCAGTGCCGTTCGGGAACACGTGACGGGACGCGGTCCGCGGCGCGAAGGTCTACGGACCCCTCCGGCGCCGGTGGGTTGCTCGGCGGTGTGGGCGCTCCCGGTTCACTCGGGCCCTGATCCAGCCGGAACGGCGGATAGCGGTCCGT
>JBJXFH010000156.1:0-37500 GCA_046155365.1 Acidimicrobiales bacterium | reverse complement strand
CACGACGCCTGATCGACCGTGGTGGGGTCCGCACCCGAAAAGAGGACCGCGGTGGCTTGCTCGGCGGCATCGGCATCGGGCGCTCCGTGCACCAAGGCGGTGAGCTCCCGGGCCAGGCGTCGCTGTGCCGCGCGTCGCTCGGGCTGGGTTTGGTGCTCGGCCACGATGGCTTCGACCTCCGCCACCGGCAACAGGGTCAGTTGGAGCAGCAGCTTGCGGACATCCTCGTCGGGAGCGCCGATCCACGCCTGGTAGAAGCGATAGGGGGACATCCGGCGGGCGCTGAGCCAGAGGTTCTCGCCGCTGGAGGATTTGCCGTACTTGGTCCCGTCGCTACGGGTCAGCAAGGGGCTGGTGAGGCCGTGCACGTGAGCTGAGCTGCGCCGGCGGATGAGGTCGATGCCGGCGGCGATGTTGCCCCATTGGTCACTGCCACCGATCTGCAGCTCGCAGCCCTCGATGCGATGCAGCTCATAAAAGTCGTTGGCCTGCAACAACATGTAGCTGAACTCGGTGTAGGAGATCCCGGTGGAGCTTTGCAGGCGGCTCCGAACGGATTCCTTCGCCAACATCTGGTTCACCGTGACGTGTTTGCCGACGTCTCGCAGGAAGTCGATGACACTGGTGGCCACGGTCCAGGAGCGGTTGTCCACCAGCCGCGCGCCGTGCGGACCGTCGTGGAAGTCGAGGAATCGCCGGAGCTGAGGGACGATGCCCTCAAGGTTGGCGGCCAACTGGGCGTCATCGAGGAGGTTGCGCTCCTCGGAACGCCCACTGGGGTCCCCGATCATGCCGGTGGCGCCGCCAGCCAAGGCGATGGGTCGGTGACCGGCCTGTTGAAAGCGCCGCAGGTTGAGCAACATCAGCAGGTTGCCGGCGTGCAGGCTGTCCGAGGTGGGGTCGAACCCGCAGTACAGCGTGATGGGGCCGGCGTCCAGTCGCCTCCGGAATGTCTCGAGGTCGGTGCTGTCTTGCACCAAACCTCTGGCCAGCAGATCATCGATCACCGAGGCTCCACGATCACGCACCGCGTCAGGTTGCCCCGCACCACCCACCGAATCCAACCTGTTTGACCGCGTGATGGGTTCGCGGCGGCGCCGGCGAGCACAATGGAGGGTCGATGATATGGAGGTTCGATGATCCGGGCCACACCACGCTCCTGCAGCGCCTCCCCACACCGAGCGCGGGGCCGGTTCGGCCGGTTCGGCCGGTTCGATATGGTGGCATTCGGGGTGTTGATGGCCGTACTGGCCGCTGGCTGTACCTATACCCGAGCGCCGGATGTGGCGCCGATCATCCCGCAAGTGTCGGAATCTTCCCGGCTGTACGCGGCGGATGGCTCCCTGCTCACGGTGTTGCACGGGGAGCAGAACCGGGAGGTGGTCCCCTTTGATCGTCTCCCCCGCCACCTCATCGACGCCGTGGTGGCCATTGAGGATCGGAGGTTCTGGGAGCACGACGGGGTTGACCCTCAGGCCATCCTGCGAGCGGCGAAGGCCAACGCCGAAAGTGGCGGCATCGCCCAGGGTGGTTCGACCATCACCCAGCAATACGTCAAGAACGCCCTGCTCGATCCCCGCCAAACGGTTGACCGCAAGCTGGAAGAGATGTCCCTGGCGTGGCGGCTGGAGCGGACCTCCTCCAAGGAGTTGATCCTCGAGCTGTACCTCAACACGATCTATTTCGGTCATGGGGCGTACGGGGCGGAGGCCGCGTCCCAGACCTATTTCGGGGTTCCCGTCGAACGGCTGAACCTGGCCCAGGCGTCGTTACTGGCGGGGTTGATCCAACTTCCCAGCTCCACCGACCCCTTCGTGGCCCCCGAAGCGGCCCTGGAGCGACGGAACCTGGTGCTGGCCACCATGGCCGAACAGGGACGCATCGACGTGTCCGCCCAACTGGCCGCCAAGGCCGAACCATTGCGCTTGCGCCAGGAGTTCACCGCCTCGGACCGCTTCCCGGCGGCGCATTTCGTGGAGGAGGTCAAACAGTTCGTGCTGTTGGACCCTCGTTTCGGCGAGACCGAGGAAATCCGCCGTGACCTGCTCTTCGGCGGCGGGTTGCGGATCTACACCACCGTGGATCTGGCTATGCAGGCCCAGGGCGAGAAGGCCATCGCGGCGGTGCTGACGGATCCCACCACCCAACCCGACGCGGCGTTGGTGGCCCTCGAGCCAGCTACCGGCAACGTGCTGGCCATGGTCGGCGGCCGCGACTACTTCGGTGCCAGCCCCTACGCCAAGGTCAACCTGGCCCTGGGAGTTGGTCGCCAGGCGGGTTCCACGTTCAAGCCCCTCGTGTTGGCCGCAGCGCTCGAACGCGGTGGCAGCCTCTCCAAGGTGTACAAGGCCCCGGCGGAGATGTCCTTCACCCTGCCCAACACCACCGAGCCCTGGGTGGTGCGGAACTACGGCGGTTCCGGCGGGGGTTCGGCCAACCTGCTGGAGGCCACCGTTCGTTCCTATAACACGGTGTACGCCCAGCTCATGTTGGAGGTAGGGCCGGCGGCAGCGGTGGCCACGGCGGAGGCGATGGGCATCGACTCGGAGTTGAACGCGGTCCCCGCGGCGGTGTTGGGCACGGAGAACGTGACGGTGTTGGAGATGGCCAACGCCTACGCCACCCTGGCCAATCGGGGGATGCGGGTAGCGCCCACCTTCGTGACCCGCATCACCGACCCTGACGGCACGATCCTGTTCGAAGCGGAACACGACCAGCGCCGGGCGGTGAGCGCCACCAGCGCCGATGCCATCACCTTGGCCCTGGGTCAGGTCATCAGCCGTGGCACCGGTACCGCGGCGCAGATCGGCCGGGCGGCGGCGGGAAAGACCGGCACCGCGGAGGAGTACCGGGACGCCTGGTTCGTGGGTTACACGCCGCAGCTGGCGGTGGCGGTGTGGGTGGGTTTCGCCCAGGAACGCACGCCGATGGTGCCACCCACCACCCCCCTCACGGTGACGGGCGGCTCCTGGCCGGCGGAGATCTGGCACTCCTTCATGATCGAAGCCACCGCCGCCATGGATCCCCAGGACTTCGTGGCCCCGGCCACCACTGTGCGTGCCGTCACCACCACGTCCTCCTCGGTACCGGTCCCAGCCCCGACCAACCCCGGGCCCGGCGTCGCCGATACCGCCCCGGGCACCGTTACGACGCCAGCCACCGTGACCGGCGGCGGACCACCAGCCACCAGCCAGAGAGCGGGACAGTGAACCAGCCGACCAGACCGTGGTATCGACGCCCAACCGGCGTGGTAACAGCCGTTGTGGTGGTGGGGTCGTTCGGGTTTTGGGGCTACGCCCTGTCCGGCACCGCCGCCAAAGATCCGCCCGACACCCTCACCGATGAGAACTACCGCCGCTCGGCGCAGGCTCTGTGCCAGCCGTTGCGGGACGCCATCGACGCCCTACCGCCGGCCCCCTCCGCCACCTCGCCCCAAGATCGGGCGGAGGTGTTGGGCGTGGCCAACGATCGAGTGGTGGAGATGGTGGCCGGGTTGCGCACGTTGCAGCCCGATCCAGCCCGTGACCAGCGCATTGTCACCGAGTGGCTGGCTGATTGGGAGCGCTACTTGACCGATCGGGGCGACTACCTCGCCGTGCTGCGCGAGGGTCGGGACGAGCCATTCCGCCTGACGTTGAAAGACGGCAACAACTACACCAAGGCCATGGACAACTTGGCAGAGATCAACGACATGCCGGCCTGTGCCACCCCCGGGGACGTCTGAGGCGCTATCTGATCAGTGACGCGGTCATCGTGGGGGTCATGGTGGGGGCGGACCGAGCCGTCGGGCCATCTCCAGGCCCCGGCGCGCGAGCCGGCGTAGGCCGATGTCCGGTTCGTAGCGGTCCAGTTCATCGATCGGCACCCATCGCAAGTCGGTCGATTCGTGGTTCCCGATGGGCCGAGCGCCGGCGGGGGCCATGACCAGGAACCGCACGTCCAGGTGGTCATGCGGCGGCTCGTGCGGTGGGCTGACCCGGTGAATGTCCAGGTCGATAGCGGGGCTGGCCACCCGCAGCGACGCCATGCCGGTCTCCTCGGTGGCTTCCCGCAACGCCGAACGGGCCAGGTCCCCGGCGCCATCCACGTGACCGCCCGGCTGCAACCAGCGCCGCAATTTGGTGTGGTGTAACAGCAGCACCCGCTCGGTCTCCGCCTCGACCACCAGCGCGGAGCTGGTCAGATGGCCCGGCGCGCAGGTCCGCAGCAACGCGTCGGGATGAGCCTCGAGAAACGCCAGCATCGTCGAGCGGGCGGTTTCGATTGAGGTGTCCCCGGCCACGGCATGTCCGAGATGCCACCGGGCGAGGTCCAGGGCCTGGCCGGCACCGCTGGCGGCGGGCGTCGGATCGGGACCGGGTTGGCGGTTGACGTCGGGGTCCGGGTCGGCCAACCACTTCGGCATGGATGGGAGGCGCGGGGGCCGATCGGGGGCGGACACGGGGGGCACCGTAGCGGTCAGCGGTCAGCAGCGACGATCGACGGCGCGCCACCGTGAGTCTGGCCGTATCGGTGGCGGTTCGGGCTGCAAAGGGGGACGGTGCTCGAGGTGGCGCGGGTCAGCGGCGGGAGATGTGGCGGCTGTGGCGTTCGTACCAGCGCAGGGGCTCGGTGGGCGCCTTGGTAATGCCCACCCGGGTGGTACAGACCAGTTCGCCGCCGGGTGTTGACGAGCCCAGCAGCCGAACCGGCGAGTCGGGATCCAACAGATCAGCGCCATCGTGATCGCCGTTGAGGCCCAGGGCGCTGCACAGCCGGCCGGGACCAGCGCACAGTTCCCGTTCGTGGTGAGCGGTGGGCCGGCGGGTGAACATCAGCTCGATGCCGGTCAGTGGCTCCGCGGCGCGCAACAGCACCGCGGCCCCCACACCGTCAGGGCTGCAGACCACGTTGGCGCACCAATGCAGCCCGTAGGAGCGGTAGACGTACAACCGGCCCGGCGGACCGAACATGGCCCGGGTGCGGGGTCGGGGGCCGATGAAGCTGTGGCTGGCCGGATCGTGCGGGTCGTAGGCCTCCACCTCCACGATGCGAGCCGTGACCGGCCCGTGCACCAGCACCGCTCCCACCAGCGCTGGCGCCAACTCGGCCGCGGAGCGCGCGAACTCAGCCTCCGTGAGCGGTCTACCGGCCGATAGGGGCGAATCGACGTCGATTCGCCGGGCGTCGGAAACGTCCTTTGTGGTCGGGCGAGTGCTATTCGTGATGGCTGGGGGCCGCCCCGTCACTGGCCCTGGAGCCGGCTTTCGAGGCCTTCGAGCTTCTTTTGGAAGGTCAGCATCTGCTTCGCCACCTGCACCGGGCCCCCCGCGCCGGGACTGGTTCGGCGCAGAATGGCCTGACCGGGAGCGCAGAGGGCTGCCGCGGCCTCACCCAGCGCGGGATGAGCGGCGACCAACTCCGGCAGGGACACGTTCCGTTCCAGCGAATCGCGCACCAGTGACCCAACCAACGCGTGGGCGTCCCGGAAGGGGGTACCGCGCTCGACCAGCCACTCGGCCAGGTCGGTGGCGGCCAGGTACGGGGAATCGGCGGCGGCTTCCATGCGCTTGCGATCAAACCGGCAGGTCTCTAGCAACCCGCTCATGGCCGACAACGCCAACTTGAGCTGATCGACGGCGTCGAACAACGGCTCCTTGTCCTCCTGCAGATCCCGGTTGTACGCCAACGGCAGGCCCTTCAGCATGGCCAGCACCCCGGTCAGGTGGCCGATGAGCCGGGCGGCCTTGGCCCGGGTCAGCTCGGCGATGTCGGGGTTTTTCTTGTGCGGCATCATCGAGGACCCCGTCGAGTACCGGTCATCGAGCCGGAGGAAGCCGACCTCCTCGCTGGACCAAATCACCACCTCTTCCGCCACCCGGGACAGGTGCACCGCCAACAGGGTGCAGCAAAACAGCGCCTCGGCAACGAAGTCCCGGTCCGATACCGCGTCCAGGGAGTTCTCGAAGGGCCGGGAAAAGCCCAGCTCCTGGGCGGTGAAGCGGGGATCGAGGGGGAGGGAGGAACCGGCCAGGGCGCCGGCTCCCAGCGGGGACACGTCCGCCCGTCGCCGGCAGTCCAACAGGCGGTCAACGTCTCGGAACAACGCCCAGCCGTGGGCCAAAAGATGGTGGGCCAACAGCACCGGTTGGGCCCGCTGCATGTGGGTGTAGCCCGGCACGTAGGTCTCGCCGGCTTCGCGGGCCCGGTTGAGCAGGGTTCGCTGCAACAGGGTGACCCGGTTGGCCAACTGCATCAGCTCGCGGCGGGTGTAGAGCCGCAGATCGGTGGCGATCTGGTCGTTGCGGCTCCGGCCGGTGTGCAGTTTGGCCCCCGGCGGCCCGGCGATCTCGGTGACCCGCCGCTCGATGGCGGTGTGGATGTCCTCATCGGACGGCTGGTACACGAAGCGGCTGGTGGAAAACTCCGCGTGGACCTGGTCCAAGGCGTCCAGAATGGCCGCTTCTTCGGCCCCGTCGAGCAAGCCCACCCGAACCAGGCCCTTGACATGGGCCCGGGAGCCGGTGAGGTCATCAAGCCACAGCCGCTTGTCGAACGGCAGGCTGACGGTGAAGGCCCACAGTTCGTCGGCGGGAGCCTGATCGAAGCGGCCGTGCCAGAGCGGCGCGCCCGAAGTTGGGCCCGCGCCGGGAGCACCGCCGGAGCCGGGGCCCGTGGGAGCGGCACCACCGGTGGAGGCGCTGTTGCGATCGTTACTCATCCCTGTCCCTTGTCGGGTAGCTGTCCGGAGTGCGGGGCACGGTGCTGCACCGGGTCTGGCGAACCGGCTGACGGTCGTGCACCGGACGAACCGGAACCACCGAGACCGGCCAACTCGACCAGTTCCTCGGCCATGCTGGCTCCGGTGCGGCCATCGGCCACCACCACCAGCAGCGTGTCGTCGCCCGCCACCGTACCCAGCACACCGCGCAGTCCGGAGCGATCCAGCGCCGAGGCCACCACATGGGCGGATCCCGGCGGCGTGCGTAACACCACCAGGTTGGCCGAGGACGCCACCTCCACCACCCACTCCCCCAGCACCCGACGCAGGTGTTCCTCGGGGGCCAGCTGCGCGGTGGGCAGCTCCGGTATGGCGTAGGCCACCTCACCGCCACGGATCCGCACCTTCACCGCGCCCAGATCCTCCAGGTCACGCGACACGGTGGCCTGGGTGGCGATCACGTCCTCGGCAGCCAGCAACTCCACCAGCTGGGCCTGGCTGGTGACGGTGTGGGCCTCGATCAGGCGCACGATGCGGTGTTGGCGTTGGGCCTTGGACAGGCTCATGACCCGTCGCTCCTCAACGGTGCCGCGGCCGCGTTGCCAGGAGCGTTCGCCTCCACCAGCCAACGCAGCAGGCCACGGGCGGCGTGCATCCGGTTGGCAGCCTGTCGCCACACCCTCGATCGGGGCCCATCGATGACCTCGGCGGACACCTCCTCACCGCGATGGGCCGGCAGGCAGTGCAGGAAAATAGCGCCAGGTGCGGCCTCGGCCATCAGCTGAGCCGTCACACCGAACCGGCCGAGCGCGTCACGCTTGGTGGCGGCGGCGCCCTCCTCGCCCATCGACACCCACACATCGGTGTACACCGCGTCGGCGCCGGCCACGGCCTCGCGGGGGTCGTTGCAGCGACAGAGCTGACCGCCCAGCGCCGCCACCGCGTCGGCGTCGTGGTCGGTGAGGTTGTACCCGGAAGGGCTGGCCACCCGGAGCTCGACCCCGCTCATGGCCGCCCCCAACGCCAAAGAGCGGCAGACGTTGTTGCCGTCACCGACGTAGGCCACCGTTCGGCCGGCCAGCTGGCCCCACTCCTGTTGCAAGGTGAGCAGGTCAGCCAGGGCCTGCATGGGATGGGACCGGTCCGACAGCAGGTTGATGACCGGCGCCACGTCCAGCGCCGCCATGCGTTCGATGGTGCGATGGTTGAACACCCGGGCCCCGACCACGGCGTAGTAGCAGGCCAGGGTGCGGGTGACGTCCTCCACGCTCTCGCGCTGATCCAGCCCCACCTCGGACCCCGTGATGTACGCCGGATGCCCGCCGAGTTGCACCACCGCCATCTCCATGGAGTGACGGGTTCGGGCCGAGGGCTTCTCGAACACCAACCCCACTCCCCCACCCGCCAGCGCCCCAGACCCCAGGGCTCCCACCAGATCGGCGGGGTCGGACAGGGCCAGGACCCGGGCCAACTCCGCGGGGGACAGATCACTGATCTCCAGCAGATGACGCAGCGGCATGGGCGATTGGGCGGGCGGTCCGGGTTCGGGACCGCTGATCATGATCCGCTGCCGGCTGACCCGGCCGACTCGGCCAACCCGGCCAGCACCGTCCCCAGGATGGCCGTGGCCTCATCGATCTCGGCGTCGGTGACCAGCAACGATGGGGTCAGCCGCAGGGCCGTGGCGGTGATGGCGTTGGTGACCAGGCCGGCGTCGAGGCAGCCCTGGTAGGCGGCCTTGGCGTCGATCCCATCGGCCAGTTCCGCGGCCAGGATCAGGCCCGAGCCGCGCACCGCCGCCACCTGCGGGATGGCTTCGAGTTTGGCGGTGAGGGTGGCGCCCTGGGTGACGGCGCGCTGCGGGAGCTGCTCACGTTGCATGATCTCCAGCACCTTGCGCACCACCGCGGTGGCCATGGGCTGGCCGGAGTAGGTGGAACCGTGGTCCCCGGGCACGAAGGCGGCGGCCACATCGGCCCGGGCCCACAGTGCCCCGATCGGCATGCCGTTGCCCATGGCCTTGGCCAAACACACCACGTCCGGGACCACCCCGTGGTGTTGGAACCCGAACCACCGACCGGTGCGGGCGAAGCCGGTCTGAACCTCGTCCATGATCAGCAGCAGCCCCCGCTCGTCGCACAGCCGGCGGGCGGCCTGCAGGTACTCGGTGGTGGCCGGGTTCACGCCGCCCTCGCCCTGGATGGGCTCGAGCAGGATGGCGGCCACGGTGGGATCAATGGCGGCTTCGAGGGCGTCGATGTCGTTCAGGGCGACGTGGCGGAACCCCTCGGGCATGGGGGCGAAGGGCTCGTGTTTGGTCGGCTGACCGGTGGCGGCCAGCGTGGCCAGGGTCCGCCCGTGGAAGCTGCCGTAGGTGGAAATCACCCCAAACTTGCCGTGACCAGCCCATTTGCGGGCCAGTTTGATGGCTGCCTCGTTGGCTTCGGCACCGGAGTTACAGAAGAACACCTGTCCCCCGGCCGGGCTGCCGTCCCCGATGAGCCGATCGATGACCATCGACGCCTGCCACGCGTGCTCGGTGGCGAAAATGGAGGACACGTGCAACAGGGTGCGGGCCTGTTCGGCGATGGTGTCGGCCACCTCGGGGTTGGCGTGGCCCAACGAGGTCACGGCCAGTCCGCACAGGAAGTCCAGGTACTGCTTGCCGTTGTGGTCCCACAGCCGGGAGCCCTCACCGCGCACGAACAGCACCGACGGGGCACCGAAGTTGGGCATGATCGGGCAGCGAGCCAGCTCATCGGGGGCGGCCATCAAAACGGAGTGGGCGGACATGGAGGCTCCTGGGCGGTGATCGAAGGGGTCTTGGAACGTGTTCAGGCGGTGTTCGGGAAGTGCTCGATCGATGTTCGGGCGGGGTGCAGCTGGCGTTCCCGACGGGGTGCGGGATCGCTTCCGGACGCTAGACGTGGTGGCGGGTCACCATGGTGCCGATGCCGCTGTCGGTGAACAGCTCCAGCAACAACACGTGCTGACGGCGACCATCGATGAGATGAGCCGAGCCCACGTTGGCCTCCACCGCGGCCAGACACGCTTGGACCTTGGGGATCATGCCAGAGGCCACGGTGCCGTCCTCGATGAGGAGGCGCACCTCGGCGGCAGTCACCCGGGAGATGAGGCTGGCGGGGTCCGCCACGTCCCGGCGGAGGCCCTCGATGTCGGTGAGGAACACCAACTTCTCCGCTTCCAGAGCAATGGCAATGGCGCCGGCCACGGTGTCGGCGTTGATGTTGTACGCCTGCCCGTCGGTGTCCACCCCGATGGTGGCGATCACAGGGATCAGGTCCTGTTCCAGCAGCCGCCACACCAGCGAGGGGTTGACCTTGGACACGTCACCGACAAAGCCCAGGTCAGGATGGTGCTTGGTGGCGGTGATGAGCCCGGCGTCCTCACCGGAGATGCCCACCGCCAGCGGCCCGAACCGGTTGATGTCCGCCACCAGCTCCCGGTTGACCTTGCCCACCAGCACCATGCGGGTGATCTCCAGGGATTCGGCATCCGTCACCCGCAGCCCGTTACGGAACTCGGACTTCTTCCCCAGCCGGGCCATCAGGTCGGTGATCTGCGGGCCACCGCCATGGACCACCACCGGCTTGATACCAACGGACTGCATCAGCACGATGTCCCGGGCGAATTGCTCCGACCCGGCGGCGCCGTCGGGTGATTCGGCGGGGGCCATGGCGTTGCCGCCGTATTTGACCACCACCACCTTGTTGCGGAATCGCTGGATGTACGGCAGCGCCTGGGCCAAGACCGCGGCGGCGTGTTCGGGATCGGAGGGGAACGCCACGGCAGGTACCGCCGGCGGGACGACGTCGGACGGGCTCACGGGTACACCCCAACGGTGGGCAGGCCGGCGGTCTCGGGCAGATCACAGATGATGTTGGCGCATTGCACCGCCGCCCCCGACGCCCCCTTGGTGAGGTTGTCGATGGCGCAGATGCCCATCACGAAGCCGCTGCGCTGGTCATAACGCACGGTGATCTGGGCAACGTTGGATCCCAGGGTGGCCTTGGTGGAGGGGGACCCGTCGGTGACCACCACGAACGGTTCGTCGGCGTAGTGGGCGCGGTACAGCTCCAGCAGGGTCTCGGTGCTCAGCCCGTCTCGATGGTCGGGATGGGGCCGGGCGTAGCTGGTGGCCAGGATGCCCCGGTTCATGGGTGCCAAGTGGGGGGTGAACAACACCGTGGCCCCCAACAGCATCTCCATCTCGGGGGTGTGGCGATGATCGAGCAACCCGTAGGCGGTGAAGTCCTCGTCCACGGTGCAGAACGTGGTGTGGGCCTTGGCCGGCCGCCCGGCGCCGGACACCCCCGAGGCGGCGTCCACGATGACCCCGTCGAGTTGCAGCCACCCGGCGTTGGCTGCCGGCAGCAGGGACAGCGCCCCCGCGGTCGGGTAGCAGCCCGGGGTGGCCACCATCGACGCCCCTACCAGCTGGGTGCGGTACACCTCGGGCAGGCCGTACACGAACTGATCGAGCAGCTCAGGGGCCTGATGCGGCTCGTGATACCAGCGTGGGTACAGGGCAGGGTCCTTGAGGCGGAAGTCCGCCGCCAGATCAACGATGCGCTTGGCCCCTGCTGCCATCAGGTCCGGCACGATGGCCTGCGACGCGCCGTGGGGCAGCCCCAGAAACGTCACGTCAGCCGCCGCCGCCCGTGCGATGTCCACCTCGTCGAAGCGGCGGCCCCGGTAGGCGCCGGCCAGGCTGGGATAGAGCTGGGCGATGGGTACGCCGGCCTGCGAGTCCCCGGTGGCCATGACCACCTCGAAGTGCGGATGGGCGGCGAGCAGGCGCAGGAGCTCAGCCCCGGTGTAGCCGGAGGCTCCAATGATGGCGACAGACAGCACGACGCAAGAGCATACAGTTTTATGCATAGCTATGCAAGAGCGCTTGCGGCCCGGCGAAGAGGGGCGCGCCGACCGGTGAAGATGTCGCCAAAGTCACCCGCCGCATCGTCCACGGCGGTGCCTATCGACGACATCGGACCGCGTTGCGGATGGGATCAGCTGCGCAAGGTGGCCGATAGGGCTGTGGTCACGGCCTCGATGCAGCGGGTCCGCACGTCGGCCACCTCGGCGTCGGTAAGGGTTCGGTCCCCGGCCTGTAATCGGAGTCGGTAGGCCAGGGAGCGGGTCCCCGCCGCCACCCGGTCGCCGCGGTACACGTCGAACAGCGTGAGATCCACCAGCAGCGGACCGGCGGCTTTGCGCAGGGCCCGGGCCACGTCCGCCGCCGCGGTGCCCTCGGCCACCACGAAGGCCAGATCGATGTCCGAGGACGGGTAGCGGCTGACCCTCCGGTACGGCCGCACCCCGCCCACCAGCGGCAACAGCGAGGTGAGATCCACCGACAACCATGCCACCCTCCCCTGGGTGCGGGCCTCGGCGCCGTAGGCCACAGCCACGTCCGGGTCGATCTCGCCCACCACGCCGACCGTGGTGTTGGCCACCTCGATGCGGGCGCTGCGGGTGGGATGCAGACCCGGCGGAGCATCGGTGACCAGCCGCCACGACGGCACCTGCAGCGTGTCCGCCACCACCTGCCACACCTCCAGCGCCGCGGGAGCTGACGCCGCGGCCAGCGCCACCGCCAGGTGCTCGCGCTCGTCGGGCAACTCAGCGGCGCGGTCGGTGGGCAGGAACACGTGGCCCAACTCGAAACAGGACAGCGGCGCGTTGCGGTGGGAATCGTTGAAGGCCAGGGTCTTCAGCACCCCCGGCAGCAGCGAGGTGCGCATGACCGACTCCGCCTCCACCAGCGGGTTGGTGACCCGAATGGCGTCCGTGTCCAGGCCCGCCCGCTCCAGGTCCCCCGGGGCCAGAAACGGCAGGGGCATGATCTCGGTCAGGCCGAACCCGACCAGGGCGTGACGGAGTTGGCGTCGCTGCTGCTGGATGTCGCTGAGGGCACCGGCCTGGCTGGTGGGGCGGGGCACGGTCTTGGGGATGGCTTCGAAGCCGTAGTGCCGGCCCACCTCCTCAATCACATCGATCTCGGTGGTGGTGTCCACCATCCGGAACGACGGCACCGTCACCGTCAGATCCTCGCCGGCGGCGGTGCAAGCGAAGCCGATGGGTTCGAGCAGCCCAGCAATCTCCTCCCGGCTGAGGCTGAGCCCGAGCATGGCGTTGGTCCGTGCCGTGCGCAGCTGCACCGTGGCGCCCCCGGGAAGCGTGCCCTCGGCGACGATCTCGCCGTTGGCCACCCGCACCGGGCAGGTCTCCGCCAGCAGCTGCACGAAGCGGCGCATGGCCACATCGATAATGGCGGGATCAGATCCCCGCTCGAACCGGGTGGACGCCTCCGAGCGAAGGTTCTGTCGCCGGGCCGTGCGGGCGATGGACAACGGGTCCCACCAGGCCATCTCCAGCAGCACGGTGGCAGTGGCATCGGAGATCTCGGTGGAGGCACCGCCCATGACCCCGGCGATGCCGATGACCCGGTCCTCACCGTCGCAGATGGCCCCGTCCCGACCGGTCAAGGTTCGGACCTGCCCGTCGAGGGTTTCCAGTTGTTCACCCGCCGCGGCCCACCGCACCCGGACACGTCGACCGGCAACCCGGTCCAGGTCGAAGGTGTGGGAGGGCTGGCCCAGCTCCAACATCACGTAGTTGGAGACGTCCACCACGTTGTTGATGGGCCGCATGCCCGCCGCCAGCAGCCGCTCGGCCAGCCAGCGCGGCGAGGGGCCCACGGTGATCCCGTCCAGGACGCGGGCCACGAACCGGCCGCACAGGTCACCATCGATGATCTCCACCGCGGCCTGCTCAGCGGCGGGCCAAGCCGGGTCTTGCGCCAGCGGTGGGTTGGGTAGCTGGAAAGGCACCTTCAACCACGCCGCCAGGTCTCGGGCCACGCCGACCACGGACAGCGCGTCGGGCCGGTTGCCGGTGACGTCCAGGTCATAGAGGACATCGCTGCTCAGGCCCATGGCGGTGGCGAAATCGGCGCCGAGGGGCAGGTCCGGCGGCAGGATCAAGATGCCGTCCACCTCGTCGTGCAGGCCGATCTCCCGGGCGGCGCACAACATCCCGTTGGACCATTCGCCGCGCAGCTTGCGCCGATCAATGGCCATACCGTTGGGCATGGTGGTGCCCAGGGTGGCGAGGGGGACGACGTCACCGACGCTCATGTTGAACGCCCCGCAGCAGATCTGCAGCGGCTGCCCGTCCCCGGTGTCCACGTCCACCAGCTGGATGCGGTCCGCTTTGGGGTGGGGCCGCAGGTCCAGCACCTTGGCCACCACCACACCGGCCAGGTCCGCCCCCAGGACCTTGGTTTCCTCCACCGCCAGGCCCAGCGCGCTCAATTGGTCAGCCAGCCAATGCGGGTCACCCTCGAAGGGGGCGAACTCCCGCAACCACGACAGCAACACCTTCACAGCAACACCTTCACAGCAACACCTTCACAGCAGCACCTTCTTCAGGAGGGGTCCGGTCTTCGTCACTCGGCCGGGCACGTCAGAACTGGCTCAGGAAGCGGCTGTCCCCGCTCCAGAACTCGCGCAGATCGTCCACCGCGTGGCGGGTCAGGGCGAAGCGGTCGATCCCGAACCCGAAGGCGAACCCGGACCATTCCTCGGGGTCGATCCCTCCGGCCCGCAGCACGTTGGGGTGCACCATCCCGCACCCGCCCAACTCCAGCCAGGACCCGTCCGGTCGGCGCACGTCAAACTCGGCGGAGGGTTCCGTGAACGGGAAGTACGAGGGCCGCAGCCGGGAGGAGAACTCCCCGCCGAAGAACGCCTTCACGAAGCTATCCAAGGTCCCGGCCAGATCACCAAGGGAGATGCCACGGTCGATGACCAGGCCTTCTATCTGATGAAAGACCGGCATGTGGGTGGCATCGGGGGTGTCCTGGCGATACACCCGTCCGGGGCAGACCACGTAGATGGGCGGGGGGTGGGCCAGCATGGTGCGGACCTGCACCGGGGAGGTGTGGGTGCGCAGCAGGGTGGCGCCCGGGGTGCCCCAGTCCACCCACAGCGAATCCTGGCTTTCTCGGGCGGGGTGACCGTCGGGGAAGTTCAAGGCGCCGAAGTTGAACCACTCGGTCTCGATCTCGGGACCTTCCGCCACCTGGAAACCCATGCCCACGAACACGTCCTCGAGGCGTTCCCAGGCGGCGGTGAAGGGGTGGAGGTGGCCGCGACGGCGCTGGGGGCTGAACTCGGTGAGGTCCAGCCGTTCCGCTTCCAGTCGGGCCCGCCGCGCGGTGGCCTCCAACTGGCCCCTACGAGCGGCGATGGCGCCTTCCAACTCCCCCACCGCCAGGTTCAAGGCCTGGCCCACCACCCGGCGACCGTCGGGGTCGAGCCCACCCAGGCTGCGGCGCAGTTCCACCAAACGGGATCGCCGGCCCAGCACGTCGGTTTCCACCTGGGCCAACGCCGCCGGGGTAGCTGCCTCCATCACCTGGTCACGGGCCTGCGCGGAGGTCGCGGCAACGGCTGCGGCCACCCCCGCGGCGTCCGACCCGTCGGGGGGGGCGGGCATGTTCGCGCCGCCGACGGGAGGGGAACCGGCGTCCTCGTTGTCAGCGGTCATGGCCCGAAGCCTGCCCCGCACCCATCGGAGCGTCCAATCGGTTCGGTCCGGGCCCCGCGGTAACCCGTTGGCGCCGGAACAGCTCGAACGCCACCACGGTGGCCGCCATGGCCACGTTGAGGGACTCCACCCCGCCCACAGTGGGAACGGCCACCATCCGGGGACCCACCCTGGCCAGCACCGCAGGGTTCAGACCGTGGGCCTCACTGCCCAGCAGCAGGGCCACGGCTCCGTCGAGGTCCGTGGCGTACAGATCCCGGCTGTTGGCGTGATGATCCGGCACCGTGGCCCAGACCGCCAAACCCGAGCGATGGGCCCAGCTGAACACGTCCTCGAGGTCTGGGGCCACCGCCACCGGCACCCGGAACAGCGACCCGGCCGAGGCCCGAACCACCTTCGGGGACAACGGATCCACGCTGTGACCGGCGAAGATCACAGCCGCCACCCCCGCCGCCGCGGCGGTGCGCAGAATGGTCCCGGCGTTACCGGGATCGGCCACGTCCACCAGCACCAACACCGTCCTCGGGACCGTCGCGGTGGTCGCAGCGGTCGGGAGCGAACCTTGAGGGCTGGCCTCGGACAACCCCAGCGCCGGTGCGGCCACCACCGCTAGCACCCCCTGGCTGGTCACGGCGTCACCCAGGCGATCCAAGGTGCCCGCCCGCACCAGCGTGGCTGCGGGCCAGGCCGCGGGGTCCTCGACGAACACCTCAATGACCTGCCACGACGCGGCAAGGGCCTCAGCCAGCAGCCGAGGCCCTTCAACCACGAATCGTCGGTGTTCCCGTCGGGCTGAGGGAGAGTTCAGCAGCCGACGGACCTCACTCAGGCGGGGGTTACGCGGGGAGAGCGCATCAAGCGAACTCACCGGCGGTTGGCCTTCCCGTCCCAGGCGGGCTGGTCCCGTGCGGGACCGTTCAGGATGCCCGGGCCGGTGAGGCCAGCGCGTCACGGGCCTCATCGACCAACGCGCTGAACGCCACCGCGTCGGTGACGGCCACCTCGGCCAGCACCTTGCGGTCCACCACTACGCCGGCGAGACGCATGCCGGCGATGAACTGGCTGTAGCTCATGCCGTTCTGGCGACAAGCGGCGTTGATGCGGGTGATCCACAGTTGCCGGAAGTCACCCTTACGGGCCCGACGGTCCCGGAAGGAGTACTGCAGGGCGTGCATGACCGCTTCGTTGGCGGCCCGGTAGTTCCGGCTGCGGTGGCCGTAATAGCCGCGGGCGCGTTCGAGGACGACGCGGCGGCGCTTCTTCGAGTGAACGGCGCGTTTCACACGAGCCATGGGGGAAGCCTCCTCGGGGGTGATTCAGGCAGTGGGACGAAATGGACGGGGTGACGAGAACGGGGATTACTACATCCCCAGCTGGCGTTTGATTTTCGACTCGTCACCCTCGGAAACCACGACCATCGGCTTGAGGCGACGGGTGCGGGTACTGGGCTTCTTCTCGAAGAGGTGCTTTCGGAATGCACGGCGGCGCATGATCTTGCCGGTGCCGGTCACCTTGAAGCGCTTGGCCGCGCCCCGGTGGGTCTTCATCTTGGGCATGGGGGGTTACCTCTGTGTTGGGGTGCCCGCTCGGCGGGACCGGAGTGGGCGACCGGGTTGGTCAGTCGGCGTCCGCTGCCACCGGGCCGGTGTCGGTGCTGTCGATGACGACGGGACCTGCATCGGCGCTGGTCACACCGGGCAACTCCGCCCCCACGATCAGGTCGGACAACCCCGACTCAGGCGAGTCGGGCATATCCGGACCGTCAACCTCAAGGCCGTCGGGACCCTTGCGCTTTTGGGCTTCCCACGCCGCTTGGGCCTTCTTGTCCGGCGCGAGCACCATGGTCATGTTGCGGCCATCGAGCTTGGACTGCACCTCGACCCGGCCGACGTGACCCACGGTTTCCGCCACGTCGTCGAGGATCTTGCGTCCGATCTCGGGGTGATAGATCTCCCGACCACGGAACATGATGGTCACTTTCACTTTGTGACCTTCGTGCAGGAACTTCTCGACATTGCGGGTCTTGGTGTCAAAGTCGGCCTTGCCGATCTTGGGTCGATACTTCATCTCTTTGAGCACCACCGCGGTTTGGTTGCGGCGTGATTCCCGTTGGCGCTGGGCTGCCTCGTACTTGTACTTCCCGTAGTCCATGATGCGGACCACGGGCGGGGTGGCCTTGTCAGCCACTTCGACCAGATCGAGATCCAACTCCCGCGCTAGCGCCAGGGCCTCGGGCAGCGGTTTGATGCCCACCTGCGACCCGTCAGGTCCGACCACGCGGACTTCACGGGCTCTGATTCTCTCGTTGACCCTGGGCTCGTTCACCGGCGGTGGTGCTATTGGTGATCACTCCTCATATGCGACGCACTTTCCTCCAAAGATCGAGGCGTCTGGTTGTGGATGCGCTTTGCGGTCCCGCCACGCATGGCCGAAAAACGACCAACGGACGCCGGAAAACCCGACGCCCGCAAATGAGCGATGCCGCCGACCGCACCGGAAAGCCGGTGGGAGGCAGATCGCCCTTGGCAAACATCGACCCGTCGCACCGCCCGGTGGCCGGGTGGGGGACCAGGACCAAGGCCCCCACTTTTCCGAATCTTGCTTTGTTCAGTTGTGTGGCGGTCCCTCGAACCCCGAAAGGCGGATGAACCCCGGCGCCTAGAGTAGCAGCCATGAGCAGCCTCTGGACACCGGGTGGTGAGCATCCCGTCGGGCCGAGCCGCGCCCGACCGGCGGCGGCGTCGCCCACGGAGCCGCCCGAGCACCTGCAGCCGCCGCCCGAACCGCCCGAGCGCGAGCTGTCCGAGGAGGAGGCCGCAACCCTGGCCGACGCCGCCGCCGAGATCGCCCAGATCCGCGACCAGCTCGCCGCCACCCCTGCTGAGCTGGTGGTTGCCAACCACATCATGGGGTTGTACGAGCTGGCGGCCATCCATCTGAACGTGCAAGAGCCCAACTTGGACGCCGCCCGCTTGGCCATTGATGCGCTGGGGGCGGTGCTGGACCGATGCAAAGGCCGCCTGGGCGAGCCCGAAGCCACCCTGGTGGACGCCCGGGCGCAGCTGCAGATGGCCTTCGTGCGGGTATCGGAGTGGGCGACGGGTCCGCGGGACTGAGCGGCCGGCCCTTCAGCCGAGCGGGGTGACGGAGGCGGCTTCCCAACGCCCGTGCAGTCCCGGTGCCATCGCGAAGCGGACCATCGTCCCCACTTCGATCTGGCGGGATCCGTCGGCCAACGCCACGCAATGGAAGCCCACCATGATCTCATCCGCGTCCGCGACCCCGTCCGTGGTGCGGATCTGACCCAACCCCACCTCGGCGTCAAAGGCGCTGACCACACCCTCGTAGGTGGACGGCGCCGGGGCGCTGGGGATCACGGGATGATTTTGAGGATCGGCAGTTCCAAGATGTCACTGGCGCCCAGCTCGATGAGCCGTGGAATCAGGGTGTTGATGCCCTTCTTGGGCACCACCGACTCCACCGCGTACCCGCTACCGCCGTACAACTCGTTGACCGTGGGAGCCTTGGCCGCGGGGACCTCGGCGATCACGGCCTCGAGGCGGTCACGGGGGACGTTGAGCTTGAGCAGCACCCGCCCCCGGGCATCCAGCGCGCCCATCAGCAGGGTGCGAATCTGGTTCATGGCGTTGGCCTTGACCGGGTCCGCCTGCGCCGCGGGGTTGGCGATGAGCTCGGTGTACGAGGTGACGATGGTGTCGATGATCTTGAGCCCGGCGGCGCGCAACGCCCGGCCGGTCTCGGTGATGTCCACCACGCAGTCCACAATGTCGGGGATCTTGGCCTCGGTGGCGCCGTAGGACAGACGAATGTCCGCATCGATGCCCTGATCAGCGAAGAAGCGCCGGGTGAGGTTGGGGTATTCGGTGGAGACCCGCAGGCCGGCCGGCAGATCTTTCACCGAACGGGCCGGGGAGTCGCCGCCCACCGCCACCACGATCCGCACCGGGTTGGAGGTGGCCTTGGAGTACTGCAACTGCCCCAGCGACACCACCTCGGCGCCGGTCTCCTCCACCCAGTCACGGCCGGTGATGCCCATGTCGAAAAGGCCTTCGGCGACGTAGGTGGGGATCTCCTGGGGACGCAAGATGCGCACGTCCACAATACGGGGATCATCGATGCTGGCGCGATAGTCCACCGAGGAGTTCCGGCTCACGGTCAGGTCGGCGGCCTCGAACAACTCCAACGTGGCCCGTTCCAACGAGCCCTTGGGCAGCACCAGCTTCAGCACGGCCGGCACGCTAGCGATCCGCCGCCCGCTAACCGCGCCCAGCGGGGGCCAATCCCGGTCCGTGTGCCGGCCGTCACCGCCCGAGCGGCAGGGTGGGCACCGCCGCCGGGTCCCGCCCCCGGTGCGCCCCGTAAGCTCCCACCTCGTGCGATGCCGACTGGTCCTGGGCCGAGACCGGGCCGCGGTGGCCGACGCGCTGAGCGACGCCTTCGCGCAGGATCCGCTGATGAGCTGGCTTATCGGGTTGGACGATCCGGCCGCCCGGGCCGTGGCCTTGCGGACCGCCATGTTCGTGCCGGCGGTACGGGCGGCAGGCCGCGGCGGCAACAGCTTCCTGCTGCAGGACGATGCGGGCACCGTGGCCGGAGCCGCGCTGTGGGTGGCACCGGACAGCGGCTTTTTCACCCGGGCCGATGTGGAGCTCGTGCGGTCCGAACTGGCGCAGTGGGCCGATCCCGGCGCCGAGCAACGACTGGGGGCCCTGGGAGAGGTGTTGGGCCGCCATCACCTCACGCCACCCGCGGATCAGCCCCACTTTCATCTGCAGTTCCTGGGCATGGCGGGCGCCCATCGCGGCCGGGGATCTGGGGCGTCGCTGCTGGGTCCGGTGCTGGCCCGATGTGACGCCGATGGGCTGGCCGCCACCTTGGAATCCTCCAACCCCCGCAATCTGAGCTTCTACCGCCGGTTGGGTTTCGAAACCGTGTGGGAGGACGCCCCCGAGGGAGGCCCCATCCTCACCGGTATGGCCCGCGGTCCTCGATGAGCTCAGTGCTGGGTGGGCGCTCCCGCCAGCAGGTCCAGCGCGTGGGGCAGCACGTCAATGACCGCTTCGAGGCATTCCTGGGCCCCTTTGGGTGATCCGGGGGTGTTGAGGATCAGGGTCCTTCCACGGGTCCCGGCCACCCCCCGTGACAGCCGGCCGGGACCAGGGTTGACCGCCCGGGTGGCCTCCGCCAGGCCAGGAGCCTCCCGCTCGAGCACGGACCTGGTGGCTTCGGGGGTCAGATCCCGAGGGCCGAACCCGGTGCCGCCGGTGGTGACCACCAGGCCGCTGAACCCGTCGGTCATCTCGATCAAGGCGGCGGCCACGGACTGGACACCGTCCGCCACCACCCGTCGTTCGACCACGTCAAAGCCGGCGGCCGCCAGCAGTTCGGCCAGGACCTCACCGGATCGGTCCACCCGGGTGCCGGCCACCACACCGTCGGAGGCGGTCAGGACTTTCGCCGCTCGGGCCGCGTCACTCATGGGCTGAGACCTCCGGGGGTTGGGTGATGGCGCTGCGCTGCGGGCCAGCGGGATCCATGGCCGGATCAGCTTTGCCCGTGATCGATGGTCGGACCAGACGCAGCACGTACATGCCGTCGGTGTCCGCGGCCTGTGGGAGCAGCAGGAAACCCCGTCCGTGGGCCTGCCACGGCGACGCCAAGGGGGGTGCCACCTGCAGTTCGGGGTGGCTGGCCGCCAGCGCCCGGTCCACGCCCAGGGTCTCCGCCTCGCTCAGGGTGCAGACGCTGTAGAGCACCATCGCTCCCGGTGCCGCCACCCGCAGCGCCTCATGTATCAGCGCCAACTGCAACGTCGCCAACCGCGCGATGTCCGATTCGTTGATCCGCCAGCGGGCATCGGGCCGGCGCCGCAGAGCCCCCAAACCGCTGCAGGGTGCGTCCACCAGCACCCGATCGAAACGGGCATCGGGGAACGGCAGGGCCTCTCCGTCGGCGCAGCCCACCACCACCGCCGAGCCCAGCCGGTCCACGTTCCCCGCCAGCAGACGGGCCCGGCCCGGCCGCACATCGAGGGCGACCACCGTGGGTAGGTCCCCGGCCCGACCTTGTGCCAGGCGGGTGGCCTTCCCGCCGGGAGCGGCACACACGTCCAACACCCGGGCGGCGTGGGACGCATCGAGGGCGTCAGCCACCCACTGCGAAGCCAGGTCCTGCACGTATCCGTCCTGGCGGGTGGTGACCGGCGGCGGGTGGTTCATGGTCTGCAGCGCCAGCACGGCTGCGTCCTCACCCAGGTCGGCCTGCAGGCGATCCACCAGCCAGTCCGGGTAACTGAGCCGAGCGGGCTCCGTCGCCCACTGCGGCGGTCGGGACGCCACCCGCCGCAGCACCGCGTTGATCAGACCTCGCACCTTGGGCGGGGCCGCTTCCACGGTTTCGCTGACCGCGGCGTGCGGCGGTACCCCCAGGAAGACCAGCTGGAACACCCCCAACCGGAGCGCGGCCCGGGTGGGCGGATCCAGCGGGCGCAGCACGTAGGGCTCGATCAGCTCGTCGCAGGCCCGCCGCATGCGGGTGGTGCCGTACACCAGCTCTGTGACCAGGCCCCGGTCCCGCTCGTCCAGGCGGCTTGCGGCCAAGATGCCGGGCAGCACCAGGTTGGCGTAGGCGCCGTCGCCCTCGATGCGAACCAGCGCCTCCAACGCCACCTTTCGAGACGAGGGCGCGCTGGCTTTGCCGGGCGGACCACCTTGGCGGGGGCGTGGCGCCGTCACTGCAGCAGCTCCCCGTCGCTTAGGCGGGACCCGTTGCGCCAGTCAGCCGCAGCCTGCCGGACCCGGCCCTCGGGCTGCACCTCTACCAGCTCCAACCAGCCGGACCCGGCGCGCACCAGGACCGCGTCGTCCCGCCTCACCATCGTTCCCGGCACCGCGCCGCCGTCCTGGTCAGGGTGATGGCCCTGCTCAACGGCAACGTCGGGTGCCACCCGGGCTTGGGCGATGAGCAACCGCTTGCCCCGGAACGTGGTCCATGCCCGTTCCAACGCCACCACCCGGACCAGCTGCGAAGCCTCCGCGGTCCAGTCCAATCGCAGCTCGGCGGGATCGATCTTGGCGGCGTAGTGGACCTCGCCCTCCTGCGGCACCGCCGGCCCGAAACCGTTGCGCAGGCAGTCCAACAGCAGGTCACCGCCCTGGTGGGCCAGCCGTTCCCGCAGCTCGGACACGGTCTCACCGGCGTTGATGGCCAGCTCCGCCCGGCGGTACACGCCACCAGTGTCCAGGCCCTCCTCAATGGCCATCACGCACACCCCGGTGATGACATCACCGGCTAACACCGCCCGTTCCACCGGTGCCGCCCCCCGCCAGCGTGGCAGCAACGAGAAGTGCAGGTTCACGAACGGCAACACCGACAACAGGTCCGCTTTGATGAGCCGCCCGAAGGCCACCACCACCCCCAGATCGGCGCCCACCTGACCGGCATCGTTCACATCGTCGCTGGTGGGAAGGCCGGCCTGCAGCGCTGCGGCTTTGACCGGGCTGGGGGTCAGCGCCGCGCCTCTCCCCCGCCGACGATCCGGCCGGGAGATGACCAGCGCCACCTCGAAACCGGCGGCGATCAGCACCTGCAAGGGACCCACCGCCACCTGCGGGGAGCCGAGGTACACCAGCCGCCGAGCCCGGGCGGGCAGTGACGGCAGGACAAGGTCGGGCACCCGGCGAACCTAGCGCCGCAGGTGGACCCGCCGGGCTCGACGGTAGCGTTGGCCGGTCATGCCAACCCCCGGAACCCCTGAGCCGTCCCCGGGCGCCGAGCACTACTTCGCCACCGACCCCACCTCCGCCTCCCAGCCCCGGTTACTCACCCTGCACCTGCCCGAGGGCCCGTTGGTGCTGGGGTCGGACCGGGGGGTGTTCGCCCCCGAGGCGGTGGACGTGGGCACCCGCTACCTGCTGC
This sequence comes from Acidimicrobiales bacterium, assembly GCA_046155365.1. Taxonomy (GTDB): domain Bacteria; phylum Actinomycetota; class Acidimicrobiia; order Acidimicrobiales; family CAIXPF01; genus CAIXPF01. The sequence continues at coordinate 14,288 of JBJXFH010000156.1, read as the reverse complement.
TCGACGCCCCCATGCCTGCCGCGAACAGCACCGGCACCTACCTCGATCTCGGCTGCGGCTACGGCCCCATCGCGGTGGCCCTGGCCCGCCGCTGCCCTGACGCCCGGGTGCTGGCGGTGGACGTCAACCGCCGGGCGCTGGAGCTGTGCCGGGACAACGCGGCCCGTGCCGGCGTGGCCAATGTGCAGGTGCTGAGCCCCGAGGAGGTCCCCGCCTCCGTCACCTTGGACGGGCTGTACGCCAACCCGCCCATCCGCATCGGCAAGGCGGCGTTGCACACCATGTTGAGCACCTGGCTGGCACGGTTGAACCCCGGCGCCAAGGCGGTGCTGGTGGTCCACAAGCACCTCGGCGCCGACTCCCTGCAACGATGGCTGCAGTCCCAGGGCCACCCCTCTGCCCGGCTGGGGTCCCGTTTGGGGTACCGGTTGCTGCAGATCAACGCCAACACCAGCCGGCCGACGCCAACAGCAGACCCGACAGCCGACCCGACAGCCGCCCCGGCACCCGACCCGGACAGGAACCCATGAGCAACCCTCCCGAGCCCACCACCGGGCCCCGGCCGCTCAACCCCACCGGGCTGAAGCGGCTCCACCGGGGTTGGCGACGTCAGACCGAGGGGCGCTTGGCCCTGATCCTGGACGGGGTGCAGAACCCCTTCAACCTGGGCACCATCGCCCGTCACGCCGCCGCCTACCGGGTGGATCGGGCCTGGTTGGTGGGTGAGCCCGACGCCTTCGCCCACCCCCGCTTCCACAAGACGGCCATGGGAACCGAACGCCTGGTCCCGTGGGAGGTGGTGTCCACTCCCGCCGAGGCGGTGCGGGCGGCCACCGCAGCAGGGTTCCGCCTGGTGGGCGTGGAGTTGGTGGACGGCGCCGAGCCCCTGTTCGCGGTGGACCTCCACGATGGGGTGGCGTTGGTGGTGGGCCATGAGGAGCGAGGGCTGTCCAAGGCCATGCTGCAGGCCTGCCAGCGGTTCACCTTCGCCCCCCAACTCGGTCGGGTGGGCTCGCTCAACGTGGCCGCCGCCACCGCCATCGCACTGTACGAGGCCCGCCGGCAGGAATGGACCAAAGCCTGATCCGCCCGACCCGCTGGCGGAACTGCCTCAGGCCGCGCCGCCGGCCATTTGGATGTTGCTCTGCACCGCGGACAGCTGAACCCGCAGCTCCTCCAGATCCACCAGGAGGCGGCTCAGGTTGGCCTTGGTGCCGCCCCAATCACCCCGGAAGCGCTGGGCCAGCGGGCCTTCCCAGTTGGTGGGGTCCCCCGCGGTGTCCCCGGCGGTGGCCAGCGCCTGCACCTGATCCCGGAGGCTGCCGTTGATGATGGCCTGCATCTGGGCGATGGCCTGAATCGATTCCGGCGTGGACTTGATGATCGAGGACATGTGTGGCTCCCACCTTGCTCGTGCACCCCTGTTGGTGTCTCAGGAAGGTATCACGCTGCATGAAAAGCATTCAAAGTCAGGGAGACATATCGAGGTGAGCCGTTTGCACCAGGGTGACGGCCCCCTCGTTCACCAGGTAGCCCCGACCCGGCAGATCAAGGGGTGCTTCCGCCCGGCGGGGCAGCCGCACACCCAGCAGATCACCATCGAGGTCCCGATCGGCTCGGAGCAGCAAGCCGGACCGGGACACCCGAAGGGCTCGGCTCCAATGCCCGTAGGCGCTGCGCAACGCCTCGGTTCGTCCGGCGCCGATCACCATCCATCCCGCCGCCAGCAATGAGGCCATGACTGACGCCGGGTCCTCGACACCCTCGATGTCGTCCACCAGCAGCACCGCGGCGCTCTCCCGGGCTGGGATGGCCCGCAGGTCACCGAGTCCTTCGGGGGCCAGGTGCTGCACGTGCGGAGCCCGGGACAGCGGTGAGCGGGTCGAGCTGACGGCGTACAGCGCGGCGTCAACCCGGCGGGCCTGCAGGGTGGCGGCCATGGTCAGCAACGCCGTGGATCGGCCCGATCGCGCCGGTCCGGCCACCAAAACCCCCTCGCCGGGCCGCAGCCACCACCCCACCGCCGCCAGGTCGATTCCACCGATGCCGACCGGCAGCCACAGGGCCACCCCCGGATCGGGTTGGGGAGGCGATGACACCGCCACCAGCTGTGACGCTCCCACCCGCTCCGCCAAGCACTGCACCACCCGCCGGGCGGGAGAGGAGACATCGGGCTCGGCAACGGACCGGGCAACACCGGCCAACTGCGCCACCAGCGCGGCCAACGGCTGGGGGAACAGCACCTGACACGCTCGGCAACACCCCACCAGCCGACCTCGACCCGGTGGACCGGTGATGGGCGGTACCCCCAGATGGCGGGCATCGAGGGGGTCGCTCAATCGCAGCACCAACCGTTGGGGCAGGGCCGAGAGCATGCGGTGGCGCAGTGTGCCGGGATGGTCCGTCCCCGCCACCACGTAGATCCCCAGCGGTGGACCGTCGGCCATGATCCGGCTGAGACGATCCACGTCTTCGGCCCCGCCGCCGGCCAGCGCCGATCCCGCTATGCCCAGCCCGGAGAGCCCGGAGACCTCGGACAGTTCAGCCACCAGCGAGCCCAGGCCATCGATCACGAACACCACCAGCGCCGACGATGGTGCCCCGGCCCGGCGGAGAGTGAGCTCGGCTTCCAACGCCGCCAGCAACCGGCTGAACCGCTCACGGTCGTTACGTCCGATGACGTTCACCACCTGCGGCAACGAGGACAACGTGGTGAAGGCCGGATCGTCACCCAAGATGTGCAACGCCAACCGACGGGGGTCGTGACGTTCGGCCAGGGCCAGGCACAACGCCACCAGCGCGGTGCTGGTCCCGCTGCCGGAGGTGCCGAACACGGCCAGGTTGCCCTGCCCCGGATCCCACCCGCCCGGCTCTTGGGTCTGGTGATCGGGGTCGTCCACCAGCAGGAACGGGATCATTCCGTCGGCCCGGTCCCCGCTCGCCCCGGCGGGTTTCGTGGGCCACGCCACGGTCGCGGGTAGGGCCGGTGGCCAGGGCACCCGGGGCGGTGTCATGTGCTGCACCCGGGCAGCGTGCCCCGCGGCCATCACCAGCCGGTCCAGATCGGTCCCGGCGACCGGGGGGCCGGCCGGCGCGGTGGGGTCGGAGCCAGCCGCGCCGGCGCCGGAGGGTCGGTCGAGGCGCTGTACCGCCGGGGCCTGGCCGGGTTCGCCAACGGCACCGGAGAAGGCGGTTTGGGTTTCGGTCAGCTCGTTACGACCGAGCCGCACCATGGCCCGTCCCGGCCGTTGTCGGGCCAGGTTGGCGGCGTCGGGTTGTTCGATGACGTCCAGGGAATCAGCCCGGTCCTGGACCCGCAGCGCGATGCGGATGTTGGTGTTGGCCCGGATGTTGTCATTGACCACCCCGGCGGGACGTTGGGTGGCCAGGATCAGGTGCAACCCCAAGCTTCGGCCCCGCTGGGCGATCCCCACCAGCGAATCCACAAACCCGGGGAGTTCGGCGGCCAACGTGGCGAACTCGTCGATGACCACCACCAGCCGGGCCAGGCGATCCGCGCGATCCGGGCGATCTGGGCGATCCGCGGCTGCGGTCACGGGCCCGGGGGTGCGCCCCAGCTCGGCGATGTCGCTGACCCCGGCGGCTCGCAGGACCCGCTCCCGGTGCGCCAACTCCGCTTGCAGGCAGCGCAGCGCTCGCTCGGCCAGCTCCGCGTCGAGGTCGGTGACCACCGCCACGGTGTGGGGTAGGCGGGCGCAGGCATCGAATGCGCTACCACCCTTGAAGTCGATGAGCACGAAGTTCAGCAGCTCCGGTGAGGTGGTTGCGGCCATGGAAACGATCCAGCTCCGCAACAACTCGCTCTTGCCGGCGCCGGTGGTGCCCGCCACCAGCGCGTGCGGGCCGTCGGCCACCAGATCGATCAGCGTGGGACCGTGAGCACCGGATCCGATGACCGCCGGGAGCTCATCCAGCACGCCCGCCCCGGCCGGCGCGGACCATGACCGCAGCAAGGCGTCCACCAGCGGGTCCCCGGCGGCAGGATCATCCGCCGCTGCCGAACCTTGGGAACCACCCTCCCCGCCCGGTTGGCCGAGGTCGTCCCCGCCGGCCCCCGTCAGCGAGGACGCCGGCAGCGTGGCGGCGGTGCACAGCAGCTCCAGCAGACCCACCCGGTCGGGCACACCGCCGCCGGACACTGCCAACTCGGGGTCCTCGAAACGAGCCAGGGAGGCGGCCAGATCGATGGCGACCTCCTCTGGGGCACCCATCAGGGCCACCCCGTCCAAGACGGTGCCGTCAGCCATCGTCCGCAACCGCCCGGTGCCGTCGGCGCCAACCTCGATCACCACCCCGCAGGAGGCCGGCAGGCGGTCGGGGCTGGAGGCCAGCACCACCGCCACCGCCGGGCCCAGCTCGCCTCGCAGCACACTGCGCAGGGGCGATCCCCGACCCAGCAACGCCGCCTCATCCTCCACCACCACCAGCACGTGGCGAGCACGGACATCCTGGTCACCGTGGGCGCCGGTCAGACCGGGCAGGCCGGCGGAAGGCGGGGTGTGAGCCCGGCGCAGGAGCTGGTCCAGCTCACCGAGCACGGTGGTGCCCGAAGTGGCCACCTCGCCGCCAGATCCTGCCGATCCGGACGATTCGTGCTCCAATGACCGGCCGTGCTCCATTGACCGGCCGTGCGGCGTTAAGCGGGGCGTGGGGGCGGGCGGTCCACCGGCGTCGAGAAGTGCGTGGGGTAGCCATCCGAGCCAGTCCCAGGCCCGGCACGATGGGGGGACCACGGCCACGGTGGCCACGTCGGCGGGGCCGTGGTGCACGACCAACTGCAGTACCAGGCTGCGGGCCACCGCCCGGGCCGCTTCCCGATCCCCGACCAGACCCACCACCGGGTCGCGGCCCAACTGCAGTTCAACGGGCCCCCAGGCCGGTTCCTGCACGCGGGTCAGCGCCGCTGCCAGGACCGGGTCCTCCAGCCCTTCGAGGCTGGCCAGGGGGGCCAACCAGGGATGGTCGGCCCACCCCAACAACACCCGCAAGCCGTCGTGATCGCCGAGACGTCGTTCCCACAGGGTTCGGGCCGGCAGCAGGGCCCGGCGCAGCACCTCCCCCACGTCCACCGCCCGGGCCGCGAGCTGCAGATCATGTCGATCCCGGCGCGTCCGTGCCTGGTCTTCGAACTGGCGCACCTGACGGGAAAAGGCCACCCCGGACCGAACCCGCTCCCGACGCTGGGTCCGCCGGGAACTCCACCAGTTGGCCACCATCAGCAGCGGCGAGAGCACGGTCAGGAGGCCGAACAGCCAGCTGCCGGTGATGGTCACCAGCACCGCGGCGATGAGCAGGGGCAACACCACGGCGGCGACCGCCAGGGGGGTGGCGTTGGACGCGGGCGGCCGGCGTGGCACCGGTAGCGGCTCCGAGGGTGGCGGCGCACCCACCCTGGGCGGGCGGTTCAGCAGGATCGTGCCCCGCCCATTCACCGGCCCTGCCGCACCCCGGCCGGGCCCGCCGGACCCACTCAGGGGCGCGTTGGGCGTGGTGTCGGTACCTGCCAGACGATCCTCAGGTCGAAAAATCCGCAGCTCCAGCTCGGTGCGGCCCAGCACCATGCGGTCGCCAACGGCCAGCACGACGCCGTCCGGCGCACCACGGTCGGGGGCGATGCGGCCGGACCGGCCTCCACCGGGGTCGCTTCTGTGGGTGGTGTTGGCGGGGTGAGGTCCGGCGCCGGGGTCGGCGAGGAGGTGCACGATGGCGGTGCGGTCCTCCCGGAGACGCACGGTGGCGTGCAGCAGTTCCACGCTGGCATCCTCGAGTACCAGGTCACAAGCCTGCGAGCGGCCGATCGGTCGGTCGGCGGTGTCCAACACCAACATCCGGCCCGCACCCATCCCGCTGCGGACAGACAGGATCACCGCCCCGGCCAAGCGTGGATTCGACGTCGATTCGCCGCCGACCGAGGTGACCACGCTGCCCTGGCAAAGCCCGATTTCCCGCAGTTCGTCCTGAGATCGGGCGGGACGGCCGTCGATCACCAGCCCGGACGCGGGGTCCAACCCCAGGGCGGCGGCCAGATCGCCAACCAGCGCATCGGACCGGGCCCGGATCCACAGCGGACCTGCGTCAGCACGACGTTGGCGCAGTCGGAGAGGGACCCACGCCCCTGCAATGCTCACCAGTGCAGTGTGGGATCACGGTGCCCGACGCTCCCTAGGGCGTCTCGCCCGTTCACTCAGGCGGCGAAGAGCAACTCTGCGTGGGGCTGACGCCACGCCTGGAGGGGGGTCAGGAGGATCTGCTCCCCGAGCACATCGCCCAGGCATTGCAGTTCCACGAACCCCGATCCCCCCTCATCACCGCGGCCCTGATCGACCGGGCACAACAAGGTGACGAAGGGCCGCTCAAGCAGGTCCTGGATGACCGGATGATCACTGGCGATGGCAATTACCAGTGCCTCTCCGAGCACCGTCACTGACACCGGGGTGACACACGGTCGCTCCGCGGCTGAAACGGTAACCAGCAATACCTGACCCGAGACCCCTTCAATGGTGGCCAAAACCGCTTCCCTGTCAGTGGTCACGCGTTACCTCCTCGAGCCCGCTGTGCACGGTCATCGCCCCGGGCCAATCCGATTGTGTCCCGACACATTGTCGGCAGGATCACCGCCGGCCCGAAGTCAGATCCCGGGTGGATCCACCACAATTTTGACTTTTCCGGTGGTTCGGGGGCCGTCTGGGCTCTGCTCCCACTCGGTTCGGGCGGCGTGCAGTGCCGTGCTCAAGGCCTCATGATCTGCGCCGCGCACCAGATACCGACCGCGGGTGGGTCCCAACACGGTGACCGCCTGCGCCCCCGGCGGGTTGGCATGCACGTGGGTCAGGGTGGCAGCAAACGCCGCGGCGCCGTCGCCTTCCAGCAGGGCCACGGCCTGCACCGGTGGCAGCTGTAACTCGGTCCGTCGTCGGAGTTCGGGTTCGAGCCAGCGATGGGGATCGGCGTGCAGCACCGCCTCGAGTACCTCGTGATGGGGTTGGCGGGTCTGGACCACCAGCCGGCCACCTCGCTGTCGACCGCCCAGGATCCTGCCGGCCAATGCCAGCTGGGCCAATGCCTGGGCGCCGGCCCGGTAGCGGGGTGCGAGCAGTTCCTGATCCAGGTCCAAGAAGACCACCAGGTCCGCTCGATGCACCCGGTGCAGCACCGCCGAGGTGCCCACCACCACCCGAGCCGACGCCACCCCGGCCACCGCCGTGCCGGCCACCTTGTGCTCCACATCAGGGTCGGTTCCATGGCGGTCGCTAACAACCGGCGCGGCTGGACCTGTCTGGGATGACGGGTCTGACGGGTCTGACGGGGCTGACGGGGCTGACGGGTTGATGCTGGCGGCGGTGATCTCCTCAACGGGCTCGCCGACGAGCGCCTCCAGCTCCTCGCGCACCCGGCTGATCCCGGCCCGCAGCACGGCCAGCCGGGTAGCGCCGCAGTGCCCGCACACCTCGGGCCGTTCGGAGCCGTCAACCCCGCAGCGCAGGACCCGTAGGACGGGCCGGCCGGCCTCGGCTTGGTAGGTGTGGGTGCCCTGGCCGATCGGTGCCCGTGCGATGGCCCGGTCGGTGACGGCGATGCTGGTCAGGGCGGCGCCACAACGATCACAGCGGCACAGCTCCCCGCAGCGGGTACAGGCCAGCAAACGGGCCCGGCCGGTGCGGTTGAACACCACGATCGTTCTGCCACCGGTGCGGAGTTCCTCCACCAGCGCCGCCGGATAGAGCCCTTCGCGGGGGTCCAGCTCCCGGCGATCGATCACGGTGAGCTGGGGCCAACCCTGCCGTTCGGTACGGCGGGATGCCGTGACGGTGGGTGCCCGCCAAACCGCTTCGGGCCCCGGAACCGGCGACACCAGCAACACCGCGGCCCCGGCCTGCCGCCCCCGCTCGATCGACACATCCCGGGCGTGCCACGTGGGGGTGCGCTCATCCTGATAGCGCTCGTCGTGCTCGTCGAACACCACGATGGTCCGCAACCCGCGAACCGAGGCCCACGCCGCGGCCCGGCTGCCCACCACCGAACCGCCCCGGGCCCCGCGGCTCCAATCCCCGGGATGGCGTCCCACGGGGTACCCGGCGGCGAGCAGGGCCCGTGCCAGCAGGTCCGCATCGTGCTGGGAGGGGGTCAACAGCAGGCAGGGACCGCGTTGAAGTGCAGCCAGGGCGATCCCCATGCGGGTTCGGCCCGGCGGCCAGCGCAGCACCCGCACCCACCCCGCAGCGTCGTGTGGCAGCGAACCCAACCCGGCCGAATCGACCCCCTCAGCCAGCTCCGCCGGCCCACCCACCTCGACCAGCCCCGCTACACCTTCCCCCTCAGCGGGGTCCGACGGGTCCAACTGTGCCAAGACCTGGCGGGCCAGCGCCCACCCTTCGTCGGGTTCGATGGAGGCCGGCGGGGCCGCGGCGGCCGCACGCGACGGCGCCTCAGCGGACCTGGATTGGGACGGCAACGGGGTGGCGGCGCGTAGGAAGTGCAGCCGGCGCCCGGCCCAGCGCACCGCGGCCCACTCGGCCAACTCAATCAAGGCCGGCTCCGGCCCAGGTCCGACCACCTTGGTGATCTCGCGGAGCTGCAGGCCGGCGGGGGCGGTTCTGGCCGTGGCCATCACCCAACCCCTCACCCGCCGACCTTGCAGTGGAATCCGTACCACGGTCCCGACGCCCACCTGCGCCGCCCAACGTGCCGGCACCGCGTAATCCAGTAGGCGATCCAGCGCCGGAACGTCCGGTAGGACCGCTACCACCAGCCCGGATGGCGTGGGGGCCATGGTGTTACGGCCCCCACGTCCCAACCGGCCCGAGGGCGAGCCGACGGAACCGGCGGAACCGGCAGACAATGAGCGCCGGCGGGCTCAGCTCACAAACCGAGCGCGGAGCGCAGATCATCCACCCGGTTCAGCTGCTCCCACGGGAAGTCACCCTCGCGACCGAAGTGACCGTAGGCCGCGGTCTTGCGGTAGATCGGCCGGCGCAGGTCCAGGTCCCGCAGGATGGCGGCGGGACGAAGATCGAACACCTGCTGCACGGCCTCGGCGATCTTGTCGGCATCCACGGTGGCGGTCCCGAACGTCTCCACCAGTACCGACAGCGGACGAGCCACCCCGATGGCGTAGGCCACCTGGACCTCGCAACGGCGGGCGGCGCCGGCGGCGACCACGTTCTTGGCCACCCAACGGGCGGCATAGGCGGCGGAACGGTCCACCTTGGAGGGATCCTTACCGGAGAAGGCGCCGCCGCCGTGACGGGCATACCCACCGTAGGTGTCCACGATGATCTTCCGACCGGTGAGGCCGGCATCGCCCACCGGACCGCCGATCACGAACCGCCCGGTGGGGTTGACGTACACCAGGTAGTCATCGTCGCGGTACTTCTCGGGGATGATCGGCCGGATGACCTGCTCAATGAGGTCCGGGCGGATCATGGTGTCGCGGTCAATGCCGTCGGCGTGCTGGGTGGAGATCAGCACGTTGGTCAACCGCACCGGCTCGCCGTCGCGGTACTCGAAGGTGACCTGGGTTTTGCCGTCCGGGCGCAGGTACGGAATCTCGCCGGACTTGCGGACCTCGGCCAGGCGCTCGGCCAGCCGGTGGGCCACATGGATGGGCAACGGCATGAGCTTGTCGGTCTCATCGCAGGCGTAACCGAACATCATGCCCTGGTCACCGGCGCCCTGTTTATCCAGGTCGGTCTGCTCGCCGGCGGTGCCGCCACGAACCTCCTCGGAGGCGTCCACGCCCTGGGCGATGTCGGGAGACTGCTCGTCGATGGCGATCATCACCCCGCAGGTGTGACCGTCGAACCCGTAGGCGCCCTTGTCATACCCAATGTCGCAGATGGTCTTGCGCACGATGGAAGGGATGTCGACGTAGGCGTTGGTGGTGATCTCACCGCCCACGATGCACAAGCCGGTGGTCACGAAGGTCTCGCAGGCCACCCGGCTCATGGGGTCCTGCTCGAGCAATGCGTCGAGCACCGAGTCGGACACTTGGTCCGCCATCTTGTCGGGGTGACCCTCTGTCACCGATTCCGACGTGAAGGTCCAGGTCGCCACGGGCTTACTTCCTTTGCTTCGTTTGGAGCATGGGGGTTTGGAGCATGGGGTTTCGGTTGGATTTGATCGCCTGTCCGCCAGCGAACCCTAACGGACGGGTATGACGGAACTGAGCACCCTTAGCGGGCACCGCGTTGCGCGGCCAGGGTCTGCACGGCGTCGAGCACCGCCGCGGCCACCTGGCGCTTGTCCGAGAGCGGCACATCGATGGTTTCCACGTCGTCGGAGCCGTTGCGGCGCAAGATGACCACTTGGTTGGTGTCGTGTTCGAAGCCAACCTGGGGCGCGGAGACATCATTGGCCACGATCAGGTCGGCGTTCTTACGGGTCAGCTTGGACAGGGCGTTGTTGCGCAGGTCCGAGGTCTCCGCGGCGAAACCCACCAGGATCTGGCCCGGCGGTTTGGTGGCGCCCAGGCCGGCCAGGATGTCCGGAGTCTGTTCCAGGACGATCTGCGGTACCCCGCCGTCCTTCTTGATCTTGCCGGTGGCCACCGTCACCGGCCGGAAATCGGCCACCGCGGCGGCCATCACCACCAGATCAGCAGCAGGGGCAGCGGCCACCATGGCTCGGCGCAGCTCCTCGGCGCTTTCCACCCGGATCTGGGTGATGGCGTCGGGCACGGGACGATCAACGGTGGTCACCAGCGTCACCGACGCGCCGCGGGCGTGGGCTTCCAGCGCCAGGGCGTGACCCTGCTTCCCGGAGGAGCGGTTTCCGATGAAGCGAACGGGGTCTATGGCCTCGCGGGTCCCGCCAGAGCTGATCACCACGTTCCAGCCCTGCAGCGAATGGGTCTGGGGCGCCGGGCACAGCAACGCGGTCACCGCCGCCACCACATCCGCCGGTTCCGCCAGCCGGCCCCTGCCGATGTCCCCGCCTGCCAGCCGGCCCTCCGCCGGGGCGACCTGGTGCACGCCGCGACGGGCCAGCAACGCCAGATTGTCCTGGACCGCGGGGTGCTCCCACATCTCGGTGTGCATGGCCGGGCAGATCATCACCGGGGCCCGCGACGCCAAGAGCGTGGCCGTGAGCAGGTCATTGGAGATACCGGCGGCGTAGGTGCCGATCAGGCGGGCGGTGGCGGGGCATACCAGGATGAGGTCCGCCTGCTGGCCGAGTCTGGTGTGGGGGATCACGCTGTCCTCATCCCACAACGAGGTCTGGACCCGTTCCGACGCCAGGGCCGAGAACGTGGTCTCACCCACGAAGCGCAACGCCCCGCGGGTGAGGATGGGGCTCACGTGGGCTCCGGCGTCCACCAGCCGTCGACAGACCTCGACCGCTTTGTACGCCGCGATGCCGCCCGTGACGCCCAAAACCACCCGCCGACCGTGCAGGTCCGCTGAGCCGGAATGGGTACCGGTGGATGCCATGATCAGGGACGTCGCGTTCGAGTTGGTGGGATCAGCCCGGGTCGCCGTCGGCCCCAGCGGGGGTCACCTCGACCGGATCCGCGGCCGGCGCGGCCTCCATCACGGTGGGCACACTGACGGGGTCCGGGCCGTCAGCGCCGAGATCGCCCTGGCTGTACTCACCGAACGCCACCTGGACCGCGTCCTCATCCACCCGGTCCACGGGCACGATCTTGCCGGCGTCGATCTCCTCGAAGGCGATGGACAACGGCTTACGGGCCAACGAAGTGACCTGGGGCGGGACCATGGCCCCCAGCCCGTCCCCGAGCTGGTTGAAATACGAGTTGATCTGGCGGGCCCGCAACGAGGCCACGGTGACCAGTCGGAACTTGGAGCCGGTCAGGTTCAGCAGATGCTCCACCGGCGGGTTCATCATGGTGTCGTGGCGTTCGACCAAGGCAATCTCCAGTGCTGGGCAACGGTGTTGCCGCGAGGTTCCGACCGCCGAAGCGGCCGGCAAAGCAGCAAGGCAGTATAGCGGACCCACGTCAGGCGTGCAGGGACCCTTCGGCGCTCAGGCCCCGGCGGCGTCGCGCTACTGCGTGGGTGTCTGTGTCTGCGCCGCGGCCCGTGCCGCGGTGTTGCGGCGGGCCCGGGCGGCCACCACCAGGCGCAACACCTCGTCGGTGGCACGGTCCACCTCGTCATTGATCACCACTACCGCGCCCAGTTCCTGCGAGCGCGACGCCTCGGCCGCTGCCTTGTCCAGACGGGCCCGAATGATGGGCTCGGGGTCACCGCGGTGACGGAGCCGGGCTTCTTGCACCTCGGGGCTGGGGGCCTCCACGAAGATCAGCAGCGCGTCGGGGTAGAGCTGCACCACCTGTGAGGCGCCCTGCACATCGATCTCCAACACCAGGTCCCGGCCGGCGGGCGGGTCCGGCGTGGGCGTGCCATAAAGGCTTCCAAGAAACTCGGCGTGCTCCAGAAACCCATCGGCGGCCAGACGCGCTTCGAACTGGTCCCGGGAGACGAAGTGGTAACTGTCCGCGGCCTCACCGGGCCGACGCTCGCGGGTGGTCCAGGAGCGGCTCAGCCACAACCGCTGGTCCCGAGGCAGCAACCGGGTCACGATGGTGCCCTTACCGGCTCCGCCGGGACCGGAGATCACGACGATCAACGGATGATCCTTCAGCGGGATTCCCTTCTCGGGCGGGACGGGCCGTCGCGGTCAGGAAGAGGCGCTGAACTCGGCCAGGAGGGCCTTGCGCTGTTGCTCGCCGAGGCCTCGGACCCGGCGGGTGTCGCTGATGCCGATCTCATCCATCTTGCGGCGGGCCTTCACCTTGCCGACCCCGGGCAGGGACTCCAGCAGGGCCAGCACCTTGAGCTTGCCCACCACATCATCGTTCTCGGCCTTGGCGAAAACCTCGGGGAGGGTCACGGAGCCCATCTTGAGGCTTTCTTTCAGTTCGGCTCGCACCCGGCGGGCCTCGGCAGCCTTCTCCAGAGCGGCGGCGCGCTGGGCTTCAGTCAGGGCGGGGGGGTTCGGCATGCAGGTCAGCCTACCTGCTGCGTTTCCCGGATCGGTGGACCACCCTCACCATCAACCACGCAAGGTGGGTGTGGTACCACTCCATGACTTCAGCAGGGGGCCGCTCGCGGGGGTGTCACCGGTGGGCCGCGCCAACCAGCTCGGCCAGGGTCCTTACTCCGGCGGTGGTGCACCACGCAGCGAGCTCTCGGGCCACCCTGAGCGAGGCGGCGGGCTCGGCGAAGGTGGCGGTACCGACTTGCACGGCGGCCGCGCCGGCCAAGATCAACTCCACCGCGTCTTTTCCGCTGGCGACGCCGCCCACGCCCACGATGGGCAGGGTGGGCCAGGCCTCGTGCACGTCATAGACCGCCCGGACCGCCACCGGATGGATGGCCCGACCCGACAGCCCGCCCCGCCCGGCGCCCAGCACCGGCCGCCGGGTGTGCAGGTCTATGGCCATGCCCACCACGGTGTTGATCAGGGTCACCGCTTCGGCACCGCCGCGCCGGGCCGCGTCGGCCACCTCGACCAGACGATCGGTGTTAGGGCTGAGCTTGGCCCAGCGGGGTCGCCCGCAGATCGCGGTGGCGGACAGCACCGCCTCGGTGAGGGCGGGATCATGGGCGAAGATGCGGTTGCGGTCCTCCAGGTTCGGGCAGGACACGTTGACCTCCACCGCCACCACCTCGGGGCCGGCGTCTCGGAGGGCAGCGGCGGCGGCGGCGAACTCTTCAACGGTGCGACCCCAGATGGACGCCACCACCGTGGCCCCGGCCCGGCGCAGGTGGGGCAGTTCTTCGGCCACCCAGGCCGCCACCCCGGGGCCCTGCAGGCCGACGCTGTTGATCATGCCGGCGGCCACCGGGTGCAGGCGCGGCGCCGGGTTGCCGGCCCACGGTTGGGCCGAAAGGCTTTTGACCACGACCGCGCCCAGGTGGTTCAGGTCGAACAGGTCGGCCAGCTCGGCGCCGTGCCCGGCGGTACCGGCGGCGGTCATCACCGGGTTGCGCAACACCACCGAGCCCACCGGAGCCGCCAGCAACGGCGCCCCGTGTGGGCTGGGGCTCCCCCGGCGGTTCACGCTCACAACGGGCGGGCCAGCTGGGGAGAGGTGTCACCGCGGTGGAACTCCTGCAGGGTGCGCACGGTGAGGTTGGTGCCCGCCCATTCCCGCAGGCCCCGGGCCGCAGCCAACGCTGCCGCCCCGGTGGTGACCAACGGAACCCGGTGCTCGTTGGCGGCGTGGCGGATGTGGGCCCCGTCACTGCGCGGACCCCGGCCCCGGGGGGAGTTGACCACCAGGGCGATCCGGCCATCCGCAA
>JBJXFH010000153.1:0-80196 GCA_046155365.1 Acidimicrobiales bacterium | reverse complement strand
ACGTGCTCTTCGTCGAGGGAGCAGCTGCCACCGAGCTGTTCGTGGTCATCAGCGGGCGCATCGCCATGGTGAACCGGTCCCCTGACGGCCGGGAATCGGTTATCGCCCTGATGGAAACCGGTGACCTTTTCGGCGAGATGCCACTCTTCGATGGGCAGGGCCGATCGGCGGAGGCCCGGGCGTTGACCACCGCGGAAGTCCTGACCGTGCCATACGGTCTGATCGCCGAGCTGTACGACGAGCACCCGAACCTCCTGTGGGAGGTGGTGGGCATGCTGGCCCGCCGCTTGCGGGCCACCGATGAGGCACTGGCTGACGCGGTGTTCCTGGACGTCACTGGACGGACCGCCAAACGGCTGTTGGAGATGGCCGGCGAGGCCGACGAGTTCGTGCTTCCGGTCACCCAGGAGGAACTGGCGGGCATGGTGGGCGCCTCCCGGGAGCGGGTGAACAAGGCTATTGCCAGCTTCATCCGCCTGGGATGGATCGAACAGGGCGACCGGCGGTACCACATCACCGACAGGGAGCAGCTCTCCCGCCGGGCCCGGTGAGCGGAGACCCTCACGTGTAGCGATCGAGAATGGAGGATTCCGCCAGTCTCGACAGGTTCTCCTTCACCCCGCGGGCCCGGGCTTCGGTCATGCCGGTCACCGAGGCCAGCTCGGCGGGGGTGGCCCGCAAGATCTTCTGCAGGTTGCCGAAGTGACCCACGATGGCCTCGCACAGCTCATCGGTCAGTCGGGACACCCTTGAAAGCAGTCGGTAACCGCGGGGTTGGATGCCCGCCTCGGCGTCAGTCGGTACGCCCTCCAGCCGGATGGCCCGGGCTACCAACCACACATCAAGCAGGTCGTCGCTGCTGAGCTCGGCCAGCGTTCGGGCGGCGAGGCCAGCACTCCATTCGGGATCAGCCGCGGTGTAGTCCCGGATCACCAACTCCCGATCATCGTGAATGCCGCCGATGAGCTCATCGAGCTGCAGCTGCACCAGCCGACCATCGCTGCCGAGCTCCACCACGATGGCTTCGATCTCCTCGGCGATGCGCCGGACGGTCTCTGATCGTTGCAGGACGTTGAGGACGTCACGTTGGGTGACGAGGTCCTCCACCTCCAGCGCCGACAACGCCGCGGTGGTCACCCCCAACCGGTTCCGATACTGCTCCAAGGTCTGCAACCCCTGGTTGGCCCGGGCCAGCAGCAGCGCGGTGGGCAGCAGCGGACGTTGCTCATCGCCCACATAGACGGTGATGGCGTCACGCGATTCGGAGACGGAAATGACCGGCACCGCCAAGGACCGTGCCACTCGCTCAGCGGTGCGGTGACGGGTGCCGGTCTCCACGGTGGCCACCGACGGATCCGGCACGAGGTGGACGTTGGCCCGGGCGATACGGCTGCCGTCAGCGGCCAGGATGATGGCGCCGTCCATTTTCGCCACCTCGTGCAAACGTTGGGGGCTGAAACGGGCGTCGAGGAGGAACCCGCCGGAGCAGATGTCAAGCACTTCCGGCTCATCGCCGATCACGATGAGCGCACCCTTGCCGGACTGGCGGATACGATCCAGGCCCTCCCGTAGCGGCTGACCCGGCGCGACCGCGGCCAAGACCGCCAGCATCGCGGCGCGTGGGGTGGCGTGCACGAAGAGAGTCTAACGAGGGGTGCCCGGATGGAGCGGCCCGACCCCGGCTCCATGACGGCGCGAGCCCCGGGGTTGGCGCCGGGCCCGGAGCGTCTGAAGTGGCCTCATCCGGCCGCCTGGCGAGCGGGACGAACCGAGGAACGAGATCCGGTCGGGCGCGCCATGCGCCCCCCACCCCCAGCGCTGGTGGTGCCAGTGGTGCTGGTGGTGCTGGTCTCGCCCCGATACAGGCCGACCGCCAGGAGTGCCTCGGCCACCGTGCTGACCCGTACCAACTCCAAACCGGGCACCGACACCGCCGCCGCGGGCACCACTGCCCGACGAAACCCCGCCCGGACCGCCTCCTGCAACCGTCGGTCGAGATGGCGCACCGTTCGCACCTCACCGCCCAGGCCGACCTCGCCGCACAGCACCGTGTCCGCGGGAACCGGCCGGGCTGACAGCGAGGACACCAGTGCCGCCGCCAGCGCCAAGTCGGCACCCGGATCATCAACCCGAACACCACCCACCGCCATGCAGTACACCTCGGCTTCCAGTATCGCCAAGCCCAACACCCGCCCCAACACTGCCAACAGCAGACCCAACCGGGGGCCGTCGATGCCCTCCACCGACCGTTTGGCGGCTGTCCCCACCCCCCGCACCACCAGGGCCTGCAGCTCCACCAGCAATGCCCGCCGGCCATCGACCATGGGCAGCACCACCGATCCCGTGGCCCCCGGACGACGGTCAGCCAACATCAACCGGCTGGCGTCAACCACGTCAACCAGACCGCGACTGGTCATCTCCAGCAACCCCAGCTCCGACGTGGGCCCGAACCGGTGCTTCACCGCTCGCAGCAACCGCAGCGCGTCATGGCGGTCCCCGTCAAACGTGAGCACGCTGTCCACCAGGTGCTCGAGTTGCCGGGGCCCGGCCAGGGAGCCGTCCTTGGTGACATGGCCGATCAGCAACACCGCGCAGCCCAGATCCCGGGCCACTTCGACCAGCCGCCCGGCGCTGGCCCGCACCTGGGCCACCGCCCCAGGGGACGCACCACCGCGGGACACGGTCTGGATGGAGTCAATGACCGCCAGGACCGGGCCCACCCGTTCCGCTTCCGCAGCGATGGCATCCACGTCGGCCTCGTCGCTGAGCCACAGCTGTTCGGAAAGAGGTCCCAAGCGGGCCGCTCGGGCTTGCACCTGGCAGGGGGACTCCTCAGCGCTGACGTACAGCACCCGGTCACCACGGGCCGCTACCGCCGCCGCCACCTGCAACGCCAGCGTTGATTTCCCGACCCCGGGCTCACCGGCCAACAACGTGACCGACCCCTGGGTCAGCCCGCCGCTGGTGACCCTATCCACCTCCCTCAGACCGCTGGGCAACGCCGGCCGGGTCACGGTCTTGACCTCGGTGATGGGCACCGCTGGAACCCGAGGGGCCACCCGGGCGGCGGTCACGGTCCCCTGGGACGACCGCTCCTCAACGGTGCCCCAGGCCCCACATCCCTCACAGCGCCCCACCCACTTGGCGGCGGAGACCCCGCAGTCCCCACACCGGAAGCCGCTGACCCCACCGCCGGCTCTGGACGACGGCGCTGCAGG
Organism: Acidimicrobiales bacterium; assembly: GCA_046155365.1. Lineage (GTDB taxonomy): Bacteria > Actinomycetota > Acidimicrobiia > Acidimicrobiales > CAIXPF01 > CAIXPF01. The sequence goes on along the minus strand of JBJXFH010000153.1, from coordinate 76,978 downwards.
GCGAACCCGGGCACGCTCCACCGCTGCGCCCGAGCCGGGAGGTGGCGTGTTGGCATGGCGTTTGTCCACGCCGGCCTTGGTTGGAAAGGTCATGCCCGACATCATCCACGGGGGGTGTGACATCGAAGGGTCCACCTGGGTCGGTGCCCGTGCGAGCCCGACGCGCCGTTGCTGAGGGCACCTCCACCACACCGCCAGTCAGAGCGACGCAGCTCCCCACTGCGATGGGGTTGAGCGATCGCCGAGCCCGGTTGGGCATGGCTAGGAGGTGTGTCACGACAACGCGGCGCGACGGGGGGATGGTTCATGCCCCGCCATCCTCCCGGCACCATGGTGTCGCCCCACACCTGGGCCCCTACAGGAGCTTCGCCGAAGCCTCGATCACGCGCTGGGCCAACCTGGTGCTGCGCTGTGCAGCCCGGGCTTAGTCCACCGGGGCCACAGCGGGCGTAGCGGACACCGATCCGCTGCGTTCAGCGAAACTGCGCAGCACCGGATGGTCACTGTCAGGGTCATCCTGTCCCGGGTTGTACTGCACGGTGCGATACCCCAGGCGAGCGGCGGCGTCGAGGAGGGACCGGGTGGTGGCGATCATCATGGCCTGGCCCGGCATCAGCGCGGTGGCCCGTTCGACCGCCTCCAACAGCGCTGGATGCGGCACCCGGACACCAACCTCGGTGCTGCTGACCCAGGTCCCGATGAGCCCGTCCAGCCCGAAGCGGGACCGGAGCACCGCGGTCCATTCCGGCACGTCGTCACCCAACGCCACGATCGAAACCCCGCGCTGGCGGGCCAGGCTCAAGAACTCCACCACGTGCGCTGTCATCTCGAAACGGCGGGCCACGTTGTCATCGAGCAGCGCTGCGTCCCCAGTAAGGCCCAACCCACTCCAAAAGTCACCGGAGGAGATACCACCCACTACCCGGGCCAGGTAGAGATCTGCGATCTGGCGAACGGACTGCACACAGCCGCGTTCCCGGGCGAAGGGCACCACCACCTCGCCCACCGGATCCCGCCCCGCCACCAGCGCCCCGGTGGTCTCGATCAGAATGAAGGCCATGGCTCGGCTGGTGCCACCGCCGGCCGCGGCCGTCCCCACCGCGCCGACATCAGTCCCGGTGCCTGGCCCGGTGCCTGGCCCGCGCCCCACCAAAGAAACCGCCGCCACACCCTGGGGATACACCGGCGCCATGTCAAGGTTCGACCCGGCGTCCCCGAAGGCCCCGAACGGCACCGGCAACGGCTCAGGCCGAGCGTCAGCGCGGCCGCTGGAACGGGCCCGGGCCCGGCGGCGGTCTACCCGGAGATCGAGCAGCGCCTGACCCAAGCGATACAGCAGCACCGCCCCACCCAAGACCAACGCCGCCCACGCGGCCCACCGCCAAACCCTGGGCATCAGGCTGCTGGAGGAGGACGCGGCGCTCAACTCGGTCACTCCGGCGGCGGCGAAATCGGGGTTCCACACCACCGCCGCGCCGGTGGCCGCCTGGCGCCCGCCACCCGCCACAGCACCCGCCGCTCCATCAGCGCCCGAAGCCGGCGATTGCTCCCCGGCGGCGGTCGTGCCCGCCGAGGAGGACGATGATGATGCGCTGGTGGAGGTGGTGGTGCCGGCAGCCAGGCCGGCGGAGCCCACCGAGCCGTTGTTGGCACCAAGGTCCCCGGGCAGGTCGACCACCACGTTGAGCTTCACCGCAGCCTCGAGGCTGGTGCCCACCTGGGCCGCAATGATCTCGGCGGGTTGGCCCAGCGGATCCCCGCCGAATGCCGCCGCGACCTGATCATCGCTGAAGCTGGCAATGCCCTTCGACAGATCGACGGTGCCGCTGAACTGCCAGCGACGCTCCGCAAACCCGGTACTGCGCTCCACCTTGAAGTTGCGGAACGGCCCTTCCGGTCCCGCCACCTCGTGCACCACGTCGGTGATCTGGTCCAGTTGGGAGAACGGCTTGGAGGCGCGCATCCAGATGCGACCGTCTTGCTCCTGGGTGGGCCCGCTAACCGTCCATCCGGCGTCGATCAGATCTTGTACCGGCAACACGTTGGGCGCCTTGGACTCGAACAGCACCGACTTGGCCGCCGCGTCTTGGTCCATGGACAACGCCACGTACACCGCGCCGCCGCCATCATCGTCCACCTGGACCTCGAGGAAGGCTTCGGTCTGGCAGCCCGCCAGCGCCAAAACGGCCACTAGCACCAACACCAGGAACCGAACTCGACGCACGCCCCAACGCTAGTCCCTTGGCCGGGCCACCAAAGTCGCCCCTGCTGCTCCCACCACGCGCATCGGCCCCCTCACCAGGAAGGGGCCGATGTCAAAGGTGGGTTGGTCGAACGCTCAGCTGTCCAGCGGGGGGCCGGTCTCCGCCAGCTCCAACGTGGGGGGCTGCTCGTTCTCCACCGACTCGAAGACCAAGTGCAGCTTGCCGTTGTTTTCGGGGTCCGGTTGGGCGTCCACGATGATCTTCTCGCCGGCCCGGAACTCCTTCCACAACAGCCGCTCCGACAGTGGATCCTCCACAAAGCGTTGGATCGCTCGTCGCAGCGGCCGGGCCCCGAGGGTGGGGTCATAGCCGATGTCGCCGAGATGCACCTTGGCCGCCGGCGTCAGCTCGATGCCGATGCCCTGGGCCTCAAGCTGACCCGCGACCCGCTTCATCATGAGATCGACGATCTCGGTGACCTCGGCCTGCGACAGCTCGTGGAAGACGATGACCTCGTCGATGCGGTTGAGGAACTCCGGCCGGAAGTGCTGCTTGAGCGCCTCGTTGACCTTGTCCTTCATGCGGGTGTAAGAGACCGCTTCGTCACCGCGGGTGAAGCCCAACGATGCCTTGCGCAGGTCCTGGGTACCCAGGTTGGAGGTCATGATCAGCACGGTGTTGCGGAAGTCCACCGAGCGGCCCTGGCTATCGGTCAGGCGCCCCTCTTCAAGGATCTGCAACAAGGTGTTGAACACGTCGGGGTGGGCTTTTTCGATCTCGTCGAACAGCACCACGGAGAACGGCTTGCGACGCACGGCCTCGGTGAGCTGGCCGCCCTCTTCGTAACCCACGTATCCGGGAGGCGAACCCACCAGGCGGCTGACGGTGTGCTTCTCCATGTACTCGGACATGTCGAGGGCGATCAGCGCCGCCTCGTCACCGAAGAGGAATTCGGCGAGGGCCTTGGACAGTTCGGTCTTGCCCACGCCGGAGGGGCCCAGGAAGATGAACGAACCCGAGGGCCGCTTGGGATCTTTGAGCCCGGCCCGGGTGCGGCGAATGGCCTGGGAGACGGACTTGACGGCATCGAATTGCCCGATGATCCGACGGTGGAGCTCGTCCTCCATGCGCAGCAGCTTGGCGGTCTCCTCCTCGGTGAGCTTGTACACCGGGATGCCGGTCCACAACGAGAGCACCTCGGCGATGGATTCCTCATCCACCTCGTCGAAGAGATCGATGCCCTTGGCCTTGATCTCCGCCTCCATGCTGTCTTTCTTGGCCAGGAGGTCTTTTTCCTGGTCACGCAGCTGAGAAGCTTCCTCGAACCGCTGAGCCTCGACCGCTTCCTTCTTCCGACGCACCACGTCGGCGATCTCGTTCTCGAGTGTCTTGTAGTCCGGCGGGGTCTGCATCCGCTTGATGCGAAGACGGGAGCCGGCCTCATCGATGAGGTCGATGGCCTTGTCGGGCAGATGTCGGTCCGCGATGTACCGATCCGCCAGGTTGGCCGCGGCCACCAGCGCCTGATCCGTGATGGTCACCCGGTGGTGGGTCTCGTAACGGTCCCGCAGACCCTTGAGGATCTCGATGGTGTGAGCCACTGAGGGCTCCTCCACCTTGATGGGCTGGAAGCGGCGCTCGAGCGCGGCGTCTTTCTCCAGGTGCTTGCGGTACTCGTCCAGTGTGGTGGCGCCGATGGTCTGCAATTCACCACGGGCCAGCATGGGCTTGAGGATGGACGCAGCGTCGATGGCACCCTCGGCGGCGCCGGCACCCACCAGGGTGTGGAGCTCGTCGATGAAAAGAATGATGTCCCCGCGGGTCTTGATCTCCTTGAGGACCTTCTTCAGGCGCTCTTCGAAGTCACCGCGGTACCGGGATCCGGCCACCAGCGCGCCGAGGTCCAACGTGTAGAGCTGCTTGTTGTGCAAAGTCTCCGGCACCGTGTTCTTGGCGATGGCCTGGGCCAGGCCCTCCACGATGGCGGTTTTGCCAACGCCGGGCTCGCCGATGAGCACCGGGTTGTTCTTGGTGCGGCGGCTGAGCACCTGCATCACCCGCTCGGTCTCACGCTCACGCCCGATCACGGGGTCGAGCCCGTTGTCCCGGGCCAACTGCGTGAGGTTGCGGCCAAACTGGTCCAGCACCAAAGAGCCCGACGGTTGCGCCTCAGCACTGGCGGAACCAGCAGGGCCGCCGGTCTTTTCGGGCTGACCCGGACCGGAGTATCCCGACAGCAGCTGGATGACCTGCTGACGTACACGGGAGAGGTCCGCGCCCAACTTGACCAGCACCTGCGCTGCCACGCCCTCACCCTCGCGGATGAGACCCAGCAGGATGTGCTCGGTGCCGATGTAGTTGTGGCCCAGCTGCAGCGCTTCCCGCAAGGAAAGCTCGAGCACCTTTTTGGCCCGGGGCGTGAAGGGGATATGGCCCGACGGCGAAGAGCCGCCTTGACCAATGATCTCCTCCACCTGGTGGCGTACGGCCTCCAGTGAGATGCCGAGGGATTCAAGCGCCTTGGCGGCCACTCCCTCGCCCTCGTGGATGAGACCGAGCAGGATGTGCTCGGTGCCGATGTAGTTGTGGTTCAGCAGCCGCGCTTCTTCTTGTGCCAAGACGACGACACGGCGTGCTCTGTCAGTGAACCGCTCGAACAAGGTCCTGCCTCCCGCAAGGGGGTGGGTGGGGTGTGCCGAAGTCTACCCGGGTCCGGCCCCCCGCACGATCGACTCTTCCGTGCGGCGCCTGTAGTTCTGTGCTGATGATTCGCCCAAGGAACCTTTCCAGGGGCGGGGAACGGGGTTCGGTGGGTGTAACACCGCCATCGCCGCGGTTCATCCCGGTTTCAACCTGAGTTCAATCCGAGTTCAATCCGAGCTCAATCCGAGCTCAATCCGAATGCGTCTCGGGCGTGCCGAAGCGGCTGGTACCGACCCCGGTTCCCGCCCGAGGGGCCGTCCGAACTACCGTGGGCCACGTGGCCGACCGCCCCGGTGCCCCCAACCCGTTGTTGCAGCTGGCCTCTATGCCGGCGGACCTGGCCCGGGTCGATGACGAACTGCGCAAAGCAGTGGAGACCGACGACGATCTGCTGACCGAGATCGCCGGGCATCTGATCAAGGCCGGCGGCAAGCGGCTGCGGCCCGGGTTCGTGGTGGCCTCGGCGTTGGTCGGAGCCACGGAAATGGGTCCTGCCAGCCACGATGTAGTCCTCGGCGGGGTCTCAGTAGAGCTCGTGCACCTCGGCTCGCTCTACCACGACGACGTCATGGATGAGGCCAAGACCCGCCGCACGGTGGATTCCGTGAACGCCCGATGGGGCAACCTCAAAGCCATCTTGGGTGGGGATTTTCTGTTGGCCAAGGCCTCCGAGATCGCCGCCGGCCTGGGAACGGAAGTGGCGGGACTGTTGGCCGCGACCATCGCCAAGTTGTGCGAGGGCCAGGTTCGGGAGTTGCGCAACATCTTCAACATCGATCGCAGCGAGGACAGTTACTTCAGCGCCATCGCCGGCAAGACGGCCGCGTTGTTCGCCGCCTCCACCCGCATCGGTGCCATCGTCGGCGGGCTGAGCAGGACCGACATAGACCGGCTCAGCAGTTTCGGCACCAACTACGGCATGGCCTTTCAGATCGTGGATGACATCTTGGATCTGGTCTCCACCGAGGAGGAGTTGGGCAAACCCTCCGGCAACGACCTGATGCAAGGGGTGTATACGCTGCCGGTCATCCGCACGTTGGCGGGGCCCGAGGGCACTCGGCTGCGGTCCCAACTCGGCCGGCCGTACACCAAAGAGGAGGTCGAAGCGCCCCGGTCCCTCATCGTGGGCACCGACGCCGTGGCCACCTCTGTTGCCACCGCCAAGCTGTACCTCGATCGGGCCTTGCAGGACATCAAGCCGTTGGCGGATCAGCCCGGCACCCAGGCGTTGCGCGGCGCGGCCGAGCACCTGCTGGGAACCCTGGTCCTTTCCTGACCACGCTTCCGCGGTGCTCAGCGCCGAGGGGTGGGTCCCTGGCAGCGGGGGCAGAACGTGGTGGAACGGCCGTCCCACACCCGACGCAGTAAGGGCTCGCCACATCGCCCGCAGGGTTGACCGGACCGCCCGTAACAGGCGAGCCCATGCTGATTCTCGCCGCGGCTACCGTCCACGCCCCGGTAATCCCGCAGCGTGGTTCCGCCCGCCTCCAGTCCCTGGCGCAACACGCTGATGATGGCCTCGTGCAAGCGGAGGGCCTGGGCCCGGGTCAATCCGCGCCGGGCGGGATGCACCCTGGCCAGCCAAAATGCCTCGTCAGCGTAGATGTTGCCCACCCCGGCCACCGGGCGCTGGCTGAGCAGCTGGGTTTTCAGCCGTTGTGAACCGGCGCCCAGGGCCCGCCACAACCCCTCCGCGGTGAACGACCCGTCGAAGGGGTCCGGGCCCAACGCCGCCAGGGTGGGCAGGTCGGCGTAGTCCCCCCGCTCGACGACCACAACCCTTCCGAAGCGCCGGACGTCATCGAAGACCAGGACCGTCTCGCCGTGCTGCTCGTGGGCCAGCCGCCACCAGGCCCGGGTGTACGGACCCGGCTGGAACCCGCTTCCGTCGGCCCCCTGCGGCGGGGTGATGGAGAACACCCCGGTCATGCCCAGGTGAACCACCAGCTCCCGGCTGCCGTCATCGAGGTCGATGAGCAGGTATTTACCGCGTCGTCGTACCGGGCCCAAGGTGGCGCCCACCGCCAGCGGGGCCCGGTTGAACTTGTCGGAGGGGTGGGCGCCGCCGTCCAGCACCATCGACCCGCTCAGCAGCGGATCGAGCTGGCGGCGGATGGTCTCGACCTCTGGTAGCTCGGGCACAACGGAACCCCGGGTTGTAAGGGCCGGCCCGGCCGCTCAGGCGGTGGCGGCCTCGGGGCGCAGCTCCTGGGCCAGGGACACCAGTTGGCGGGCGATGGGGCCCAGCTGCCGAGCGGTGAGCTGCTCCATCATGGAGATGGCCCGGGGGCCCTCCGGCACCATCCCGGTCCACAGCAGGTATCCCGCCATCAGCCCGGTGAGGCCATCGCCCAACTCCGACCCGTGCAACACCAGCTTCTCGCCCGACCGCGTCAACTCCCGCAGCTCGGGATACAGCGCCGCCACCACCGGCCGGGGGGCGTCGAGCGGGTTGAACGGCCGGTGCAACCAAGCCATCCCCAGCTCGTCGTAATTGTGGAGGTTGTGCGGGGAGGTCAGCAGTGACATCACCCGGGTGAACCCTTGCTCGCGGATCCAGATGATCTCTTCCTGGCGTCGGACCCGCCGATGATTGGCGCCGTAACCACCCGGACGCTCGCACACCGCCAGCTTGTCCTTGATGATCCAACAAAAATTGCGGGGGGTAATGCCCTGTGCCCACTTACCCTTCGGCGCCACGGTCGATCACGGTAGCTGCCGCACCGGTCCCCCTCTGGTCCGAACGGGGAGTTTTTTCCGCTGGTCGAGCGTGACGTCAGGCTCCTCCAAGCTCAAGCGGCCCTCGCGGCGGACCACCCGCCACCCCGAACCGACGTCGGTGGCCCGGCTCGAACCGTCCACCACCGACATAACCCGCGCCAACGCCGCCCGATCCGGTGGGTGCTGCTCGGGGCCGCCGGCCTGCCGCAACCAGGACCGCAGGGCCGCTCGGACCAACGCCGGGTGAGCGGTGCGCAGGGCGTCCACGGAGGTGGGGTCGAGGTCCGCGGATCCGTCCGCCAGCAGCGCCTCAACCTCAGCCAGATGGTCCCCGAGGCGGGTGAGCAGCGGCACCACGTCCCGATCGGCAATATCGCTCATCAGCGGCAGCAACTCGGCCCGGACCCGGTTGCGCTTGAAGCGGGGCTCGCGGTTGGTCGGATCCTCAAACGGCACCAGGCCCAGCTGCTCACACAGGCCCACCGTCTCGTGTCGCCGCAGGCCCAACAACGGGCGTCGCTGGGAAGGCGTCAACGCCGCCAACCCGGTACCGCCGCTGCCCCGCAGCAGGTTGAGCAACATGGTCTCAGCCCGGTCCTCGGCGGTGTGGCCGGTGAGCACCTCGGGCGGGAGCACCTGGTAGCGGGCGGCGCGGGCCCGGGCCTCCAGGTTCGCGCCGGCGGCCACCTGCAGCGTATGAGACTCGAACGCCGCCCCGAACCGTTGCGCCGCGGCTCGTACCAGATCAGCCTCCACCGAAGAACCGGGCCGGAGCCCGTGGTCCACGTGGATGGCGGTGACGCTCAGCCCGGCCGCCCGGGCCAGCACCAACAAGGCCAACGAATCGGCGCCGCCGGACACCGCGCAGCTCACCGGCTGGTCCGTGACCGGGAACGTGCAGCGACCGAGCAGCTCCACCGCGGTAGCGGCGGAAGGGCCGCCCTTGCGCCGACGGTCGGTCACGGCCCGGGGACCTTCACCGCAGCTGGGCGGGTCTCAGCGCGCCGGGGTTGACGGGTCTTCGGAGGCTCCGCTGCCATCAACCCGTTCGATCCATTTTCGGGGTTCACGGATCTCCGCCAAGGTGGGCACGTTCTGCGGACCGGCCCACACCTGGTCGAACAGGTCCCGCCCACCCTTGGCTTCCACGGCGGTGATGAACCGTTCGCCCTCGGCGTACTGGTTGAGCTTGGCCTCTAGCCCCACCAACCGGCTCAGCAGGCGGGAGAACCCCCGGGCCGCCTCCCGCCGGTTCCGCAGTACCTGCTCGAAGCGCCAGGCGCTGGGAACGGAGCCTGCCCCGGCACGGTTCATCACCACCTCGCCGTGGCCCTCCAGCAACGACATCAGCCCCGAAAGCCGCTCCAGGACCTGGCGCTGTTCGGGGGTGGCCAACACCGCTGCCAGACCGCCGCGCTCCAGTGGCCGTTCCCCGGCGCGAACCTCGGTCACGGTGCGTTTGAGGGCCTCCAACAGCCGGTTGGGATCAGGATCAAGGGACCCCAAAAGGCCCTGGACCTGTTCCAAGAAGTAGCCCCGCAACCAGGGGACGCCGGTGAACTGGGCCCGGTGGGTGCACTCGTGCAGCGCCACCCAGAACCGGAACTCCTGGGGCGGGAAGGCGTAACGGCGCTCCATGGCCAACAAGTTGGGACCCACGTAATAGACCAGGTCCTGCTCGTCGGCTCGCTGATCCTCGATCACCAGCAGGTCGTACTGACCCAACACCCGGGTTGACATCCAGCCCAGAAGCGCCCCCAACTGCGCACCGCTGGCCTTTGCCGAGGCGCGTTGCCACGTGCCCGATAGCCGCCCACCGGGGCGCTCGGGCTCCCCTGTGCCCTCGTCCACAACGAAGCGTTCAATGAGCGGGTGCAGCAGGCGTTGGAAGCTGGCCAGGTTGGCGTCCACCCAACCCGGCCGATCCGTCACCCGAGCCCGGGCCGGTCCGGCCAGAGATGCCAAACCGGTGTGAGCGGCAACCTCGGCCTCTGCCCGATCAGTGAGGGCGGTGTAGCTGGCGGTCAGCTCGAAGCTGGAGGCGGCGGCGGCGAAGGGCTGGCGACGCGCGAACCGGGCAGCCACCCGTTGGGCCAGCTCCCAATCGATGGGCCCGCCCGGCCCGTTGTTGGCCGACCGGCTCACCGCGGTGGCACCGTCGGGGCCTGCCTGCTCTGCGCCTCGGCCGTTCACCGGGGCACGCCGTGGGTGCCGGAGGGCTGCCTCAGCGGGCGCGCCCCGCGTACTTGGGACCGAGCACCTTGACCACATACCCCACGATGGTGGCCAGCACCATCAAGACGCCGGGAATGGCCAGCGCCACGCCGATCCAAAAATGCCACACCACTGCAGCCAAGGTCGCTGGGGCCGAGCTCATGGGTCCGAGCATATTCGCCCTCACCGCCGCATCGGCCACTCGGTGTCGACGCGGGGCTGCCGCGGCGTCTTCAGGCGATCTTGACGCCGCGGGTCCGCAGCGTGGTCATGGGTTCATGCCGGGCGCAGAAATCGCCGTCGTTATAGATCGAAAGCAGGGTCGAGCAGCTTTGATCGCCGCAGACCCGCCCGGTCGGGAACCGTCGAACGGACCCCTCTGCGCTGTCGAAGCGGTAGCCGATCACCGATGTATCGCTCATGTCCTCACCCTGAGATTCGTAAGCCGGGTCGGGGGATGAACCCTGACCCGGCGCTGGGTTGCTTGTTTGAATCGGGACCCGTTGGGGTGCCCGACCGGGTCCCGGGGGACCTCTCAACCAGCGCTGTACCCTCAGTTCGGACCGTTCAAGCCGCCCTCGGGAAGATTCGGTCGGAGAAGATTCGGCTGGAGAGGACCAGCGCCGGGGAGGTTCCGGTCGGGGAGATTCCGGGCTTCGATCTGCATGGAGATCGTGATGCGGGTGGCCAACGTGGGCGGTGGGGCCACCACCCGCTGCGCCGCGCTGAGATGAAGCCGCACCACCCGCCACAGCACCTGCTCGAAATCGAACGAGGACAAGCACCCCACGCAATCCTGCAGGTGCTGACCCAACCGCTGATGGTCCGGGTGCGGCATCTCGCCGTCGAGGTAGCGGTACAACTCGTGCAACGCCGCGCCACAGTCAAGATCGACGTTCTGATCGTTGTCGCCGGGAGCGGGGGCCGACCGTGGCTCGTGGCCGTCCCGGGCGGGACGGTGTTCGTGAGGATCGTGCGCTTCGTGGGAGTTCGCCACCGTTACACCGATTCAGGTCAGGGGCGGACGGGGTCGCCGTCCACGATGGTCACGTCGTCCTCCAGCACAGGGGTGGGCGCCGGCGTGGGCCGCACCAGTCCCCGGGAGCTGGCGTAGTCGTATAACTGCTTCTGGAGCGCCTTTCTTCCCCGATGCAATCGACTCATGACGGTGCCGATGGGGATAGCAAGGATCTCGGCGATCTCCTTGTAGGCGAAACCCTCCACATCGGCCAGCAGGACCGCGATGCGAAACTGTTCCGGCAGGCCCTCCACCGCGCTGACTACCTCGGCCTCGCTGAACAGGTCCATCAGCTCGTCCTCGGCACTTCGCCCGGCGGTGGCTCCGGCCAGGCCTCCGAGACGACGGTAGAGGTAGAGATCCTCGATGTCGTCGAGTTCGGTTAGTTCCGGACGGCGTTTCTTGGCCCGGTAGGTGTTGATGAAGGTGTTGGTGAGAATGCGGTAAAGCCAGGCCTTGAGGTTGGTGCCCTCCTGGAAGTTGCCAAAGCCACGGAACGCCCGCAGGTACGTTTCCTGCACAAGGTCCTCGGCCTCGGCGGGATTGCGGGTCATCCGGAGCGCGGCGGCATACAAGGGGGCCATGTACGGCATGGCTACCTCGGCGAACGTCGACCGATCGGCCACGGCTCCTCCTGACGCCTCATCCCGGCGACCTGGGCTGCGAGAGATCGGACTCAATGACGACCTCGGGATACCGCCAGGCTTTCCCCGAACGGCAGCAAGCCAACCGTACGCCCCCTCGCAGCAGGCCGAGGTAAAGATTCCGGCGGGTGAACGTCCGAGCAGCCCGCAAACCAGTCGTTTAAGGTCAGCGCCGATGGACATGCGTTTGGACAACAAGGTGGCGGTCATCACCGGCGGCTCCAAGGGGATCGGCCGGGGCATCGCCATGGCCTGCGCGGCATCCGGCGCCCAGGTGGTGATCGTGTCCCGGAAGGCCGACCAGCTAGAAGCGACCGCCAAGGAAATCGGCGGCAACTGTGACTGGATCGCCACCAACGTGGGCGAACCCGACCAGTCCGAACGTTGTCTCGACGAGGTGATGCGCCGCCACGGTGCCATCGACGTGCTGGTGAACAACGCCGCGGCCAACCCCTACGCCGGTCCCACCATTGACGTGGACCTGCCCCGCTGGAACAAGACCCTGCAGGTCAACATCACCGCGCCGTTGGTGTGGACCCAGCTGAGCTGGGAGCGATGGATGAAAGACCACGGCGGCTCGATCGTGAACATCTCCTCCGTGGGCGGGCTCACCACCAGCGTGATCCTGGGCGTGTACGACATCACCAAAGCCGCCCTGATCCACCTCACCAAGCAGTTGGCCTCGGAGTTGGGTCCCCACACCCGGGTCAACTGCGTGGCGCCGGGGCTGATCAAGACCGACTTCGCCCGGGTGTTGTGGGAGGGCAAGCGGGGTGCCGAGGTTGCTCTGGCCTATCCCCTTCAGCGTCTCGGGGAGCCCGAAGACATTGCGGCGGCGACGGTTTTTCTGGCCAGCGATGCGTCGTCATGGATCACGGGCCAGACCATCGTCTGTGACGGTGGGGGACTCATCTCGCCCTCGAAGGTGGGGACCACTCCCACGGAGTAAGCCGATCGGGAGGCCCCCGCCTCCAGATCAGCCCCGCAGGTTCCTCGCCCTCGCCCGATGGTGACCATCCGCGCGGTAGTGACCACGGTCTGTCACGATGGAAGCTCGTTGTGTGGTTACAGCGCTGCCAAGCGTGGGTAGATGGCCGAAGGTGGTCGCCCGGCGGCCGCTCAGGGCAAAAGGGAGGTGGGACCATGGGCACCATCGGGAACGAACTCCCGCACCTGCCCTGCAGCCTGCCGTTCGGCGTTGGTCCGCTACCCGTAGCACCGGGCGCGAACCATGGAGCCCGAGAGGAGAATCGAACTCCTGACCTGCTCATTACGAGTGAGCCGCTCTGCCGACTGAGCTACCCGGGCACCGGGCCGGACATTGCCGGACCAGTTCGAAACGCTACCACCAACCTGTCATGGTCCCACCCGGGCTTTCCCGGCGGCTCCAACCGACGCGCGTTCGAGGACCCGAGGTGGTTGAACCGGTCCGTTCCGACCCTGAGCAGCTCAGTGGTGGCCCTTACACTCTGCGTTGCCTGGTCGTTGGGGCCAGTGCGCCGGATCCGGGAGCACCGGCCATGAGCAGAGTGGGCCTTGAGGCAAACATGGTGGTGGTGAACCCCCCGGATGCTGCTTCGGCGCCCTCGCCGGCCATCGCCCCGTCCTCGGCCCTCATCGGGATTCCTTCGGGCGACCTGGCCACCCTCAGCACCGTGGTCGATGAGTGTCCCACCGGCGTCCTCGTGCTGGAGCATGGCGGCCGTTTGGTGCAGGCCAACCAGGCCGCCTGCAGGCTGCTGGGTCTGGATGCCCGCCGGCTCCTGGCCGCCCATCGCAGCGACTACCTGGATCTGGGGCGGCACCTCGACCGATTGGAAGCCGGCGGGGATTCGGGGCCGCTTCGCCAGTTGGTGGTCCGCCCCGACGGCTCATCCCATTTCGTGCTGTTCTGTCTTCGCCGCTTGCCGGATGTCGGTCACCCCGGTCGGGCCACGGTGTATTTGATCGACGAGGGCCCGGCGGATCCGATCCCGGCGTCCGGCACCGGGTTCATCGCGACCGGACCCAACGGGCACAGCCAAGCCCCGGGAGCCTGGGAAGCCCCCGCGGTGTCACGGCCTGGCGAGAGTGCCACCGCCGGGAACCACCTGCGGGGTCAGGCCGAAGTGCTGCGCCAGATCGCCACCGGCGGCCCGCTCGAGAGCACCCTCGGCCGGCTCACGGAGTTGGCATCCACTCAGCTCAACAGCACCCGCCCCCACCACCTCGCCGTGTCACACACCCCCGGAACAAACCTGGCCGACCCTGCTGACCTGGTCCCGGTGGCTGACCTGGTCCCGATGGCTGACCTGGTCCGGGTGGCGGGGGTCGTTTGCGCGGTGATCGCCGAGCGGGCCGGCGGCACCACCTCGATCTTCGCCGGACCCGGGTTCCCGCCCGTGGATCCCACGGCCCTGCTCGATGTGCTCGATCCGTTGATGGCCGCCGGTGCCGGGACCGTCCAGGAACTGGACCGGTTGGGCGGATCGGGACCGTCCTCGCCGTTGGTGTTGGCCCAGTTGGGGGCGGCGGGCCATCGGGCCCTGGTGGCGGTGCCGGTCAACGCGCTCCCGCCTGCGGGCACTGCCGGAGAGGGTCACCGCGCACCGCGGCCCCCCGGCGAGCGGCGGGCGACGCCACCGAATCTCAGGGAGGCCCTCAGCGACCTGGCTGGTCTGGCCAGCCCTGATTCCCGTCCGCTCGGGCTGCTGGTCTGCTTGCTGCAGGCGGCGGACGCCCTGGCGGTTGATGAACTCGAGGTCCTGCGCAGTAGCGCCGATCTGGCCGCTATCGCCTTGGAACGTGACCGGTCCGAGCGTGATCTGGCCAGTTACGCGCTGCACGATCCCCTCACCGGTTTGGCCAATCGGAACCTGTTGGTCGATCGGCTGTCCCAGGCGTTGAACCGGGCCAAACGTCGCCACCGAAACCTGGCGCTGATGTTCTTGGATCTGGACCGCTTCAAGTCGGTCAATGACTCCCTCGGCCACCATGCCGGTGACCTGGTACTTCGCCAGTTCGGAGAGCGGCTTCGGCTGCTGGTGCGGCCCGAGGACACCGTCGCTCGTTTCGGTGGGGACGAGTTCGTGGTCCTGGTCGAACACGTGGTGGACGAGCAGGACGCGGGCCAAATCGCCGAGCGGGTGGAGCGGGCCATGGCCGAACCCTTCGTCCTCGACGGCCGATCCTTGGCGGTGACGGTGTCGGTCGGGATCGTGATCGGCAACGGCGAAGATGACGCCAGCACCCTGTTGCGCAAGGCCGATGCCGCCATGTACCGGGCCAAGGAGCTGGGTCGTAACCGCACCGAGGTGTACGACCTGGCACTCGAGACACGCTTGGCCAATCGCTCCCAGTTGGCGCTGGACCTGCGTCACGCCATGGCCGACGGGCTGTTGCAGCTGTGGTTCCGGCCGCTGCTGGCACCGGGACCGGCTTTAGAGTTCCCCGGGGTTCCCGCAGCTCCCCAGCCGGGTCCCGGTGGCAGCGGTAGCAGAGGCGGCGGGGGCAGCGACGGTGGCTCCGAGGAATTGGCCCCGGCGATGTGGGTTGAGTTGCGTTGGGCCGATCCGGACCACGCTCAGCTCCACACTCGGGACATCCTGGCGTTGGCCGAGGACGGTGGCCAGGGCCTTGAGCTGGCGGGGTGGATGATGGACACCGCGCTGGAGGGGCTGGCGTCGCTGACCCGCTCCCCCGGTTGGGATCCTGATCGTCCGCTGCCGCGCCTGGTGGTGCCGCTGACGGGTCCGCAATTGGCCCATCCGGAGTTGACCGATCAGATGCTGCGAGCCCTGCGGGGTTGGCGCAGCTTGGGACCCAACGGGGACGTCGCGTTGTGGGTGGGCGTGCCCGAAGCCGGGTTGAGCAGCGGCGGCGACGTGGCGATTAGGACGCTGGTGGCGTTGCGGCGGGCCGGCATCGGGCTGGCGTTGGAGGAGATCGGCGCCACCCCCAACTCCAGCCTGCTGTCCCTGCTGGGGCGGGTGACGGTGGACCTTTTGGTGGTTGATGCCTCGGTGGTGGCGGCTCTCGGTGAGGACCCCGGGCCCACCCTGACCGTTGAGGGTTCCACCGCAGCCCCGCCGCCGGCATCCAACGCCGCCGTTCCCGCCTCGGGGGCGACGGCCAGCTTGGCCGCACGTTCTTTGGTGGCCGGGCTGTGGGGTCTGGGACGGGGGGTCGGGCTGGCGGTCGCTGCCGCTGGCGTGGACCACCCCTCGCAACGGGAGCTGTTGGGGCGGTTGCGGTACAACCTGGCCTGGGGTGAGGCCATCGCACCGGCCATTGCCGTGGACACGTTGATCGCGCGCCTCGCCCCCGGCAGCTGAGACCCCGTTGGAGCTGGAGCTGGAGCTGGAGCTGGAGCTGGTCAGCGTAACGGCGACAGGCGGACCAGCAATCTGATAAGCAGCAGCCGCTCGTTGGGGTTGCGCTCCAAGGACTCCGACGCCTGACCGATGGCGTCGAACACCCCCAGTGGCCCCGATGCAGCCCGGGGCTCGCCCGCTCCAACACCAACACCAACACCAACAGCGGAACCGGCGCTGAGCTGGGCCGAAATCCGATCGCGGTAGGCCCGCGACAGCACCGCCAGGCCGAAGCGGAGCTCATCGATACGAAAGCGACGACGTTCCCGCCGGTGACGTTCGGTGAGGGTCCGGGTGCTGGCGCGAAGGCCGTAGCGCTCCTGGAAGGTGGCCAGCTCCTCAAGCTCGCTGTGATGCCGCTGGTCGATGGCCTCGAGGGACTGCTCCAGGGAACCCAACAGCTCCTCGGCCACGCTGACGGCGGTGGAGCCGTGGCCGTCCAGCCGCTCCGCCAAGGTGGCCCACAGCGCCATCCGACCGGCCAGGGCGGCGTCCCCGGCCAGGATGCGGGCCCGTCGGAGGTCCCCACCGGAAGCCGCCGCGGCACGCTCGGCCACCTCGGGATCAACGCCTTCGACGGTGAGGCGGTCCCGCACCGCGACTGGGTCCAGGGCGCCGAAGCGGATCACCACGCAACGGCTGGCCAAGGTGATCAGTTCCGGGGTGATCTCGTCAGCCAGGATCAGAAACACCGTCGACGCCGGCGGTTCCTCGACCGCTTTGAGCAGCACCGGCGCCGCGTCGGAAACCAGATGGCACTCGCACAGCACCAAGACCTGACGGGCGCCCTCCACCGGGGACCGCACCGACTGGGTCACCACCGCCCGGGCCTGGTCACGGGTAATGAACGGACCTTCCCGCTCGATGTAGCTGATGTCGGGATGGGCCTCCGCGGCCGCCAGCCGGCGGTGACGGGCCAGCGCAACGTCCTCCGATGCCTCATCCCGCTGCTGATCATCACCCGTCGAAGCGGACCGAACGGCCACCAGTTCACCGGCCAGCGCGGTGGCCGCCTGCCGCTTGCCCGATCCGGCCGGGCCGACCAGCAGGTAGGCGTGCACGGGATTGGTCACCGCAGCCCGCAGCTGGCGCACCGCCGAGGGTTGACCGACCACCGCACCGAAAGGGTCCTCGAGCGGGTCCTCGAGACGGTCTTCGCCGACCGCGGCCGATCGGGGTGTCATGGGGTCCTCGGGGCCTGAGGGACCGACCTCCCCATCCGTGGTGAAGGTCATGTTGAGGTCCGGTTCCTGGCCCGGGGACCCCAACCCAACGACCGCGCCGCCAGCGCACCCGCAGCCATCATGATCAGCGCCGCCAGCCATAACGTCAGCCGCACGCCGGGCACGGCGATAAGCCAGCCGCCCAGGTTGATGCGACCACTGTCCGTGAACGCTGACACCAGCTGGTCCAGCAGCTGGGTCAGCAACGGAGCGATGGCGAACGCCGTGACCAGACAGAGCCTGACCAGGGTGTTCAGGGCCGAGAAGATGCGGCCCCGCAGCTCATCGTTCACGCTTTCGTGGAGCAGGGTGAAGCCCAGCACGTAGGCCGCCCCGGCGCACAGCCCCAGAGCGAAGATCAGCAGGGCGGCGGCGGTGAGCGTGGTGGTGGAAGTGGCCAGGAACAGACACAGCCCCGAGCCGAACACCGCGGAGGCGAAGGTCCGGGCTTTGGGCAGGCGGGCCTGGGTCAGGGAGACCGCCAGCACCCCGCTGGCCACCCCGACCCCCAAAACGGTGAGGAACAACCCGAAGCCGGCCGAGCCCGCGCCGAGCACCCGGTCGATGAAGATGGCGCCCAACGGAACCAGCATGCCGCCACCCACCAGGCCGGTGGCCAGGCCCACGTTGACCGCTCGAACCACCGGGTCGGTGGCGATGACGGACCAGCCGGCCTTGAGATCGGTCCAGGCCGCGCCCAGCCCGGCGCCCGCTGAAGGCACCGCGGTCCGTTCCCCGGTCCTGCTGGGGGCGGCGAGTTTGGCAGCGGGTCGCAGCCGTGCCCGATACGCCAGACCCAACCGCCAGATGACCAGCGCCGAGACGACGAAGGTGAGGCTGTCTACGTAGAACCCGAGGGAACTGGAGTGGTCCATCCGCAACGTGGCCGCCAGGTCCCCCTCCACGCCCTCGCCCACCTTGGACAACACCGCGAACAGCGCTGCCGCCAGCGGAAAGGTGCCGTAGCCGGCCACGATGCCCAGCGAGTTGGCGCTGGCCAGGTGGCTGGGAGGAACCAGGTTGGGGACGGTGGCCTCCTTGGCCGGTTGCCAGGCCAGTGTGAACAACTCCATCAGCAGCGAGGCCACAATGAGGCCCGGCACGGAGTCCACGAACGGCAGCGCCAGCAACACCCCGGCCCGGGCGACGTCACACACCACCATGACCTTGAACCGGTCAAAGCGGTCCACGGCCACCCCGACCAGAGCACCGAACAGCAGACCGGGCACCATACGGGCCATGAACACGAAGCCCACCGCCAGCGCTCCGTTGGCATCGCCCCCGAGACGGGCCGCCAGATCGGCGATGGCCAAGAAACCAAGCCAATCACCGGTGCCCGACGCCAGCATGGCCAGCCACAATCGGAAGTAGCTGACCGAACCGAACAGCCGGTTCACCAGCCGGACCTGCTGGCGGTGCCTGGCCTCCGTCGGCAAGGCGTGGTCACCGACCCGACCACCGGCGGAGGACCCCGACCCTGCAGCCGCCGCGGGGGGTTCAGCCACTGCTACCGGGGGGCCGGCCCCGTCCGACGGGAGGCAGCCGTCAGCCGCGGTGGACGCGGAATCGCTGCCCTGCCCGGGGCGGCTGCGACCTCCCGACTCGCCGGCGACCGTCACGGGCTCACACGTTAGGCGCTGAGCCCGGACTGGGGAACGGCTGTGGCGCGGAGGCGGATCGAGGTCCTTTCACCCCAGCTTCCAGTCCGGCCCGGCGCCTATTCGGTGGCGGACGGGGGTACCGCGGTGGTGTCCGCCGCCGGCTTCTTCGCGGTGGCCTTCTTGGCTGCGGGTTTCTTCGCCGCCGGCTTCTTGGCGGCTGCCTTCTTCGCGGTGGGTTTCTTGGCGGCAGCGGCCTTGGTGGTTCCGGCTTTGGTGGTTCCGGCTTTGGCGGCGGCGGCTTTGGCGCCACCAGCGGCACGGGTAGATCGGGTGCCGGTGGCGGGTGGCTTCCGGGCGCGGCCCTTGGTCACCGGGCCCCGATCACGACGATCCTGCAGCAACTCCAGCGCCCGCTCGATGGTCAGCTCCTCCACCGAATCGCCCTTGCGCAACGACGCGTTGGTCTCACCGTCAGTGACGTAGGGCCCGAACCGGCCGTCTTTGATCACCAACGGCTTCTCAGAGACGGGATCGGGACCCAGCTCACGCAGCGGCCCCTTGGCCTGACCCTGGCCCCTGCGCCGCTTGGGCTGAGCCAACACCTCGAGCGCTTCGGGCAGCGCGATGGTGAGCAGCTGACCCTCGGTCTCAAGGCTGCGGATCTCGGTGCCCTTTCGCACGAACGGCCCGAATCGACCGTTGGCGGCCACCACTTCCTCCCCGTCGGGGGCCAACCCCACCGTGCGGGGCAAGGCCAGCAGCTGCAGGGCGGTTTCGAGGCCGACGGTGGTGGGGTCCTGGTCCTTGAACAGCGACGAGCGGCGGGGTTTGGGGGCGTTTTTCCCGGTGGGGTCCTCGCCGAGCTGCACGTAGGGCCCGAATCGACCGTTGCGTACATACACCGCTGCGCCGCTGCCAGGGTCCGGGCCCAGCTCCCGATCACCGCTGGGCGCGGCCAGCAGCTCCAACGCCCGCTCCACGGTCAGCTCATCGGGGGCGATGTTGTCCGGGATGGACGTGCGGTCCTCACCCCGCTGCAGGTAGGGCCCGTAACGGCCGACCCGGGCCACCACTTCCACGCCCTCGCTATCCAAGCCCAACAGGATGGTTGAAATCTCCCTGGCGTCGATGGTGTCAAGCCGTTCGGCCAGCATGCGGCGCAACCCGGTGCCCTCTTCGGAGCCGTCCCCGAAGTAGAAGCGCGACAACCACGGGCTGGCCTCCTCGGTACCGCTGGCGATGCCGTCGAGGTCATCTTCCATGCGGGCCGTGAAGGCGTAATCGACCAGGTTCTTGAAGTGATCCTCCAGCAGGCGGACCAGCGCAAAGGCGGTCAGAGAGGGAACCAGCGCCGTTCCCTTTTTCCACGCGTAACCGCGGTCTTGGATGGTGGACATGATCGAGGCGTAGGTCGATGGACGGCCCACGCCCAGCTCCTCCAGCCGTTTGACCAGGGACGCTTCGGTGAAACGAGCCGGGGGCTGGGTGTCATGACCCTTGGCTTCGAACTCCCGGGCGGCGAGACCGTCACCCTCGGTCATCGCCGGCAATCGACGTTCGTCGGCGGCGGCGTCACCGGCGGAACCCGCGACGGTGGGCGCGCCGTCCACCTCGGGCTCATCGGAATCTTCCACGTAGACCCGTTGGAAACCGGGGTGGGTGATGATGGTCCCGCTGGCCGCGAACGAAGCCCGGCGACCGGCCTCGGTGGAGCCGTCCAGGCGCACGGTGACGGTGTTCCCCAAGGCGTCGGTCATCTGCGAGGCAATGGTGCGCTGCCAGATCAGCTCGTAGACCCGGGCCTCCACGCTGCGGCCGCCCAATTGCCCTGCGACCTGGTCGGGACTGCGGAACTGCTCACCGGCGGGGCGGATGGCCTCATGTGCTTCCTGGGCGTTCTTGACCTTCTTGGTGTATTGCCGGGCCTGGGGCGGCAGGAAATCCCGCCCGTACCGCTCGGTGATCACCGTTCGGGCGGCGTTGAGGGCGGTGTCGGACAGCGACGTGGAGTCGGTCCGCATGTAGGTGATGTAGCCCTGCTCGTAAAGGCTCTGGGCGGCCCGCATGGTCTGGGCGGAGCTGAGCCGGAGCTTGCGGCCCGCCTCCTGTTGCAGGGTGGAGGTGATGAACGGGGGCGCAGGGCTGCGTCGATACGGCTTGGAGTCCACGTCCCCGACGCTGAAGGGACGGCCCTGGAGGTCCTCGGCCAGACGCTGAGCGGTGCGCTGATCCAGGGCCACTGAACCGGCCCGGGTGAGTTGGCCCTTGCTGTCGAAATCACGGCCGGTGGCTACCCGCTGATCGTCCAGCGTGGCCAGCCGGGCGGTGAAGCTGCGGCCGGCGTCAGCTCCGGTCTGGGCCGTGAAGGTGGCGTCCACATCCCAATAGGAAGCGGTCACGAAGCGCATCCGCTCCCACTCGCGTTCCACCACGATCCGGGTGGCGACGGACTGCACCCGACCGGCTGAGCGCGCCGGCGGGACCTTTCGCCACAGCACCTCGGAAACTTTGTAGCCGTAGATGCGATCGAGGATGCGGCGCGCTTCTTGGGCGTCCACCAAACGACGATCGATCTCGCGGGGGTTGTCGATGGCGTGCTGGATGGCGGTGGGGGTGATCTCGTGGAACACCATCCGCTTGACGGAGACCTTCTGGGAGGGGTTGAGGACCTCCAGCAGGTGCCACGCGATGGCCTCCCCTTCGCGATCCTCATCGGTGGCGAGATAGAGCTCGTCCACTCCCTTCAGCAGGCGCTTGAGGCTGCTGACGTGGCTTTTCTTGTCTGCGTTGACCAGGTAGAGGGGCTTGAAGTCGTTTTCGACGTCTACCCCCAGCACTTCCCATTTCTTGTAGGGGCCCTCCACATCACTCGAGCTCACCGGGAGGTCCCGGATATGCCCGATGGAGGACTCGACCACGAACTCATCGCCCAAAAAGCCGGCAATAGTACGGGCCTTGGCGGGGGACTCCACGATCACGAGGCGACTGGCCATCGAGATGAACGTATCGGCAGCGAGCAGCGAAGTGTCAAACGAACGAATCCCACCTGGCCGCGGAGGGCACTGAAAAACCCCCCAAGTCCCTCCCGAGATGGTCCCGGCGGGCCCCGACCGCGGCCGGGGTTCTACGGTCCCGGCGCGGTCCCCGGGGTCCCTCCCGGCACGCCCGACGCCGCGGGAGCGCTCAGCATGACCACCCGCACCGCGGTACCCGCCGGCGAGGAGTGGATCTCGAGGCGGTCGCTCAGGGCGCGCATGAGACCGAGCCCCAGACCGTGCTCGAACTCCAAGCGGCGGGGGTCCTCCGGCTCGGGCAGGGTCACTGCGCCGGCAGGATCGAAGCCACCGCCGCGATCGCTGATCACCACCTCCACGCCCACGTCACTCACCGCGGCCCGGATGGCGATGGGGTGCTGCACGCCGCGTGACTCATGGGCTTCAATGGCATTGGTGCAGGCCTCCGACACCGCCAACTGCAGATTGTCCAGCCGCAGCGGATCCAGTCCGGCGTCTTGGTTCGCCGCCGCCACCAGTTCTCGGGCCAGCACCAGGTAGTCCCGCTGCGGAGGGATCTGCAGCTCTAGCACCCGATCGCCGTTGGGCTGGCGGCGAGGGGTCAGCGGCGGTAGTCGGGGCCGGTCTGCGGGCGGGGTCACGATGCCGCCTTGTCCGCTGGTAACGGCGCGACGGCAGCCTGGGTTGGTGCCGATACGCCGAACACCAGGTCCAACCCGAGGAGCTCGAACACGTCGGCCACCTCGGCGCTCATGGCGGTGACCACCAGGTTGCCGCCGGCACGACGGGCCCGCCGCAACGCGCCGATGAGGACCCCGATGCCGGCCGAGTCCAAGAACTCCACCCGCTGCAGGTCCACTTCGAGCTGACGATGACCGGCGCTATCGACCTCCAGGAACGCCCGCCGCAGCCGCGGTGTGACGGACAGGTCCACATCCCCGCGCACGGTCACACCAAGGACCGACCGGCGCTCATCGAGGGAATGTTCTACCGCGAAGAAGATGGGTGCGATTCTACTGGCCCCTACTCGACGCCGGTTGGGGCAGCATCGTTGGAACAGCAGCTTCGGGTGGATTTCCCCAAGCCGGGGACGGCTGCGGGAAGTTCGACCCTGAAATTACGCGGTCGTGAGTTAGCCTCGCCCAGTGCCCGCACCCTCGATCGCCGAGGTGCCCGGCCTCCGCAGCGGCAACGCTGACGTGGAGGCCCTGTTGCGCGAGATGGGCGCCGACGGGCGGCTGGTGCACCTCGAACGGCTGGCGGCCCGCCCGGCGGTGTTCGGGTCCCTGAGCCGCCCGCTGCCGGCCACGGTTCGTGAAGCGCTGGGGGTGGATCAGCTGTGGTGGCACCAGGCCCGGGCCATAGACCTGCTGCGCGACGGTCATTCGGTGGCGGTGGCCACGGGCACAGGCTCCGGAAAATCGCTCTGCTACCAGGCAGTGGTGGCCGAAGCGGTGCAAACACCGGTGCGCTCCGGCAGCGCCCTGGTGCTGGTTCCGACGAAAGCTCTGGCGCAGGACCAGCTCCGAGCCATGACGGCATTGAGGGTGCCGCGCCTGCAGGCCGCCACCTACGACGGGGATGCCGGGCGCTCCGAGCGGGCTTGGGCTCGCCGTAACGCCAACGTGTTGTTCACCAACCCGGAGATGTTGCACCACGGGCTGTTGCCTCACCACGAGCGGTGGGCCCGGTTCCTGGGGCGTCTGCGCTACGTGGTGGTGGACGAGTTGCACGTGCTGCGGGGGATCTTTGGCTCCCATGTGGCACACCTCTTGCGCCGACTGCGGCGGCTGTGCCGGTTGTATGGGGCCAGTCCCACCTTCGTGTTCACGTCGGCCACGTTGGGTCACGCGGACCGGTTGGCGTCGGCGTTGTGTGGGCTCCCGGTGACCGAGGTCAGCGCCGACGGGTCCCCCTTGGGGGAGCGATTGTTCGCATTGTGGAACCCGCCCCTGTTGGAAGATCGCGGCACCCGGGCGTCTGCGGGGAACGAGGCTGCGACGGTGGCCTCGGCCCTGATGCGAGCGGACCGGCGCACCATCGTGTTCTGCCGGAGCCGCCGCAGCACCGAGCTGGTGGCCGCGGACATCAAACGCCGCCTGCCCAGTGCCTTCTCCGGCCTGGTGCAGCCCTACCGGGCCGGGTATCTGACCGAGGAACGCCGCCGGGTGGAGTTGGACCTGTCCCAGGGCCGCCTCGCGGGGGTGGTGGCCACCTCGGCACTGGAGTTGGGCATCGACATCGCCGGGCTGGACGCCTGCGTGCTGAGTGGCTTTCCCGGCACGCTGGCGTCGATGTGGCAACAGGCGGGACGGGCCGGGCGCGGCGCCACCTCCAGCGTGGCCGTGCTGGTGGCCGGCGATGACCAACTCGACCAGTGGCTGGTGCGTCATCCCGAGCAGCTGTTCAACCGCCCGCCGGAGCCGGCGGTGATCAATCCCGCCAACCGTTGGGTGCTGGACCCCCATCTGGAATGCGCCGCCCACGAGCTCCCCTTGTCGGCGCTGGACGGGCTGCTGTGGCCTGATGATCTCGACGAGGCGGTGGTGCGCCTGGCCCTCGACGAGCGCCTGACCGTCCGCCGGCGCGGTCCTCACGGGGCGGTGGCCGCCTGGAATGGCCGGGGCTGGCCCTCCCATGGCTTGGGGCTGCGCAGTGCCGGCTCCGCCGAGGTGAAGATCCTTCGGGGCCGGCCCGATGGGCAGGCCGAGCTGGTGGGGACCGTCGACATGGCCCGGGCCTGCTCCAGTGTGCACCCCGGCGCGATCTATCTGCACCAGGGCCTGACCTATCGGGTGGAGGTGCTGGACCTCGATCAGCGCAGCGCCTGGGTGTCCGCTGCGGACGGCGAGGAGTACACCTCGCCCCGTTCGGATGTGTCCTTCCGTATCCTGGCGGTAACCCAACAACGCCCGGCGGGTGGCGCCTCGCTGCACCTGGGTGAGATCGAGGTGGTCACCCAGGTCACCGGCTACCAGCGCCTTGACGTGCGCACCCGCACCATCTTGGGCAACGAACCGCTTGATCTGCCCCCCTCGGTGCTGCGAACCCGGGCCGTGTGGTACACGTTCGACGCAGCGCTGCTGACCCGAAGCGGGGTGGGGACCGCAGACCTCCCCGGCGCCCTGCACGCGCTGGAGCACACCGCTATCGGCATGTTGCCGTTGTTCACGATCTGTGATCGGTGGGACGTGGGCGGGGTGTCCACCGCTTGTCACCCTGACACCGGCCTGGCCACGGTCACCATCTACGACGGCTATCCCGGCGGCGCGGGCATTGCCGAGTTGGCTTTCGAATCCGCCGATCGGCACCTGAGCGAGACGTTGGACGTGCTGCGGAGCTGCGGTTGTGCCACCGGGTGCCCGTCCTGCGTGGTATCCCCGAAGTGCGGAAACGGCAACGAGCCGCTGTCCAAGGCCGGCGCCCGCCGGCTGCTGGAAGCGCTGCTGGGCCAACCGACGCAGCCTCCGGATCCCACGGAATCGCCGGATAGCGCCGCTCAAGCTCATAGCGGGACCTCTTCGTCACGCATGGTGAGTTCTGCTTCCAACTCGATGTCCGTCACCGTCAGCCGCAGCACCGGCAGCACAATCTCGCTGCGGTAACGCACGTTGGCCGTGGTGTAACGGCCGGCGCGGGTCACCTCGATGGAAAGTCGATCGGGTTGCAGCCCCGGATAGGGCAACACCGACGAGCCGTCAGCACTGCCGTCTATGGCAACCGCCCGGGCAATCTCGCGCGCGGCCCCGACCACCAGCAGTTGGTCCCGCAACACCAGGCCGGCCTGGACGATCAGCAGCACCAGGCTGAACAACAACGGCAGCAAGAGCGCCAACTCCACCGTGGCGCTCCCCCGCTCCCCCGCCGCGCCGGTTCGCCTGCTCCACCACCCCTTCCCGGTTGAGCCGGTTGCGGTGGGTGGCCCGGTTGCGATGTGTGGGCCGGTTGCGATGTGTGGGCCAGGTCGGCCGGGTGACGAGGCTCGCACTGGTGGGTCAGCCGGCACGGGCCACGACCTGGTCGAATACCCGGTCGAGCAGCTCGCCGACCTTGCCGGTTCGCGCCGCCCAAGCAATAACCAAGAGGGCCACCGCTGCAGCGGCCAACACCACCAGGGCGTATTCGACGGTGGCCTGACCGAGCTCGGAGGATCCTCGGCGGGTCGCGATCAGCGAAAGGCGACGGGCGGAGGGCGCGTCGGGTCGGGCGGTCTGTGGGGTGGTCATGGGTTCTCCCGTTGGCCCAGCCCGTCAGCTGAGGAGGTAGAGGGCCACGTGTGTGCTTGGCCCGTCAGCGGGCGCAAAGCCGATCGATGAAGGGCCTCGTCGGCCCCGAAAAGTTGGATGGTCACGGCGAGCGCAACCCGGCCAACGCGCCCGCCAGCATGGGCACCACTGCCAGCAGCACGAACGCTGGCAGCACCCCGCCGACCAGGGGACCCAGCAGCCGTAGCGGCAGGCGACGGGCCGAGCGCTCCAGCCGATGACGTCGTTCCAGGCGAGCCTCCGCCGTGAGCGCCGCCAACGCCGGGGCGGCCGGGGCCCCATCGCGTTCAACGGCGCGAAGCAACCGCCACAGGCCGTCGAGCTCGGGGTGGGGCCCCTGCACCAGCGCCTCGAGCTCATCGGACAGCGCCGCGCCGCCCTGCACCCGACCCAGCGCCGTGGCCAGCGCCGGACCCAGCGGCGCCAGCACCCAGGGATGGACATCATCCAATGCCCGCCGCAAGCTCACCCCGCCCTGCAGGGCCAACTCCAACAACGAGGCCAGCTCAGCCGCCCGGTCCGCAGCGCGGCCGTGGGCCTGCTTACGTTGGCCGACCTGACGAATCCGCTGGCCTCCCCGCCACGTCACCCACAGCCCCGGCACCAGCCACGCCGCCGGCCACCAGCGCCACAGCACCAAGGCCGCCACCACCAACCCAACAACCGGCTCTGGTCCATGCACCCAGTGTGGGCGCCGGCGCCAGAGCCAACCGGCCGGAGCCATCCACAGGCCAATGATCAGCGTGGATCCCGCGGCTCCGCTCATCGAACCACCGCCACCATGTGGGTCATGAACGCGGCGGCTGCCAGATCCAGCGCGAGCCCGATCGCCAGGCAGGCCAGCCCCAGCGGGCCGTGCAGGAAAAAGCCTCGGACCGCCGGGTCCCCGCTGGCCAACAACAGGGAGAAGGCCAACGGGCTGACCACCATGATCAGCGCCGATGCCTGGGCTTGCGCGGCCCACGACGTCGCTTCACGTTGGACCTGCTGGTCTTGGCGGAGGCCGTCGGCCAACGCCTCTACATGACGGGCCCGCAACGACCCGGAGGCGAACCCCACGCCCAGGCCGGCGGCCACTCGACTGATGGCCGGGACCGGTCGACGTGCGGCCCAACGCTGCAGCGCCACAGTGAACAGTTCGCCCCGATCGAGCGAAGCGTGCAGCATCCGGAGGTCTTCACCGAGGGGCCCCGCGGCGTCATCAGCCACCTGAACGAGACCGACGCGGAGGCTGTCCCCGGCGCGCAGCTGTCGGGCCAGGGAGTCCAACGCTGCGGTCAGGGCCCGCTCATAACGAGCAGGCTCCCGCCGCTGTGACTCCTGGCGGACCAGAACCATCGTGGCGGAGGCCGCCAGCGCCACTACCAGCGAGAACGCGCCCACGCCAGCCGCCATTCCCAAGGGCACAACCATCAACGGCGACAGCACCAACCAACGACGCCCCATCAGCGCCGGCGAAACGCCCAGGGCAGGGAACGGCTGGTGGCCGGCATGACCACCTCGCAGGCGGTGCAGCACGGCGTCCCGGCGGGTGATCCGCTGCGCCCAGTGCCGGGCCCCGCACGCCCCCAGCAGCCCCAACCCGACCAGCGGGACCATGAAGGTGCCGGCGGTCATGCGGCGCGGCCGGGCATGGCGCCCAACAGCTCAGGCCAGGGAGACCTGGAACCGGGTACTGGCCGGCCGTGGGACACCAGCGGCCGCAGCCCCTCACCACTGACCCAATCCGCCCCGTCGCCGAGCACCACCACGTCGGTCACCTGCCGGGCGTGGCCGGTGGAGCGCCGCACCTGCACCAGCAGTTGTACGGCGCCGATCAGCTGATCTCGCACAAAGGCGCCCGGCAGGGAGGAGCCCGAGAGGTCCGATCCGCCCAACAGCGCCAACGCCTCCAGCCGGCGTAGCGCGTCACGTGGCGAGTTGGCGTGGCAGGTGGACATGGAACCGGCGTGCCCGCTGTTCATGGCCTGCAGCACGTCCATCACTTCGGCGCCGCGAGCCTCGCCCACCAGGATCCGATCCGGACGCAGCCGCAGCGCCGCCTTCACCAGGGCGCGGACGGTGACTTCCCCCACGCCCTCGGTGTTCGGTGGCCGGGCCTCCAACCGCACGACGTGGGGATGGCCGAGGCGAAGTTCCGCGGTGTCCTCAATGGTGACGATGCGCTCGTGATGGGAGACATGGGCCGCCAGAGCGTTGAGCAGCGTGGTCTTGCCGGAACCGGTACCGCCGCTGACCACCATGTTGACCCGTTGTCGGACCGCCGCCGCCAGCAATGCGGCCACCTCGGGTGAGGCGAAGTCCTCCAGGACGGCCCGGCGCAGCACGAATCGCCGGATGGCCACGCACGGACCGTCCAGAGCCACCGGGGGCACCACGATGCTCACCCGGGACCCATCCGCCAAGCGCACGTCAACGATGGGGCTGGCCCGATCCACCCTGGCGCCGGCGGGCCCCACTATCCCCTCGATAAGGCTCTGAACCTCAGCCGGGTCCAGGCGAAGCCCGGCCCGGGCCAACGCCCCGCCGCGCTCCACCCACACCTCGGTGCCGTTGATCATCACCTCGCTCACGTCTTGGTCCGACAGCAGCAATGCCAGCCGGCCATAACGCTGCAGCGGCGACGGTGGAGGGCCAGCAGTAGCAGTACCTCCCTGCCCCTTAACCCCAGCGGATCGATCAGGCGGCATGGCGCAGACCCCGTTCCAAGGTGCGCGGCAACCTCGCCAGCAGCAGCCCGGCATCCACCATCCGAACCACGGCCGGGTCCACGGGCACCTCAGCCGCCAGCGGAACCCCGAGCACTTCAGGGACATCAGCAGCACGCAGGCCGCGGCCTTCCTCGGTGACCACCACCAGAGCCGATGGCCGCAGGGGGGCGCTCAATGCCCGCCTCAGCGAGACCAGACACGGCCGCAGCACCAATAGGGAACGGGTGGCGCCGCCGGCCATGACCAGGGCCACCTCACCGGCGGGGCTCAACGGGTTCAACAGCGGCCCGCCGCAGTCCACCACCACCGGGCGATCTTGCCGGGCCAAGATGGCGGCCAGCACCCCCACCTGCGCGCCGGGAATGAGCGGCTTCGTCCCCTGCGTCAACAATCGCACCGGCGAGACCCGCTCAAGGCTGACCTCGAGCTGGCTCAGTGCCCGGGCGTTCTGAGCGCCGCTGGCTAACCAGTCCCCCACCCCCGGCGCGGTGTGGGCGGTGACCCCGAGGATGTCCGGCTGGTCACCGCCCAGATCCACCAGCAGCGCCCCACCGTGCACCGAAGCCAAGCGATGGGCCAGCGCGGCGGAGACCACCGAAACGCCGGAGCCGCCCTTTACGGACCAACACGCAAAAAGCACAGAACCCCCAACCAGTTCAACTGAACAGCTAGGGGAAGTACCGAGAGACTATGAAAAAGCACGGGCCATGTCAAGAGCCCACGGCCACCTCTGGACCGGTAACGTGGTGGGCGGAGGTGTCTGGGTACCTGGTGGGCTCCCCCGCCTTCAAAGCGGGTGGGACGGGCGCTCCCCGTCCGGCGGGTTCGATTCCCGTCCACCTCCGCCACAAATGACCTGGTCAGAGCACCTTTTCTCAACACTTGAGCCCCGTTGGGTCACAGATTGGTCATAGACGGCGAGCGTGACACCGACGTCGGCGTGGCCGATCCGCTGGGAGATCACCTTCACCGGCACGCCAGCGGCCACGACGGCCCGCCTCTCCACCCCCGACAACAACTCGGCGCCAGCCCTGTGCGACGGTGCGGGCGGCGCCGTTCAGCCGACGTGTGCGACCCGGAGGCCGAGCATCTGAGCGACCGTGAGCAAGGCGTCGATCCCCGATACCACCCGCTGGGTCCGGACCCGAAGCGCACCCGCGAGCTCCCACGCGTGGCGGGCGGGCAGGCGCAACTCGGCCACCAAATTCCTCGCCTCCTCCGTCAGCAACTCGTCGAGCGGCACCGTCGACAGCTGCCCGGCGAGCGTGTCCCACACCCGCACCCGACGATCGAGCTCATCGAGATCAGGAAGGGTCCTGGGTCGTGAGCAGCCCCGGCACATCCACGGCCACCGCCGCCAACGCGGCCAAAACCGTGGCGTCCTCATGCTCGGCCAGTGCCGCCTCGGTACCCAGCACCAAGGCGACGAGCGCCTCGGCGTCCCACCACGTCCGGGTCAAGACGATGGCTGGGCGGAGCGGGTAGCAACGTACCGCTCGATGGCAGCCAACGTGGCCGCATGTACCGGCCCCGCCGCCTCACGGGCTCGCTCAAACATCGCAGCCACCCCTTCGGGATCGGGCCGTACCCCCGCCCGCACAGCCAGGAATCGCTCGCGGTCAGCAGCCGTCAGCTCGCGACACTCATGGTCCATCGACCGCCAGCGTACCGCGCCACGGTCAAGCCAGCGGACAGCCCAGAAGCACCGCAGGACCCCATCGCCGGAGGCCCGCGGCGCAGCCCCGTGGAGCGTGAGCCGGCCCGGAGAACCTGGCCCCGCTGGTCACATATTGGTCACAGAAAATCTGACACAGGGCGGTATTCGGCACTACAGGGCGTCATACGCCATATGCAAATGACCTGGTCAGACGCACAATCCGACACCTGACAACACCGCGCAATGTGGGAACTAACGGGTGCGATTCCCGTCCACCTCCGCCACAACGTCGGTCAGATCTGCCGTGTGTCACGCGCGACACAGCGTGCTCATGGGCGAGGCGACGATGCAACAGATGCGTCCGGACCGACCTGGGTGGCCGGCCCGGACGGTGGGCTCAGACCGCCAGCAGATCCCGGGCGCCGGTGTCGCTGCTGGGGTGACGCAGCTTGGACATGGCCCGGGCTTCGATCTGACGGATGCGTTCCCGGGTGAGGTTGAAGTGCTCGCCCACCTCTTCGAGGGTCCGGGGCTCGCCGCGATCAAGCCCGAAACGCAGCTTGAGGATTTCCCGCTCCCGCTCATCGAGAGGAGCCAGCAGGCGGCTGATCTCCTCCGGCAGCAGCGCCGTGGCCGCCACCTCGAACGGGGACTCGGCCGAGCGGTCCTCGACCACGTCACCGAGCTCAGCGTCACCGTCTTCACGCAGGGGCTCGGACAACGACAACGGCTCAGCGGCGAAGCGGAGGGCTTCGGTGACCTTGTCCTCGGGCATTTCGACTTCGGCCGACAGCTCAGCCAGGGTGGCGGGGCGGCCCAGCTTCAGTTCCAGGCGGGCCCTGGCCTTCTGCAGGCGGGCCAGGGTGTCCCCGGCGTGCACCGGCAGCCTGATGGTGCGCCCGGTGTTGGCAATACCCCTCGTGATGGCCTGGCGGATCCACCAGGTGGCGTAGGTGGAGAACTTGAACCCCTTGCGCCAGTCGAACTTCTCCACGGCGTGCATGAGACCCAGGTTTCCCTCCTGGATCAGATCCAACAGGGGCAGGCCCGACGCCTGATACTTCTTGGCGATGGACACCACCAGCCGCAGGTTGGACTGCACGAAGGTGCGCTCGGCCTCTTCGCCGGCACGGATGTGCTTGCGCAGCTCACGCTTGCGGGCGGGGGTTAGCTCGGATGCCGCTTCCAGCTCCGAGCGGGCAGAGGTCCCGGATTCGATCTGTTGCGCGAGGCGAACCTCGTCATCCTTGGTGAGCAGCGGGTACTGCCCGATGTCGGTGAGGTAGAGACGAACAAGGTCTTCCTCGTCACGCTCCACACGCTCCTTCGGCAAGATGCACCCTCTTCCTCGGACGCCGGATTGTGCTTTGTCACGATACCGATGGGGTCAAGCTCCCCAGCGGTTGAACACTGTTGCCAGATGCCCACTCTCGTGCGCTTTGACCTGGGTCTTTGCCAGAGCCTGCTGCAGCTGGGTCAGATGATCCGGGTCAGAGATCCCCCTGTCCAGCTTGCTGATAAGCGCCCTTCCCTCGGCCAAATCGTGTTGCCCGTCACTCAGAATGATGCGTATCGCGCGGAGCGCGGGTGCATCGCTGAGCGGGCTCATCACGACTGGCGAGGTTTGGTACGCCCTCAACAGCGCTGGATAGACCTCATGATAGTGCCCTTGCATTCGCCGGCCGACTGTGGCTAGCCGGTCAAGTTCCTCGAAAACGGTCTGATCCACCGGCCCCGGCGAACTGCTCAGTTCCTCGGGTGAGGCGGAGTAGGCCCGTGGCAACAGCTCGGCCCAACGTTGCGCTCGCCAGGCGTGGTGGCGGCTGTGGATGGCCAGCAGCCTTTTGGCCGCCGGATCGGAAGTGTCCCGCACCCATCCGCCGAGCACTTCAAAACAACGCTGCTCGGCCCAGCACCAGCCCCCAACGATGCGCGCCGCCTGGTGTAACCCCACGAACGTCTGAACCCCTGGGGTCAGCTCGCTCGAGTCCATCAGCCGCGGTAGTGGTTCGTGATCGGGAGCCGACGATCCTTGCCGAACGCCCGGGACGAGATTCGGGCCCCGGGAGCGGTTTGACGTCGTTTGTACTCCGCCAGATCAACCAGCCGCACGATGCGTCGGACCGTGGGGGCGTCGAACCCGCTGGCCACGATCTCCTCCACCGAACGGTCCTCCTCCACATAGGCCCGCAGGATGGGATCAAGCACGTCATAGGGCGGCAGGGACTGGTCATCGCGCTGGTCAGGCCGCAACTCGGCAGAGGGCGCCTTGGTGAACACCCGCTGGGGGATCGGTTCGGGCTGGCCGTGGTGGTGGGCTTGCTCATTCCGCCAACGGCACAGCTCATAGACCAGCAGTTTCGGCACATCCTTGATCACGGAGAACCCGCCGGCGGTATCCCCGTACAGGGTGGCGTAACCCACCGCCGACTCCGATTTGTTGGAGGTGGTCAGCACCAGCCAGCCGAGCTTGTTGGACAGCGCCATGAGGGTGACGCCGCGAACCCGGGACTGCAGGTTCTCCTCGGTCAGATCGGCGGGCCGACCCTCGAAGCTGGGCGCCAGCATCTCCTCGAAGGCGCCGTGGGCAGCCTCGATGGCGATCGTGCGTAGGTCAATGCCCAGCGCCGCCGCCAGCGCGTCGGCGTCCTGGATGGAATGGTCGGAGCTGTAGCGCGACGGCATGGCCACCCCGTGCACGTGCGCTGGTCCCAGGGCGTCCACGGCGATGGCCGCCACCAACGAGGAATCGACCCCGCCGGAGAGCCCGATGACCACGTCGGTGAAGCCGTTCTTGGTGACGTAATCCCCGGTGGCAAGGACCAGGGCCCGGTAGACCTCCTCCAGCGGGTCCAGCATGAGCGCCACCGGGTTGGGGAGGGCGGCGTCTAGGGTCCGGGGCCCGCTCACGCTCACCACCGGTAGGGGCTCGCTCACCGGCCGGTGGCGAGGGTCCAGCAGGCGCTTGCGGTACACCGGTCGCAGCTCGAGATCCACCACCAGCACCTCTTCGGCGAACGCCGCCGCTCGGGCGATGAGCTCACCGCGCTGATCCACCACGAAGGATCCGCCGTCGAAGATGAGCTCATCCTGTCCGCCCACCAGGTTCACGTACACGATGGCGGCGCTGGCATCGGCGGCCCGGGTGGACACCATGCGCAGCCGGTCCGCGATCTTGCCCTGGTGGTAGGGCGAGGCGTTGAGGTTGACGATCAGCTCAGCGCCGCCACTGGCCAGGTCCGACACCGGCCCGGCGGGACTCCAGATGTCCTCGCAGATCGACACCCCCACGGCCAACCCGCCGATTTCGAACAGTGGCGGCCGACGACGGCCCGCAGTGAAGTATCGGTGCTCGTCGAAGGGCCCGTAGTTGGGGAGCAGCTGCTTGTGGACAATGCCCCGCAGCACGCCCTCGGCGCAGACCGCGGCGGCGTTGAACAGGTCATGCTCACCGTCCACGAAGCCCACCACCGCGGCGCAGGATCCGCTGCGGGCGACGACTTTTTCCAAAGCCAGCCGACCGTCAGCCACGAAGCCGGGCTTCAACAACAAGTCCTCGGGGGGATACCCACAGAGGGTCAACTCGGGGAAAACCGCCACCTGTGCGCCGGCGGCTTCGGCTTGTTCAAGCGCCGCCAGCACCCGCTCGGCGTTGCCATCCACGTCCCCTACGACGGTGTTGATCTGGCAGGCCGCCAGGCGAATGGAGCTCACCGGCTCAGGCTACGCAACGGCCGGGTTCCGCACCCGCGGCGCGGCGGTCGACCGCGCAACGCTGCGAAACGGCCCCTCAAGTACGACCTGTCCGGCGCCGATGGTCGGATGTGGGGCATCCAGCACGGTGGCAACGAGCGATCATCGCACTGGGCGTGGGAACCGCGTGCTTGAGCGTGGCCGGCTGTGAGACCCTGCGGCCGTCGATTTCCGCCGGGGATACCTTGTCAACGAAGTACGGGCCGGCCCGGGTTGAGCTGGTCCAACGCAGCAGCGGCGGACCGATCTACCGACTGGTCTTCGCCAGCTGCCACCCCGATATGGCTGGCGGCACGTTCGATCCTGCGGCCGATGCCGGCGTGAAAGCCCCGCCCAGCCTGCAGAAGCGCTGGATCTGGTCCTGTAAGGGCTGACCGCGCCGCTTGCAGCCCAGTCCGAAAGCTGCGGGTAGGGTCCCAACGGTGGCGCGGCTCGAGGAGCTCATCGAGGACGCCGCGGACCCCGTCGGGGCGCAGCTGGTGGTGGAACGGCTTCGGGGGGCCGGGCAGCCCGTTTCGCCGCGCATCGATCACGATGAGCTGATGGCCACCGCCGCGGTGCGCTTGGCCGACGCCTCCCGGTCCCTGGCCGACGCCGTGGTCCGGTCGCCGTCGCTGCTGGTGGTGGTGGATCACCTGGTCGAGCGGGAGACCGAAGAGCTGGTGGCCGAGGCCATTGACGTAGTGGCAGCCCTCGAGGATCGCGTCACGCCCTCCGACGCCTTGCGTAGCTGGAAGCGGCGGGAGTTCCTGCGCATCGCGTTGCGGGATCTGTTGGGACACAGCGACGTGGCCGGCGTGGGTCGGGAGCTGGCCAGCCTGGCCGACGCGTGCCTGGCGGCGTCACTGACCGTGGCCGCCCCGAACCGTCCCATGGCGATCGTGGCCATGGGCAAGCTCGGAGGGTCTGAGCTCAACTACGCCTCTGACGTGGACGTGTTGTTCGTGCACGAGGGTGATGAGTTCGATGCCGCTCGGGCGGCGCGGCGGGTGATTGCCACAATGAGCGAGGTCACCAAGGAAGGCATCGTGTTCCGCACCGACGCGGACCTTCGTCCGGACGGCAAGGCGGGAGCGTTGTCGCGAACGGTGGCGGCGTACCAGGACTATTACGGCGGCCGGGCGTTGATGTGGGAACGGCAGGCGCTGATCAAGGCCCGTCCAGTGGCCGGTGACCAAGAGCTGGCCAGCGAGTGGATGGCCGCCACCAGGGTGGAATTGTGGGACCGGGCCCGATCCGCCGGTGCCGTTCCCGAGCTACGCGCCCACAAGGCCCGGACCGAACAGGCTCTGCAGCGGGAAGGCCTCCTGGAGCGGGAGGTGAAGCGAGGTCGCGGCGGCATCCGCGACGTCGAGATGGCAGTGCAGATCTTGCAGTTCGTGCACGGCGGAGCCGATCAGGCCATTCGGTCCGCAACCACGCTGGTGGCGCTGGACCAGCTCTCCCGCCGGGGTTACATCGACGAAGCGGACGGGGAACACCTGGCGGTGGCGTACCGCTACCTCCGCACGGTCGAGCATCGCCTACAGCTGCAGCAAGAGCAGCAGGTGTACGCCCTACCGGTGGATGCGGCGCAACTCGATCGGCTGGCCCGGGTGATGGGCTACCGGGATCGCCCCACGGAGCAGGCCACCGAGAACGCCGTCACCCAGTTCATGGACAGCCATCGGCGCCACCAGGCCTCGGTGCGATCCATCTTCGAACGGCTCTTCTTCCGGCCGCTCCTCGAGGCGCTCTCGGGCCGTGGCCGTTGGGATCCGGGCCGGTTGCACAGCGAGCTGGCGGCGTTGGGCTTCTCCGATCTGGTCGCTACCCGGGCGGCCATCGAGGAGCTCACCGCGGGAGCCAGCCGAAACGCGGTGCAACTGCGCGTACTCATGCCGCAGCTGATGGAGTGGCTGTCGGGCGCGCCCAACCCCGACCTGGGCTTGTTGCAGCTCCGCATCGTGCTGGATGGTCCGGCCCGGTCCATGACGGTGATGCCGCTGCTACGGGAGTCCGCGGCGATCACCGAGCGCTTGTGCCGGGTGCTCGGCTCCTCCAAGGTCGCCGGCCAGGGCCTTCGCCGCCACCCCGAGCTGGTTGCCGAGCTGGGCGATCTGGATCAGTTGGCCAAAGCCCCGGCCCCAGCCGAGCTCCGGGAGGAACTGATCGGCCAGGACCCCCACGAGGCGGTGGCGCCGGTGGGAGCGGCGCGGGAACCACACGACGCCGTCATGGGACCGACGCTGCCGATAGCCCGACTGCGGACCCTCAATGGCCGCCAGCAGACCCGGCTGGCGTTGCGCGCCGTGCTGTCTGAGGATTTTGACGTGGCCGCCGAGCTGAGCGACCTGGCCGATGTGCTGTTGGACTCGGCCCTGCCAGTCAGGGCCCGAGAGGGGTTCGCGATCATCGCCATGGGAAAGCTCGGCGGCCGTGAGCTGGCCTTTCCGTCCGATCTGGACGTGATCTTCGTACACCGCCAACCACCGGCTCAGGCCGAGGCCGTGGCTGCGACCCTGCTGCGGACCATCGGCGGTAGCGCCGGTGAGGCCCGCATCTGGGAGATCGACGCCCGCTTGCGACCCGAGGGCAACCAGGGGGTGCTGGCCCGAACCCTGGGTTCCTACCGGGAGTACTACATGGCGTGGTCCCAGGTCTGGGAACGTCAAGCCCTGATCAAGGCCCGATTCTGTGCTGGTGACCCGGCCCTGGGGGCGGCCTTTGAGGCGTTACGGGACCAGATCAGCTACCGCGGCCCGCTGACCGGCGAGCACCGGGCCGAACTGCGCCACATCAAGCGGCGGGTCGAGAACGAGCGCATTCGCCGGGGAGAGGATAAGGCGTTACATCTCAAGCTGGGTCCCGGTGGCATGGTCGACGTGGAGTTCACCGTGCAGTTGTTGCAGTTGACCCACGGATTGGATCACCCTTCGGTGCGTCATCCCAACACACTGGCGGCGTTGGCCTCGCTGGAGGCGGAAGGCCTGATGAGCGCCGGGGACGCCGAGTCATTGCGGGCGAGCTACCGATTCTGCACCCGGGCCCGCAACGCCATGTACCTGCGTTCGGGGGTGAAGTCCGACATCCTGCCTGCCGGCGGCACCCAGCGAATAGACGTGGACCGGCTGCTGGCTGTCGAGGACTGCGGGGCCGCCTTTGCCACGGTGGCGGCCCCGGCCCGAGCGGTGGTGCAACGGTTGTTCTACGGATCATGAACGCTCCGGCGAGGGTGGTCGGGGCCGGGGGCTCGATCTTTCAGCAGGCGCTCGGTGAGGACTTCCATCGGCTGCACCCCAAGCTCCAATGGCGCTGCGCCCTGGCTCCCGGTGACGGGGTCTTTCAGATCGGTCGGGGAACGATGGAGGAGATCCGTCGGGCTTGGTGGGCCAAACCGGTCCTGGCTGCGATCGCCGCCCGGCGGATCCTGTGCCCTGAACAGGGTCGGGAGGTTGCGTTCACCATCGAGGGGCACGCCTACGTTGACCGGTTCGGTCGCTCCACGCTGGCCGCCAGTCGGCGATTCCGTTTCCCCGGGCGATTCCGCCGTTCAGATTCGACCACGGTGTACGACGAGCGACAGCGCTGCCTGGTGGATTACCTCGGTACCAACCAGAACCTGTCCACGCAGCTGCGCGCCACCGTCGATGAGCAGGGCGCCCTCTGTCTGAGCAGTGCCGGCTCACGTCTGCATCTCGGCCCGGTGTCGTTCGTGGTTCCCTCCTCGTTGGCCGGGACCGCCCGGGTTCGAGAGTGGTGGGACGTTTCCCGCCAGCGCTTCGGCATCGACGTCCAAGTGCAAACCCCCATCGGCGAGCTCCTGGCCTACCGGGGATTCTTCGACCTGGCCGAACACCCCTACCAGCAAACCGGCACGCCACCCGACGCAAGATCGCTCTGACGGCGAGCGCATCTACCGATGGAAGGTCCGCGGGTGGCGAGCGAGCCGGGACCTCATGCGCACCATCGCCCAAGAGCTGCGCGCCACGGGCCAGCCCGTCACCGGCGCCGAGGCGTCCTCCGACGGCTCCTGAGAAGGCGGTTCAGCTCCACAAAACGCCAGCAGGTCAGGGGCCCGAACAACCCCTGACCTGCGGATAGCCCCGAAGCGTTGGACTCGAGATCGACTAGATGTCGAAGTAGAGATGGAACTCGTAGGGGTGGGGGCGGAGGCGGATGGCGTCCACCTCGGCCTCTCGTTTGTAGGCCACCCAGGTGTCGATCAGATCCCGGGTGAACACGCCACCGGCCAGCAGGAACTCGTGGTCAGCTTCGAGGGCGTCGAGGGAGGCTTCCAACGATGCCGGAACCTGCGGGACCTTCTTGAGCTCCTCCGGCGGGAGGTCGTAGAGGTTGTGGTCCACCGGGTCCGGGGGCTCGATGCGGTTCTGGATCCCGTCGAGGCCGGCCATCAACTGCGCCGCGAAGGCCAGGTAGGGGTTGCAGGACGGGTCGGGACAGCGGAACTCCAACCGCTTGGCCTTGGGGGACTTGGAGTACAGCGGGATGCGCACCGCGGCGGACCGGTTGCGTTGGCTGTACACCAGGTTCACCGGCGCTTCGTAGCCCGGGACCAGGCGCTTGTAGGAGTTCGTGGTGGGCGCAGCGAAGGCCAAGATGGCCGGGGCGTGCTTGAGGATGCCGCCGATGTACCAGCGGGCCATATCGGACAAGCCGGCGTACTTGTCCCCGTCGTAGAACAACGGCTCGTCGCCATTCCACAGCGACTGATGGCAGTGCATGCCCGACCCGTTGTCCTGGAACAGCGGCTTGGGCATGAACGTCACCACCTTGCCGGCGTTCCAGGCGACGTTCTTGACGATGTACTTGTACAACATCAGCTTGTCCGCCACCCGCAGCAGGGTGTCGAAACGCATGTCGATCTCGGCCTGGCCGCCGGTGGCCACCTCGTGGTGCTGGATCTCGATCTCCACCCCGCAGCCTTCGAGGGCGGCGACCATGTCCGACCGCATGTCCTGGAAGTGGTCCACGGGGGGCACCGGGAAGTAGCCCTCCTTGTGGCGGGGCTTGTACCCCCGGTTGGGCTTGCCATCGATGTTGGTGGCACTGCCCAGGTTCCACGCCGCGGCGTCGGAGTCCACCTCGTAGAAGGCGCTGTTGGCGTTCTGCTGGTAACGGGCGGAGTCGAAGATGAAGAACTCCGCCTCGGGCCCGAAGTACACGGTGTCGGCGATGCCGGTGGTGAGCAGGTACGCCTCGGCCTTGCGGGCGATGTTGCGCGGGTCGCGGCTGTAGGCCTCACCGGTGAGCGGATCGTGCACGAAGCAGTTGATGTTGAGGGTCTTGCGGGTGCGGAAGGGGTCGATGATGGCGGTGTTGGGGTCCGGCAACAGCAACATGTCCGATTCCTGGATCTCTTGGAAACCCCGGATGGAGCTGCCATCGAACCCGAAACCCTCTTCGAACACATCCTCGGTGAGCTGGTGCAACGGTGCCGAGAAGTGCTGCATCTGACCCGGGAGGTCACAGAAGCGCAGGTCGACGAACTCGACGCCCTGCTCCTTCGCAAATGCGATGACCTCCGCCGGCGTACGGTTCTCCACTACTTCACCTTCTTTTCGTTGGGGGAGTTCGTGCCTGCCGCGTGCGCGGGCGACCCGATGGGCTGACACTAGGTCGTGGCACCGGACGGGTTTGCAATCTGCGTTTCGCGCTCATTGCCCGGATGTGAACGTCATGTGAACGGGTGGCGGGATGTGCCGATCGATGTCGGCCACGAGCCACCATGGGCGGCGATGAACCGTCAAGAGCAGCTGCTGCGCCAGCAACAGTACGTCCTTCGCACCGTTGAGGAGCGTGCCGTCCGGCTGATCCGACTGTGGTTCACCGACGTGAACGGCCAGCTGAAGTCCTTCGCCATCACCCCCGCCGAGCTGGAAACGGCCTTCACCGAGGGAATGCACTTCGACGGGTCGAGCATCGACGGGTTCTCCCGGGTGCAGGAATCGGACGTGCTGGCCCGGCCCGACGCCGCCACCTTCGAGCTGATCCCGTTCGGTCCTGAGGCCGACCATTCCGGGCGGATGTTCTGCGACATCGAGAACCTGGACGGTGACCCCTTCGCCGGGGACCCCCGTTACGTGCTCAAACGCAACGTGCAACGGGCCCGGGAGCTGGGTTTCACGTTCATGGTGGCCCCCGAGATGGAGTTCTTCTATTTCGCCGACGGTGATCCGAACACCCCGCTGGTACCGCTCGACACCGGCTCATACTTCGATCTGACCCTGGCCGATGTGGCCTCGGACCTGCGGCGACGCACCATCGGGATGCTGGAAGGGATGAGCATCCCGGTGGAGTACAGCTTCCATGAGGACTCCCCCTCCCAACACGAGATCGACCTGCGCTACACCGAGGCCCTGGAGATGGCGGACACGGTGATGACGTTCCGGTTACTGGTGCGGGAGATCGCCCTGGAACGCGGGGTGTACGCCACCTTCATGCCCAAACCGCTGGCGGGGGTGCAGGGCTCGGGGATGCACACCCATATGAGCCTGTTCCGGGGCGATACCAACGTGTTCCACGATCCCGATGGTGCGGGCCTGTCCCTCGAGGCCCGCCAGTTCATCGCCGGTCTGTTGCGCCATGCCCGGGAGATCACCGCGGTCACCAACCAGCTGGTCAACTCCTACAAGCGGCTCACCCCTGGCTCAGAGGCCCCGCCCTATGTGACCTGGGCCCACAACAATCGCTCGGCCCTGATCCGGGTGCCGGTCACCAAGCGGGACAAACCGTCCTCCACCCGCATCGAGTACCGGGCCCCGGACCCCGCCTGCAACCCCTACCTGGCGTTCTCGGTGATTCTGGCCGCCGGCTTGCGGGGCATCGAGGCCGGCTACGAACTCCCGCCGGAGGCTGACGCCAACCTCTTCGAGCTTTCGCCACCCCAGCGCGCCAAGTTGGGCATCACCGCCCTGCCGGTCAACCTGGAAGAGGCGCTGGACGAGATGGAGCGATCGGAGCTGGTTGCCGAAGCGCTGGGCGATCACATTTTCGAGTGGTTCCTGCGTAACAAGCGGGCCGAGTTCGCCGAGTACCGTGCGCAGGTGACGCCCTATGAGTTGCGTCGTTACCTGCCGAGCTGGTGAGGAGGTCGTGGAACCGCTGCTGGTGTACCCCTTCCCCGTCGCTGCAGATCTGTCCCAGGGGCTTGATCGTGCCGGGTTCCGCTACGTCGGTGTCAGCGACGAGATAGAGGCCGAGCGCAACGAGCCCGAGGACGGCTGGGGCGGCGCGATCCTCATGACCGACCGGTCCCTGGAGGGGGCGATCAAGCTGGCGGTCGTCCTGCGCAAGCGGGACTTTCCGTTGGAGCCGCTGCTGCTGGTGGTGCGCTCGGAGCAGTTGGCGTCCTTGGAACAAAGCCGGGACCTTTTCGACGATGTGCTGTTCTCGCCGCTCAACCATCGGGAACTGGAATGGCGTCTGAAGCACCAGTACTGGCGCCTCGGTCGAAGTAACGGCCCTGAGCTGGTGGAGTACGGCGAGCTGGTGCTCAACGTGGAGACCTACCAGGCGGTCATCGCTCGTCGACCGCTGGACCTGACGTACATGGAGTACGAACTGCTGCGGTTCCTGGCGCAACATCCGGGCAAGGTCTTCACCCGGGAAACGCTGCTCAACCGGGTTTGGGGTTACGAGTATTACGGCGGCGCCCGTACCGTTGACGTGCACGTTCGACGATTGCGAGCCAAGCTGGGCGAAGAACACGCCAGCCTGATCCAGACGGTGCGTTCAGTCGGTTACCGCTTCGGGCAGTCCCGCTGGTCGATGTAACCCGCTCAACTCAGGTGTTGAGTTCGGGCCACGGGGTGTCAGCGCCCTGGCGCTCTGCGTTGTCCTTCAGTAGGAGGCCCAGGACCGCGGCGATCACCGGACCGGACATGAGAATGGCCACCGGCATGACCACCACCAGGATCAGCGCCATGATTACCCCACCCAACATGGTTCCCGTTTTAGCAGCTCCGATGCCACTGCACGTCCGGCGGGCGAAAAGTGCTCCGGCCGCCCGTAGGGTCGAATCTATGTCGATTCGCCCCTAGAACGGGCAGGTCAACGCCGGTATTCGCTGCGTTGAGGGGCGACAGGGCCAGGGGTGAGGGGTTGGCGGGTGGGCCACTGCGGCGGCCGGTCCTGATGGGCCCACACCGCAGCGGCGGTAGCGGCGAACAACGCGTCGGACACCGCCACCGCCGGCCCGTTCGCCGATGCATCGAGTCCGATGCGAACCGCCGGCATGTCCATGGCCCGCAGCACCCCGAGGCTGCGCAGGGTGAGGTCCAGCGGCTCACCGTCGGGCCCCACATTGACCCGCTCGGAGGTCACCCAGGACAGCGCCATGTGGACGGCCCCGGTGCAATAGGAGCGCAGCACCGCCTCGGCCAGCACGTCGCCGGCGCCCACCTCGGCGTCGATCATCGCCCGACCATTTTCGCCGGTCACCACCCGGGCGCTGGCCCACCCCCCGTCAGGCTGATGCACCCGTTCCAGATCTCCGGTGAGGGCGCTGCGCAACACCACCCCTTCAGCCCAACCGGCGCAGCGCGGCGCAAGAGAGGTGGGCGGACCTGCCACGTCCACCTCGTGGATGGCCACCTCGAAGCCATGATCGGAGCCCAAGCCGGCCCGCAGCGCCGCCGCCACACCGGGAGTGCGGGCCACATGGATGACCAGGCGACGGGCGGACAGATCGATCCCGGCGGCCAGGGGCGGACGTTTGGCACCGAGCCGGATGGCGTCTTCCCGGCTAAAGCGGACCCTCACCGCCCGACCGTGGCGGTTGGCCAGTTCGTGAGCCGCACGGGCCACTGGGGAGTTGGCTTTGGCACCGAAATCCCCGCCGTTCCCGGCCGGATCCGCTGGTTCTTCCCCGGGCCGGCACCATGAGGCGTCCGTTTCGAGATAGGCCGCATCAACCCAACTGGTCTGCAGGGTGCGGTCCCATGAGCCCTCCGGCAGCGGCAGGGGAAGTCCGGCTTCCACGGTGCTGCGGCGACCCTGCACTTTTCCTGCGGTTCCGAGGGCCTCCGCCAGCGACTCGCCCACAGCCCAACCGCCGCGCCCGTCCGGTACCGCCACCAGCGCATCGGCTGGAGCGAGATCCTCAGCGAAGCCACCGCGGCCCAACACCACCGTTGGACCGACCAGCTGCGGGCCGTGGGATTCCAGTGCGGCTCTGGCCGCGGCACCCGTCAGCGGGTCCTGGGGCCGGTGCGGGCTCGAATCCGGGTTCGGGTCCTGGGATGGGGGGAGCTTGACGGGTGTCTCGGTGGCCTGTTGGAAGGCGGCGAGAATGGGCAACCAGCCGGTGCAGCGGCACACGTGGGCCAAAAGGGCCTGATCGGGCCGGGGGTCGGGCTTGGCCGCCTCAGCTACCAGCCGCACCACGATGGCCGGACTGCAAAATCCGCACTGGCTGGCACCACAGTCCGAAAACGCCTGCGACCAGGTGGCTTGGACCCCGGAAGGGAGACCCTCGAGGGTGGTGACCTCCCTGCCGGCGATGCGCCGTAAGGGGGTCACGCAGGAGATTCGTGGTTGGCCGTCCACCAGCACGGTGCAACAGCCACACTGACCCTGAGGCGCGCAACCGTCTTTCACGGAGTGGATACGCAGCTGCTCGCGCAGCAGTTCTAGCAGCGTGGTATGGGCTGGATCAGCGGAAACCAGTTCCCCGTTGACCCTCAGCTGCACGCTCACCGGCTGGCCGCCGGGGCCGGCCGGTTCAGCTGAAGCTCTGACCGCAGCCGCAGGTCCGGGTGGCGTTGGGGTTGTTGATGGAGAACCCGGTCTGGTTCAGGCCGTCCTTGTAATCGAGGGTGGCGCCGCTGAGCAGCTGGGCCGAGGTGGGATCCACCACAACCCGGATATCCCCGAACTCCTCAGCCAGGTCATCCGCGGCGATGTCGGTGTCGAAGTACATCTCGTAAGCGAAACCGGAGCATCCGCCGGGACGGACTTCCACCCGCAGCGCCAAGCCGTCGGCACCCTCGGCGTCGATGAGCTCCTTCACCTTTTTGGTTGCGGTGTCGGTGAGCGTGATCACGGTGAGTGCCTCCTGGAGCCCGTTGGGGCAGCGAAACAGCTGAACTCGGACGATTCTAGCGAACCTGTCGACCGGAGCGCCGCGGGCCGGGGCTCCACGGACGGAACGGATGTCATACGGCGGGATCCAGCAGGAGGTCAACCTGGCAGGGATCACGATCGATCAACGACCGAAATCGGCTACCGGCCCCGCTGCGCGAGCCGACCACCATGGCTTCCACCAGACCCTGATGTAGCCCACAGATCAGCGCCGGGTTGGCTTCGGCCAACTCCCGGAACGGACAGTGCCCGAACATCAGCGTGACCTCGGTGGCGGTGGATCCGCTGCTGG
The DNA here is from genome assembly GCA_046155365.1 of Acidimicrobiales bacterium. GTDB lineage: Bacteria > Actinomycetota > Acidimicrobiia > Acidimicrobiales > CAIXPF01 > CAIXPF01. Next base: position 32,523 of record JBJXFH010000153.1, on the reverse strand, counting down.
TTACGGCGCCGGGCACGGTGCTCACGATGGCGGGGTCGAAGCCCAGTTCGGCCAGTTGGTGGCTTACCTGGTCCACGCAGGAGCGGGATGTTCGGGCTGCGGCGCTGTGGTCGGGTTGGCTCAGCGCCAGCTCCCGAGCCGCGTCGATGGCTTCAGCGGCCCCCAGACCAGCAGCGGCCGCCACCCGCAACAGCACCTTGGTGGCCAGGGGAAACAGCGCCGGCTCCAAGCCCAACGACGGGGCGTCCGCGGCCAGGGCGTAGCGGTGCTGGGGTCGACCGACGCCACCGCGCCCGTCCACCTCAACGTCCAGCAGGCCGACCTCGCGCATTTTCTCCAACTGCGGTCGAACGGTGTTGGCGTGCAGGCCCAGCGTGGCGGCGATCTCGGCGGTGGCCAGTGGCCGGGGCGAGCGGGCCAGCTCCAGGTAGATGGCGTAACGGGTGTTGTCGCCCAGCACCTTGAACAGCTCGAGCCGGGGCTCCCGCGGATGGTCTTCCCGCTGCTGATCCACCCCCTGAGCGTACACCCTTCCAAGCATTAACCCGGTTGAGGCCGTTACAATCAGACCGTGACCTCCTCCGACCAGCCCTCCCGGCACGACCCGCCCACCACTGAGTACGTGCTCGGGTTGCTGCGCGGCGTGGTGGATCCGGAGTTGGGAGCCGACGTGGTGGAGTTGGGCATGATCCGCCATGTTGAGGTGTCCACATCCGGCGAGGTGGCCATCACCGTGGCGTTGACCACCGCCGGTTGCCCACTTCGGGCCCAGATCCAAAAGGACATCAAGAATCGGGTGGGGACCACGCCCGGCGTCAGTGGGGTAAGCCTGACCTGGGGCGAGATGACACCCGAGGAACGGACCACGGCCATGGGCAAGGCCCGCTGGAACGCTCGGGAGAACGCCCCGGAAACCGCGATTCCGGCCACCACCAGGGTCATCGGCATCGCGTCAGGTAAGGGCGGCGTGGGCAAATCCTCCGTCACGGTCAACTTGGCGGTGGCGTTGGCCCAGCGAGGTCTGCGAATCGGGGTCCTGGACGCCGATATCTGGGGTTTCTCGGTTCCTCGCATGTTGGGGGTGGATGGGCGGCTTCAGGCGCTGCGCGGTGAGAAGAAGATGCTGCCGAACCTGCGCACGGTGCCCATCCGGCCGGGCCGGGCCGCCGGGGCGTCGCCCACGAACCCGGTTCCGGAGCCCGGGGTCATCGAGGTGGTGTCGATGGGGCTGCTCACCGAGGACGAGACCGATGCCCTCATGTGGCGGGGCCTGATGTTGAACCGAGCGGTGCAGCACTTCCTCGAGGACGTGCAATGGGGTCCGCTGGACTACTTGTTGATCGACCTGCCGCCCGGGACCGGTGACGTGCAGATGGGGCTGGCCCGGATGTTGCCGCGAACCGAGCTCATCGTGGTCACCACCCCGGCGCTGGCGGCGCAGAAAGTGGCGGCACGGGCGGCGACCATGGCCCGTAAGAGCTACCTCCGGGTGGCCGGGGTGATTGAGAACATGAGCGCCTTCGTGGCCCCCGACGGGCAGCGTTACGCACTGTTCGGAGAGGGCGGCGGGGCGGCGCTGGCCCAGGAGATTGGCGTGCCGCTGCTGGCGACGCTGCCCATAGACGCCTCGGTGGCGGCCGGCGGCGACTGCGGCGAGCCGGTGGCGTTGGGCTCGGGACCGATGGCCGACGCCTTCGCTGAGTTGGCGGAGGTGGTGGTCACCGAAGCCGTACCACCGGTGGATGTCACCGGCTGTTCCGCGCGGCTGGTGGATGCCATGGCTGCCGCCTTCGGTCCCAGCTGACCAACGCCGCCCGGGCCGTCCTGGCGGTGCTCCAGGCCTGGCTAGCGTCCCTGGCCCCGACCCTCCTCGTCGGGGCCGGGGCTGTCTGCTGCGGGCCTCCGACGGTGGGTGACCTCCCCGACATCGATCACCGGTCCCGTCCAGGTGGGGTTGGCCGATGGCTCCCGGGAAACGTCCCCGAAGCCGAAGGTCACCACCCGGGCCTGACGACGAACGGCGTCGGTGGCACGGCGGCGGGCGACCCGGGTGAAGCGGGCCAGCACCACCCGGCGCACCACCGCCCGTATCGGCGCCAGCAGCAACGCCAAACCCACCACGTCAGTCAGAAAGCCGGGGGTGAGCAACAGCGCCCCGGCGAAAAGCACCAGGAACCCGTCAACCACGGTGTCGGTGGGCAGCTCGCCGGCGTTGAGTTGGCGCTGGACCTTGCGGAACAGACCAGTGCCCTCGCGCTTGCACAACCACGCCCCCACGGTGGACACCGCGATGACACCGGCCACCGTGGGCAGCACCCCCACACCCTGCGCCACCTGCACGATCACGTACAGCTCCAGGATTGGGACCACCAACATCAAAAGGGCCAACAGCCCGAACATGTGTCGACACTACCGGTCACCGCCCACACGCGGGGACGCCAGCTCGCGGTACTCCCCAATGCCAACGCCGACCGCCGACGGTTCGTGACCTGACGCCACCGTCGTCGCCAACCGCTACATTCGCCGCGGTGGCCCACCCACCTTCGGTCGACGTGTTGGCTCGGGCCCTTCGCCGCTGGGACCTGCCCGACCCTCTGTTGGTCGACGTGGCCCGACGAGCGATTGCCGAAGCCCGCGAACAGGCCCGCAACGGCAGTCCCATGCCCGACGCGGAGTTCATCGCGGCCCGGGCCCACGAGTTGGCCCGACAACAGACCCGCCAGCTGTTGCAACCGGTGATCAACGCCACCGGGGTGCTGCTGCATACCAATCTCGGCCGGGCCCCTTTCGCCCATCACCAAGAGGCCGGTTACTCCAACGTGGAGTTCCGCCTGGACCACGGTGACCGGGGCCGACGCGATGATCACGCCGGCGGGCTGCTGGCCCGAGCCTGCGGTGCCGAGGCGGCGCTGGTGGTGAACAACAATGCCGCCGCGGTGCTGCTGACCTTGGCGGCGCTGGCCGGACCGGGCCGGGCGGCGGTCACCTCCCGCGGGGAGCTGGTGGAGATCGGTGGCGGGTTCCGGGTTCCCGAGGTGATGGCCGCCTCCGGGACGGAACTGGTGGAGGTGGGCACCACCAACCGCACCCGCCGGGCCGATTACGCCCGGGCCGTGGCCGAGCGCGACGGGCGGGTGGCGCTGCTGCTGAAGGTTCACCAGTCCAACTACAAGATCGTGGGCTTCACCGAATCGGTGGAGGTCAACGAGCTGGTGGGGTTGGGACCGCCGATCGTGGCCGACATCGGATCAGGACTGCTCGATGCCGGGTGCCCGTGGCTGGCGGGTGGGCCGCCGGCCTGGCTGGCGCAGGAACCTGCCGCCCGCCAAACCCTCGAACAGGGCGCTGACCTGGTCTTATTCTCAGGCGACAAGCTGCTGGGAGGGCCTCAGGCGGGGATCATCGCCGGACGGGGGGATCTGGTGGCCACCATCGCCCGCCATCCGCTGGCCCGGGCGGTCCGGTGCGGCTCCCTGGTGCTGAGCGCCCTGCAGGAGCTCGCCTTGTGCTACCTCCGACGTGATGGTGACGCCATCCCGTTCTGGCGCATGGCCACCACTCCGGTCCCGGTATTGGCCCAACGGGCAGCGGCGCTGGGCCACGGCGAGCCGATAGCCCTGCGTTCGGTGCCCGGCGGTGGCACCTTGCCAGAGGTCACCATTGCCTCCTTCGGGGTCACCATCCCCGGGGACCGCCGAGCCGAGCTGCGCAACCACCAACCGCCGATCATCGCCCGGGTGGAGGACGATCGCACCCTGATTGACCTGCGAACCGTTGACCCGACCCAGGACCGGACCCTTGCCGGGGCCCTGGCCGGGTTGGTCTGATCGGCGCCGGCGGAGTCCTGATGCACGTCATCGCCACCGCAGGCCACGTCGACCACGGCAAGTCGACCCTGGTCCGGGCGCTGACCGGTGTGGACCCTGACCGCTGGGCGGAGGAGAAACAGCGGGGCATGACCATCGATCTGGGGTTCGGCGCGGCCACGTTGGACTCCGGTCGGGAGGTGGCCTTCGTGGACGTGCCGGGCCATGTCCGCTTCATCAAGAACATGCTGGCCGGGGTGGGTGCCGTGGATGCCTGCCTGTTCGTGGTGGCCGCCACCGAGGGCTGGAAGCCGCAGTCCGAGGAGCATCTGCGGATCTTGGAACTGCTGGGTTTGGGACACGGCATGGTGGCGCTGACCAAGGTTGGGCTGTGCGACGCCGACCTGGTGGAGCTAGCGCAGCTGGACGTGGCCGAGCACCTGGAGGGCACGTTCCTGGCCGGGGCCGAGGTGGTGGCGGTGGATGTGCCCACCGGCGCCGGGGTGGCCGAGCTGCGGGCGGCAATTGATCGGCTGGTGGCGGCCACGCCCACGGCCACCGACAGCGGGCGGCCCCGGTTGTGGATTGACCGGGCATTCGCCGCCAAGGGATCGGGCACGGTGGTGACCGGCACCCTGACCGGCGGATCCTTGGCCCGAGACGACGAGCTGCTGTTGCTGCCCCAAGGCGTCACCGTGCGGGTACGGGCGTTGCAAAGCCACCACCACATCCGGGACAACGCCCCACCGGGATCACGCTTGGCGGTGAACGTGGTGGGTGTCAACCACGGAGACGTGGCCCGGGGAGATGTACTGGTCAGCCCGGGTCAGTGGCACCGCACCCGCATGATCGACACCTCACTGTCGGTGTTGGGATCGTTGGACCACGAGGTGTCCCGCCGGGGCGCCTATGTGGCGTACCTGGGCTCGGGGGAGGTGCCGGTCAAGCTCCGGTTGCTGGGCGATGCCGCCATCGGGCCCGGCGAAAGCGGCTTGGCCCGGCTGCACCTGCCGGCGGCGTTGCCGTTACGGCCCGGGGACCGCTTCGTGCTGCGGGAATCGGGCCGCAAGGAAACGGTGGGCGGGGGTGAGGTGCTGGACGTGGCCCCGGTGCTGCCGGCGTCCAAGGCCCGGCCGGACCGCTCCGTGGATCGGGTCATCCAGGAGCGGGGTTTCGTGGAACCCGAGGAGCTGGAACGGCTCACCGGGGAACGCCGCGCCGCCACCCTCGGGGCCTGGGTGGTGGATCCGGACCGGTTGGAGACACTGCGCCGATCGGTGGCCGAACTGGTGGCCGGAGCCGGTCCGTTGGGGCTCGACGTGGGCTCCCTCGATGAGCGCCAACGGGCGGCGCTGTCCACCTTGGAAGAGGTCAAGGTGGACGCCGGAAGGGCCACGGCGGCGGCGGCGATTGACCCGCTGGCGGACCATCCGTTTGTGGCCGCGCTCGACGCGGACCCCTTTGCACCACCTCCGCCCGATGGGGTTGATCGGGCGGAGCTACGGGAGTTGGCCCGACGAGGGTTGGTGGTGCAGCACGAGGGGATCTATTTCTCCGCCGGCGCGCTGGATCGGGCGGCTGTGGTGCTGGCGGAACTGTTGGGCGCCCAGCCCGAGGGGGTCACCGTGGCTGAGGTGCGGGATCGGCTGGGTTGTTCGCGCAAGCACGCCCTGCCGTTGCTGGCGCTGCTCGATGGGCGCGGGGTTACCCGACGTCGGGGAGATGTGCGGGTGGGGGGTCCTCGCCTGCCCCAGGCCTGATCAGACCCGGGACCGTGAAGGGGACGAAACGAACTCGATCAGCTGGCTTCGCGTCGGGCGAGGAGCAACTTGCGCTCGTTCTCGCTAAGTCCCCCCCAGATGCCGTGTGGTTCACGGATGGTCAAGGCGTAATCCAGGCAGGCCCGCCGTACGGCGCAGCTCCGACAGATGCTCTTGGCCAACGCTTCCCGTTCAGCCTTCTCGTGCTTTCGTTCAAAGCGCTGCGGCGGGAAGAACACCACAGCGTTCTGCGGCCCCCTACAGGCTGCCTTGATCTGCCATTCCTCTTCGTAGCGTTGAGCGCTCACGCCAATCCCCCTTGCCGAGCTGACCAAATCAGCCACCGGGGCTCCCCCTACCGATGTCTGTAGGTCGAACTTACCCCCCCGTTTCGAATCGTCACAAGACAACCTTCGCGATCTTTTGATTCTTTTTGCAAGCAGAAGGGCTGCCCAAACCCTGTCCCCATGCATATGCATCAGTCGGTGACCGCGGTCACCTCGAGCACATGGCCCCTGGTGCCGGTCACCGTGACCCGGTCCCCGACCGACAACGCGCCTCCGCTGGTGCTGGCCGGCCAGGTGGCGGAGCGGACGGCCACGATGCCCCGGGGGTCCATGTCCGAAGTCACCGTGCCCTGCTCACCCACCAGCCAGTCCCGGCCCAGATCCACCGCCGAGAAGCGCGTGCGGACCATCGCCGGCATGCCCCGCAGATACACCACCACCATCAACACCGCCGCGGAGGCGATGGTCACCCAGGACAGCGAAACGCCCTCGAACAGGGTGAAGGTGCCCAGCGTGAAGAGGGCAAATCCGGCCGCAGTGGCCCGCCGGGGCACGCCGATCTGGACATCGATCGCCAGAACGGGGAACGTCAGCAACAACAGCCCCACCGCCCACCAGCGGGCAGGGAGCACCGCCAGGCCGTAACAGCCGAGCAGCGTGAAGATCGCCGCCACCAACCCCGCCAAACCGATACCGGCGGTGAACAGCTCAAACAGGATCAGCCCCAACCCGATCACGAACAACAGATAGGCCACCGAAGGGCTGGCCACGGTGTGCAGCAGTTCCTGGGCCAGCCCCAACTGCACGAAGCGCACCGGGGTATCCGGCTCACGGCGGGTCTGGCCATCAACCTGCACGGCGCGGGTGGCCACCCCCTCCAGGCCGATGATGAAGTCGCCCAGGGTGGCGGCGGGGACCAGGTTGGCGGATTCGGCGTCATCGAAACGGACATAGGCGCTGCGGACCTGGTTGGCGGCGTCGCCGAAGAGCACCCCGAAGCGGTCCCGGTCCACCAGCTGTTCGCCCGCTTGACCGACCCGGGCCCCCGAAGCGATGCCCCCGGGGCTGGCCAGGCCCACCAACTGCGCCGCCGCCCCCCGGGCCTGGGCGCTAGAGGGCCCCACCCAGATGGCCACCGGAACCGGCGAGGTCCCCAGCTCGGTGGCCAGTTGTTGGAACTCGGCTACGGAAAGCACCGAGCCAGGGCTGTTGAGCCGCAGCACCAACGCCACCAACCCGTCCCGATTGGCGGCCACGATGCGCTCCCGCACGAAATCGGCCAGAACCGGATCCAGCAGCCCGCTGACCTCCACCACCTCAACCAGATCGGTGGTCCCGGGGTTGGCGTTGCTGGCCTGGTTACCCGTTCCGAAAGTGCCGGTGCCGGTGGTGTCGGTCGCGGCGCCAGCAGCCGGGGTCCGTGTGGGCTGGAGGGCCGTTCCCAGCGCCGCTGCGGCCACCAGGCACAACACCGCCACCATCCGCAACCGTCGGAGCGGGAGCCGCCAACGCCCCCGCTCACGGCGTCGAAGCCCATGGACCAGTCCTAGCCTGCGTGTTCGCACCTGCCCAGCTTCCCAGCCTGCGCCCGGCCCACCAAAGCCGGGACAACGCCACCGAAAGCCTGTGCCCATGGACCCCGTCAGCTTCTTCACCAGCGCCAGGGTCCACATCGTCGCCGGGAAGGGCGGGGTGGGGAAGAGCACCCTCGTGGCCGGGCTGGGCGTAGCCGCGGCGTCGCTGGGCCTGGACGTCTTGCTGATCGAGATCGAGGGTCGGGGTGGTCTGCCGGCGTACTTCGGTCGGACCGGCTTCGGCTACCAGGACGTGGAGCTGGGCCAGGGACTGCGTGGACGCACCATTCGGGCCGAGGACGCGCTGGTGGAGTACCTGGCCGCGGCCCGCCTGGGTCGCGTGGCCCGTCGCATGCTCGACAGCGGCCTGGTGGAGGTCATCAGCCGGGGCGCGCCGGGCCTCGGAGACCTGCTGGTGCTCGGCAAGATCAAGCAGCTGGAGCGCGGCGGCGCCGCTGACGTACTGCTGGTGGACGCCCCGGCATCGGGTCATGCCCTGACCCTGCTGAAGGCGCCCGGTGGGCTGCTCGACACGGTGCGAGACGGTCCCATCCACGCTCAGGCGGCGGAGGTGGTGGAGTTGCTCACCGATGGCCGCCGCTGCCAACTCCTGCTGGTCACCACCCTCGAGGAGACCCCGATCAACGAGGTGATCGAGACCGCGTTCGACCTCGAGGACCGGGTCGGGATCCACCTGGGGCCGTTGCTGGTCAACGGTGTCCTGGCAGCACCCAATCGGCTCCCGCCACCCGAGATCAGGGGTCGCCGACGAACCGCAGGACCGGCGTCAGGGGCGGGGTCGGCGGGGGCGCTGGCGGCGCTGGAGCGGCTCACCCCGGCTTTGGTGCAGGCCGCGGCGTTCGACCAGCACCGCTATGACCAGCAGCAACGTCAGCTCCAGCGGCTGGGCTCGCAGCTCCCGTTGGTGCAGCTCACCGTGGGTCAGCGTCCCGGTGACGGGTTGGGACCAGCCGACGTGGCCGAGCTCGCCGAGGACGTGCTGGCCGCGGTGCGGACCCTGGGTGACGGCGCCAGCCCGCCCGCCGGGGACCGCGTCCCGGCGGCCGCCACCGGGGGACCAGCCGCCGAGGCGTCATCAACCCGCCATCGTCGCTCGAAGCGCGGCGTCCCGGCGGACCCCCACGTCCCGGACCACAACGGGCACAGCAGGCGGAGCGACGAGCAGAACGGCAGTGACGGGGTCATCTCCGCCCTCACGAGCACGGCGGAGGTCATCGTGTGCGCCGGAGCCGGTGGGGTGGGCAAGACCTCAGTGGCGGCGGCGCTGGCGTTGCAGGGGGCGTATCAGGGTCGTCGCAGCGTGGTGTTGACCATCGACCCGGCCCGACGGCTGGCGGACGCGCTGGGTCTGGGTCTGGGCCCGATGACCAACCGCACCCACCAACTGACCGGGGACTGGCTCGGCGAACTGCACGTGACCATGCTCGACACCAAGGACACGTTCGACCGGCTGGTGAGCCGCTACGCCGCTGACCAGGCCCAACAGCGCGAGATCCTGGCCAACCGGTTCTATCGCAACATCTCCCAGGCGCTCTCCGGTACCCAGGAGTACATGGCCGCGGAACAGCTGTTCGAGCTGCACCACAGCGGGCGTTATGACCTGGTGGTCATTGACACGCCGCCCACCCGCCAAGCCCTGGACTTCCTTGACGCCCCAGCGCGGCTCACCCGGTTCCTCGATCATCGGGTGTATCGCCTGCTGACGGGTGGCGGTGGGACCGGGCGGGGCAGCGCCCTGGCGGCCCAGGTGGGTCTGGGGGCCGTTCGGACCGCTGGGCGGGTGGTCGGTTCCGCGGTGCTGGAGGACGCCATCATCTTTTTCCGGGCCTTCCACGGCATGCAGGACGGGTTCCGGGAACGGGCCGGCGAGCTTCGTGCCCTGCTGGCCGGGCCGACCACCAATCTCGTGGTGGTGACCGCGCCCCAACCCGAAGCCCTGCGTGAGGCGGCGCTGTTCCTTCACCAACTCCAACACCAGGATCTGTCGGTGGCGGCGTTGATCCTCAACCGGGTAACCCCCGGTTTCGAGGAGTCTTTGCCACCTGGCGTCGGCGCAGACGATGTGGAAGAACTCGCGCTGCGGCTGCCCGAGCACCCGTGGCAACCAGCGCTGAACAACCTGGCCCGGATGATGACCGCACGCGAAGACCAGATCGCCCTGGGTCGGTACGCAGCCCGCCGGGACCACCCACTTGCGGATCCCCAGGCGTTACCGCTGATGGTCGTCCCCGAACTTGACGAAGACGTGCACAACCTGGAGGGGGTGCAACGCCTCCGCGCCGCCCTGGTGGCGACGCGACTATCGCCGGCCACGCCGCAGCGCTGAGGGCCGGCCAGGCCCGAGCGGCAGGTTCAGGTGGCCGGGCGACCCGTGGCGTAGAGGGCCTCGAGCGCGCCCTCGAGGTTGTCCGCCACGGGCACGATGCGGTCGAACCCGGTGGTGTGCAACAGCCGGGTCAGTGTGGGGCGACTGCAGGCCACCGCCACCTCGCCATCATTTTCCCGGGCCCGCCGAATGCCTCCGATCAGGGCCCCCAAACCGGCGGAATCCATGAACGGCACCTCGGACAGGTCGATGATCAACCGGGTCACGCCCGAAAAGGTGGCCAGCACTTCCCTGAACTGGCCCACGGTGTAAGCGTCGAGCTCACCGATCGGGCGGCACACCGTGTGATCTACGGCGTCCTCGACCTGGATCTCGAGCATGTGGCACTCCTTGCCTCGGATTGCGTCCAGCCCATCGGTCCCCCGGCGGCATGTCGGGGTGAACCCAGAGCCTAGGCGCTGCATCTCTCCCGCCGGGACCGGACCGCTGTCCCCGACAACAACTTCCCCGATGCCCGACGGCGTCCCAACCGCCGAACCGAATCCGTTGAGAGCCGACTAACGTGAGCGCCGATGGGAACCGTGTTGCTGGCGACGGATGCCGAGTGGGTCTACGACCAGGTGGATGCCGCGCTCTCCGATGAGACCACCTCGGTACATCGGGTTCGCGCCGGACGCATGGTCCTGCCCGCGGCCCGCCAGGTGCACCCCGAGCTGGTGGTGCTGGACTCCCAGATCGGCAACCTCGGCGGTATCGCCACCTCGCTGGCGTTGCGCCAAGAAGAGGAGATGGGCCGGCTGGACCCGGTACGGATCGTGATCCTGCTTGACCGTCATGCCGACGTGTTCCTAGCCCAGATGGCCCGGGCCGATGGATGGTTGATCAAACCGGTCAACAGCCTCCGACTGCGCCGGGCCGCGACCGCGGTGCTGGCCGGCGAGGTGTATCAGGAGGGGTTGCAACCCGCCGCCGTGGACGCCGCCCGATAGCGTGACCGGGACCGTGTGCCGGGCTGCTAGCCTGGCGCACCGCACCACGGGTGGTGGCGCAGTTTGGCAGCGCGCTGCGTTCGGGACGCAGAGGCCGGGAGTTCAAATCTCCCCCACCCGACCATCGAGATTCACCGCAGCCCCGCGCAGCATCCGCGCAGCCGCTCTGACCAGCAGATACGATGCTCACATGGGTGGCATTTGTGAGCGGCCGGGATGTCAGCGACCGGCGGCCGCGGCCGTGGCGGCAGATCCACGACGGTTGATCGTGTGGGTTGGCGACCTGGCCACCAGCGCCGAAACGGTGAACGCCTTGTGCGCCCCCCACGCGGACAACCTGGCGGTGCCGTTGGGCTGGGAACGGCGGGACCTGCGTGACGTGCCGTACCTGATGGCGGTGCCGTCTCCCGAGACGGTCCCCGGGCCGGACCCGGTCAAACCCCGCCGGCGCAGTGGTCGCAAGGGCAGCCCGTCCATGGCGCCCGTGCCCATAAGTTCCGGGACAACAACCCCCGAAGGCGGTGGCGGGAGTGCTCCATCCCGCCCCCAAACGACCTCCACCGCCAGCGGCGCCGCACAGCGGACACCAGCGCGGCCCGGCCCGGGGATTCCGGTCATTGCCAAGGCGCACCTCGATGAACTGCACCGGGTCCGGACCGAGCTGTCCGCGGACACCGTGGCGCTGCTCGACGCCGGTGGGGACACGCCGCTGCTGGCCCGGGCATTTCGCACGGTGCGAGCGGCCGGCTGATCGTCGGCCGGGACCGCACCCCCGTGGCCATGCAGCTGGACGAGGTCCAAGCCATCATGGAACGGCTTTACGGTCCCGCGGATCGGGCCCGGGGCGTGCCCGCCACCGTGGCCTGGCTGTGCGAGGAACTGGGCGAGTTGGCGCAGGCCGTTCGCAAAGGCACCCCTGAGCAGCAACTTCACGAGCTCGGGGACGTGTTGGCGTGGACGGCGTCATTGGCCAACCAACTGGGCCTTTCCCTCGATGAGGCCATGGCCAGATATCGCCAGCTTGACCTGGCGGACCCGTCGTGAGCTGCGGCGCGGTCAACTGAGCCCCCGGTCCGGCGCGGGGCGGGACCATCGACACGGTCAAGGACGGACCCTGAACGGCCGATCACTGGTCCGTGACGGGCTTCGTCAACGACGCAACCTCCGTGATCCGCAACCGACTCATCGGCATACCGGATCTGGACATTCCCTATGAACTCGTGGTGGACCTGGTCTTGCGCCGGTCCTTTCTCGACGACACCACCTCGGTCAGCCGGCTAGCGGAGGTCCTGGGCCTTCCCGTCAAGGTCATCGACGTGGTCTTCGAGGAACTCCGGGCCAAGAAGTACGCCGATGTCCAAGGGCTGGTGGGCAACGATTACATCTTCAGCCTGACCGCGTTCGGGAGGGAACAGGCCAACGAGCGCTTCAGCCGCTCCAAATACGCCTCGGTGGCCCCGGTCTCCCTCACCAGCTACACCAAGGTGGTGGCGGCTCAACGTCCCCGACCCCACGTGCGTCGGGATGACGTGCGCGAGGCCTTCTCCGATCTGGTGGTCTATGACGAGCTGATCGACCAGATCGGTCCGTCCTTCACCGCCCAGGAGTCCCTGTTCCTGTATGGGCCGTCGGGCACCGGCAAGACGTCCATCGGGGAACGGCTCATCCGCCTCTACCACGACGGGGTGTTGGTGCCCCGGGCGGTGGAAGTGGATAGCCAGATCATCACGGTGTTCGATCCGCTGGTGCACCATCCCCTCGAACCCCAACCGCAGGGCCTCGACCCGCGTTGGGTGGCCTGTTACCGGCCGATCGTCACGGTGGGTGGGGAGCTGGAGCTGGACATGCTGCAGCTGAGCTATGACCGCAACACCGGGATCTACACGTCGCCGCTGCAGATGCGGGCCAATAACGGGATCTTGTTCATCGATGACTTCGGCCGTCAGCTCGCCTCACCGAGGGCGCTGCTCAACCGGTGGATCGTGCCGCTGGACCGCCGGGTGGACTATCTGACGTTGGAGTACGGCCAGAAGTTCGTGATCCCCTTCGAGCTGATGGTTGTCTTCTCCACCAACCTCGACCCCGCTGATCTGCAAGAGGACGCATTCTTCCGCCGGATCCAGAACAAGATCTACGTGGGTCCCGTCACCGACGAGCAATTCGACGTGATCGTGGCCCGGGTGACCCAGCGCTATGAGATCCGCACCTCCAGCGGGGCCGCCGCCTACCTGCGCTCGATCTGTCGGGCCAAGAGCAGCGAGGGCGCGCTCCTGGCGTGTTACCCCAATGACTTCTGCCGACTGGCCAAGGCCATCTGCCATTACGCCGAGCGGGAAACCGTGCTGGACGAGCAAACCATCAACGAAGCCGCTGCGTTGTACTTCGCCACTTCCCAAAGCGGAGGCGGGTTCTTCCGACGTGAGGGCGAGGCGGGAAGACGCCACGGCGACGGTCACGGGCTAGGCGGGGTTTCCGTTCCTACGTCGCCGGTGCCGGCTGCGCCGCTGTCTGCGCCGTCGATACCTGCGCCAGGCCCGGTTCCATCCGCTCCGCCAGGCGCGCCGTCGGGCCTTCCGGGGCCAGCCGGGCCTCCGTTGTCAGCGTTGCCGCCCCAGGCCCCGCCAGCGCCCCAGGCCCCGCCAGCGCACATGGTGCAGCCTGGCGCTGCGGTGGCCTAATGGGGGTCGACCTGGCTTCGGTTGCGCGCTGAGGTTCAGCGGCTGAGGAGCTCGGCGATCTCCACCGCGTTGAGGGCCGCGCCCTTGCGGAGGTTGTCGCTGGCCACGAACAAGCTCAAGCCGTGCTCGAGGGCCTCATCACGGCGGATCCGACCCACATAGGACGGATCCCGCCCGGCGGCGAGCTGCGGGGTGGGCAGGTCGGTGACCACCACTCCCGGGGCCGATTGCAGCAGCTCAGTGGCCTCCTGCGGGGACAGATCCCGACTGAAGGAGACGTGCACCGCCAAAGAGTGCCCGGTGAACACCGGTACCCGGACACAGGTGCAGCTGACCCGCAGATTCGCCAGCCCGAGGATCTTGCGGGACTCATTGCGCATCTTCTGTTCTTCGTCGGTCTCGCCGCGACCGTCTTCCACCAGCTTCCCGATGAACGGCAACACGTTGTACGCGATCGGCCCAGGGAACTTCTCGGGGCTGACCCCGACGGCCTGCCCGTCGAAGGTCAGCTCCGGTCCCCGATCCCCGATCTCGGCCACCTGCCGGGCCAGCTCCCCCACCCCCGCCGTCCCGGCACCGGAAACGGCCTGGTAGGAGGCCACTTGCAGCGTGAGCAGCCCGGCCGCCACATCAAGCGGTTTGAGGACCGGCATGGCGGCCATGGTGGTGCAATTGGGGTTGGCCACGATGTTGCGAGGGATCGACCCCAGCGCGTGGTCGTTCACCCCGGCCACCACCAGCGGCACGTCGGGATCCATGCGCCACGCCGAGGAGTTGTCGATCACGATCGGACCGGCGGCGGCCACCTTGGGGGCCAACTCTTTCGAGGTGGAACCCCCGGCAGAGAACAGCACCAGGTCCAGACCCCGATAGTCCGAGGTGGCGGCGTCCTCGACGGTGAGCTTGCTCTCCCCGAAGGCCAGCTGACGTCCCGCTGAGCGAGCCGAGGCGAACAGCCGCAGCTCTTCCAGGGGGAAGTTGCGCTCCGCCAAGATGGCCAACATGACGCCGCCCACCTGACCGGTGGCGCCCACGATCCCGATTCGCATAGCCGTCAACGATATCGGTGGCCCGCTCTGCCACCGAATCAGATAGCCAATGAGACCGAAGTCACTTGGGCCGACCGTAGGGGCGAATCCACGTCGATTCGCCGAAACCGGCGGGCCGAAACTACCGCTTTCGGTGCTGAGACCGACGCAAGGGGTGGGGCTAGGAGCGGCCCAGGCCGAAGGCGTCGTGGAGGGCGGACACGGCTTGTTCGGCCTTGTCGCGGCGGATGATGCAGCTGGTGCGAATGGGCGAGGTGGCGATCATCTCGATGTTGATACCGGCCTCGAACAGTGTCTCGAACATCTTGGCCGCCACCCCGGGATCGGTCTTCATGCCCGAACCCACAATGGACACCTTGGCCACGTGTTCATCACCTGACACATCGCGCCCGCCCAGCTCTGGCAGCGCCGCCCGGGCCACCTCCAGGGACAGCGAGAAGTGCTCGTTGGGCACGGTGAAGGAGATGTCCGTCACCCCGTCCACGGACATGTTCTGCACGATCATGTCCACGTTGACCCCTTGATCCGCCAACCGCCGGAACAGTGTGGCGGCCACCCCCGGACGGTCCGCCAGACCGGACACGGTGAGCTTGCCGTCCCCGGTGTCGCTGGTGACGGCGATCACGCCGGCCTGTTCCATGCCGTGCTCCTCCACGTTGCGGCCCTCCGCGTCCTGCTGTGCTTTGACGATGTCGCTCTCAGTTCTGACCCAGGTACCGGTTTCCCAGGTGAACGCCGATCGGACGTGTAACGCCACGTTGTAGCTGCGGGCGAATTCCACCGAGCGCATGGCCGGTTTGGGACAGCCGGTGGCGGTCATCTCCAGTAACTCGTCGAAGCTGATCACGGCCATCTTGCGGGCGTTGGGCACCAGCCGGGGATCGGCGGAGAAGACCCCCGACACGTCGGTGTACAGCTCGCAGACCTCCGCCCCCAGCGCGTAGGCCAGCGCCACCGCGGTGGTGTCCGAACCGCCCCGACCCAAAAACGTGACGTCACGGTCGATGGACACGCCCTGGGCCCCGGCCACCACCGGGACCTTGCCGGCGTCGAGGGCCTCCTGGATGCGCTCGGTGCGCAGCTCCAGGATCTTGGCATTCTGATGGTTGGTGTCCGTCACGAACCCGGCCTGGCTGCCGGTGAAGCTGGCGGCCTCGATGCCCTGGTCGTGCAGTGCCATGGCCACCAGGGCGATGGCCTTGCGCTCACCGGCGGTGATGAGCATGTCCATCTCACGACCATGCTGGTGGCGGGCCACGTCGTTGGCGAGACGGAGCAACTCGTCCGTTTCTTTGCCCATGGCCGAGACCACCAGCACCACCTGGTTCCCCCGTCGCACGGTTCGGGCCACCTGATCGGCCACTTCACGGATGCGGTCAGCGTCACCGACGGACGTGCCGCCGAACTTCTGCACGATCAGGGACACGGACGATGGCCCTTCGGCTCTTGCACGGGGATCCTTCCGGTGGGCGACAGACCGACCGGGCAGGTTAACGACTCAAGGGGCCCCGGTACGACACCGACGACGCCGCCCCGGTCCCGACATCGATACCACCACGGCCGTGGGGGAACCATGAACAGGTGGTGACGCGGCACATTGCTAGCGTGACCCGCCGTATGGGAACCGCCAAACGGGACCGGCAACGGGCCAATCGCCAGTCGAAGTTGGTCGCCGCGCAGGAAGCGCACCGCAAAGCGAAAGGGCGGCGCCGAGTTTTCCAAGGGGTGTTGGTGGTGGGCGGCCTGCTGTTGGCGGCCCTGGTGTACTCCTTGGTGGCCGGCGGAAGCGATGATCAGGAGTCCGCCGCCTCCACCACTGTTGACCCCACCGCCACCACTGCCGCGGACCCCACCGCCTCCACCGAGGCGACCGCTCCCACGGTGCCGGTAACCGCCCCGGCGGCGGGAGCCACCCTGACCGGGCCCACCACCTGCCCGCCCAGCGACGGCAGCGCCGAACGCACCACCACGTTCTCCTCGGCCCCTCCCACCTGCATCGATACCGCCAAGACGTATCGGGCCAAGGTCACCACCAGCGAAGGTGAGCTGACCATCGACCTCAACAACGACAAGGCTCCGCTGGCGGTGAACAACTTCGTGGTGTTGAGCCGGTTCAACTACTACGACGGCTTGCCGTTCCATCGCATCGTGACCGGGTTCGTGGCCCAGGTGGGTGACGCCAACCCCCGGGAAGGACAGATGGGTACCGGCGGACCGGGCTACACGTTCGCCGACGAGTTGTACGCCGCCGGGGCGGATTACGTACCAGGGGTGGTGGCCATGGCCAACTCCGGGCCCAACACCAATGGCAGCCAGTTCTTCATCAATGTGATGCCGGCAACCGCCGCCAGCCCCTTCGCCAACAACGCCGTGTACACCATCTTCGGCACGGTGACGGAGGGGATGGACACCACGGTGGCCGCCATCATGGCCGCCGGTACCGCCGGATCGGAAGGCGCGGTCACCAAGGTGGTCACCATCGAGGACATCGAGATCATCGAGAGCTGAGGCCCGGCGGAGGGCCGACCGGTGCCGGGCCCCGCTCCCTCACCCCGCCCGCTCACCCCGCCCGCTCAGCCGTTGAGCACGTCGATCGCCACCGGCCGACCGTCTCGGAAGAGGCGCAAACCGTCAGCGCCCACCGCCCGCCAACGGCCGTCGCGGGCCCGCAGCAGCGCGCTGTGAGCCGGCACCCCGGCCAGCACCAGGCCTTTGGGGGCCATCTGGATGGTGCGCCGGGATTTCTCGGTGGACCATTGCTCATAGCGCGGGATCAGGCTCAGATCTTTCACCAGGCCCAACCCCACACCGAACCCGCCGCCGCGGGGATCCACCATGGCGTCACAAACCACGGTGGCGCTCGAACCGGCGGCGGCCAGCACCGCCCCGTCCTGATGAGCGGCCACCAGCGCCTCCCACAGCGGGGTGGCCTTGAGCACGGACAGCAGGTGCATGGCGGAACCCGACGCCAGATAGACGAAGCGGGCGGCGCGCAGCCTGTTGACGTTGTCCGGATCATGGGCGCCGCTGCGGTTCAAGGCGTCGAGGACCTCCACCCGGGCACCCCAACGGGCGAAATGCGTCACGGCCGCCGCGGCTGCTTCGGCGGGACGTTCGTAGGCCGCGGCGGTGGGCAGCACGGTGACCACGTCGCCGCCGCTGGCCAACAGCAGTTCCTCGTCAAAGCTGCAGCTCGGGGTCCATTCACCCTCACCCACCAGGGCCAATGCGCCGGGCCCGGTCATCGCGGGGCCTCAACGGCGAGGGTGTCGGGGGTGTTGTCGGGGGTGTTGTCAGGGGTGTTGTCGGGAACTGACGTCTCCGGTACCGCCGGCCCGGACCGCTCCCCCGGCACCAGCCCCACGATCGAGCAGAACGGCTGCAGGGGTGGGAACACAGTGGGCATGGTGAACCTTTCAACAGATGCGAGGGTGAAACCGGCTTGACGCACCAGCGCCGGCAGCGGCAGGTCCAGACGCAACCCGAACAGGCGCCGCCACAACGGGGACATGGCCGCCACCAGGCCCCAGACCCGACCGGTGCGTCGGTAGGGCTCCACCAGCTCCAAACGGCCCCCTACTCCGAGCGCCTCCCGGGCTGCCACCAGGAGTTTCAGGGCCGAGTCCAGGTCTTCGGAACGGGCCAGATCAGCCACGCCCACCACCCGCGTCAGCCCTGTCGTGGCCGCCGTGGCCGGAACGTGCGCCGCCGGCCCGGCCAACGCACCCAACCAGGTCACGGATGGGCCCGCGGCTGGCGCGCCCTCAATCACGGTCGGGGAGCCCAAATCGGCGCGCCGGCGGGCCAGCTCCCGACGCACACCGCCCGGCAGCAGCGGCCGATCCCACGCGCCGGGCAAGACGGGGCTTGGCGAGAGGTCCCCGGTACGGCGAAGCACGGCGTGAATCTACCGGCGTCACCGCAGCCCGCCCTTGACCGTCGCCCCCGGGCCACACTGGAGACCGATGCCGGTCGAGCCTCCCGCCACACCGTGGGTGTTTCCGCCCCTCGAGCGAACCGATGAATCGGGCGTGCTGGGGGTGGGCGCCGATCTGGAACCGGGGACGCTGCTCGCGGCGTACCGCGGCGGCATCTTCCCCATGCACCTGCGGCGAAACCAGCTGGGCTGGTGGTCCCCTGATCCCCGCGGGGTGATCCTGCCCGGCGGGCTGCGAATCAGCCGCTCGTTGCGCAAAGCCCGAGCCGGCTTCGAGATCCGCGTTGACAGCGCCTTCCGGGAGGTGATGTTGTCCTGCGCCGATCCCCGTCGGCCCCATGCCTGGATCAACAAGGACATCGTGGCCGCCTACACCCAGCTCCACCGGCTGGGTTGGGCTCATTCCGTGGAAACCTGGCGGGCAGGACGGCTAGTGGGCGGCCTCTACGGGGTCAACGTGGGTGGTCTCTTCGCCGGTGAGTCGATGTTCCACTACGAGACCGACGCCTCCAAGGTGGCCCTGGTGGCGCTGGTTGAGCTGCTCGATGACCATCCCGACACCCTCGTGGATTGTCAGTGGCTGACACCCCACCTGGAATCCCTGGGCGCAGTAGCGATCCCTCGAACCGAGTACCTCCAGCGCCTCGGTCGAGCCATCCAGCGGCCAGTTCCGTCGGTGTTCGCCGACGCCGGACCCCACCAGCGCGGCGACTGAGCCCATCCGGAGCGGGAGCCGGACATGCCTGAGGCGGGACCGACGGCGCGCCGCGGCCACAATTGGGGCCATGGCGCAGCGCGATCAACCCTGGCTCATGCGGACCTACTCGGGGCACTCCACCGCCCGGGCCTCCAACGCCCTGTACCGGGCCAACCTGGCCAAAGGTCAGACCGGTCTGTCCATCGCGTTTGATCTGCCCACCCAGACCGGTTATGACCCCGACGCCGTCCAGGCCCGCGGTGAGGTGGGCAAGGTGGGGGTGCCGGTAGTGCACCTGGGGCACATGGCAACGCTGCTCGAGGACATCCCCACCGACCGGATGAACACGTCCATGACCATCAACGCCACCGCCGCGTGGATGTTGGGGTTGTACGTGGCCAACGCCGCCAACCATCAGGTGGCACCGGCGGCGCTGCGGGGCACCACCCAGAACGACATCGTGAAGGAGTACCTGTCCCGGGGGACGTACATCTTCCCGCCGGAACCGTCTCGCCGGTTGATCGTGGACATGGTCGCCTACTGCCACCACCACATCCCCCACTGGAACCCGATCAACGTGTGCTCCTACCACCTGCAAGAGGCCGGGGCCACGCCCACCCAGGAAGTGGCCTACGCCCTGGCCACCGCCATTGACGTGCTGGACGCGGTGCGGGACTCCGGCCAGGTGGAACCGGACGCCTTCGCCGGGGTGTTCGCCGCCATCTCGTTCTTCTGCAACGCCGGCATCCGTTTCGTGGAGGAGGTCTGCAAGATGCGGGCCTTCACCGAGATGTGGGACCGCATCGGCCTGGAGCGCTACGGGGTGACGGACGCCAAGGCCCGCCGGTTCCGCTACGGGGTGCAGGTCAACTCGTTGGGTCTCACCGAGAGCCAGCCCGAGAACAATGTGCAGCGAATCGTGCTGGAGATGCTGGGGGTATCGCTGTCCAAACGGGCCCGGGCCCGGTCTATCCAGCTGCCGGCGTGGAATGAGGCCCTGGGGTTGCCCACCCCGTGGGATCAGCAGTGGTCCCTGCGCATGCAGCAGGTCCTGGCCTTCGAAAGTGACCTGTTGGAGTACGGGGACATCTTCGACGGGTCCAAGGTGGTCGAGGCCCGCACCGCGGAGCTGGTGGAGGCGGCGCAGGCCGAACTGGACGAGGTCATCGGGCTGGGCGGGGCGTTCGCCGCCATCGCCGAGCTGAAGGGCCGTTTGGTGAGCTCCCACACCGAGCGCATCCGCCGCATCGAGGCCGGCGAGCTGACCGTGGTGGGGGTCAACGACTTCGTCGCCACCGAACCGTCGGCGCTGGCCGGGGACGGGGGGGACGGGGAGGTCCGCATCCAGCGGGTGGACCCCGCGGTTGAGGCCGAAACCGTGGCCGACGTGGTGGCGTGGCGGGCCGCTCGGGACAATCGGGCATTGCTCGACGCTCGCCGGGAGCTGCGCCGGGCCGCCGAGGGAACCGGCAACATCATGACGGCCACCATCGCCATGGCCAACGCCGGGGGCACCACCGGGGAATGGGCGGACACCCTTCGCGAGGTGTTCGGCGAGTTCCGGGCTCCCACCGGGGTCAGCGCCGCCAGCGGTTTGGGACGCTCGGACACCTTGGCCACGGTGGCCGAACGGTGCCGGGCCCTTGAGGGCGGCCCGCCTCGCCTGCTGGTGGCCAAACCCGGCCTTGACGGGCACTCCAACGGCGCTGAACAGGTGGCGGTGGCCGCCCGTGACGCCGGTATGGAGGTCATCTACCAGGGCATCCGCCTGACCCCGGCGCAGATCGCGGCCACTGCCCGGGACGAGGACCCCGACGTCATCGGGTTGTCGATCCTGTCCGGCTCCCACCTGTCCCTGGTGCCCGAGGTGGTACGGCTGGTGCGGGCCGAGGGCTGTCTGGCGCCGGTAGTGGTGGGGGGGATCATCCCCGAGGCTGACCGGGCCGTGCTGCTGGCGGCCGGGGTCAGCGCGGTCTACACCCCGAAGGACTTTGAGCTGGGACGGCTCATGGGCGACATCGCCGACCTGGCCGCCGCCCATCGCCGAGAAGACCACTGACCTCTGTCTCGCCTGAGGGTTCAGTCCGAACCGTTGCATGTCGATGTAGCAGCGTGCCGTTTTCGCAAGGTGTCGAATCTGGGGTGCTCGGTCTCGCGGCCGGGAGTGTGGGTGTGGCCGTGGCGCTTTCGGGCCAGTCCGGTCTCGGGGTGGTGGCCGGCGGCCTCGGTCTCGCGGCCGGGCTGTTGGGCTGGCGCGCCCGTCATCAGGCCCCAGGTCCGAACGGCGCCACCGGGCCATCGTCCGCGGTGAGCGCCGACGAGGACCTGAGCGAGGAACTGGCCCTGGCCCGGCTGCGCGAGCACGCCCTCAACCAGCGCATCGACCTGCTCGAACGGGTGGCCCGAGCCGGTGGGGTGGGTGCGGACGCCGCCCTCACCCTCGGCCTGGATCGAAGTGGGCTGCCGTTTGACGGTTCCGGATTCCAAGACGATCGCGACCCTCAGGACCTGTTGAGCGATCCCGAGACCGGGCTGTTCAGCCAGGCGTATTTCGACGTGGCCCTCGAAGCCCGCATCGCCGCCGCCCGCCGACGCCTTCGACCGGTGGCACTGGTGCTGCTGGACATCGTGCGGGGTCTCGCCAGCGACGAAGCCGAACCGGCCGACGCCGGGCTGGTCACCATCGCCCTGCGCCGCACGCTGCGAGAGGCTGACACCGCCTGCCGCCTCGACGACGGCCGTTTCGCCCTGGTCCTGGAAGACACCCCCGAAAACGGGGCTATCTGGACCGTGGAACGCATCCGTGGCCACCTGGTGGAAAGCGGGGTCATCCACACCGTGTGGGCCGGCGTGGCCTGCTACCCCGCCCACGCCTTCGACCGTGACGAGATCATGAACCAAGCCAACGAAGCCCTCACCCAGGCCAAGGAATGGCGTCAAGACCGCATCGAGGTCGCCAGCGCCGACTGACTGCACCGCGAAGCCGCACCGCGAAGCCGCACCGCCCAGACCGGATTCAACTTCGCCGCGGTCGGGGGGCAATCGGTTTGGGGGGAGCGCGACCGGAGCCGATGGCCAGCGCCACCGCCACCAACCCGATGCCGGCCAGCTCCGTGGTGGTTGGACGTTGGCCCAGCGCCACCACGCCGATCAGGGCCGCGGTAACCGGGAGCAGGGTGGACAGCAACGCGAACCGCGCCGCCGCCACCTTCGCCAGCACCACCTGATCAAGCGCGTAGGGCACCACGTTGGAGCACAACGCCACCCCGGCGCACACCGCCACCGCCAGCGCGGGAGACAGCTCCCAGGAACGGCCCCCATCCGCGGTGATGGCGCTGGAGCCGCGGCCGCCGGGCAGCAGACCCCACAGCCCGGCCACGCCCAACGGGGCCACCGCCAAGGCACCGATGGTGGTGGCGATGGCCAACCCGTCCAATCCCTTGGCGGCGCCGCCTCCGCCCACCCGTTGACCCCACACGATGTACCCGGCCCACATCGCCGCCGCGGCCAGGGCATAGGCCACCCCATCGGCGCTGGCTTGCCATCGCACGTCAACCAGCAGCAACACCGCCGTGGCCGCCAGTGCCACCGCCAGGAGATGGCGTCGGCTGCGACCCCCGAAGGCGGCCACGGCGATCGGCCCGCTGAACTCGATGGCCACCGCAGTGCCCAACGGCAAGCGTTCGATGGCCAGGTAGAACGACAGGTTCATCACCGCCAGGGCGGTACCGAACACGGCCAGTTGACGGCGGGCGACGGGGTCAAAGGGTCCCAGCCGGGGTCGACGCCAGGCCAGCAACATGACCGCTGACCAGCTCACCCGGAGCCACGCCACCCCCACCGCGCCTAAGGTGGCGAAGGTCCCCACAGCCAGCGCCGCACCCAGATACTGGGTCACGGCCCCCGTCATGATGAGCAGCGGAGCCCACTGGGCCGCGCCCCGTCGGTCGGGACCTTCAGGAGCCGGTTGGTTCAGCTTCCCCGGCGTGGCAGCACCACCACGGCCCGCCCCGGCATCAGCGGGGTCCCGTCGCTGGCCCGGTTCTGCCAGGACAGTTCCACCATCCGACCCGCCGGCCCGGCCATCACCTCACCAACCCGACCAACCCGGCCGCTGGTTTCCGGTGGGATCAACGTGGTGACGGACACAGCCGGATGCTATCGACGAAGGTCCGTCCCTCGCCCAGCGGATCCGATTGAACCGCTACTGTCCGGCTCATGCAGACCGGGAACTACTGCGGATTCGAGCTCAGCGATGCGGGTGGGGGGATCGCGCTGGTCACGTTCAACCGGCCCGAGCGTCTCAACGGCAGCAGTTCGGCCATGAAACGGGACCTGATCGAGGTCATGACCCAGGCCCAGATGGACGATGGGGTGCGGGTGGTGGTCTTCACCGGGACCGGGCGGGGTTTCTGCGCCGGTGACACCATCGGCCCCGAGTACCGCGACGACCAGCCGGTGGCCACCGCCCGGTTGCACCCCGGCCACGAGCACGCCCTGGGCACCTACGACGGCTTGCGGGTGGTGTCCCAGGGCGTCAACCAGGCCATCCGCGGTCTCAACAAGATGACCGTGGCCGCCATCAACGGGGTGGCCATCCAGACCGGTTTGTCCTTGGCGTTGTGCTGCGATTTCCGGGTGGCGGCCCGCTCGGCCCGGCTGGGGAGCGCCACCCTGCGCTTCGGGTTGTTACCGGACGAAGGCGGCCACTACCTGCTGGTGCAGCATCTGGGCCTGTCCCGGGCCATGGACTTCCTGTTCCGTAAGCGCATCGTGACCGCCACCGAAGCCGCCGAGTTGGGTCTGGTGCACGAGGTGGTGGAGGACGATCAGCTGCTGGAGGCCGCCATGGAGCTGGCCACCGAGCTGGCCAACGGTCCCCAGGTGGCTATGCGGCTGCTCAAGCGGGCCACCTACAACGCCGCCGAGATGACCTGGTCCCAGGCCCTCGATGACATTGCCGTGCGGACCCCGATGGCGGATCATCACCCCGACGCCGCTGAGGGTGGGGCGTCGTTCCTGCAGAAGCGGGCGCCGCAGTTCAACGCCTGGCTCGAACGCTGATCCGGTGGTGAAACGGGTCTATCCCCATCCCGGGCACATCACCCGCCGGTTGCACATCTCCCTCATGCCCGACGCCGACGATGAGCAGATCATCCGCACCGCCATGCCGTTGACCCCGGCGCTGTTCGTGGACGGTCGGTTCCGGCTGGCGGCGGTGGGCATCATGGTGGATCTGGCCGCAGGATCGTTGGGGGTGCGGGCGGTGGCACCGGATTGGACCGCCACCTTCGACCAGTCCTGCCACCGTTTGGGCGAGGCCGAACCCGGCGCCATCGCTGAGGGCGTCACCCGGCTGGTCCGGGCCGGGCGCAACACCGTGGTCAGCGAGACCGAGGTCACCGCCGGTGGGGTGCCCATCGTGTACGGCGAGACCACCTTCCAACGGCTGCCCCGCCGCGATGACAATCCCGGCGGCGCTGGGCTGACCACCGTGCGCCATCTCGGCAAGGGCGAGGATCCCCTCGAGGCGCCCCTGGCCGAGGTGATCGGTTTTCGCCGGGTGGGCGAAGGCGCAGTGGAACTGGACCTGTCGGACCTGGTTCGCAACAGCTTCGATTCCATCCAGGGTGGGGTCACCGGGGTGGCCATGGAGCAGGCGGCGCTGGATCTGGCCGGAGCGGGTTCGGCGCTGGAGTTCCTTCACATCTATTTCCTGTCCGCCGCCAAAGTTGGCCCCTACAGGGCGACGGTCACCCCGCTGGCCCACACCGGTCACCGGCTGACCGGCCGAGTGGAGCTTTCCGACGTAGGCAATGACCGGCTGGTGGCGCAAGGCAGCTGCGTGGCCGCCGGCGCCTGACGCGGCGAAGCTACGGAACTCTCCCTCAGCAGTACGGTGCCGCACAGGCGGGGTCGAGGTAGGACACGCTGGTGGGCCAGGGGCGTGGCTCAGTGCAAGTGAGACATCCCTCGCGCACGGGCCCCGGGCCAACCAGGTGCGTTGCGTCATCAAGGCAATGATGAAACTTCGGATCCACATCAGCGTAGATCCTTTGCCTTTCCGCCTCATGCAGGGGGGAGATCGTCCCCCACCATTGGACGATTCCACCGTTCGGAATGAACTCGCCCAGGTACGTCGTGACACCCTCGGCGCTCGCACGAGAACCGTCTACCCAGACCAGAAAATGGCGTTCCCCTGCTGCCACCGCTGAGTCGACGAAGACGCAGCCGGCCACCTCGTCCACCTTCAATGTTCCGACGCCAGGCCCGAGCAACGGCACACAACACAACTCCACTGTGGGCATCGGGATCGACGCTTCGCTCGATTTCGGAGCATAGTCTTCTTGGCTCGGAGTGGTGAAACTCGACGTCGGTAACCGGGAAACGTCCGAAGTCACACCCGGCAAAGAATCTGGAGCCGAATCCGCACCGACCGAAGGCGGAGACCCAGACTCAAGGACGGAAGATCCTCCACAGGAGGCATATGCGATTGCCGCAACTAACAACACAGGCAGGCTCTTTTGTTTCTTCGACCAAGTCAGATCAGAAGGAGAAGCTCGGCGGGACACGCGCAAGTTTATCGCCCTACGCAAACATGATTCAACGTACATAACCGATCTGCGCCGTCATCGGCCATCCGGCATCAGCACAACGGTGCCTGGCAGACCACGCCGAGGCCCAGTCCCCGTCCCGCGGGCCAGGGGCGGGGCTCGGTGCACTCGAGGCACCCAGAACGGACGGGCGCAGGTGCGACAATGTGCGTGGCGCTCTCCAGGCAATGACGAAAGGCCGGACCAACACTAACTGAAGCCTGCTCGCGGTTCTCGTCATCGAGCGGCTGTGACAGGCCGTACCACAAGAGAAGTCCACCGTAGGGAATGAACTCGCCGTAAAGGGTTGTGACGCCCTCGATTGTTGCCTGGGTTCCTTCGACCCAAGACAGAAAAAAGCGTTCGCCAGGAACATGAGCGAACTCATCACCTAAAGCGTAGTGGGACTCAATGTACAGGACCGATTCCACGTACACGCAGCCCGTGGCCGCATCGATGGACAATGTTCCAACACCTTTGTCAAACAGCGTGTGATACCCATCGACCCTCACCGTACGAATCGGGACGGTTGCGGCCGTATTGGAAGGACTCCGACTCTGCCCGGAGGGCGGGGAGGCGCCGGTCGCCGGCCCCTCCGTGGTGCTTGTCGTAGAAATAGTTGATGATGCCGATATCCGCGTTGAGGGCAGCGTCGACTCCGGCGCTGCCCCCGCGGGTGACCCGGGCGTCGAGGCCACCGTTGAGGACCCTGCACAGGAACCACTGACAATCATGACGCCCGAGATGGTCACGGCGGCGCCCCATGAGCGCAGCGACCTCACGAGTCCCAGTACTTGATGACGTCGGTAAGACCCCAGGGGTACAACGCGTTGTCCAGATGCGTGTACCAACAGAGGGACTCGAGCTCGGAGAACCCCTGGCCAGACTGAGTACCAACGGCCCTGGCTGTTGGCCATGACCAACCCCAAACCGGCCCGCCGCTGTTGCCATCAGCGCACGGATAGTTGGCCTGCCGCACCCAGATATTACGCGTACCGAAACTCCAATGTTGATAGGTCACGTAGCGATTCAACATCGTGATGTAGCCACATTTACGCCAGACGGGCAGGTGACCACTCATGCAGACCTGGGCGCCGACCTGATCGTTGTACGGATTCCCGATGTGGTCCCAGCCGCTCACGCCGATCAGGATGCTGGGATCTCCATGCCACACGTATCCGCTGTTGTGGTTCCAGTACTCCAGATTCGTCGGCTGCATGTGGAACGCGGCGACATCGGTGGTCGAATTATTCGCGAAGAGCGTCGCCGCCCTATGCATGGTATGCCCAGCGAACGTCACTGTGTTAACAGAAAGGTGGCCGGCGGTGAGCGCATAGATCAACCAGGTTCCGGCCTGGTAGGCGTCGAACCCTTTCGTGCCCGCCGCTGCCACGCCAGGGGGGTCCCAGTCCGTTCCTCCGTGAAGGTCACCTGACGGTTCGGCAAGGCCGACGATGAACGTGAACATCTGGGGGTCGAGCTCTTTCCCGAGGCGTTGCCTCAGTTGTTCTTGGTCACCATCGGCATCTACGAGCAGCTGCACGCTGTTGGTGAACAAGTCAGTTCCCACGCCACTGACCGCAAAGCCCTCGGCTTGCAATTGCACGAACAACCCTGCGACGTCGCGTGTCACGCTCTCCAGCTGGGCTTGGCTATACCGAGCATGGCGCAACTCGAGTCGCGCTGGGTGGCTCACTCGTCGCTCAACCTCCGGCCTACTCAGCCGATTACCGACCGACCAGACCACCACTCGACCGGTCTGCGGATCGACATAACTCCCACCAAAGTCGGACCCCTTGAGCTCCGCGAGCTCCTTGCCGAGCGCTCCGACCTCGGCCCGAAGGGTGTTTCTCAGTTCCAGCTCTGCATCTTCTTCCGGTGTAGCCGCAATCAAGAACTTCGGCACAGACTTCGTGTAGTCATGCGCCCGAACAAGCGCGTCCACATGAGCTCGATCCGCACGCAAGCCGCTCTTCTGTCGAAATTCGAGGTCGCTGGCGATGATCCGCTGTATCTCTTCCTCGGCATACGGCCGGGCCGGCAGTACAATGGGCTGCTTATCTCTCGCTGCGGAAGACTCCTGCGCAGCGCTGGGGCCTGCCGCGACGGCGGCGACGCCTAACAGCAACGAGACCGCGAGAACGGAACGGAACGGAACGGAACGGAACGCATTTCTACCCCCGGAACCCATACGAACTTCGTAACACGATATCCCCAGGTCCCGTGGGGTGTCAACGGTCACATTACTAGCCGGGCTCGAGACAATCCAGCAGGTTAGGGCCAGCGTTGTTCCGCACCGAGAGCGGGGGTGAAAGCGCACCGCACCCCGAGACGCTTACAGGCAGGCCACCACCGCCTGACGCGAAGGGCCGTCAACCTCCACGATGGGCTGTCATTGAGTCAATAGTGGGACGGCGCCGATGTTGTCGTAACTTCGGCCTAGACAATGGCGCCAGAGGGCTTGTCCGGCCGGGCCCACCGCTGCGTGAAGTCGGGGACTTGCTCCGGGTCAGGTGCCCAGCACAGTGAGCCGAGCGACCGCGCCGCCTGCGCCTGGCGCAGGTCGAAGGTCGCGAAGGCCATGCGCCCGGCTGGTCCGGGCCGGACGCAACACCGTGGTGAGCGAGACCATGGTTACCGTCGGCGTGACCCCGATCGTGTACGGGGAGACCACGTTCCAACGGCTGCCCCGCCGTGATGACAACCCCGGTGGCGCCGCGCTGACCACCGTGCGCCATCTCGGTAAGGGCGAGGAGCCGTTGGAGGCCCCGTTGGCGGACGTCATCGGGTTCCGAAAGGTCGATGAGGGCCGTGTCGAGCTGGATCTGTCGGATCTGGTGCGCAACAGCTTCGACACCATCCAGGGCGGCGTGACCGGGGTGGCCATGGAACAAGCGGCGCTGGATCTGGCCGGGGCCGGCACCGCCCTGGAGTTCCTCCACATCTATTTCCTGTCCGCCGCCAAGGTGGGGCCGTACCGGGCGTCGGCCTCGGCCCTGGCCACCACCCCGACCCGGATGACGGGGCGGGTGGAGCTGACCGACGTGGGCAACGAGCGTCTGGTGGCCCAAGGTTCCTGCGTGGCCGACCGCCCCTGACCCGACCCGTCAGGCGCTGGCGCTGGCGGGGCCCAGCCTCGCCGCGACCGCGACCGCGACCGCCACCGCAGCCGTTTCGTCCTCGGCCGGGTCGGTCCCGGCCCCGTGACCCATCGACGCCGAGGCTTGGTGCACCGGCGCCTTCGCCAGCAACGGACTGACCGTGACCTCGCTTGGGACGGGAGACACCCACCGGTTGGCGAGTCGCAGCTTCGGTCCGGGCAGCCACGAGGTGAGCGGTGCGTAGGTGGGATCGGAGGCGTAGATCAGCACCGCCAGCAGGACCCCGTACATGGGCAGGTGGCCCATCAATTCCACCGGCCCGAACAGCGCCAGGGTGGCGGTGAACGGCACGGCCACCACGATGGATGCCACCTGGGACAAAGCCCCCGAGAGAAGGAGTAAGCCGAACAGTAACTCCACTGCTGCGGCGAAACGAATGAAGGTATCGGCAGACCACGGCAGGTTCGCCATATCGAACAGGTTGAGCTGGGGGTATTCCTGGAGCATGGTCCGGGCCAATTCCGGATTGGCGAGCTTTTCGGAGAAGGCCAGGGTGATCAGCGAGATGCCGGCACCGGCTCGCAACAGGAACAACCCACCTCGAAGCCGTTCGACCGGCACATCCGGGGACGGCGCAACATCGAATACCGCCGCCAGATCCTGGCGCGTGACGATGATCAGAAATGCCGCGGCCCCGAAAAGGGTGGCGCTTTCCACCATCGCCGTGGCACCGGCCATGAACAACAGCACCGGCGCTCCGGCCAGCAGCAACCAACCGTTGAAGCGGAGACGGTAACCGGCCAGCAGGCACATCCCCACCACCACCTCCACCCAACCCAAGGCCATACCGCCTGGAATGTCCTGCAGTTCCATCGATGGGGCCAGGAAATTACTACATGCCGCCAGGGCCACCAGACTGGCCCCAATGTGAAGGGCTACCAGCCTCGGCGCCCAGCCCGAGAGCTTTCCGAATGGCGCCAAGCGGCGAACGGGGCGGATGGCCACGGTGTTGGACATCGCCCGCCACGCCACCGCGACGATGACCGCCGAAGCAATGAACAACAGCGACATCGGTTGGGTGGCAAAGCTCCATGTTTGCGACGCGGAACCCTCCACGAACCAACGCT
This sequence comes from Acidimicrobiales bacterium, assembly GCA_046155365.1. Taxonomy (GTDB): domain Bacteria; phylum Actinomycetota; class Acidimicrobiia; order Acidimicrobiales; family CAIXPF01; genus CAIXPF01. Next base: position 2,578 of record JBJXFH010000153.1, on the reverse strand, counting down.
CATGGGCCTGGGCCGGGTCCGCCAGTACCAACAACAGCCCCGACGTGACCGCGGCGGCGGCGCACAGTCGCGACGAAAACTTGGCCAGGGCGGACTCCTCCCGGCGATTCCTAGCCTAGCGACCGGGTTCGGTCCGCAGCTCACCGCCACGCAGAGTGAGGGGAGTCCGTGATCCCCAATATGGTCTATCCGGTCCAGTGCTCGGAAGCAGATCCGCCATAAACCACCGGGAGCGGTTGACCGCTACCTCTGAGTGGTCCTATTGGGGGGGTAACTGGGCCAGAACGTCCTCGGTGTCCGCTCCGAGGGTGCGACCCGACCAGCGCACCGACCCCGGCGTGGCCGACAGCTTGGCCACCACCCCCTGCTGAGGGAGACCACCCACCGTGACCACGGCTTGACGGGACTGCAGGTGGGCGTCGGCGAAGATGTCGGCCATGTCATAGACGATGGCGGCAGCCGCCTCGGCCTCTTCGAAGATGGCCACCGCGTCGGCGGCGCTGCGTTGGGCCATCCAGGCGGCCATCATGCCGTCCAGCTCATCCGCGTGTTCCGAACGCCCCTCAAACGTGGCGAAGCGTTCGTCGTCACCCACCCCGATGAGCACCATCACCCGCCGAGCCACCGAATCCGCGCTGGTGGACACCGCCACCCAGCGGCCGTCGGCGCACTCGTAACAGGAGCGGGGCACGGTGTACGGCAATCGGGAACCCATGCGGGGCATGAGGTAGCCCAGCAGACCGTAGGCGGAGACCAGCGGGCCCATCATCTGCAGCAGGGATTCCACCAGGCTGACGTCCACCACCTGCCCGACGCCGCTGTGCAGGGCGACCATGGTGGCGAAAGCGGCCACCACGGCGGTGAGCTCATCAGTGAGGGCGATGGGCGGCAGCAGCGGCGGCCGGCCCGCCTCCCCGTTGAGCCCGGCGAATCCGGCCATGGCTTCAGCGACGGTGGCGAATCCGGGGCGGTTGCGGTACGGGCCGGTCTGACCGAAGCCGGTTACCCGGGTGATCACCAGCTTGGGGTTGTGCTGCCACAGCACGTCGGGGCCCAGTCCCAGCGCTTCGAGCTTGCCGGGCCGGAAGTTCTCCACCAGCGCCGAGCTGGTTTCCACCAGTTGCAGCAGCGCCTGCCGGCCGGCGTCGGACTTGAGGTCGAGGGCCACCGTGCGCTTGTTGCGGTTGGCGAACTTCCAGAACAGGGTCTGATTGTCGGTGGGGTCCCGCCAGCCCACGTTACGGCTGGTGTCGCCGCCGTCGGGACGTTCGATCTTGATGACGTCGGCGCCGAAGTCGGCCAGGTGGCGGGCACAACCGGGCCCGGCGAACACCGTGGCCAGATCCAACACCCGCAGATCGGCCAGCGGCCCCGGAGCTGGTGTGCCCCCGTCCTCCTGGTCGCCGTCTGTCACAACTCGCCCACTCATCGTCACGCTCCGTCACCCGTTGTCCCGGCCGACTGTAGGGCCGAATCGACGTAGATTCGCCCCTACGGTGTCCCCGACGATCCTCGGGGTTGGACCACGGTGGGTGAGCGGACGGCCACAGCACGACCGGCCGCACCTTCCGCACCAGCCGATGCGGGCGGTGCAGGCTATGCGGGCTATGCGGGTCGAGGTCAGGTTCCGAGCACGGTGAAGCCGAGCGACCGCGCCGCCTGGGCCTGGCGCAAGTCGAAGGTCGCGAAGGCCATGCGGGGGATCTGAAGTGACTGGGCGGTGGCCAGGTGGATCGCATCGAGTGATCGCACGCCAAGCAGCTCCCCGATCCTCGACGCCGCCCGGCACACGAGCTCACCGGCGCACACCAGCGCGAACGCGTCAAGGTCGCGCTCAGCAGCCGCGATGGCCTCACCCTGCGCCGCATCCTCGAGCAGTCGAGCGAGGTTCCGGCGCAGCTCCACGACGGTGATCCAGCTCGTCACGAGCACCTGGTCGCTTTGCACGATCATCTTGGCATGGTCACTGTCAGGCTCCTCAACGTAGAGTTTCAGAAGCGCCGAGGTGTCCACATAGAGGGTCAAGTGCCGCGATCCTCGTCGAGCACATCCTGCGTGCGCTGGCGTGCAGCCAACCGGCTGGACTCGCCGACGGGGCCAGCGCTGATCGGGGCACGGATCCACCCATCCTCAATGCCACGGCGCAGCAACCCCTCCTGGGACACCGGTACCAGGCGGGCCTTGGGTCGCCCACGGTCAGTCACGATCAGCTCCGCGCCGGCCTCGACCAGGTCGAGGTAGCGCGACAGCTGTTGCTTCAGCTCACGGACACCGACTTCCATGTGGACACATTATCCCGGATAGTGTCCACATCCGCGGGTTCCACGACACCCAGCAGCTGGTAGCCGAACACACCCAGCGCGCACAGCACACCCGCGGCGGGCGCGGCCCGATCCCGCAGTCTTCGTCTCGTGATTCCCACCGTTGACCTCCGTTGGTCGCTTCCGCCGTGACGGAAACCTTCGGAGGCGCTACCCGCGCATTCGCGGTGAGTGCAGGCCTGAGCGTTTCCGCCGTTCGTTGCGGAACCTAGATGGCGGGTAACACCGGTTGAATCAGTGATCTCACGCGTTACTTA
>JBJXFH010000151.1:0-16665 GCA_046155365.1 Acidimicrobiales bacterium | reverse complement strand
CGTACCACCGATGTGGAAGGTACGCAGTGTGAGCTGCGTGCCCGGCTCGCCGATCGACTGCGCGGCGATGATGCCGACGGGGGCAGTGTCCGCGGACTCCCACCCCATCCGCGGCGCCTTCGTCTTCCACGTCGGGCAGGAACCCGGCGGAGACACCTCGGCCCTGGTGAGCCGGCTGCTGTCCGATCAGGGTGGCACCCCCGGCACCGGCGCCCTGCTGGCGGTAGGGCGATGGTTGTCCTTCGCCGGCGTGCTGCTCGTGGTCGGCGTCGCACTGCTGTCGGTCTGGACCGCGTCGCTCCCGACGCCACCTTCGGCGAGGTCGGCGTCGGGCGGGTCAGTGTCGGGCGGGTTCGTGTTGGGGGATTGGGGACGGGCGTCGGGCTGCGGTTGAAACCGGCGGCGCGGCTGGCGGCGGTTGCGGGAGCCGTAGGGGCTTTGGGGTCGGGGGTGATGATCGGTGCGCAGGCGGTGTCGGTCAGCGCCAACTGGAGCGACGTGGTCGATCCCGGGGCGTGGTGGGACGTGGCCGCAACCCATTCCGGTCGATGGTGGGCCGCCCGGCTGCTGGTGCTGGCGGCCGTTGCGGTGTCCGGAGCACTGGTCGGATCGGCGGTCCGGGAGCGCAACGGTGACATCGGCGCGGCGTTCGCCGAACCCGATGGCGCAGCGGGGCTGGCGGTCGAACTCGATGGTGTACGGGGGCTGGCGGTCGAACCCGATGGTGTAGCGGGGACAGCGGCGGGTTCGGCGGGGCTGCGGGGCCCGGGCCGAGCGTTGTGGGTGCACGCTGCGGCCGCGGTCGCTGCGGTGGGTTTGGCGCTGATCACGGCGTTGGGGGGTCACGCCGTCAGCGGGCGATGGGTGGTGTTGGGCTTTGTCGCCACCGTGGCCCACCTACTGGCGTTGGGCTTCTGGGTGACCGGCCTGATGGCGTTGCTGTCCGCCGGACGTGGCGGGCGACACGGGCGACGCCGGGGACACGGGCGGAACGCTGCCGGCGGGGGCCTGATAGCCGCTTCGGAGGTGGCGTTCGCCACCGCCTTTTCGCCCTGGGCGCTGGGTGCGGTGGCGGTGGTGGTGGCCACCGGGGCCTTCAACAGCGTGCGGCAGGTGGGTGAGCGGTCCTTGCTGAGCTCCACCGATTACGGCACGGTGTTGGTGACGAAGGTGCTGCTGGTGGCGGGCCTGATCGGGGTTGCGGCGTTGAGTCGCCGGACGCTGCATCGGGCGTGCGGGACCGCAACAGGGAACGTCACGGGCGCCGAGGCCGAGCAGGTCATCGGGGGACAGCGGTCAGCAGGTGCGGGCCACGGGGTCGGGGGCGTCGGGGTCGGGGGCGTCGGGGGCGGTGCCGGCGAGTGGGGCAGCGAGTCGGGCGTGCTGCGTCGAACGGTGGTGTTGGAGGTTGTGCTGTTCGCGGTGGTGCTGGTGGCCGGCGCGGTGCTGGTCAACGTTCGGCCGTCCTACAGCGAACGCAGCGGTCCCTCCAGTGGGTCCGCCACCGTGGGCCAGCGGCTGGCGCAGGTGGTATTGGAGCCGGCCCGGGCGGGATCAAACGAGCTGCACGTGTACCTGTCCAGCCCCGGGGGTGCGTTGGACCGGGCCGATTCCATCACCGTCACCGCCACCCTGGCCGAGGCCGATGTGGGTCCGATCGACATCGACGTGTTCCCCGCTGGACCCAACCACGTCACCAACCCCTCGGCGAACCTGCCGCTGAAGGGACGATGGAGCTTCGAGGTCATCGCCCGCTTCGGCCGCTTCGAGGAGGTCCGTTTCACCGTGCCCCTCGCCGTGTCCAGCTGAGGACCCCAGCCCCGATACCGATCGGTATGTGACCCACGTCACCACACCGAATCGACGTAGATTCGCCCCTACGGTGTCCCGCCGGGTTCACCGAGGTCGCCAGTCGGGCCGGTAGGGTCAGCGCCATGAGCGTCCCGGTCCCGCCCGAGGAAATGCAAGCCGCAGTGGCCGAGTTCGGCTCGCTGGGGTTCTTGATGACCACCGGTGCCGACGGTCGCCCGCGCATCAACCACGTTCGGTTCAACGCCAGCGGCGCGGTGTTACGGGCGGGGGTGGGTGGACGGACCCGACAGGCGATTGACGCGCAGCCGTTGGTGTCCTGTCTGTGGCCCGGCCCCGACGCCGGTGGGATGAGCCTGATCGCGGACGGCAACGCCACGATCGTGCCCGTGGAGGGCGACGATCAACTGGTTGAAGCGGTGATCGAGGTCACCTGGGCCGTGCGGCACCGACCGCCGGCATGATGGTTTACAGCTGACCGCAGTCGGCGATGACCACTTTGGCGCCGGGCGAGCCGCTGCGGGAGCCGAGTGACTCCAGCTTCTGCACCAGGTCCGTACCATCGGTGACCTTGCCGAACACCACGTGCTTGCCGTCCAGCCAGGGGGTGAGCACGGTGGTGATGAAGAACTGTGAGCCGTTGGTGTTGGGCCCGGCGTTGGCCATGGACAGCAAGAACGGCTGGTCGTGGCGCAGCTGGAAATTCTCGTCAGCGAACTTCTCACCGTAGATGGACTTGCCGCCGGTGCCGTTGCCGCGGGTGAAGTCCCCGCCCTGGCACATGAACTCGGGGATGATCCGGTGGAACCCGGAGCCCTTGTACCCGTAGCCCTCCTGCCCGGTGCACAGGGCCCGGAAGTTCTCTGCCGTCCGGGGCACCACGTCGGCGAACAGCTCGAAGCTGATCCGGCCGGCGGGGGCGCCGTCCACGGTGATGTCGAAAAAGACCGAGGGGTTGGCGTTGCCTGCTGCGTCACTCATGCGCCGAACAACTTAGTGCCTCGCCACTACGCTGCGGCTCCGAACCGGCGGCCCCAGCACAGGAGCATCGACATGACCAGCGTGACGCACTCGCCTGAGGCGGTCGGCATGAGCAGCGACCGATTGGCCCGGATCGATCCGGTGATGGAGGCCTTCGCCGAGAGCGGGGGTTTCGCCGGGTTGAGCGTGGTGTTGGCCCGCCGCGGGCAGACCGTGTTCAGCGGCCAGTACGGGTTCCGGGACCGCGAGGCCGGCCTGCCCATGACCGGGGACACCATCTTCCGGATCTACTCGATGACCAAGCCGGTGGTCAGCACGGCCCTCATGATGCTGTTCGAGGAAGGCCGGTTCCGGCTGACCGATCCGGTGGCCAAGTACCTGCCGGCGTTTGGCGCGGTGAAGGTGCTGCAGGAGGACGGCTCCCTGGTGGAACCGCTGCGCCCGATGCAGGTTCGGGATCTGCTGACCCACACCAGCGGGCTGACCTATGACTTCCTGCAGGATTTCGCGGTGGCCGACCGTTACCGCGAAGCCCGGCTCATGAACGACCCCACCCGCACCCTCGGCCAGGTGATCACCGACCTGGCCGCGTTGCCGTTGGCCTTCCAGCCCGGCAGCCGCTGGCACTACAGCGTGGGCATCGACGTGGCCGCTCACCTGATCGAGGTCATCGCCGACGAGCCGCTGGGCGCGTTCCTCCAGCGCCGCATGTTCGGGCCGTTGGGCATGGTCGACACCGCTTTCGGGGTGCCAGCGGACCAGCTGGGCCGGCTGTCCGCCATGTACGGGCTGCCGGACCTCTTCGCCCGCAACCAAACCTTCGGCGCCCTGTTCGAGGCCTGGAGCGGCGGGTACAACCAGCGGGCGGACGTGTCGGACACCTATCCCACCGACGCCCCCGACACGTTCGTGCGTGGCGGCATCGGGCTGTACGCCACCATCGGGGACTATCTGCGGTTCGGCCAGATGTTGGCTGCTGGCGGCCAGCTGGACGGCACCCGGCTCCTGGGCCGCAAGACCCTGGCGTTCATGCACAGCAACCACCTGCCCGCGGACCTGCTGCCCTACACGGTGGGTGGCGTGCCCAACCCGGGCTGGGGGTTCGGGTTGGGCTCCCGGGTGATGATGGACCCCGCGGCCACCGGCGCTCCTGGCAGCGTGGGCGAGTTCGGTTGGGCCGGCGCCGCCAAGACCTACTACTGGGTGGACCCGGTGGAGGATCTGGTCGGGGTGCTGATGACCCAGTACATGGTGGCCTTCGATCAGCCCGAGATGGATCTACGGGCGCTGACCTACCAGGCCATCATCGACTGACGCTGGTCCTTCGCTGGTGGGCAAGGTCACCCAGACCCAAACCGCGCTGCAGCCCCGCTAAGCGCCGCTAGCTGTTGGCCAGCTCTTCCTTCTTGCGCAACCGCCACTGCTCCAACACCTCGTTGGCGTGTGCCGCGTGGCCCCGGAGCTCGTCAGGACCGTGGGTGCGCGCCGCCAGCTCCAGCCGGTGGCCGTTGGGATCGAAGAAGTAGATGGACTGGATGAAGCCGTGGTCCACCGGGCCCAACACGCTGATCCCGTGGGCCTCCAGCCGGGCCTTCTTCTCCGTCAGGATGTCCAGCGAATCCACCTCGAGAGCCAGATGCTGGGCCCAGTCGGGGCTGGTTTCCTGGGTCACGTGCTCCTCGTTGATCACGTCGAAGAACGCCACCCAGCTGCCGTCGCCCAGCTCGAAGAACACGTGAGCGTGGGGTGCGTACTGCCCGGTTGAGGGCACGGTGTCCTGCACGATGGTGTGCGCCAGCGGCAGGCCCAGCACCCCGGCGTAGAACTCCGCGGTCTCGCTGGCGTCCCGGCAGCGGTAAGCCACGTGGTTGAGGCGTTGCACGGTCATTGTGAACCCCCGTCGCTGGGCAGCGCGCCCGATGCGGCCGTCCGTCACGCTGCAGGTTAGGTCGAGTGTCCCACCTTGCGCCGCGGGTTCCGGTCACCGAAGGGGTGTACGCCGGATCGGGTGGAAGGCGGTCTACGCTGGGACTTGATGGCGAGCCCCACCACGTCGGCGCCACCGCCGGGACCAGCCCCGGTGGCACGTGCAGGTGGTCCCGGCCAACCCCCGGGCATCGCGACGGGCCCCGCTGCCCCTCCGACTCGCATCGCGGGACGGGGATCCACGCCGGCGAGGTTGCGTCTGTGGCAGGTGGCCCTCGCCGTGTTGGCCGCGTTGCTGACGTTGTCGCTAGTGGTGGCGGTGGGGGCCCGTCGCTCCCAGCTGGAGCGGGTCGAGACCGCGTCGGCGCTGGTGGTGGCCACCCAGGATCTGCGTAGTGCCCTGGGCCGGGCTGACGCCGCCTCGGTCAATGCCTTCCTGGCCGGGGGAGTGGATCAGCCCGATCAGCGAGCCCGGTATAGCGACGCCCTGGACGAAGCGGCATTGGCCCTGCAGCGAGCCGGCACCGTGGCCGGCCCCGAGGACAGCGCCGCGTCCCAGGCGGTGGCCGGACTCCAGCGCCTCCTGCCCCGCTACGCCGGTCTGGTGGAAACCGCCCGGGCCGACAACCGCCAGCAACTTCCGCTTGGCGCGGCCTACCTGCGCCGGGCCTCTGACGTGCTCCGCGAGGATGTGGCACCGCAGCTCGATGCCCTGCGCGGCGCCGGCGAGACCTCCTTGCGTGACATCGACGACAACGTCACCGCCGGGCTGGGTGCGGTGCCGGCGGTGTTGATGGTGGTGTTGTTGGTGGCGCTGCTGTGGGTCCAGCGGTGGCTGGCGGGCCGCACCCGTCGGCGGATCAACCCTGCGTTGGCGTTGGGGACGGTGGTGATGGTGATCGGGTCCCTGTTCGCGGCCGGTCAGTTCGGCTCCTCGGGGCAAGCCGCGGCGGATGGGCTCACCAACGGCTATGACCGGTTGGCGGTGCTCAGCGCGTTGCGTACCGACGCCTACGACCACCAGGCCAGCGCCACCTTCGCCCTGGTGGACCGCGGCGCCCGGGATCAGTTCAACGCCAGCGCCGACACCGCCGCGCTCCGGGCCGAGGTCCGCCTGGTGGGTGCCACCCAACAGCTCGAACCCACCGAGGAGTTCGCCGGCACCGTGTCCGAGTTGTCCGCCGACTGGGCCTCCTACCTTGCGGCCAGCGAGGCCGCTACTGCCGCTGACCTGGCGGGAAGTGGAGCCGAGGCTCGCCAAGCGGTGGTGGCGTCTGTTGCTGATCCCGATTCGGTGGCCGGGCGATTCGAGCGGTTCGATAAGCAGCTGTTGGGCCACCTGGAGCAGGCCGCGGCGGGTCTGGACGGCGGGTTGGGTGACGCCCGGGCGTCGTTGGCGTGGGGTGAGCTGCGTGCCGTGCTGATGGCCTTGGTGGTGGCCGGGGCAGCCGCGTGGGGCCTGCAACGTCGACTGGCCGAGTACCGATGAGCCCCGTTCTGCCCACCCAGACCCGACCGATGCGCCGCCGGGAGTTGGGTCTGTTGGTGGGGGCGCTGTTGGGTCTGGTGCTGCACGCCTGCGGTTCGGACTACGCCGCGCCGGCCACCTTGGAAATGCCCTCTGCAGTCACGGTGGCCGCGCCGCCGGCGGTGACCACCCGTCCCTGTAATGGGCAAACCGACCGTCCGCCGGCGGTGGCGTCCTACCCGCCGGACCCGCTGCCCCCGCCGGGTCAGATGCCGGCCGGCAGTTACATGGCGGAGATCCAGCGACGGGGCACGCTCATCGTGGGCACCTCGATCGACACCAAACTTTTCGCCGCCATCAACCCCGAGACCAATAAGATCGAGGGTTTTGATATCGACATGGCCCGTTTGGTGGCCGCCGCCATCTTCGGACCGAAGGACCTCGACCAACGCCTGGACCTGCAGGGCATCACCTACGCCCAGCGCATCCCCAAGGTCCGCAGCGGGGAGGTGGATCTGGTGGCACACACCATGACCATCAACTGCGCCCGTTGGCAACAGGTGGCGTTCTCCTCGGTATATCTGTGGGCCGGCCAGAAGCTGCTGGTGGAAAAGGGATCGGATCTCGAAACCAAGCTCGAAACGCAAACCGTGAAGACCATGGATGCCCTGGCTGGTCGCCGGGTGTGCGTGTCCGCCGGGGGCACCTCCGCTGACGAGATGGCATCGGTGGACGTTTCTCCGCCCATTGAGGTGGTTGAGGTCAGCAACCAGACCGATTGCGTGGTGCTGTTCCAACAGGGCGAGGTGGACGCCATTCGCTCCGATGACACCGTGCTGGCGGGTTTCGCCGCCCAGGATCCCTTCGCCACCGTGGCTAAGGGGCTGTTCCTGACCGAGGAGCCCTACGGGTTGGCCATGAGCCTGGATCATCCGGAGTTCACCTCGTTCGTCAACGCGGTGATCGATCAGGCCAAGGCCGATGGCACCTGGAGCGCCATCTATGACGACTGGTTGCGGGAGCCCCTCGGTGATCCGGCCAAGGTGATCGTGGCGAACCAATCTTCGGTAATTGGTGTTCCGGAGCCGGACTATTCCCGTCCCCGACCCGCGGGCACCTGATGGCCAATCCGATCGGTCCCACCGGTGCTGCTGGTCCTGGTGACACCGCGGCATGGGTGGGTCAGGTGCGGGTGCAGCTGGACCGACTCAGCGCCAGCCTGGTGGACCTCGATGCTGATCCGGTGACCAAGCTGGTGGAGCAGGGCCAGTTCCAGGGAGCGTCCCGGGATCCGGCGGAAGCGGCGGCGGCGGCGTTGGCCCGCCTGTGGGGGTTGCTGCCCACGATGCGGGCCCATCTGGAGCAGGTCGAGGCCGAGCTGGCCAAGGGTCGTCGCGCCGATCAGGCCCGGGTGCGCCGGTTGCTGCACGAACCGCTGATGGGGGCCGATCCGGTTGTGGTGTCCCCGCCCACGTCCGGCGGGGGGGCCGGCGCGACCCCGGCGGGAGCGCTGACCCTTACCGACGCCATCAACCGGATGATCGGGGACCATCACCATGCCGCAGGGGTTATCGCCCGCATCGGTGCCGCTTGGCGTGAGGGCCTGGGCCTGGTTGATGAAGCCCGGCTGGAGCTGCCCAACCTGACCGGCGGTGTGGGCGCCTTCCCCGAAGCGCAGGCTGCGGCCACGGCGTTGCAGCAGGCGGAACAGGCGGCGGCCACTGACCCGCTGGCGTTGGAGGCCATGTTGGGCCCGCTGCGAACCGCGCTGGACGACGCGCTAACCGCCCGGGTGGCCTTGCTGGCTCGACGTGACGGTCTGGAAGGGGAACTCAACAACGCCGCCGAGTTGCTGGCCCGATTGGACCATACCATACGGGATGGCGCGGTGGCGTACGATGAGGTACGGTCGAAGATCGCCGCGGCCATTGGGTTGTTGCAACCGTTGGATGCCATCTCGGTGTTGGACGCCGCCCCCCGGGGGTTGGGACCGTGGCTGGAACGGTTGCGTCGTACCGCGGCCACCGATTGGCGGGCGGCGATCAACGGTTTGGTTGCGTGGCGCCAGTTGGCCACCGCCACGCTGGCCGGTGCCGACGCGGTGCTGGCCGCCAACCGCGCACCGCTGGCCCGGCGCAACGAGCTGCGGGGTCTGTTGGGGGCAATGGCGGCCAAGGCCGCCGCCGCTGGCCGGGCCGAGGATCCGGCGTTGAGCGCGCTGCACCGCCAGGCTCGGGCGCTGCTGTCCGTTGCTCCCTGTGATCTGGTGGCGGCGCAGGACGCGGTGGCGGCCTATCAGCAGGCGCTGCGCCCGCCCGCTGGCGTCGCCGATGCCGTGGCGCCAAGGGTTTCCAGCTCCCGAAAGGACGCACCATGAGCCCGCTCTCCCAGGCCTGCGGTCGTGGAGGCTGCGGCGGCTCCATTGTCGATGGCTATTGCGATCAATGCGGTCTGGCGCCGACGGCGGGCAGCGGGCCCCGCCCGGGTGCAGCCGCAGCCGGCCCCGGACCCGCCTCGCCCGGCTTCAGCCCGGTCAGCGCCAGCGCCATACCGAGCGGTCCGTCGGCCTCGACCCGATTGTCGGTGCGGGCCGCCAGCTCGGTGACGCGGGGCTCCCAAGCCGCCGCCGGCAGCCGCCGAACCGTGCGCAGTGACACCGGGCGGCTCACCTCCTCCCGTCTCGGCGCCGGCCTGGTGCACATTGAACCCCAAGCGGTGACCGACGCCCGCCGCGCCGTGATGGCGGTGGCGGAGGTTGCCGAGGACAAGCGATTCTGTTGGAAGTGCGGGTCCGCGGTGGGCCGCTCCCGGGCTGATCGCCCCGGACGGGTCAAGGGGTTCTGTCCTTCCTGTGGCGCAGCGTTCGATTTCGAGCCCAAGCTCACGCCGGGGCTGGTGGTTGGTGGACAGTACGAGGTTGTGGGCTGCTTGGCCCATGGTGGCTTCGGCTGGATCTATCTGGCCGAGGACCGCAACGTGGCGGACCGCCCGGTGGTACTCAAGGGGGTCCTCAACCAGGGCGATACCGAAGCGGTGACCGCGGCCATTGCCGAGAAGCGCTTTTTGGCCGAACTCGAGCACGGCAACGTGGTGGAGATCTACAACTTCGTCACCCATGACGGCGCCGGTTACATCGTGATGGAGTTCGTGGGCGGCAAGTCCCTCAAGCAGGTGCTGAAGGACCGCATGGTGACCAACGGTGGCCGGGCGGACCCGCTGCCGGTGGAAACCGCCATCGGCTACATGCTGGGCATGCTGCCGGCGCTGGGATATCTCCACCGTCGGGGTTACCTTTATTGCGATTTCAAACCGGACAATGTGATGCACTCCGGCGAGGACCTGAAGTTGATCGATCTTGGTGGTGTGCGCCGCATAGACGATCATGACGCCGCCATCTATGGCACGGTGGGTTTTCAGGCGCCGGAGATCGCTGCGGTCGGGCCGTCCATCAGCTCGGACCTGTACACCGTGGTGCGCACCTTGGCGGTGTTGACCTTGGACCTGCCCGGTTACCAACGGGAGTTCGCCCATACCTTGCCGGATGATTCCCGGGAGGCGTTGTTCACCCGTCACGAATCGTTCTATCGGTTGCTGCTGAAGGGCACCGCGGTCGATCCCGACGATCGATTCCAGTCCACCGATGAGTTGTCCGATCAGTTGCTGGGCGTGTTGCGGGAGGTGGTGGCCACCGCGACCAACCAGCCCCGCCCCTCGGTATCGGGCCGTTTCACCGGTGATCGCTGGCATCCCGACACCGGCGCCGCGGCCTCTGGCACCAGCCTGCCCCACCTCAAAGCCAATCCCGCAGATCCCGCGGCGGCGTTTCTGAGCGAGCTGGCCGGGTTCGGGGCCACTGAGGCGCTGGCCGCCATCGAGGAGGGTCGGAGCGCCGGTCGGGTGCCTGAGAGCCTGGAGGTGTTGTTGCGCCAGGCCCGGGCCCGAACCGAGCTGGCCGACCATGGCGGCGCCCGGGCCCTGCTCGGGCAGGTACGGGCCCAGGACCCCTGGGAGTGGCGTGCCTCCTGGTATGAGGGCCTGCTGCTGCTGGCCGAGGGCAACGGTCCCGGCGCCATGGCCGAGTTCGATCGGGTCCGCACCGATGTCCCGGGGGAGCTGGCCCCCAAGCTGGCCTCGGCGCTGGCGGCCGAGCTCAGCGGCGAACATGCCGAAGCGGCCGCGCTGTACCACCTGATCCTGACGGTGGACCCGGCCTATGTGACCGCCAGCTTCGGCCTGGCCCGCTGCCACGCGGCGTTGGGGGTGGTGGACGCCGCGGTGGCGGCCCTGCAGTCGGTGCCGGCGGCATCGGCGGCTCGTAGCGCGGCGTTGCAGCAGGCGGCGGCGTGGTTGCTGGCCCGTTCCGCCGGTACCGGCAATCTGCACGATGCGGTGGCCGCGGCCCAAGCGGTGGAAGCGGCCGCCGTTGACGCCCGCCGCCGGGGGGAGCTGGCCCGCGCCGTCCTCGAAACTGTACTAGACGGTATGGTATCTGGGTCGTGGCCGCAACAACCGCAGTTGGAGCTGTTCGGCCACCCCGCCAGCGAGCCCGGCGTGCGGCGGGCGTTGGAATCCACCTTGCGCGAACAGGCCCGGCTTAGCCCCACCAAGGCCGAGCGGGTAGCAATGGTGGAGCGGGCCAACGCCGTGCGGGTGCGCTCATGGTGGTGAGCGAAGGCGCCCATTGCCCCGGCTGTGGCGAGGTGGTGCCGCCCGAGGCCCGGTTCTGTGAGGAGTGCGGCGCAGAACTGACCGTCGGCGCCGCCACCACCGCTGCGGAGCCTGCCGCCGTGGTCGCGGGGGACGGGGTTGTGGCGCGGAGTGTGGCGGTGCCCGACGGGGCGGTGGTCCTGGCCATACCAAGCGGTACGTGCGGTTCCTGCGGCGGTAGCGAAGGCTATGACCCCGACGGGTTCTGCATTGCCTGCGGGATGCGTTCCGTCCGGCCCCGTGATCGAATGGAACAGGAACTGTCACTGGAACTGGAACTGGATCTCGGTGGGCCGGGCCGGATGGTGGCGGTCAGTGACAAGGGCCCCCGCAAGGTTCGCAACGAGGACAGCTTCGCGCTGGCCGCCCTTGACCCCTTGGAGGGCGACGGGGTAGGCGGGGGAGGCGGGCTGGTTCTCTCGGTGTGTGACGGCGTGTCGAACATCCCGCGCTCCGATGAGGCTTCCCAAGCGGCGTGCAACGCGGCCGTCGCCGTACTAAAGGGTACGGTCCAGGGATCGATCGAGGAACTGCAGGCGCAAGCGGCCGCCGCGGCCTCCGCCGCGGTGGTGGCGTTGGCTCCCCGCGGAGCTCCTGGCGCACCCGCCGGTGTGGAGCCGCCCTCGTGTACCTATCTCGCCGCCCGGTGGCATCCGGCGGAAGGCCTCAGCGTGGGATGGTTGGGTGATTGCCGGGCGTACGTGGTGGAGGCCGGCCAGGTCAGCCAGCTCACCATCGACCACAGCTGGGGCACCCAGGCCGTGGCCTCCGGTACGCTCACCCAGCCGGACGCGGACCGCGATCCTCGCAGCCACGCCATCACCCGCTGGTTGGGCGCCGATGCTCAGCAGGAGCCGATACCGCAACTCGTGACCCACCAGATCTCCGGGCCGGCGCTGCTGGTGGCGGTGTCCGATGGCGCCTGGAACTACCTCGACCACGCCCAACAGGTGGCGGAGTTCTTCGCCGACGGTGATCTGCTGGGCGGCGCCCGACGTTTCACCCAGTTCGCCATAGACCGCGGCGGTCACGACAACATCACCGTTGCCGCGGCGACGTTGGCCCCCGCGGCGTCACCCCCCAGTGACCCAACCGGCACCGTCCCCGATACGATTTCGTAACCGACGCGTCCAGTGGAGCTTTCATGAGCGGATTCAACGTCCAGGTGTTCTCCAACGAGTTCCTGCCGCCCGGGAGCGGCGAGGTACACGCCGTGGTGACGGTGCGAGCCGATGGCACCGTGGCCACTGGACCCGCCATCGTGGAGGCGATCGAGGTGTTGGTATTGGACTCGTCGGGTTCGATGAAGACCGATGGCCGCATCCACGAGGCCCGGCGGGCGCTGGCGGCGGCGGTCAACCAGATCAGAGACGGCGTGTGGTTCTCGGTGGTGGCCGGCACCGAGTTGGCCCAACTGGTGTATCCCCACCCGTCGGTGCCTGGTTACCACAGCGGCGCGGTCCGATCCGACGCCAACACCCGGGCCCAGGCGCTGGAGGCCATTCGCCATGTCCAAGCCGACGGTGGTACCGCCATTTCCACCTGGCTGGACGCCGCCGCCGGCATCGTCAACGGCTTCCCGGGGGCCATCCACCACGTGCTGTTGGTAACGGACGGAAAGAACGAGAGCGAGCCGGCGCAGGCGCTGTTGACGGCGTTGGCCCGCTACCAGGGTCTGTTCCAGGTGGATTGTCGGGGGGTGGGTGCCAACTGGTCCGTGGACGAACTGCGTTCCATCGCCCAGGCCTTCCTGGGAACGGTGGACATCATTCCCCAACCCCAGGAAATGGCCGAGGAGTTCAAGGCCATCATGGACGCCGCCATGGGCAAGGCGGTGGCGTCCGTTGAACTGCGGGTGTGGACGCCGCAGCATGCCGAGCTGCTGTTCGTGAAACAGGTGGCGCCGATCATCGAGGATCTCACCGCCCGGGCCACGGCAGGGCCCAACCCCCTCACCCGGGATTTCCCCACCGGCGCCTGGGGAGCGGAGGAGCGCGATTATCACGTGGCGGTGCGGGTCAATCCGGCCGGGGTGGGTGAGGAGATGTTGGCCGCCCGTATCAGCTTGGTGATTGACGACCAACCCATCTCCCAGGGACTGGTCCGGGCGGTATGGTCCGCCGACGAACTGCTGACCGCCCGCATCAACCCCGAGGTGGCCCACTACACCGGGCAGCAGGAGTTGGCCTCCGCCATCGCTGAGGGGCTGGCGGCCCGGCAGGCGGGAAACGAGGACGAGGCCACCACCAAGTTGGGCCGGGCGGTGCAGTTGGCCGCCGCCGCCGGCAATGATGCCACCACCCGGCTGCTGGCCCAGGTGGTGGACATCGACAATGCCGAGTCGGGCACCGTGCGGCTGAAGCGCAACGCCGAACAACTCGATCTCATGGCGCTCGACACCCGTTCCACCAAGACCACCCGGGTGCGCCCGGCCAGCTCATGATCCGCTGCCCGAACGGCCATGAGTCCGCCGCCCCCGATTACTGCGACACCTGCGGCATACGCATAGGTATGGACCCGTCCGGATCGGCGTCAGCGGCCGGTTCCGGCGGGTCCACACCGCCGTCCTCGCCGTCCTCGCCGGCTTCGTCTCCGGCTTCGTCGCTGAGTGGATCGGCCCCACCAGGTGGCGTGGCGGCGGAGGTCTCTCCCGGTGACTGCACCAATTGCGGGGTGGCCCGCAGCGGAAGCGAACGATTCTGCGAGATCTGCGGGCTCGACTTCGATACCGGGGCCATGCCGGCAGCACCGGTGGTGAGCCCGGCTCCGGCCACCGGCGCGTTGACTCCGTCCTCACCGGTGGTCCCGGCCCCGCCGCCCCCGGGTATCGGCTGGGTGGCGGTGATCTCCTGTGACCGCCAATGGTGGGAGCACAACAGCGGCGCCGGCGGGGTGGCTGACGGGGTGCCCTATCCCGACCCCGAACCACAGCCCCGTCGCGTTGAGCTGCGGGCGGCGCAAAGCGTGATCGGACGGACCTCGGGTTCGGTGGTGGCCGATGTGGACTGCGGCACCCTCGACACGGGGGTGTCACGACGCCACGCCCGGGTGACCCTCGATCACGCCGGGCAGTGGACCATACGCGATCTCGGTTCCACCAATGGCACCTACCTCGGTGACGCCGGTGAGCGTGTCGAGCCTGACATCGACACCGCGTTTGATCCGTCCTCAACCATCAAGCTGGGGGCGTTCACCGTCCTGCGGCTCGAGCCGGTGGTGCCTTCCGGGTCCTAGAGACCCCAAGGTTGGCTTCGTGTTCACCTCTGGTTCATCTTCTTCACCGATTGTCGATACCTCACGCTCATAGGTTGCGGGCTGAACGGGATCGAACGACGTAATCAAGGAGATGTTGTGAGCATGAAGCGGCGATCCGCCTTTTTGTCAGGGCTTTTGGCGTTGTCCGTGGTGGCTGCGGCTTGTGGCGGCGACGACGCGGCCGATACCAGTTCCGGGACCAGCGCTGCGGCCGGCGCCGAAGGCAGCTCAACCACGGCGGCCGCGGCGGAGAAGCTGACCGGTGAGATCAACATCTCCGGCAGCTCCACGGTCGAGCCCATCTCGCAGCGGGTGAAGGAGTTGTTCAACGACGAGCAGCCTGATGTGGCCATCACCGTGGCCGGTCCCGGCACCGGTGACGGGTTCAAGGCGTTCTGCGCCGGGGAGACCGACATCTCCAATGCATCCCGACCCATCAAGGCCGAGGAAGCTGCGGCCTGCAAGACCTCCGGGGTGGAGTACGTGGAGCTTAAGGTCGCCTTCGACGGGCTGACCGTGGTGACGGACCCCAAGAACAGCGCCGTTGAGTGCCTCAACATGAATGACCTCTACGCGCTGGTCGGTCCGGAATCACAGGGTTTCAAGAAGTGGTCCGACGCTCAGGCCATCGCCACGGAGTTGGGTTCCAAGACCAAGCTTCCTGACGCGGCGCTGTCCATCACCGCCCCCGGCGCGGAGTCGGGCACCTATGACAGCTTCATCGAGATCGCCACCGAGCCGGTGGCCAAGAAGCGGGTTGAGGCCGCCAAGTTGGCCAAGGGCAGCGAGAAGACCATCCGCAAGGACTACAACCCCTCCGCCGACGACAACGTGATCATCAAGAACATCGAGGGCACCGCGAACTCATTGGGTTGGGTTGGTTTCGCCTTCGCGTCCGAGCAGGGTGACAAGATCAAGTCCATCGCCGTGGACAGCGGCAAGGGTTGTGTGAAGCCATCGGCGGCCACCATCGCAGATGCCACCTATCCCCTGTCCCGCGGGTTGTATGTTTATGTGAACACGAAGAGGGCGGCCGAGAACCCGGCGCTGGTGGGTTACGTGAACTACTACCTCGACGCTGGTTACGCAGCGGTGGAGGAAGTTGGCTACGTGGCTCTGCCCGATGCTGAGCTGGCCAAGACCGCTGCTTCGTGGACCGCAGTCGCGGGGTAGCTCTCAGCGTACCGACGAGGATGGAGCGAAAATGATGAATCGCCCGGTCGTGTTCGTAGTGGAGGATGAGGAATCCTTCGTCGAGGCTTTGACCATCTCCCTGGAGCGAGAAGGTTTTCGGGTTGAGGTGGCCACTGACGGCCAGGACGCAGTCGATCGCTTCGATGAGGTGCGGCCTGATGTCGTTCTCCTCGACGTGATGCTTCCCCGCCGATCGGGCATCGACGTGTGTCGGGACCTTCGGCAACGGTCGAAGGTCCCGATCATCATGGTTACTGCCAAAGGTTCGGAGATCGATACCGTGGTGGGCCTTGAGGTGGGCGCTGACGATTACGTCACCAAGCCCTACCGTATGCGCGAGCTGGTGGCACGGATGCGAGCGGTCATGCGCCGCTTGCCCGCCACCGGCCCCGTCGGGCTGGAGAGCTCGGACCGCCTCGAAGTGGGCGACGTGATGGTTGATCTCGAACGCCACGAGGTGGAGATCGACCATGTGCCGGTGGCCCTGCCGCTCAAGGAGTTTGAGCTGCTGGCCCTGTTCCTGGCCAACGCCGGACGGGTGCTCACCCGCGAAACGTTGATCGGGCGGATCTGGGGCCTGGACTACGTGGGGGATACCAAGACCCTTGACGTCCACGTGAAGCGGCTTCGGGCCAAGGTGGAGCCGGATCCCACGAACCCCACCCGGATCGTCACCATCCGGGGCCTCGGCTACAAGTACGTCGGCGTCGCCTGATCCTGGGCCCGCGAAGTTTCAGAAGGCCGGACGCGCAACGGCCGCTCCTGGAGAGATCCGGGAGCGGCCGTTTCGCGTGAGCTCAGATCAGCTCAGATCAGATCAGATCAGATCGAGCTGGCGATTCAGTCGTCATCGTTGTCGTCATCGTCATCGGCGATGGTGATCTCAATGGTGCGGTCGTTGCCGCTGGCCGGGTGCTGGATGTTGACCCACGCCCGACGCTTGTTCTTGGGATCGAAGTACAGGCCGGTGAACTCCGAGCCGGCGGTCCCGTTGGAGGCCCAGCGGCCCAGACCCTCGCCGGCGTCGGTCAGGTCGCCGTCGTTGTTGCGGTCCTTGGCGAACCAGATGTCATTGTCCACGCCGCCGTTGCGGTCCTCGATGATGTAGATGTTGCCGGCAGCATCGACAGCCAGGTTGTCCGGGCTGGCCAGCGCGTTGCCGATCGCCAGGCCGGTGGCCAGGTCGATCGTGTCGCGGTTGGCGAAGACCGAGACCGCATTGGTCTCGAGGTTGATCATGTAGACCTCGTTGGTCGTCGTGGTCGCGACGAACATCACCTCATCGCCGTTGCCGAGGAACTTGATCTGCATGTCCTCGGGCCGCT
>JBJXFH010000148.1:0-13587 GCA_046155365.1 Acidimicrobiales bacterium | reverse complement strand
CGAGGGGGTGCAGGACCTGCTCCGCGGGCTGCCACCACCGCGGGCCGAAGCCATGGGCCGATTCCTTTTGGCCTTCCCCCAGGCGTGGGTGGACCGGGCGGCGCTCAGCGTGATCGAGGCCGGCCGTCGGCGCGCACTCACGGATCCGTTGCGTCCGGCGGTGGCGCGGGCGGTGCAGGTACGGGCCCGCAGCGCCTTCGTGGCCAGCTTGGCCCGTCACGCCGGGGTGGTCCGCCCCGCGGCGCTGGTTCGCTTCGAATGCACCGTGGGACCCTGGGATTGCCCACCCCAGGCCACCGGCATACTTGACGGTACGGCGAGCTGGTGTCGGGTGACGTTGGGACCGCAATGGCTGGCGGAGGTGTGGGGCAGCGGTCGCCGTCTCGATGATGGCGGCGATCTCCGCCTCGACGCCCACGGCGCACATCTGGTGTGGCACCAGGGACCAGACGGCCGGCTCCGGGCCGCCGTGAGGTAGCAGAGTTGGATGAGGTTAGTGGGGGTTAGTGGGGGTTAGCTGGGGTTAGCGGGTGCTGTCGGTGAGGGCGGCCACGGCTTCGTCGAAAGTGGCGACGCCCACCACCTCAATGCGCCCGGCGGCCACGTAACGGGCCTC
The DNA here is from genome assembly GCA_046155365.1 of Acidimicrobiales bacterium. Classification (GTDB taxonomy): domain Bacteria; phylum Actinomycetota; class Acidimicrobiia; order Acidimicrobiales; family CAIXPF01; genus CAIXPF01. The sequence goes on along the minus strand of JBJXFH010000148.1, from coordinate 12,971 downwards.
ATCGGCTTGTTCCGCCGGTGCCAGGAAGACCTCCGCGCCCGCCGAAACCGCACCCAGCACCTTCTGCGCGATCCCCCCGATCGGTCCCACCTGACCGTTCAGGGACAACGTGCCGGTGCCCGCGATGTGCCGACCGTTGGCCACATCGGTGGGGGAGAGCACGTCGTACACGGTGAGCGCGGTGAGCAGCCCGGCGGAGGGGCCGCCCACGCCGCCGCCGTCGATGGAGACCCCGATGGGCAGCTCGAATCGCAACCCCTGGGTGGTGACCCCCAGGCCCAGCCCCAGCCGACCGGTGGCGGCCAGCACCGACAACGTGACCGACTCGGTTCGGCTGTTGCCGTCAACGTCAACCACGGTGAGCTCGGCGGGGACCGACACCCCGCTCGGCGCCGGGCTGGCCTGTTGGCCCGGGGTCAGCCCCGCCTCTTGGCCCAGCGCCGCCAGTACGTCGCGGAGGTCGGTCTCGGAGCGCACCGCCCGACCGTCGATGGCGGTGATGACCTCGCCCACACTCAGGTGCCCGTCTGCCGGTGCGCCCGGCTGTACCGCGGTGACCAGCACCCCGTCCCCATCGATGATGACCGTTTGGCCCAACGCCCGTTCGGCCACTGCGGCGGCGATCTGCCCGGCATCCACGAACACCCGGAGTTGGGTCTCGCGATAGTCCTGGTTGTTGACCCCGGGCGGGATCAGGGTCTCGAACGGCACGATGGGGTCCAGCGAGTTGTTGACGTCGTGCCAGAACCATTCCCCCAACGTCAGCCGTACGGTGCGCACCGTGAGCCCGCTGAAGGTGCCGCTCACCACCTCGCCGGCGGGTACCTGCTGCCCGCGTTCCTCGATCTCCACCCGCACCGAGTTGTTGAGCGGGATGAGCGATCCGGGGCGAAGGATGAAGTACGGCAGGCGGATGAACGCTACCGCCACCACCTGTGCCGCCAGGGCCACCAACCCGATTCGCCGCAGCGTCACCGAGGTCAGGATCGGTCGGTCCACCGGCACCCAGGCCACGCACAGGGCGGTCATGGCCATCACCATGGCCGGGCCCAACAACAACCCACCCACGGTGTCGCTGATCACATGCCAACGCAGCACCGATACCGCCAGGGCCACCCCCAGCGCGGCGCCCAGCGCGGCCCCCAGCAGCACCAGGCCGGTGAGCTTCCTCAAGATCGGATGGAACCGGACGGCGCCTTGGTGGGGGCGGTCAGGCGGGCGCCACAGCACCGTGGGCCACAACGGGCGTCGATGGGACCGGTCCGTTGTCAGGTCGAAGCACACCACCACTGCGGTGAGCGCCAACGCTGCGGCGGCGGTGGTGTGCCCTGAGGGGAAGCTGAACGAAAAGCCCAGCAGCCGCCCCACCAAGGGTTTGGCGATCAGGCTGGCGGTCACCGCGCTGAGCGGCCCCAGCACGGACAGCTTGAGCCGGCGACGATCCCCGATCCGCCAGCTGAGCAGCATCATCGATCCCATGCCGGCGATCAGCACCACCGGTCCGCCCAGCGCCGCCACCAGGCCCACAGCCCGATGGTGGTTCTCCAACACCGTGGTCCGCAGCTTGTTTTCCACCCGTAGGTCCCAGGCGAAGCGCTCGGGGTGGAGGTGGACCTTCCACGCCAGCGCGCCAAACGCCCCGAGCAGGATGAGGGCCAGCGCGGCGCACCCCGCGGCCCGGCGGCGCGAACCGCGCTGGCCGGGTGGGTCGACCGGGTGGTGCACCGCTCCAGTATCGGAGCCCGGAGCGAAAAACCGGTGAACGAATCTGCTGGCGATGAAGGGGTGAGTTGAACGGTGGAGCTGGAGATCGAGGTGGATGGTCGCGGTGGATGGGTCGAGGTGGATGGTCGCGGTGGATGGGTCGCGGTGGATGGTTGAGGTGGATGGTCGCGGTGGATGGTTGGTCCGCCAGCCACGGGGAAGTGGCCTCCCCAGCTGAACCGGCCGGGCCCGAACCGTTTGGGTCCGCCTCAGAGACGTCCAACTGGTTGATCAGGCAACTGAACCCCTTGGTGGTGCTGCTCAGCGTGCTGCTGGGGGCGGAACGGTTCGGCATCCGAAAACGCAGCCGCGGAATGACCAGCCACACTGCCCGCAGCCATTACCGGGCCACGCTTACCCGGCCGGCCCGCTGAGGCCCGCCTTTTCCGCTGCTTGGGCCAGCTCGGCGTTCATGGTCTGCACTGCCCGCCGCGCCGAACCCACCCAGTCCTCGGCGTCGTCATGTTGCCAGGCGCCGAGGATGGCCCGGGAGGAGTTGATCAGCAGGCCCACGCAGCCCTGCGGACGGGACCCGGCCAGGGCGTCCGCCGCACTGGCCCCCTGCGCGCCGTAACCGGGCACCAGGAACATGGTGTCGGGCATGGTGGCGCGCAGCTGCCTGGCCTGTTCGGGCCAGGTGGCGCCCACCACCGCACCCACATCGTTCAGCCCCGCCCGCCCGGCGCGACCTTGGCCCCAGCGTTGCACCAGTCCGGCCATGCGCTCCGCCACCGTGAGGGGGCCGACGCCGGCAGATTCCGGATCGTACGGTGCGGTACCAACCAGGAGATCCTGGAGATCAGCGGCGGAAGGATTGGACGTCCGAACCAGCACGAAAATGCCGTGGGTTCGTTCATCGCTCAGGAACGGGGACACCCCATCGCCGCCGAGATACCCGTTGATCGTCAACCAATCCGCCCCCATACCATTAAGTAGGGTACCGTCAAGTAGGGTACCGTCAAGTAGGGTACCGTCTGGTATGGCTTCCTCGCTCAGGCCGGGGGCGCCACCGAAGGCCGCTTGGGCGTAATGGGTGGCGGTGGAGCCGATGTCGTTGCGTTTGCCGTCCACGATGACCTGCAGACCCCGCTCCCGGGCCGCCCTCACCGTGGCCTCCAACGCCGCCCAGCCGGCTGATCCGTAGGCTTCGTAACACGCCACTTGGGGTTTGACCGCGGCGCAGTGCCCGGCCACTGCGTCCAGCACCCCCAGGTTGAACTGCAAGAACGCCTCTGCCACCGCCGCGGCGCCATTGCCCCAGCGGGCCAGGGCCGCGGCCCGTACCGCCGGCGGCAACAGTGCGGGGCGGGGGTCGAGGCCCACACAAGCCAGGGAGTCGGCGGCTCGGGCGGCGGCCACCAACCGGTCCGCCACATGGACGTCGCTACTCACGCCGGCAGGACGTGATCGATGAAGCGGCTGCGCAGGTCCTTCTTGGAGAACTTACCGGTGGAGGTACGGGGGATCTCCTCAATGAACACCACGTCGTCGGGCATCCACCATTTGGCGATGCGACCATCGAGAAACGCCAAGATGTCCTCCTTGGTGGCGGCCTCACCCGGCCGGAGCACCACGCAGGCCAACGGTCGCTCCTGCCAGCGGGGATGATTGATGCCGATCACCGCCGCCTCCGCCACCTTGGGGTGCGCCATCAGCTCGTTCTCGATGTCCACCGAGCTGATCCATTCGCCACCGGATTTGATCACATCCTTGGATCGGTCCACCAGCTTCACGTAGCCGTAGCCGTCCACCACCGCCACATCGCCGGTTTTGAGCCATCCGTCGGGGCTGAAGCTCTCCGGTGAGCGGGCATCGTCGTAGTACTCCCGGATGACCCACGGGCCGCGCACCTGCAATTCGCCGGAGCTCACCCCGTCCCACGGTCGTTCCTCCAGCGTGTCGGAGTCCACGATGCGCATCTCCACCCCTGCAACCACCCGGCCCACGAACGTGCGTCGTTCGGCCGCTTCCTCGTCGCTGATCCCATCGAAGGTGCTGACCAGTTGGCAGAGGGCGGCGATGGGGGAGGTCTCTGTCATGCCCCAGGCCTGCAGGATGGGCTTGCCGGTGACCGTACGGTAGCCCTCCGACAACGCCTTGGGCACCGCCGAACCTCCGCAGGGGATGACCCGCAACGCCGACGTGTCCCGACCTTCCAGCAACGGCAGCACCCCCATCCAGATGGTCGGCACCCCCGCCGCCACCGTGACCCGCTGGCCCACCAGCAACTCGGTGATGGCCGGCGCCGACAGATCCGGTCCCGGCATGACCAGGTTGGCGCCGCAGCACACCGCGGCGTGGGCCAGACCCCAGGCGTTCACGTGGAACATCGGCACCACCGGCAAGATCACGTCCCGTTCGCATACCCCCAGTGAGTCCGCCTGCATGAGCGCCATGGTGTGCAGGTACGTGGATCGATGGGAGTACAACGCGCCCTTGGGATGGCCGGTGGTGCCCGACGTGTAACACAGCGAGGCCGCCAACCCCTCCTCCAGCCGGGGCCAGGGGCGCAGCGGTTCGGCGGCGTCGAGGAGCGCCTCGAGGTCATGGACCTGGGGGCCGTCGGGGCCCAGTTCGGTTTGGCCGGGGGAGCCGAACGCAGCGGTGGCATCGGTGGCCGGGCCGCCGTCATCCATCACGATCAGGTGGCGCACCGTGGTGAAGGTGGATACCAGCGGGGCCAGCAGCGCCACCAGCGAGCGGTCTACGAAGATGGCCTCGTCACCGGCGTGGTTCACGATGTAGGTGAGCTGTTCGGGAAAGAGCCGGATGTTGAGCGTGTGGCACACCCGCCCGCTGCAGGGGGCGGCGAAGTACAACGACAGGTGATCCGCCGAGTTCCATCCGAAGGTCCCCACCCGGGCGTCGGGTGCCAGGCCCAACTGGTCGAACACCGTGCCCAGCTTGCGGGTGCGCTCGGCCCATTCGCCGTAGGTGGTGGTGACCAGGCCATCCCGGGTGGCGGTGGTGATGGTCTTGCGATGGTGGTAGCGCTCGGCCCGTTCAAAGAAGTGGGTCAACGTGAGCGGCACGTCCATCATCAGGCCGTCCATAGTTTGTCCTCCGGTTCGAGCTGCCCTGGCGCGGGTTTGGCTGATGGCCGCCCTACAGTGCCACGGGGGCGATTCGACGTCGATTCGCCGCCTCGCCGTGCCGACATCTCGCTTCCGGCGCGGTCACCCCATGGACGCTGTGGAACGCCCGACCCCTCCTCTTCCCCAAAACGCGCTGCGCCAGCCCCCCGGCCGACGCGTGGTCAGCGTCGTGGTCGGCCTGTTGGTGGTCATGGTCATCATGTCCAACGCCGCCACGTTCCTCTGGGCGTCACTGGTGGACACCCACCCGTTGTGGCTGTTGACGCTCAGTTCCCACAACCGCTACTTGGCGCTCACCACCAACGCGCTGGACACCTGGTCGTACTACTCGGTGGCCACCCTGCGGCTGTTGGCGCCGGATCCGCTGTTCTATCTGCTGGGGTGCTGGTATGGCGTTCGGGCCATCGGCTGGATGGAGCGTCGGGCCCCGTCGGTGGGCATGTCCATGCGCTGGATGGAGACCGCCTTCGCCAAGGCCCGCCATCTGATCGTGTTCGTGGCCCCCAACAACGTGGTGTGCCTGATCGCCGGCGCCGCTGCCATGCACCCGGTGGTCTTCGCGGTGTTGAACGTCAGCGGCACCATCGCCCGCCTGGCGCTCATCCGGGCCCTGGGCAACGTCTTCCAGGGTCCCATCGACGCCGTGCTGGGCTTCATCGCGGACTATCGGTGGTATTTGATCGGTGCCAGCGTGGGGCTCACGGTGTTGTCCTCGCTGGCTGATCGAAAGCGTGGTGGCGGGGAGATCGACGCCCTCCGTCATCTCGAGGACGACCTGTCCGAGGACGATCCGGCGTCCCCCCGCAACCAGTCCGGCTGATCGAACCGTTTCAGCGCTGGGTGCCGCCCGCTGGTGGCAACAGCAACTGTTGGCCCATGAAGATCAGGTCCGGGTTGTTGGGATCGCTGAGCCGGTCCCGATTGGCGGCGATCAGCTCCAGCCAATAGCCGTGGACGGCCTCGTCATCGGTGGCTCCCACGCTGGCCTGCACCGCGGTGGCAATGTCCCACAGGTTGTCGCCCTGGCGAACCTCCCAAGTCAACGGTGTTGTGCCGGCCGGCGGCGCTCCGGGTGCTCCGGGGCCGGCGGATGGGCCGCTGGCCGGTGCGTCAATCAACCGCATCAACGGGGTCGCAGTAGCCGTGACCGGCACCGGTCCCCGATCAACCACGGCCGATGACGCTCCGGTCGCGGACGTGCCGGTGGATGACGTGCCGGTGGATGACGTGCCGGCCGATGGCTTGCCCGTGGATCGTGCGCCGGTGGATGGCGCGCCGGCCGATGGCGCGCTGGCCGATGGCGCGCTGGCCGATGCGGCGCCGACGGATGGCGCGCCGGTGTCGGGGGCGCTGGTTGGTGGCAGGAGCTTCATGGGTGGCGGACCGGGGTCGGTTCCTTGGCGCAGCAAGGTCAGGTCCGGTCCGGTCATGACGTACCGCTGGGCCGTTGGATACCCCGTGGTACGGTACTGATCGGTATTGTCGGCGGTGGTCGGGACCGGCGATGGGCCCTCCAGGGTCGCGGCGCCGGCGGGCCCCACGCTCAACACCGTGCCGCACAGACCAGCGGCCGCGGCGCCCGCACCCAGCTTGCGGAACAACCCGCCGCTGGCCCGATCCACGCTTCGCAGCAGCCGGGCTGATCGGCAGGTCAGCGCCAGCAGACCCACGAGGTGCAACAACGCCAGGTACAGCCCCGCCAGCAGGCCTAATCCCCACACCAACCGGGCTGCCACAGCGTCGGGCGGGTTGTGCACCAGCCAGGGGCCAAGGTGGCGGAGTTGCAGGGGTTGGAGGGGTTGGCCCGGCAGGTGCGGCTCGACCGACAGCAGCAGCCACGTGAGCATGGTGCACAGGGCGGCGGAGAGGGCCACGCGGATGGCGGCCGCGAGGCGGGCTTCGGGGACGGGCGAGCTGATCGTGGTGGCGCTCATCGGGATCCTCCGCCCAGCTCGGTGACGGTCCCGTCCTGGCCGACCACCGATACCGGGCCGCAGGAGGGCGCGATGGGTTCGGTGAAGTGGGCGGCACCGGGCACTTGGCCCAGTGGGCGGGCGCTGCTGGGACGCTCGGTTGACGCCCACTGGTCATAGACGTACACCCCGCCGTCCGCCGGCTGCAGCAGGATCGCCACCAGCTTGTCCTGGCAATAAGGGTCCGACAGGATCACCCGGTCCTCAGCGTTGCCCACCTGGTAGTGCAGGTCACCGATCCGGACCAGGTTGGCGTTGACGGTCACCGCCAGCGGTTCTATGCAGCTGCGGGGAAGTCCCACCAGCGCCAGTTCCTCCGCCGTGGTCGGGCACGGCTTGTTCGTGGCGGGCGCGGTGACCCCCGCCGTCGGAACGGTCCCCACCGGTGCCGCGGTGCCGCTATTGGTACCGTCGTTGGGGTTCAGTTCGGTGACTGCGCCCTCGCCCGCATCGGTGGGAACCTGCCCGTCGCTGACCGTCACGTCGCTGATTGTCGCGTCGCTGAACGTGATGTCGGTGAGCGTCCCGTCGTTGAGCGCTGCGTCGTTGGCGGCGATCGGCCCGCCGGAGCCACCGGAGAGCACCATGGTGGTCAACACCGCCGCCGCCAGGGCCGAGGCCGCGCCAAGGGCCAGGTGCGGCACCGGCAGCCCGCGGAGCGATTGTCGGGTGGGCCATCGGAGGCCGGACAGGGATCGGGTCCGGTCGGGGTGCGCCGTGGCCTCGATGGCTCCCGAGGTGGGATCGCCGGGGTCTTCCCGGGAGAGCACCCGGGCCAGTTCGGACATCGGCGGGCGCACTGTCGGGTCAGGATGGCGGGCGATGGTGGACACCGCGGTGAGTTGCGTTCGCATCCGCCCGGTGAGGGACCGGTGCGCTGCTGTCGCGAAGCACAATTCGCCCAACGACACCACGTCGCTCCCGGGATCGAACGGCGCCGCCACCCAGGTCGCGCCACCCTCAGCGCCGAGGTTGGCTCCCGACTGCTCGCGTAACGCAGCTACCAGATGAGGGTCCCCGCCCCCCCACGGCCCCAGCGCGTCCCCCTCGACCCCACCGCCGACCCATTCGCCGGCACCCACCGCCGATTCGCCGGCACCCACCGCCGATTCGCCCGGACCGCCGACCCATTCGCCCGGACTGTTGATTGTCGATTCGCCCGGACCGCCGACCCATTCGCTCCTGTCGCTGCCCGATTCGCCCGGACCGTCGACCCATTCGCTCCTGTCGCCGCCCGATTCGCCCGCACCGACGGCGGATTGGCCGGCACTGCGACCCATCGATTCGCTCGGACGCCCAATCCATTCGCCGGTACCGACGGCCGATTCGCTCGGCCCGTTGACGGTGGGGTTGCTCTTACGCCCGATCCATTCGCCTCGATGGACCGTCGCTTCGTTCCGACCGCTGACCGATTCGCCGGCACCGCTACCCATCGATTCGCTCGGACGCCCGATCCATTCGCCGGCACCGAGGGCTGAGTCGCTCGCACCGCCGCCCGATTCGCTTGGACCGTTGAGTGTCGATTCGCCCGGACCGCCGAGCCATTCGCCGCCACCGACGGCCGATTCGCTCCGACCGCTGAACGATTCGCCGGTGCGGCCGGTTGATTCGCCGGCGTCGACAGACGACCGAAGCGCCACTTCAGCAGTCTCGCGCCGGCCGAGCATGTCCTCGTCGCCCCGCCCGCCGTCCTGCGCCGCCCCCTGCAGGTCGACCGGGTCGTGGCTGGTTCGCTGCAGCCCGGCGTCGGACCAGCCACACACGACGGTACGGCCGCCCACCAGCAGGATGTGGGTGCGGTCCAGGCGCCCATGGCTCACCCCCCGGGCGTGGGCCGCCTCCAACGTGCGGGCCACCGACGCCAGCGCCGCCAGTAACCGGGTCGGGGGACCGTCCATGGCCTCCGCCAGCGGGGTGGCGTCCAGATGGACCAGGTCAACCCAGGCCTGGTGACCGTCCAGGTGCACCGTTGCAGAGCCGGGCACGGCCCCCACCACGTCGAGCCCCTGCAGGCGGACCAGGACGTCAACCTCGTGTTGCAGACGGTCGGCGTCGCCGGCGAGGACGGTCTTGCGGGCCACCAACTCCCCGGCGGCGTCGCAGGTCACGGTCACGCCCAGGTGCAGGGATGGCGGGGCGCTCAGGGGGGCGGTCATGACATGGTGCTCCGGGGTGTGAACTGCGGTTGGGAATGGTCGAATGGTCCGCTCACGGGTTCACCGGACCACTGCGGTGGCTCGCCCGGTGGCGTGCTGGTCGATTGCCGTTCCGAGACCGGGCACGGCGGCGCTGAACGGTTGGGGCGTGGTGGCCGCGATGGTGATCGCCACCGCGGAGGGGCAGGCGGCGCCGGCGGAGGTCAGCAACTGCACCGATTGCAGGGTCACCGACGCCCCGCTGGCGTTGAGCGTGGCCCGTACCGAACGTTCCACTCGATCCGCAGCCAGGCAGTACGAGCCGTCCCGGCGCAGTCGGGCTTCATCCAGTCCGTAACTCACGGCATCGTTGGCGGCGGCGTCGGCCAACTCCACCAACTGCCGTTTGTGCTGGAAGGCCCAGCTGAGGTCGAAAGCGATGGCCGCCAGCACCAGCACGATGAGCAGCCCGGCGGGAAAAAGCAGCAGTGCGCTGCCCCGATCGGTCTGCCCGGGGGCGCGGGTGCGCACGCCCGCTCGGGTCGGGGTCCGGGGCTCATGCACAGCCGTCGCCTTCCAAGCCGCTGCGGAAGGGGTCCACCAACTCGCTGTGGCGGGCTCGTACCACGAACCCTTCACCGAAGGCCCCCAGCCACGGCACGGTGATGAACGGCACGGTGATCCCCGCCTCCACCACCACCCGGGCGCAGCGCAACGGATCGGGCGCCGCCAACGGGTGCAGGCTCACGCGCTCGGGGGGCATCTCGTACGCCACCAGGGTGTCCCGCGCTGCGGTGACGGCCCCGGCCCAGGCCCCATCCTGGCCCATACCGGAAGGTACCTCGGCGTAGGCCCGGGCGGCTTCACGGGCTGCGGCGGAGGCGGCCATCTTGGCGTCCACCACCGCCCAGGCGTTGGCCACCAGCAAGGCGCCGGCCACAAACACCAACAATGCCAGCGGCAGCACCTCGATGCCGCCAACCTGACCGGCCTCCTGATGTGGGCGTGACGTGGTTCGGCGCTTCATTGCAGTTGCTCCAAACGGACCCGCACCCGCCGCTCGATGATGTCCGATCCCAGGGTGCCGCCGCCCCACAACAACCGGGGTCGGGGAGCGGAGACGGCCACCTCAACCACGCTGGCGGCGCGGTCCACTGATCGCAGTTCGAAGGTGGCTTCCGGACCGAGCAGGGATCGGACCCTGCCCACCGCCTCGGCCTGCGCCGCGGCCACCTCGCCGGGTTCGACCATACCGTCAGGTCCGGCGGCGGCGGCCATGATGCGTCCGCTATCGAGGGCGGCGCTGGTCACCACCGAACGGGCATACAGCCCCAGGGTGATCTGCGCCGCCAAGAGCAGGAATCCCAGGAAGAACATGATGCCGAAGCACGTGCTCAACAGTCCGCTGCCACGTTCTGTTTCGTTTTGTCCCCTGATCCGCATTGTCCGTGCGCCCCCACCTATCCGGCCCTTGCGGGGCTCAGCCACCCACCCGGGCGATCTGCGTTTCGGCCTTCTCCTTGGTGCCATCGAGCAACCCCTTGAACGCCAGCCAGGCCGCGGCTCCCAAGAACGCCACAATCAACACCGCGATAGCCATGCTGATAACGCCCTCACCCCGCTCGTCGGGCTCGGACAAACGCTGGCGAAGTCCGGTGGCCCGGATGTGGAGGCGGCGGGTGAGATCCGCCCTCTCGAGCCTGTTGGCACGGTGGTTGGCTGGGTGATGTTTGGTCGAATGCTGCATTGGTGCTCGCTTTCTTTCCCGCCGGTTTCAGAGCGCGGCGAAGGTTCGCATTGCTTCGATGAAGGGGATGGCCATGAACATCACGCCGGGCACCAGGGTGGCGATGGTCACCGGTATCCACACCAACTGGGCGCGTTTCTCGATGGTTTCGATGGTGCGGCGATGGGCCTGACGGCGAATCGATCGTGCTTCCTCCGCCACCAGCCGACCCAGATCGGCCCCCTGACGATTCAGGGTCAGCACGTTCACCAAACGTTCGAGTTCCACCACGGCGGCAATGGCGGACCATTCCCGTAGCGCGGCTTCCTCCGACAGGCCTTGGCGGACGCGGTTGCTGACCCGCTGCAGGTCCTGGGCAATGACCCCGTTACCCCGGCGGGCGAGACGGTTGAGCGCCGAACCCAAGGAATAACCGGCGCCCAGCAGCATGCCCAGTTGCTCGGCGATCACTGGCAACTCGTTGAAAAGGCGGGTCTGGCGGGCGGTGCAGGCCGAGTTCAGACGTTGCTCCACCAACAGGAAGGCCAGCACCGGGGCGCCCAGCACGAACAGCACACCGAACAGGGGCGGCACCCCCGCGGCCAGCACCACCAGCACCGCCACCGTGAGGGAGGCACCGGTCCACGCCGCTTGGCGCAACCTGAACGCGGTGACATCAAGAGGCGCATGCAGCCGAGCCAGTTTGACCGAGAGTTCCTCATTGACCCCCAGCAACGCCAGCATCCGCTCGCTGCCGGAGGCCACCAGCGGTCCCATGACCTCACGGAAGGACGCCACCGACAACACCCCGACACGAGCCGGTCGTCCTCGTTGGGATCCCACGTAGGGTCGAAGGCGTTCGGTCAGGCTCATTCGTTTGAGGCTGCGGAGCTCACCCAACAGCAAAGTGAAGCCACCCCAGGCCACCAGGGCGATGAGCAGCAGCGTGCGGCTCATGACGGCACCGACCGGTCAGGGGCGCCGCCCGGGTCTGCGGCGAAGATCCGCTCGTCCTCGGGCAGGCGTAGAAACGTGCCGGCCCACACCCAACATGCCGCCAGCAACCCCATGGCCACCAGCACCAGCAGCTGCCCCAGCGGGGTGCCGTAGGCCCGGCGACCGGTGCCGATCAACGAACCAGCCGCCGCCATACCTACCGGTACGACCAGAACGAAGCGTCGGGCGAAGCGAACACCGGATTGCTTGGCCCGGGCGTCCTTGCGGCTGGTGACGTCCAACTGACGGTCCTCGGCCAGGGCGGACAGGCGCGGTCCCAGATCGGTGCCCCCCAACTCGTGGGCGATGAGCAGGGTCTCGCACACCATGTCGGCGCAGGGGTCCGCCAGCCGGCGTTTGGCCACGTCCAGGGTCCGGGCGAAATCGGTGCTGATCAGCCATTCCCGCTGGGCCGCTTCGAAGGCGTCGCGGAGTTCGGCGGGGGCGTTGCGTCCGGCATCGAACAGGGCCTGGGGTATGGATTGGCCCAACGTGGTGGCCCGCAGCCGGATCTCCTCGATCAGCCGGGGCCATTCCTCCCGGGCCAGATCCAGCCGGGCCCGGCGGCGATTGCGGAACAGCCCCACCGGCGTCACCGCCGCCGCCAGCGCCGCCACCATCGCCGGCAGCAGGGACGCGAACAGGGCGAAGCCCACAATGGCCCCCAGCAGCGCCAGGGCTGCCACCACCACGCAGAACTGACCCAAGGCCACCTCGGCCAACCCGGCCTGGATGAGCCATTGGCGCAGCGTGGCGTCCGCTCCCCGGCCGCCGGCGGACAGGCCCCGGGGACCAAGCCGCCGCCAACCGTAGGCCTGGGCGGTGAACAGCAGGTAGGCACCGGTGCCCGCCAGCAGGGCCAAAAGCACCGGGATCATCGTTGACCCTCGGCCAGAAGTTGACGAAGGTCCAGCCCCGCAGCGCGCAGGGCCCGGTCCATACGGGTTGGTAGGTTGCCGGTCCACCGCAGGGGGTGGTCGGGACCGTTGCGGTTGAACAACTCGGTAACGGTGAACTGGGCGGCATCGAATCCGCCCACCAGGTCCTCCACGGCGATGATCTCGCTCACCTGGGGTCCGGCGGGACCGCGGGCGCAGTGCACCACCAGATCCACTGATTCGCTCACCAAGGTGTTCAGCGCGCTCATCGGCAGGTCCCGGGCGGCGTCGGCCAACTGGCAGATGAAGCGCAATCTGGTCAGCGCCTGCCGGGCCGAACCGGCGTGAATCGTGGTGTAGCCCTTCACTCCACTTGACAAAGTGAGCAATAAAGGCAGCGCTTC
>JBJXFH010000145.1:0-33500 GCA_046155365.1 Acidimicrobiales bacterium | reverse complement strand
TGCTCGGCGCGGGGGTCGAAGGACTCATGTTCATCGAGCAGGGGCTGTGCATCGAGCAGGGGCTGTTCCACCGGTGCGGTCAGCGGATGGGCTTCCTCGAACAGATCGGTGCTGGTCAGCGTGCTGTCCGTCAGCGGTTCGGTGCCCTGGTCAGGTTGGTGATCATCGAACGGATCGGGGAAGGCCTCTGCGGCGGGCTCGAACTCGACGGCACGCGCCGAGAGGGGGGCCGATGCCGGGGCTGGCGGGGCGTCGGTTTCCACCAGCCCGGGTTCGGCGTCGAGGCCGTGGGGGTCTGTTCCGTCGAACAGGTGGCGCAGGGACTCCGGATCGGTGTCGGTGTCGGTGTCGGTATGGGTATCGGGGCGTTGGGCGGGCTGCTCGAGGAGCTCGGGCAGTATCGCCTGTGGCTCCACCGGCAGGTCCCCATCAGCGTGCCTGTCGGCTTCGAAGCCGGCATCGTCCTGCGGCGTGTCGCTCAATTCGCCATCAGCGAAGATGGGGGAGTCCTGGTCCAAGCCGAACAGGTCCTCTTCGTAATCGCTGGTGAAGCGCTGATCGAAGCCAGCGGGATCGGCGCCCGACACCGCATCGAGGCCGCCGTCGGGGCCGAACTGCGCCGACACCAGCGGGGGGAGGACCTCGGCGGAGTGCAGCACTGCTTCGTTCAGTTCGGCCGGGCTGAGATCGCCGAACCCATTGCGGGCGAGATACGCATCGGGCGCCGCGTCGTAAGCCGCTTTGGCCTGGGGGTCGCGTGCGAGCGTCTCGACGAGTTCGAGAAGGGTGGTCACGGGTTCGAGCGTACGGGGCCGGGACCCGGTGAAGATCGGGGATTGCCCCTACCCCGATAGACCGGGCAGATAGGGGATCGCGCCGCCTCGGGGCCACTAACCTCCGGGCGGGAGGCAGGCGGCATGAGCTATCGACTTGGGGTCGATCTCGGCACCGCGTACTCGTCGGCTGCGGTGGCCGTCGATGGGCGGGCCCGGATCGTGCCGTTGGGCAACCGCTCAGCGGTGCTGCCGTCCGTGGTGCTGCTCCGACCCGACGGTGCGGTGCTGGTGGGCGAGGCTGCTGACCGGCGGGGCATGGCCGAGCCGGACCGGGTGGCCCGGGAGTTCAAACGCCGCTTCGGAGACCCCACCCCCTTCGATCTGGGCGGTACCAAGCTGCTGGCGGAGCAGCTGATGGGCCAGCTGCTGGTCGCCATCTATCGGGCCACGGTGGAGCGTGAGGGCACCGCCCCCGACCGCCTGGCGCTCACCCACCCCGCCATGTGGGGCAGCCAGAAGCGCCAGGTCCTCCTGCGGGCGGTGCAGGAGGCCGCCGCCGAACACGGGTTGGCCCTGCCGCCGATCATGCTGGTCAGCGAGCCCGAGGCGGCTGCTATCTACTACGCCGAAAGCGAGCACATTGCCCTGGGCGAGGTGGTGGCGGTCTATGACCTGGGTGGGGGCACCTTCGACGCTGCCTTGTTGCGCCGTAGCACGGCCGGGTTCGAGCCGATGGGCCCACCGGAGGGCATTGACCGCCTCGGCGGGGTGGATTTCGACGCTGCGGTGTATTCCCACGTCAATCGGTTCCTCGACGGTGCCATCGACCGGCTCGACCTGCGGGATCCGGCGGTGGCGGCGGGGGTGGCCCGGCTGCGGGCCGATTGCGTGGAGGCCAAAGAGGCACTGTCGGCGGACACCGATGTGACCATCGCGGTGCTGCTCCCGGGCCTGCGCACCGAGCTGCGTCTCACCCGACCGGAGCTGGAGTCCATGATCCGCCCGGCGTTGCAGGACACGCTCGGCGCCCTGCAACGGGCCATGCGTTCCGCCCACGTGGTCCCCGCCGACGTGCGGGTGGTGCTGCTGGTGGGGGGCTCATCCCGAATTCCGCTGGTGGCGCAGCTGGTGGGTGCTGCCGTGGGGCGGCCGGTGGCGGTGGACGTGCACCCCAAACACGCCGTGGCCCTGGGTGCCGCCCTGGCCGCGGATGCCGCAGCCCGTCTCAGCGGTCCACCCCTCGCCGCCGCCGGGGTTGGTCCCGCCCCGCCGCCGCCGAACCTTTCGACCGGGCCGCCGCCCAGCCCTTCGGCCGGGCCGCCTCCGGGGTCCCCTGCCGGGACGCCCGCCGCGCCGTCGGTTACGCCGTCGGTTACGCCGCCCGCGAGAGGGCCGGGTGGCTCGCCGCGGGAGTCGCCGAGCGGGCCGCCGGCGAATCTGCCGAACGAGATGGCGCCGGCGCTGGTGGCGCGACCGGGGGGCTCACCACGGCCGCTCGACGGGTCTTCGCCGCCGCCGTCGCGCCCGGCCGGGCCCAGGTCGGCAGCCACTGGGGGTTCGGGGGCGGCTGGTTCCGCTGGGACCGGCGATGCGGCGGCGCGGGGCGAGGGCGGGCCGGGGCGGGCGAAGCGGGTGGCGCTGGTGGGCGCGGTGCTGGTGCTGGTGGCGGTGCTGGTGGGAGTGGCGGTGGTACTGCTCGGAGGCGATGACCCGGGCTCGGCTCGAGCTACCGCCTCCGACGCCAACGGATCAGGCCAGGCCGGCTCCGACTCAGCCGGATCCCCCTCCACCGGTTCACTGAGCACGGGGTCAACGCCAACCCCGGCGACGCCCACCACCACCCGGCCGACTGCTCCGGCGACTTCCCCGACGACCTCGCCACCGGCTGTCGTGGACCCTGCCAGCTTGCCGTTGCCGGAGGATTGCCAGGACCGTCCCAGCCCGTTCGTGTGCGCGCTGGCGGTGCACTTCGACGAGGACGGCCAGCTGGTGGTTCCGTTCCGGACCCAGGGCTACGTCGCTGATATCTCCGCCCGTCACATCCATTTCTTCTTCCCGAACCACCCCGAGATCGCAGAAGATCCGAACAATGCGGGCACGGGAGGTACGAAACACGACAACAACTGGATCTTGTGGGACGATCCCAATCCCTTCGGTGGACCAACGGCCTACGGCATCGAAGCTGTCCAGGCCGCCCAAGCCACCGAAATCTGTGTACTGGTTGCCGACCCGCAACATCGCGTTCTGCCCAACACCGGCAACTGCCTGCCGTTACCAACCTGAATCACCGACGGATCCACCCCGCCGGTCCCGGCCCCTCCCACCCGAACCCCGCAAGCTCTGGAGAAACCCCCGTGGTGTATGACCTTGGCATCGACGTCGGCACCAGTTACACCGCAGCGGCTATCCGTCGCGCTGACGGCACGGTGGAGGTGGTGGGGCTCGGTCCCATCGCCGACAACATCCCGAGCGTGGTCTATCTCGGATCCGACGGCACCCTCATCGTGGGCGACGCCGCCGCTCGCCGGGCCGCCATTGATCCCAGCGGCGCCGCCCGGGAGTTCAAACGTCGGCTCGGGGACCCCACCCCGCTCATTTTGCAGACCTCACCGTTCAGCGCTGAGGCCCTGATCGGCAAGATGATCGAGCACGTGGTGGCCCGGGTCACGGACCGGGAACGGGACCGACCCCGCCACACCGTGGTCACCCACCCCGCCAACTGGGGTCCGTACAAGCTGGAGCTGTTCTCCCAGGCGTTCCGCATGGCCAACCTGGAGGACCACTCCCGCCTGGCCGAACCGCAGGCCGCGGCCATGGCCTACGCCGCGGAGGCCCGGGTGCCCACCGGTGCCGTGGTGGCGATCTACGACCTGGGCGGCGGCACGTTCGATGCCGCGGTGTTGCGCAAGACGGACACCGGATTCGAACCGCTCGGTGAGAACGTGGGCATTGAGCATCTGGGCGGGGTGGACTTCGATGAGGCGGTGTTGCACCACGTGCGCCGCTCGGTGGGTGATCGCTGGCCCACCGACCCCGATGACCCGTCCCTGCCAGCCCCGATGCTGCACCTGCGCCGGGCCTGTATGGAGGCCAAGGAGCTGCTCTCCAGCGAACAGGACGTGCAGATCCCGGTGTTGCTGCCGGGGGTGGACACCACCGTGGCCCTGGACCGGGTCCAGTTCGAGGCCATGATCACCCCTCGGCTGGAGGATTCGATCTCGGCCCTGGAGGCGGCCATCAGCTCCGCGGGGTCCGATGCCAACCAGCTGAGCGCGGTCCTGCTGGTGGGGGGCTCATCTCGCATACCGCTGGTGGGCCAGCTGCTGCGGCAGCGCTACGGGTCCCTGGTGGCGGAGGACATCGATCCGCTCTACGCCGTGGCCCGGGGCGCGGCGCTGGCCGCCGGCGCCGCAGCCGAACCCGCAGCGGGTGCGGGCGGGTCAGGATCGGGACCGTCGTTCTTCGCCGGTTCGGTGGGTTCCGGCCGGGACGGTGGCGCAGGTCCGGGGGTGCCCCGGCCTTCATCGGCGCCCTCCACCCTCATTGGTGGTGGGGCCCCGCCGCCCCAACCCGTGGGGGCCCCTCAGGTTCCTGCACCGGGCCGTACCGGGGGTCCGGTCCCAGTCGGCCAGGCGGGGGGATCGCCAGGGAACCCGCCCCCGACGCCGCCCGTCGGTCCGCCGCCCTTCGGTCCGCCGCCCACTGGTGCGTCCGGGTTGTCCCGCCTCTTCGACCAACCCTTCGCTGCCGGCCCGGGTGGCGGACCGGGCAACGGCCCTGGTGGGGGGCCGGGTGGGGGCTTTGGTGGCGGCCCCGGTAATGGCTCTGGTGGCGCCGGCCCCGGTCCCGGCGCACGTCCCGCATCGGGCCCGCCCGTCGCGCCCGGCCCTTCCGGTCCAACCAATCGGCCCGGTCCCGCAGGTCTGGGGGGTCCGGCTGCGGGGGCGGCACCGAGCGGTCCCGGCGGCAGCGGCGGGTCACCACCGGCGGCGGCCAACGGGTCCCTAGGGGGCTCTGACTGGGGCGCGCCCGTCGCCGGAGGCACCCCGGTAGCGCTGGCGGCGGAGGGCGCCCGCCGTTCCAAGGTCAAGGTGCTGGTCCCGTTGCTGGTGGTGGTGTTGTTGGCCGCAGCCGGCGGGGCGTACGCGCTGACCCAGGGCGGCCAGGACGGAAGCGGCGAAGGTGACAGCGGGACCGAGGTGGCCACCGGGGATCCGGTGGGGGACGAGCCGGTGCAAACCGCCTCGGCTGAGGGCATGGTCCGCATCCCCGGCGGGAGCTACACCCTGGGGTCGGAAAGGCCGGAGCCCAACAACGCCGAAACGCTGGCCGGAACCCACGACGTGGCTGAGTACTTCATCGACCAATTCGAGGTCTCCCACGCCGAGTTCAAGGCCTTCGTGGCCGAGAAGGACGCCGACGCGCCGGCCAGTTGGCCCGGGGAACGCTTCCCCGATGATCTGGCCAACCACCCTGTGCAGGGGGTCAGCTTCGACTGGGCTTCCGCCTACTGCGCCGCGTTGGGCAAGCGGCTGCCAACGGAGAAGGAGTGGGAAGTTGCCGCCCGGGGCAACGAGGCCCGCCTGTTCCCCTGGGGGGCCAACGCCGCTGACGGCAAGCTGCCCGACAATGGCACCTACGAGCGTGGCGCTCCTGCGGGGCAGCTCAACGTCAGCCAGTTCGGGGTGTCGGACCTGGCCGGCAACGTGTGGGAGTGGGTGGGGGACACCTACGACCGGCGGGCGGATCCCACCATGCACCTCCTGCGCGGCGGCCAGAACGGGTACCTGCGCCGCAACAGCATCCGGCTACCGGTCAGCGAAAGCTCCAGCGCGCTCAAGATCGCCGGGTTCCGTTGCGCCGCCAGCACCGTTGACGAGAGCGTGCCGGCCCTGGCCTTCGGGGACGTGAGCCTGCCGAAGAAGGGCAACGAGCCCACCGCCACCACCCTGCCGCAAGCGGTGATGTTCCGCGATGACTTCGAGGACGCCACCTCGGGCTGGGTGGAGAAAACCACCGACAAGACCCGCTTCGGCTACCACCCCAACGGGTTCTTCCACCTCGAAACCAAGGCTGAGAGCCAAGCCACGCTGGTGGAGAGTTCCTTCTCGCTTGATCCCAACCAGAAAGCGGCCATCAGCACCTCGGCCTTCGTGGATCCGGTGAACACCACCGTGGACGCCGGCATCTTTGCCTACGGGCTGCTGCTGCGGGCGGGAGCCGACGGCAAGGCCCTGATCTTCGTGGTCGATCCCCGGTCGGGCAAATGGGCGGTGTGCAGCCGACCGGACGCTGATTCGAAGTGGGTGGTGATCGACAGCAAACCCCGGGCCATCCCCGACACCGTGAACCTCGAGGTGCGCATCACCGGGCCCGACAAGTACGCCTTCTTCATCGATGGGTCCCAGGTGTTCGCGCCTCCGCAGCTTCCGGGCTTCACCGGTACCAGCGCCGGCATGGTGCTGCTCAGCTACCCCGGGTCCCAAAAGGCCCACATCCACTTCCAAGAGTTTCAAATCCGCGAGCTCGGCTGACGGTCAGAGGATCATTCGACATGGGCTACGTCCTCGGGGTGGACTTCGGGACCTCTTTCACCGCCGCGGTGGCGGTCAGCAATGGCGCCAGCCGGGTGGTGACCCTCGGTAAACGCGCCGGCGCGGTACCCACCGCCACCTTCCTCCGGGAAGACGGCACGCTGATCCACGGGGAGGACGCGTACCTGGTGGGCGCCCACGACCCCGATCGGTTGATCCGCAACCTCAAGCGCCGCTTGGCCGACCCTGCGCCGGTGCAGATCGGGGACCGTAGCTATCCGGTCACGGAGCTGGTCTCGGCCTATCTGCGTTGGGTGGTGGAGGCGGCGGTGATGTCCGAAGGCGGGACCCCGGACCGGCTGCTGTTCACCCACCCCGCCAACTGGCGTTCGGTCCGCCTGGAGCTGTTCCGCAGCTGCCTGACCCAGGCCGGTCTGGCTGAGGTCAGCTTCGCCCCTGAGCCCTTCGCCGCCGCCGCCTTCCATTCCGTCAGCGGGGATGTGTCGGTGGGCGATCTGATGGCGGTGTACGACCTGGGCGGGGGCACGTTCGACGCTGCGGTGTTGCGGCGGACCCCGGTGGGGTTCGAGTTGGCCGGTGACCCCGAAGGCGTGGAGCACCTGGGCGGACTGGATTTCGATGACATCCTGTTCCACCTGGTCCGAACCCGGGTGGGGGAGCCGTGGAATGTGGCCGAGCGGCGCGGCGGCCCGTCCTACGCGGTGGCGGTGGCCAACGTTCGGCGGGAATGCGTGGCGGCCAAAGAGGCCCTGTCGGTGGACACCTTGGTGGAGGTGCCGGTGATGCTGCCCGGCGTCAGCGAGGTGGTCCGGGTCACCCGCAACGAGTTCGAACGGCTGATCGGTCCCAGCGTGGCGGACAGCATCGGGGCCTTCCACCGCACCCTGCGCCAGGCCAACGTGGCACCCTCCGAGTTGGGCGCGGTACTGCTGGTGGGCGGTTCGGTGGCGTTGGGCGCGGTGCGGGCCGCGGTTCGTCAGGCGGTGGGCGAGTTGACCCCCATCCTCGACGGGGATCCGAAGTACGCCGTGGCCAGGGGCGGCGCGTTGCTGGCGGCGTGGGGTCAACCGGCGACGGCTCTCCATCGCAACGATGGCGCCACGTCAGCGTCGGCGTCGGCCGCCACCCCCAGTGGTCGCGCCGAGCATGCGGGCGCCTCCCTCGGCACCGGTCCGCCACCCTCCCCGGCGCTGAACTGGGCACCGGATCCGGCACCCACCCCGGCGTCAGCTCCGGCTCCCGCTGGCCGGGCGGCGCCTGGCATCGCCGGCCCGGGGTCGGCTCCGGCGGCAGGGGCGCTGCGGTTGCCTCCGCCGGGGCCGGGCGCGATGGCTGCGCAGATGGCCCCGCCGGGAACGGCACCGCCGGCCGGTTTCGGTGCCCCGCCAGGGCCGGGGTCCGCGCCCGGCCAGAGTGCAGCCCCCGGTCAGGGTTTGGGCCCCGGCACGGCCGCCGTCGCGTCGGGTGGGTCGGCCGGGTCGAGCGGATTGGCCGGGTCGGGTGGGTCGGGCAGGACCGGCCCGGCAGCGGCGGCCGGACCGGGCGGGTCGAGCGGGACCGATGGATCGGCGGGATCGGGCGGGACCGGCGGTTCGGGGGGAACAAGCGAAGGGGTGGCGGAGAGGTCAGGGCCCGCGCAGGGTGACCAGGTAGCGCACCGATTCGCGTCGGGGACTCGGGGTGAGCGGGCGGCGTTCACGCCCACTGCCCCGAAGCGCTCCACTCGGGTACCGCGCCTGTTGGTGGCGGTCCTGGCGGTGGTGGCGCTGGGCGCGGCGGGGGTCTACGCAGCCCTCCGGGACGGCGGCCCGGCCGAGGTTGTAGACGCCACCGGCACCACCAGCGTCGACCCTGCCGATACGACCACCGGAACCGACCCCGACGCCCAGGGCGCCAACCCGGCCGGCGGCGCGCAGGAAACCGAGGGGCTGGGGGTGCCGGCGCCGGGGGTGCCCTCCGCCGACCGCATGTCGACCATACCGGCAGGTACGTACACGGTGGGGTTGAACCCGGCGGGGGCGGAATCCTCTGGGGCCCGGCAGGTTCGGCTGGACGCGTTCCTGGTGGACAGCTTTGAGGTGCAGAACCGCCAGTACGACGCCTTCGTACAACAGGTCGGGGCGCCGCCGGCCACCACCTGGCCCGGGGGAAAGGTGCCCGACGCCATCCTTGACCATCCGGTGCGCGGGGTCCCGTGGATCTGGGCCCGGGCGTACTGCAATGCCTTGTCGAAGCGGTTGCCCACCGAAGCGGAGTGGGAGACCGCAGCCCGGGGATCCAAGGCCAGCCTGTATCCCTGGGGGGACAATCGCAGCCTGGTGGACATCGACACTGCCGGCACCCGTCCCACCGGTTCCACCACCGGTAATCGCAGCGAGTTCGGGGTGTCCGACACCGTGGCCTCGGTCTGGGAGTGGGTCGATGAGCCCTATGAGCCGGTGACCAGTGGCCAGCAGGTACGCCACGGCGGGGAGAACGGCCGGGTACGCGACGGTGCCGCCATGCGCCAAGCGGTGGAACCGGGCAACCTTTCCGCCATCGCCGAAACCGGGTTCCGCTGTGCCGCTGAGAAGGTGGATCCGGCCACCGTCCCGCTGACGTTCAACTTGGACCTGCCCATGCCGAAACGGGCCGCGGACTTCAGTGAGTCCAGCCCTGACAGGCCGGAGAACGTGCTGGTCAATGACCTGTTCGAGGATCGCGCCAGCGGGTTCCGGGAAGCGAGCGGTCCCGACCATGCCATGGGCTACTACGCCCCCAGCTGGTACCACCTCGAGGCCACCGGGACCGGGGTGCAGACCGTGGCCACCGGCGGGTACAGCTTCCGGGACGTCATCGTGGAAACCCATGTCCACGTGGACGGCACCCTCAGCGCCGGTGGTCGGGTCCGTTACGGGCTGGTGGTGCGGGCCAGCGGTGATTTCCGTGCGCCGCCGAACACCGGGGGACCTGCTCGGGTGGCCAACTTCATGGCCTTCACCATTGACCCCCGGGCCGGGCGCTGGGAACTGTTGATCGAGGGTGACCAGGCGCTACGGGTGCTGCAATCAGGGGCGCTGCCGGCGGGGGTCCGGGGCTTTGACCGGGCCCGACCCGACGCACTCTCCGTGCAGAACAAGGGCACGGTGGTGACGGTCTCCGTGAACGGCACCGCGGTCTCCACGTTCGACACCGGGGTCATCGAGAACAGCGGTGACATCGGCTTCTTCGTGGAAACCATCGACGAAACGTTCGCTGATGTGCATTTCGCGGATCTCAAGGTGACCGCCGGATGAGTGACACCGATGCCGGCCCGGCCGTGCCCGCCAGCGTGTATGACCTGATGGGCCCGGGCTACTTCGAGGACCTGGTCGGGCGGTTCTACGACGGGGTCATGGGCGATCCGGTGCTGGCCGTGTTGTACCCACCGCAGGACATTGACGGGGCCCGGGCCCGCCTGGCCGGGTTCCTGGTGCAGTACTGGGGTGGCCCCGACCATTACAGCCAACAGCGTGGCCACCCCCGGTTGCGGATGCGTCACGCCCCGTTCCCCGTCGGACCCCTCGAACGCGACCGCTGGTTGGTCCACATGCGCGCCGCGGTGACCGCCACCGACCCACCCGAGCCGGTACAGGCGGCCCTGCTGGAGTACTTCGAACGCGCCGCCCACGCCATGCAGAACCAAACCTGAGCCCTGAGCCCACCTGCCGGTCTGCGGGTCCGAGGTGCCGTCACTCGCGGGCTCAGACGTAACGTGGTGTGATGTTTCTGCCCGCGAGTGGGCTATCCCAGCGGTCCTGGTGTGCGTGGCTAGCCTTGCCGCTCAATGGACGCTTCCCTGCCGGAGCCGCGAGATGTGCTGCCGCATCGGGATCCGTTCCTGTTCATCAGCCGGATCCTGCAGATCGAGCCGGGCGTGTCGGCCCAGGCGGAATGGCAGCTGAGCGGGGATGAGGCGTTCTTCGCCGGGCATTTCCCGGGTCGGCCGGTGCTGCCGGGGGTGCTGCAGGTGGAGGCGTTGGCCCAGTGTGGGGGGCTGACGTTGTGGGGCGACGATCGCTTCGCCGGCAAGCTGGGGTTGTTCGGCGGGGTGGAGCGGGCCCGCTTCCGCCGCCAGGTGCTGCCCGGGGACACGCTGAGCCTGACCTTCGAGATGGCGCGACTATCGGCCCGGGCCGGTAAGGGCGCCGGCCGGGCCGAGGTGAACGGTCAGTTGGCCTGTGAGGCCGAGCTGTTCTTCGTGATCGTGGACGCCGAACCGCAGGGTTAGCCCCGGAGCCGGGCGGGGTTCGGGCGGGCTTAGCTGGCCTTAGCTGAGCGGTGGGGGGCCGAGGACCAACGAGCCGTTGTGGCCGCCGAACCCGAAGCTGTTGGACATGGAGATGCCCGGGGTCCAGGGGCGGGCCTCGCCCAGCACCAGGTCTATCGGCTGCAGGTCGGGATCGAGCCGGGTGGTGCAGGCGGTGGGCGGCACCAGCCGATGCCGCATGGCCAACAGCACCGCCACCGCCTCAATGGCCCCCGCGGCGCCCAGGGCGTGGCCCGTCACCCCCTTGGTGGAGGTCACGATCGGTGAGCGCCCGTCGAACACCTTGGCGATGGCTTCCGCTTCGGCGGCGTCGTTGAGCGGGGTGGACGTGCCGTGGGCGTTGATGTGGGCGATGTCGGCCTTGGCCACCCCGGCATCCACCAGCGCCGATTCCATGCAGGCCACCGCGCCGGCACCACCAGGGGAGGGGGCGGTGATGTGGTAGGCGTCGGCGTTGTTGCCCGCCCCCAACACCTCGCCCAAGATGGTGGCGCCGCGGGCCACGGCGTGCTCGTACTCCTCCAGGATCAGCACCCCGGCGGCCTCGGCCATGGCGAAACCGTCACGCTCGGCGTCGAACGGTCTGCTGATGCCACTGCGGGTGAGGGCAGTCATGTTGCCGAACCCCGCCAGCGCCGTGGGGGTCATGGCGGACTCCGCCCCACCCGCCACCATCACATCGACCATACCCCAGCGTATGTAGCGCATGGCCGAGCCGATGGAGTGGGTGGACGCGGCGCAGGCGGTGACCGTGGTCTCGCACGGACCCTGGAAGCCGTAGCGCATGGACACCGCCGCCGATGCTGCGTTGGGCATCATCATCGGCACCAGGAACGGGGAAACCCGGCGGCTGTCCTTTTGGTAGTTGACCAGGATCTGTTCTTCGAGCGTGGCCAACCCGCCGATGCCGGTGGCCACGTTCACCCCGATCCGGGCCGGGTTGGCCCGCAGATCACCGGCACTGGCCAGCGCCATATCGGCGGCGGCCAGGCCGAGTTGGGCGAAACGGTCGGTGCGCCGGGCGTCTTTCGGATTGTCGAAGTACAGCGCCGGATCAAAGTCCTGCACCCGACGAAGGCCGGGCTCGGGCTCCCGCAGCAGCCCCGCCCAGAAGGCCTCGGCCCCGATGCCGCAGGGGGCAACCACGCCCATGCCGGTGATCACCACTCGGCGAGGGCTGAGGGAACTGCTGTTGGTCATGCTGGCGGGTCCTTTCGCTCAGAGCTTGCCGGTGACCAGCTCGTACGCCTGGTTGACGGTGGCGATGCCCTCGAGCTCCTCTTCCTCCACCGTGATGTCGAACTCCTCTTCCAGCGCCATGACCAGCTCCACCAGGTCCAAGCTGTCGGCGTCGAGGTCCTCGGCGAAGCTGGCCTCAAGGGTGACCTTGTCAGCGTCCACCGAGAGCACCTTCACGGCACATTCCTTGAATCGTTCGAAGTTGTCGGCCATCGGAATCGTTTGCTCCTGTGTGTTCAAAACGGATTGTGGGTGTAGCGAGGAAATCGCACGACGAGCGGCAACGTGGTGCGGAAGGAAAACTAGTGGGCGGAGCCGGGCGGCTCAGGCGCCCATGCTGAGTCCCCCGTCGATGGGGACCACCACCCCGGTGAGGTAGCCGGCGGTGTCCGATGCCAAGAACGCCACCAGCTCCGCCACCTCCTCGGCGGTACCGAAGCGGCCCAGCGGCACGGCCCCGGTGATCGCCGCTTTCTGGGTGGCGTTCAGGGCGTCGGTCATGTCGGTGGCGATGGGCCCCGGCGCCACCACGTTGACCGTGATGTTGCGGGAGGCGAATTCCCGGGCCAGGGAGCGGGCCATGCCCACCAGCCCGGCCTTGGAGGCGGCGTAGTTGGCCTGCCCGGCCTGCCCGGTGAGGCCCACCACCGAGGAGATGAAGATGATCCGGCCGTGGCGTTGGCGCATCATGGTCTTGGTTGCCCGGCGAGCCACCCGGAACCCACCCACCAAGTTGGTGTCCAACACCGAGGTGAAATCCTCGTCGCTCATGCGCAGGACCAGGCCGTCCTTGGTGACCCCGGCGTTGGAGATGACCACCTCCACCGGTCCCAGGGCCGCTTCGATCTGGGTGAAGGCGCCGTCCACCGCCTCGGTGGAGGTCACATCGGCGCAGACCGCCAGCACCGAGTCCGGCAGGGCGCCAGCCGGTGGGGGAGAGCTGCGGTAGGTGATGGCCACCCGGTGGCCGGCCTCGGC
This sequence comes from Acidimicrobiales bacterium, assembly GCA_046155365.1. Taxonomy (GTDB): domain Bacteria; phylum Actinomycetota; class Acidimicrobiia; order Acidimicrobiales; family CAIXPF01; genus CAIXPF01. The sequence goes on along the minus strand of JBJXFH010000145.1, from coordinate 20,664 downwards.
GAAACGGCGGGCGCACGCCAGCCCGATGCCCCGGTTGGCCCCCGTGACCAACACCGTGCGGGCGGTCGGGGGGGTCGTCAGGAGGGGGCTGTGGTCGGTGGCGTTCACGCACCATCCCAGCGCAGCAGCGCGCTGGCCCAGGTCATCCCGGCACCGAAGCCCACCAGCAGCACCAGATCCCCGGTTTTCACCCGACCGTCGGCAACGGCTTCTTCCAGGGCCATGGGGATGGAGCCCGAGGAGGTGTTGCCCACCCGGTCCAGGTTGATGGAGGCCTTCTCCATGGGGATGTCGAGCTTGTTCAGGGCCGATTCGATGATGCGGATGTTGGCCTGATGGGGCACCACCAGCGCCAGGTCCTCCACTTTCACGCCGGCCATGTCCAGGGCTTTGCGGCCGGAGTCCACCATGACCCGCACCGCCCGGCGGAACACCTCGCGGCCTTCCATCTGCAACACCCCGCCCACGTCGGCGTAGAGGATGCCGGCGGCGGAACCGTCCGAGCCCAGGTCCCAGCCCAACAGGGCCGGTTGATCGGCTTGGCGGCATTCCAGCACCGCTGCCCCGGCTCCGTCAGCGAAGAGGATGCCGGTGTTGCGGTCGGTGTAATCGGTGATCCGGGACAGGCTGTCACACCCGATGACCAGGATGTTGTCGATGCCCATGGTGACCATGCCCTGCGCCGCCACCAGCCCGTAGGTGAAGCCCGAACAGGCCGCGTTGACGTCGAACGCCCCGCAGTGCAGGCCCAGTTGATCCTGCACCACTGACGCCGTGGCCGGAACCACCTGGTCAGGGGTGGTGGTGGCCAGCACCACCAGATCAATGGCGGCGGGATTGATACCGGAGGCGTCAAGGGCTTTGCGGCCCGCTTCCACCGCCAACGTGGAGGTCATGCCGCCCACGTGACGTTGGCGGATGCCGGTTCGTTCCACGATCCATTCGTCGTTGGTGTTGGCGAGCGTTTCGAGGTCGCCGTTGGTGAGGACCTGTTCTGGGACGGCGGAACCCATCCCGGTGATCACCCCTGTGCGCATCCATGCCCCTTTGACTCGCACGTCGTGGCTAGACGTGAGTGGCGTTCGATCATTCTTGCAGGCCCGGCCATGGCGGCTGGCAGAGGGTCCGGGCGAGGGATTGCTAGGGCAGGGCTAGGGCACTACCCGAAGCCATGCCACCGGCTGACGGCTGGTGACCCGTTCACCGTGGTGGGCCAACAACCCCATCAACCAGCCGCTGAAGCGGGAGCGAACCTCGTGCTCGCCCACCTGACCCAACACGTCACCGGCCCAGACCCGCCGCCCGTCCTGCAGGTTGGCGGCCGGGGAGAACACCCCTGCGGCGGGACTGACCACCAGCCGCTCGCTGGCGAACAGATGCTCACCATCGGTGGGTGGTGCCTCGCTGGGCGGGGCGTCTTCCGGTGCGAGCAGCGCAAGCTCGGTCACGAGGGTCTGGACCTCCTGGGGGGTGGCGGCAGAGAAAAGCCGCAGATCGGGGAGAGTGCGTTTGGCCATGCCGGTAAGGTTCGTGCCCGGGCCCACTTCAACCAGGACGCTGACCCCGGCGAGGTGCAAGGTGGACAGGCTCTGGCGCCACCGGACGGGACTGCAGAGCTGACGGGACAGCAGATCGGGCCATTGGGCGCCGATCTGATGCAGTTCGGCGTCCACGTTGGCGGCGATGGGTACTACCGCGTCGGCGAACGTGGTGGCCGCCAACGCGGCGTCCAGCCGGCTTTGGGCGGAGGCCATGTACGGGGTGTGGAAGGCGCCGGTGACCGCCACCGCCATCACCCGTTTGGCGCCGCGTGACTTGGCGGCGACACCGGCGGCCTCGATGCCCTCCGCCGAACCGGCGATGACCACCTGGCCGTCGGCGTTGGCGTTGGCCAACCAGACCTCCACGCCACCGGCGCGGGCCTCGGCGCAGGCCTCATCGACCAGGGCGTCGTCCAGGCCCAGGACCGCGGCCATGGTGCCGGTGCGTTCGAGGGTGGCCTGGCGCATGGCGTGGCCCCGCTCGGTGACCAGCCGTACCCCGCTGGCGAAATCCAACACCCCGCCGGCCACCAACGCCGAGTATTCGCCCAGGCTGTGTCCGGCCAGGTGACTGGCTCCCACATGGGCCCGGCGAACGGCGTCGAGCACCAGCATCGACAACACGAACGTGGACAGCTGGGCGTTGTGGGTCTCTTTCAGCTGGTCAGCGTCAGCGTCGAGCAGTAACGCGGCCACGTCCCGGCCGCTGTTTTCGCTGGCCACGTTGACCAGGGCCCAGGAGGGGTGGTCTCGCCAGGGGGCGCCCATGGCAGGCTTTTGCGATCCCTGACCAGGGAAGGTGAAGGCGAGCATGACGGCGGGCGAGTCCTGGTTGGTGAGGGCGTCGGTGGGTTCTGACGGCGGATTTTTCGATGATCCGGATGCAGCTGCGGATGGTGCTGCTGCTTCCGTTCACGCTTCTGACTCCTGTCGGCCACCGAGGGTTTCACACTTGTGACCCAACGTGTTGGATGTCACACCGCCAGCGACCGGTCGGTGGATGTCGTTGTCGTGGCCGGGCCCTTGTCCGCTACGCTCATGCCCCGCCCGCCCGGGTGGTGGAATGGCAGACACGGAGGACTCAAAATCCTTTGCCGCAAGGCGTGCGGGTTCAAATCCCGCCCCGGGCACCGCATCGGCCGGTCTCACCAGGGCCGCTCCCACCAGGGCCAATACCGAGCACCTAATACACTGCAGCCATGAGTGTCGCGGAGACCGTGCAGCGCCGTCTCACCCAACTCGGGGTGGAGCTGCGGCGGGTCCGAGAAGAACTGCGCATCGCCGATGAAGAGCTGGCCCATTTCCGCTCCGAGGCCGATGACGCCCGGTTGCAGGCGCTGGTCTCGGACCGGCGGGACGCGGATCGGGCCCAACGTGAGGCCCAGCGTTCAATGGAGGCCATTGCCCGTCAGCGGGATCGGTTAGCGGCGGAGGTGGCCCGTCTGGAACAGGATCAGGATGCCCTGCTCGATCGGCTGGCGGACGCCCGACGTCAGGAGAGTTCGTGACCGTGGACGCCGGCAGTTCCACCACCGTGGTCATCGCCGAGGACGAGGCCATCATCCGATTGGATCTGCGCGAGACCCTGGTCGATGAGGGCTATCAGGTCATCGGGGAGACCGGTCGGGGTGACGAGGCGGTGCAGCTGGTCCGGGATTTGCGTCCTGACCTGGTGATCTTGGATATCAAGATGCCCGGGATGAGCGGGCTTGACGCCGCCGCCCTGATCACCGGTGAGCGGCTGGCGGCGGTGCTGATCCTGACCGCGTTCAGCCAGCGGGAGCTGATCGTGCAGGCCCGTGACGCGGGGGCGCTGGCGTATCTCATCAAGCCGTTCCAACGATCGGATCTGGTGCCTGCCATTGAGGTGGCGTTGGGTCGTTTCGCGGAGCTGCGGGCCCTGCAGGAGCAATCCGCCAGCCTGGAGGACCGCCTGGCCAGCCGCAAGGTGCTGGATCGGGCCAAGGGGGTGTTGATGGACCAGTGTGGTTACGGCGAGCATCGGGCGTTCCGTTTCATCCAGACCACCGCCATGACCGAACGGACCACCATGAAGGCGGTGGCGGAACGGATCATCGACGGTTCCCTGCGACCGGAGCCGGAGCCGGAGACCGGGACCGAGCCGCAGTTGCCCGAGGCCGGCCTGCCGTAACATCACCGTCGATGCCGCTGTTGCTGCTGATCGACGGGAACTCGCTGACCTACCGGGCCTTTTTCGCCCTACCTGCCGATATGGCCACCGCCTCGGGGCAGGTGACCAACGCGGTGTACGGCTTCACGTCGATGCTCATCAACCTGCTGCGCGACCATCGCCCGGACCAGGTGGCGGTGTGTTTCGACCGGCCCGAGCCCACGTTCCGTCACGAGGCCCTGCCCACGTACAAGGCCGGTCGGGCCGAGACGCCGGACATCTTGCGCCAACAGATGGGCCTGGTTCGTCAAGTGGTGGAGGCGTTGCATCTGCCGGTCCTGGAACTGGTTGGCTACGAGGCCGATGACCTGATCGCCACCCTGGCCACCTCCAGCCGGGACCGGGGCCACGACGTGCTCATCGTGACCGGTGATCGTGACGCCTACCAGCTGGTGGAGGACCCCCATGTGCGGGTGCTGTACAACCGGCGCGGGGTCTCCGATTACGCGCTGTACGACGAGGCCGGCATCATCGAACGCTGCGGGGTCACCGCCGCCCAATACACCCAGTACGCCGCCTTGCGAGGTGACCCCTCCGACAACCTGCCGGGGGTGCCGGGGGTGGGCGAGAAGACCGCCGCCAAGCTGATCACCAACTACGGCGGGCTGGACGGCATCTTCGAGAACCTGGACAAACAGACCCCCAAGCTGCGGGCCAACCTGACCGAATACCAGGACCAGGTCCGTCACCACGCCGAGCTGATGGTGCTGCGCCGGGACGTGCCCCTGTCGGTAGATTCGGAGAGCTTGCACATCGGGCCCATCGACTGGCCCGAGTTACGCCGGCTGTTCGACTTCCTGGAGTTCCGCGCCCTCGGGGACCGGTTGGCCGAGGCGCTGGCGGTGGTCCCCGCAGCCGGTGCCGGGCCCGACGGGTCTGAAGGTGCCGCCGCGGGGGCCGGGCCGCCCTCCAGTCCCCGGGAGGTGCTCGAGGCCGAGATCGTGCGCCCCGAGGATCCCGCTGACGCCGTGGCCCGGCTCGGGGTTCTGGCCGTCACCCCCGCCGATGGCGCCGCCGAAGCGGTGTTGGCGGTGGCCGGCGCGTTCGAGCGCCCCGACGAGCGCGGCGCGTTGCGGGGCCTGGCGCTGCTGTGGAACGCCGACTGCAGCGAGGTGCTGTGGCTGGACCGGGCCCTGCTGGCCGACGGTGGCGTGCAACGGGCGCTGGCCGCGCTGGTGGACGTGGGTGGCCGACCGTTGGCCGCGCACGGGGCCAAGGGGCTGATGAGGGCCCTGCTGGACCTCGACACCGGTCCGGCGGCGGCGGGTGGCAGCACCGGGACCGGCGCAACGACCGGCGCAACGACCGGCATCGACCTGCGCACCTTGGGGCTCGACACCCGGATCGCGGCGTACCTGTTGGACCCCGCCGAATCCCGCTACCTGCTGGCGGACCTGCTGGACCGTTACGCCAACGTGGAGCTCGGCGCCGACGAGGCCGCCGCCGCCAAGGCCCCCAAACAGGGCCAACTGGACTTCGCCGCCGCCGATGACCCCGACGGCACCGGGGCCGACCAGGACGGGGCCCGGACCGCGGCCCGCGCCGCGTTGGCCACCCACCGGCTCATCGCCCCGCTGCTGGCGGCGTTGGACGCCCAACAGCTGCGTCAGCTCAACGACACCGTGGAAGTGCCGTTGGTGCGGGTGTTGGCCCACATGGAACACGCCGGGATCGCGGTGGACCGGGCCGAACTCGAGCAGCTCAACCGGTCCCTCACCGAGGAGGCCAACGAGCTCACCCGGGCCATCCAGGACGACGCCGGGCACGAGTTCAACGTCAACTCCACCCTGCAGCTGCGCCAGGTGCTCTATGACGAGCTGGGTCTGGCGCCGGGTAAGAAAACCAAGACCGGGTTCTCCACCGACGCCGCCACCCTGGAGAAGCTGGCCGGTCAGCACCCCATCGTGGATCACCTGCTGCGCTATCGGGAGGTGGAGAAACTCCGCTCCACCTATGGCGAAGGTCTGCTCATGGAGATCGCCGCTGATGGGCGCATCCATGCCCGGTTCAACCAGACCGTGGCCCGCACCGGCCGGCTCAGCTCCGAGGAACCGAACCTGCACAACATCCCGGTGCGCTCCGAGCTGGGCCGCAACTTCCGCAAGGCCTTCGTGGCCGGCCCCGGCTGCGAGTTGTGCGTGGCGGATTACAACCAGATCGAGCTGCGCTGCATCGCCCATCTGGCCACCGACCCCGGCCTGGTGGAGGCGTTCGAGGCCCGCCGGGACATCCACAACGCCACCGCCGCCCGGGTGTTCTCGGTGGCGCCGGAGGACGTGACCCTGGAGATGCGTTCCAAGGCCAAGATGGTGTCCTACGGGCTGGCCTACGGCATGGAGGCCTACGGGCTGGGCCAGCGGCTGAACATCCCCACCTCGGAAGCGGCGGAGATTCTCGAGGCGTATTTCGAGGCCTTCCCGGCGGTGCGGGCGTACATGGAACGCACCGTGCACGAGGCCCGTATGAGGGGCTACACCGAGACCCTGTTCGGCCGTCGCCGGCAGATCCCCGAGCTGTCCTCGCCGAATTTCCGGATCCGCCAAGCCGGTGAGCGCCAGGCCATGAACGCCGGCATTCAGGGTCTGGCGGCGGACATCTTCAAGGTGGCATTGGTGCGGCTGGACCAGGCCCTGGCCGAGCGTGGCGCCGCCAGCCGCATCGTGTTGCAGGTCCACGACGAGGTCATCTTGGAGGTCCCGCCCGATGAGCATGACGCCATGGCCGAGCTGGTGCCAGCGGTGATGGGCGCAGCGTTCGATCTGGCGGTGCCGCTGGAGGTCAACCTGTCCTTCGGGCGCACCTGGGCCGACGCCAAATAACCCTCCCCTCGCGGACGGTGTCGTCACTACCACCGTTCGAGCAGAACTAAGGTGTCTCCCGACGTAGGGTCGAATCGACGTAGATTCGCCCCTACGGAGTTCCGAATAGGTATATGTCCTGCTCAGAAGCTATTTTCGTCCAACGAAACGGGCCGCCTCGTCCACGTCGTCGACGTCACTAGGCTCTGGGCCGGGCGGCAACGGACAGGATGACTTTGACCTTGCGCCATCAGCTCTCGAACCGCTCTCCCGGCCCTCAGCCGCGTCCCCGGCACGGTCCCGGGCTCACCTCGTCCCGGCGGGGGTTGTTGGCGCTGTTGGCGCTGTTGGGCCCGCTCGGGTCCGGCATCGGCCCCAACCCGGCCACCGCCGGCGCCGCCCCTTCCCCGATCGATCCCGCCACCGGGGAGGCGTCCGCGCTGCCGGCCGGTCCCGACGCCCGCTTCGAGACCCAAGCGGTGGCCAACGCGCCGATGCTCAACATCGCCGGCAAGGGGTTCGGTCACGGTAGGGGCATGGGCCAGTGGGGCGCCCTGGGGTACACCACCGCGTGGCGCATCCCCTATCCGGTGGTGCTGGACCACTTCTACGGCGGCACCAGCGCCGGCATCGTCAACAGTGATTTCGACATCAAGGTCCGTCTCAACGCCCACGACAACAAGCCGTTCGTGGTGGCCGCGGACGCCGGCAACCTCATGACGTCCATCACCGGGAACGAGAAGTACCGCACGGTGCTGTTCCAACCCGAACCTGACGGACGTTGGACCGTGTGGGCCGGCGGGGACTGCGCCGGGAGCTGGGGTTGGTGGGCCGTGGGCCAAACCACCGGCCAGGTGAAGTTCTGGATCGACGGCGCCGACCAAGCAGCCCAGGACCGCAGCCAGTGGTTCGCCATGTGCACCTCGGATGGCTTGCGTTACTACCGGGGCACCGGCGAAACGGTCCGGACCCCGGTGCGCACCGGGGTGGTCAACAACGTCAATGTGGAGCTGTACCTGCGCGCCGTGGTCCCCCGGGAGATGCCGGCGTCGTGGGGTGATCGGGAGTGGCCGTGGGGCATCCAGGCCCTGGCGGCGCAAGCCGTGGCCGCCCGCTCCTACGTGCTGACCGAGGAACGGGCCCCCTCGTACTGGCACACCTGCGATTACGCCGCCTGCCAGGTGTATGGCGGGGCCGCCACCTGGGATCCCGTCAACGGTGGGCGGTTGCTGGAGGACGCGCGCAGCAACGAGGCGGTCATCAACACCCGCGGTGAGGTCCGGGTCCGCCCCGATGGCAGCACCGCCCGCACCGAGTACTCGGCGTCCACGGGCGGCCATACCGCCGGCGGGGCCTTCCCGGCGGTGGTCGATCAGGGGGACCCGCTACCGGACAACCCCAACTATCGATGGACCTATCAGGTGAGCGCCAAGGCCTTGCAGGACGCCTTCCCCACCATCGGCACGTTGACCAAGATCACCGTCACCGGCCGTAACGGGCTGGGGGAGTGGGGCGGGCGGGTCACCGAGGTCCGTCTGGAGGGCACTACCGGGGTGGCCGTCACCGACGGTGACACGGTCAACTTCTACCTGGGGTTGGGCACGGACTGGTTCGACGTTCTCAGCCTCACCTCAGGTACGGGCTGAGCGCCACGGGATCGGTGTTGCCCGACGTGAGCACCCATTGGTTCGAACCCATCGCCGAGCACCTCGGATCGGCCTATCTGCGGTACTCCTTCACCAAGGGCACCGAGCAGGAGGTGGCGTTCCTGGTGCAGGTCCTGGGCCTGGACGGCGCCGACGGCTCCAGACGGGTGCTCGACGTGGGCTGCGGGCCCGGTCGGCATCTGCGGGCGTTACAACAGCGGGGCCTGGAGGTGGTGGGGGTGGACATTGCCGCCCCCTTCGTGCGGTTGGCCGGACCCACCGCCGCTCGGGGTGACGCCCGACGGTTGCCGGTGCGCAGCGCCAGCGTGGATGCCGCCATCTCGTTGTGCCAGGGCGGTTTCGGGCTGCCGGAGCCGGACCGGGCCTTTGAGGATGACCGGGCGGTGCTGACCGAGATGGCCCGGGTGGTCCGCCCCGGCGGTCGGTTGGCCCTCAGCGCCTTCTCGGCGTATTTCCAGGTCCGCCATCTCGAAGCGGACCGCGACACCTTCAATGCCGCCACCGGCGTGAACCACGAACACACCGAGATCCGCTCCGAGACCGGCGCCGTGGCCCCCACTGAGCTGTGGACCGCCTGTTACACCCCCCGGGAGCTTCGCCTGCTGGCAGCGCTGGTGGGGCTGGAGACCGAGGCCGTGTGGTCCGTCACCCCCGGCGGGTATGAGGCCCGCACGCCCACGGTGGACTCCCACGAGTTCCTGCTGGTGGCCCGCCGGCCCCACTGACCTATCGCCCCGCCCAAAAGAACACTTCACCGGTTCGGGCGTCTACGCAGGTCCACGCTGCTAGCGTGACGTACGCAACCTCATCATCCTCAGGACTCTCCTGTCCGTGTGGTTGCCATGCAGTACCCATCCACCCCATCCAGATCCCCCCAGAAGAAGCCATAACGTGACCGAGCAGACCATCGACCGGCCGGTAACGGCCACCCCCGCCGCCAGCGCTCCGGCCGGCATGGGTACCTTCGACGAAAACGGCGATTACCAGCCGCGGCAAGTGACCGAAAACGACCTTGCCGGCATGTCCATGGAGGAGGCGTACGCGTCGTCCATGGTGGAGGTCGAAGACGGCCAGATCGTCGAGGGCACGGTCGTCAAGGTTGACCGTGACGAGGTGCTGCTCGACATCGGCTACAAGTCCGAAGGGGTCATCCCCAGCCGCGAGCTCTCCATCCGCAACGACGTGAACCCCTCTGAGGTGGTCAGCCTCGGTGAGCACGTCGAAGCCCTGGTGTTGCAGCGTGAGGACAAAGACGGCCGGCTGATTCTGTCCAAGAAGCGGGCCCAGTACGAACGGGCCTGGGGCAAGATCGAATCCATCAAGGAGAACGACGGGTACGTCGCCGGTCCGGTCATCGAGGTCGTCAAGGGCGGCCTGATCATCGACATCGGGCTGCGGGGCTTCCTGCCGGCGTCGCTGGTGGAGCTGCGCCGGGTCCGTGACCTGGCCCCTTATGTGGGACAGACGCTCGAGGCCAAGATCATCGAGCTGGACAAGAACCGCAACAACGTGGTCCTGTCCCGCCGCTTGTACCTGGAAGAGACCCAGAAAGAGCAGCGCGAGGAGTTCCTCGCCAACCTCAAGCCGGGCGAGGTCCGTCGGGGCAAGGTGTCCTCGGTGGTCAACTTTGGTGCCTTCGTGGACCTCGGCGGCATGGACGGGCTCATCCACGTGTCCGAGCTGTCCTGGAAGCACGTTGATCACCCCTCGCAGGTGGTCACCGTGGGTGACGAGGTTGAGGTACAGGTCCTCGAGGTCGATTTGGACCGGGACCGCATCAGCCTGTCGCTCAAGGCCACCCAGCAGGATCCCTGGCAGGAGTTCGCCTCCAACCATCGGGTCGGGGAACTGGTCTACGGACGGGTCACCAAGCTGGTCCCCTTCGGGGCATTCGTGCAGGTCGGGGACGGTATCGAGGGTCTGGTCCACATCTCGGAGATGTCGGCCCATCACGTGGATCTGCCCGAGCAGGTGGTCACCCCCAGCGAGGAGTTGTGGGTCAAGATCATTGACTTGGACCTGCAGCGCCGCCGGATCAGCTTGTCCATCAAGCAGGCCGCCGAGGGTGGTGTCGTGGCCGCCGAATACCAAGAGGCCTTCGGCGCCCACATGTACGACGACCAGGGCAACTACATCGGCCCGTCTTACACCGAGGGCGAGTTGACCGAGGGCCAGGAAGCCTGGGAGGAGTACTACGCCCAGACCGGAGAGGCTCAGCCCGACGGCTCCGAAGGCGAGCACGTTGAGGGCGTCGAGGGCGAGATGGCCGAAGGCGAGTTCGTGGTCGGCGACACCGAGGAATACGTCGAGTCCGTCGAGTCCGCCGAGTCCGTCGAGTCCGTCGAGGGTGAGCCGGCCGAACAAGCCTGATTCAACCCTCCCTGAACGCGCACCGGGCCCGGCTCTTCATTGAGCCCGGCCCGGTGTGGTTTTCGTTTTGCCCTGAAGGGGGTGGTGCAGCGGACCTCAGAGGCGGGGGCGGGTGCGCCGTTCGAGCTTGATGATGCCCATGCGCACGGCCAACAGCACGGCCTCGGTGCGGTCACGCACGTTCAGCTTCTGGTAAATCGAGGTCAGGTGGTTCTTGACCGTCTTTTGGGAGATGGTCAGCGTCCGGGCCACTTCCACCGTTGATTTGCCGTTGGCGAACAGTTGCAGCACTTCCTGTTCGCGGCGGGTCAGGATGGGGTCACTGGGCTGGTTGGACTGGAAGTAGTTGTCCAGCTGGCCCACCCGGTTGGCCGGACGTGCCGGCTTCTCGGATTTGCCCAACATGGTCTCGCCCCGGGCCAGGGCCCGTACCGCCTCGGAGATCTCCCGGGTGGAGGCGCTCTTGACCACATAGGCCATGGCGCCGGCGTCCCGGGCGGCCTTGCGCATGTTGTCGTCGTCGTGGGCGGTGAGGACCATCACCTTGGCCTGGGGCCGGGCCCGCACGATGCGGCGGATGGCCTCCAGCCCGTCGAGGTCGGGCAGGCCGATGTCCATGACCACCACGTCAGGGCGGTGCTCGAGGGTCAGGGTCACTGCGGACTTGCCGTCCTCAGCCTCGGCCACCACGTTGAAGCCCTGATCGAGCAGGCTCGCCTTCAGGCCCTCTCGGATCAGTGGATGATCATCGGCCAGCAGCAGTCGCAGTGCCATCCTTCGCCTCCTTGGCGGGGGGTTGCAGACGAAGCAACCGGCTTCGCCTGGAGGTTCCGTCGGGCGACGGCCTCATGGGGTTCTGGCCGATCTACGGCGCGGCTGGTTGGGACCTTGAGCCCATGACCGGGACCGGGACCAGGTTCGCCAGGTTGGGTGAGCCGCTGGGCCGTGCTTGCCGCCCGCTCGGGGGATGACTCAGCGACGCGAATGCGTTACGCGGTCGCGGCGCATGAGGGCTACCAGCGCGCCCACGGCCACGACCGCCAGGATCAGACCTGGCCGCAACCCCACGGCGTGGTACCGCAACTCCACCAGCCGGGTACCGGTCGGTATGTCCAAGCCCATGCGCATCGGCCCGGCGCGCTGTACGTCCACCGGTTGCCCGTCGACCGTGGCCGACCAACCGGGATCCCACTGTTCGGCGATGACCAACGTGGCTCTTGCCGACAGCGTGGGGGTCGCCGCGCTGGCGGTGGCCGCCGCGTCCTTGGCGCTGGCTTCGGCGTTGTTGTTGGTGATGGTGGCTTCGGCGGGGGTGGTGGTGGGCCCGCCGGCCTCGCTGGGCACTACTGCGATGTTCAGGCGGAGCACACCCGGGCGGACATGCTGCACCGCCGGTGATTCGATGTCGATTCGGGTTCCGGTCCAGCCTTCGGGTCCGGGGGTGGCGCCCGGCGGGAGCGGCCGCTCCCACCAGGCTTCCCCCTGGTACGCGGGGTTCTCGAACACCGCCAGGTCACCCTCGGCGCGGACGGGTCCTTTCCAGGCGGGCAGTGCCGTGGCCGGGTTGAACGTCACAGTGTCGATCAGCACCCATCGGACACCCAGGCCGGCCAAGGCCACCGGATCCAACGGCAGGGCCAACTGGGAGCGGATGGGTGACTCGGGGTCGATCACGTCATCGACCAACGGTTGCCAGGCTGCGACCCAGGTCTTGGTGACCTGGATGCCCCCGTCGTACCCGTCCACGCTGCGCAGCCCGGCCGTCACGTTGGCGTTGGGCCGCAAGCTGAGGGTGACCTGGTCCAGGCTGTTGACCTGGTCCGAGGTGAGCGCCAACACTCGCCCTGGGCGATCCCGCAACCACGTCAGCAACGGGCTGGCCGCCACCTCGGTGTACGGCCGGGGTGCGCTGCTGGCCCGGGCCGCACTGTGCCGCGCCGCCAACCCCAGCTCCGCCGCCGCCCCCACCGTGACGGTGACGATCAGCGCCGCCACGACCCCCGCCATCCGTGGCGCGCCGTCCACACGACGCAAACGACTTGCCGGGTTGGTGGAGTTGGCGGGGACGGCGGGGACGGTCGTGTCGGCGCCGCGATCGGGCTGGTCGCCGGGGTGGGCGCGGTCGGGGCAGGCGGGGTCGGTGCGGGCGACGGGGTCGGGCTTGGAGGGGTTGGAGGGGTCGTTGGGGTCGGCGGGACGGAGGACGGTTGTGGCGATGACAGTGGCGGCCACGAGGGCTGCCAGGCCGGCCCAGACCGCCAGCGTGGCCGCCGGGGGATTGTCGAAGGGCAGCACCACGACGGCGGCGGCCGCCGCGGCGAGCACCCCCACCACCAGCAACCCGGCGCGGCGACCGAGCTGTCCCGATCGCAGCCCGTCAACGCCGACGGCGGCCAGCAGCGCCGCCGCGAGCACCGCCAGCAGGGCCCAGCGCGCAGGAACCCGGGCCGCGGAAAAGCCCGGGACCAGCCGAAACGCCACCCGGTAGGGCAGCAGGCGGGGTCCGATGGCCAACAGCAGGGAAACCGCCACGATGGCGCCCAGCGCCGCCGCGGTGGCTCGTTGGCGGCGTTGCCACAACACCACCAGGCCCACCAGGGACAGGGCCGCGCCCACCACGCCCACGAAGGTCAGGTTCTCGTAGCCGGCGGTGGTCACCGAATGGACCGGCGCCAGGGGATCACCGAACCAGGTGCCGGGCAGCCGACGGATCTGCACCGAGTAACCGGGGTTGGAGATGGTGGCCAGGGCCCGGTCGCCACGGTTGGCCGAGGCCCGGGCCAACACCGCCGAGGGCCACAACTGCGGCGCCGCCAACAACACCCCCAGCCCGGCCCCGAGCCCGACCCGGCTCACACCAGGGACCATCGCCCGGCACCCCGCAGCGGAGTCCAAGGCGCGCGCCGCGGTCCACACCGCCGCCAGCACCACCACCAGATACACCACCTGCACATGCCCCGCCGTGAGGGTCAGGGCCGTGACCAGGGCCAATGCCGTCACCGCGGCCCCACGTCGATGGTTGCGCAGGGCGGCATCGATTGCGCCCAGCAACCACGGGGCCCAGGCCAGCACCATGATCTGCTCGAAGAACAGCATGCGGATCATCACCGCACCCGAACCGACCACCACCACACACGCCAGCCCGGCCGCTGGTGGGGCCAGACCCAGCCGCCTCCGGGCTAACCAGAACATCCCGGCCCCCAGCAGCACCACATGCAGCGCCACCAGCAGCAGCCACGCCCGGTGCACGCCCATACCGGACCAGGCAAAGGGCCACTTCAACGGATAGAAGGCGGCGGCGTGGATGTTGCCCAGGTGCGGGACCCCGCCGTAGATGGCGTCGTTCCACCCGGCCAGCCGCCCGGCCCGCATGGCGTCCAGGGTGAGCTGCAGGTTCGGGCCGGAGTAGGCCACGGTGTCGAACCCCGTCACCCAGCCCCCGGGACCCACCAGCGGCCAGATGATCCACAGCGTGAACAGCGACGCGCCGACCAGCTCGAGCCTCGCCGGCCAACGGGCAGAAAGGTGCTTGCACGCCAGAGCCGCTGACGTTAGCGCCGGCGCTGATCCCGCATCGGTGATGGCGCCGGGACACGATGGGCGCGGGACAAGCAGCAGACAGGGCAGACATGGCAGATATGACGGATATGACGGATATGACGGTCTGTCACCCGTCCTGGCCTACATTGAGCATCCGTGCAGCCCTGTCTGAGCGTGGTCATCCCGGCGTACAACGAGGTGGCGTCCATCGGGAAGGTGTTGGCCCGGGTGCTGGCCCAGGCGTCGGTGGCCGAGGTCATCGTCATCGATGATGGATCCACCGACGGCACCCGGCAGGTCCTGGCGGATTGGTCCGACCCTCGCTTGCGGGTGGAGCTGCAGCCGTTCAACCAGGGCAAGGGCGCCGCGCTGCGACGGGGTTTCGCTCTCGCCACCGCGGCCTATGTCGTGGTGCAGGACGCTGACCTGGAATACGACCCCTCGGATTACCCGATGCTGCTGGCGCCGCTGCTCGATGATCGCGCCGATGTGGTGTATGGCTCCCGGTTCATGTCCGCCGGTGCGCATCGAGTCCTGTACTACTGGCACTCGGTGGGCAATCGCCTGCTCACCACGGCCTCCAACGTGGTCACCAACCTGAACCTGACCGACATGGAAACCTGTTACAAGGCGTTCCGGCGGGAAGTGATCCAGGCCATCGACATCAGTGAGGACCGCTTCGGGTTCGAGCCGGAGATCACCGCCAAGATCGCCGCCGGAGGTTGGCGGGTGTACGAGGTTGGGGTGTCCTACAGCGGGCGGACCTACGCCGAGGGCAAGAAGATCGGCTGGCGGGACGGCGTACGGGCCATGTGGTGCATCGGCCGGTATTCCAAACCCGGCGAGTGGGCCGTCCGTAGCCTGGTGCCCACCCCCCAGCCGCTGGCGTTCGAAGACGCCGACGCCGAGATGACCGAGGTGCTGCACTCTCTCGACGGCGCCGACAACTACGCCGACTGGATCGCGGCCCTCATCGAACCGTGGCGTGGCGAGCGGGTGGTGGAGATCGGCGCCGGGCAGGGCACCATCACCGAGCGCCTGGCCGGCCGGGGCCGCGTGGTGGCCACCGATCCCTCCGCCGGTGGCGTGACCCGTCTCCGCCAGCGTTTCGCCGGCCGTGACGGGGTGGAAGTGGAGTTAGGGGACCTCGACGAGATCGTGGATCGTCACCCGGCGGACACCTACGTGCTGGTCAACGTGCTGGAGCACATCGGTGACGATGTGGCCGCGTTGCGTCGGATGCGGGATCGGCTGGGTCCCGATGGTCGGGTGGTGCTGTTCGTGCCGGCGTTGGCGGCGTTGTACTCCGGCTTCGACGCCCAGGTCGGCCACCATCGTCGTTACAGCCGACCCACCCTTCGTCGGGCGTTGGCCGCGGCCGGCCTGGAGCCGGAGGTGTTGCACTACGTCAACTCGGCCGGGGCGCTGGCGTGGCTCACCGTGGCCCGGGTATTGGGCAAGGCCCCCACCTCCAAGGGTCCGGCGCTGACCTACGACCGGGCGGTGGTCCCGGCGCTGCGGGCCATCGAAGCTCGCCGGTTGCCGCCGTTCGGCCAGTCCTTGTTCTGCGTTGCCCGACCGGCGGAGCACGCGCCCCGCCTCGACCACGAATCGGTGGTGGTGTTGCCATGAGCGAGCACGAAACAGGGTCGAACCCGACGACCACTGAGGTCCGCCCCCAGATGCGGCTGTTCGCCCTGACCGGGGGTATCGGTTCGGGCAAGTCCTCCGTCGCCAGCCGATTGGCGGCCCGGGGGGCGGTGATCGTGGACTCCGATGAGATCGTGCGGGGTCTGCAAGCTCCCGGCGCCCCCGTGCTGGAGGCCATGGTGGCCCGATTCGGACCGTCCATCGTGGACGAGCGAGGCGAGCTCATCCGCCCGGCCGTGGCGCAGTTGGTGTTCAATGATCCCGAGGCCCTGAAAGATCTCAACGCCATCGTGCACCCGGCGGTGCGAGACGAGACCACCTTGCAGACCATCGCCGCCGCCGACGGCATCGTGATCCAGGACATCCCGCTGCTGGTGGAGACCCTGGCCGGACGGCCGAAGTACTCCGGGATCATCGTGGTGGATATCGATCCCGAGCTGGCCGTGCAACGCCTGATCGAAGGCCGGGGTTTCACCGAGGCCGACGCCCGGGCCCGCATCTCCAAGCAGGCCAACCGCCAACAACGCCTGGACATCGCCGGTTTCGTGGCGGACAACAGCGGCACCACGGCCAACCTCGACGCCGAGGTCGAACGCTGCTGGACCTGGATGGCCGCCTGCGACCTGGTCCCCGTCCCCCGCCCACCCCGCCCCCGCCCCACCAGCTAAACCCCCCCCGCCCCCACCCCGCCGTCCGCCCCGCCCCCGCTCCAGCCCCCGCCAGAGGGCCCGCCCGCGCGGAAGGCCCCGCGCCCGGCATGCCCGCCCGCGCAGGAGGGCCACTCACGCTGTGCGCCCTGCACCAGGGCCGGCACGCGCGGTCCGCCCCGCACGAGGGCCGGGCCCCGAGGGTGGGGTTGGGGCCCCGCCCGAGCGCCGCGAGGGAGGCGCCAGCCGACCGATCAGTGCACCAGCCCAACCTCGCGATGGGGGGAGGCGCGCCAGCGCCGCCGGGGGGCGCAGCCCCCCGTTTCAAATGTTGGCCCCGCCCGAGCGCCGCGAGGGAGGCGCCAGCCGACCGATCAGTGCACCAGCCCGACCTCGCGATGGGGGGAGGCGCGCCAGCGCCGCCGGGGGGCGCAGCCCCCCGTTCAAGTGCGCAGCCCCCCGTTCAAGGAGGCTGTCACAGGGGGTGCGTAGCATGGGGACTCATGCCGGCCTTCAAGGTCCACTCCGATTTTTCGCCCGCGGGGGATCAGCCCGCGGCCATCGCCCAGCTCACCGAAGGCGTGCTACGCGGTGATCGGTTCCAGACGCTGCTGGGCATCACCGGATCGGGCAAGAGCGCCACCATCGCCTGGACCATCGAGGCCACCCAGAAACCCACCCTCGTGTTGGCTCCCAACAAGAGCCTGGCAGCACAGTTGGCCAATGAGTTCAAGGAGTTCTTCCCGGAAAATCGGGTGGAGTATTTCGTCAGTTATTATGACTATTATCAGCCCGAAGCATACATGCCGTCCTCGGATACCTACATTGAGAAGGACTCCACCGTCAACGATGAGATAGACCGGTTGCGTCATTCCACCACCGAGGCGTTGCTGACCCGGCGGGATACCATCGTGGTGGCGTCGGTATCGGCCATTTACGGTTTGGGGTCGCCGGAGGAATATCTCCAGAACCTGCTGATCGTGCAGGTGGGTCAGAGTTACGATCAACGTCAGCTGTTGCGCAAGTTGGTGGACATGCAGTATGAGCGTAATGAGATGAACCTGGTGCGGGGCAAGTTCCGGGTGCGCGGTGACACCATCGAGATCCACGCCGCGTACGAGGAGTCGGTCATTCGTATCTCCATGTTCGGGGACGAGGTGGAAGAGATCACTATTGTGGATCCGCTGACGGGGGAGAAGCTGGCGGCACAGACTGAGATCGCCATCTTCCCGGCCACCCATTACGCCACCGGCTCCGCCCGCATGGAAGCCGCCATCGGCCGCATCGAGCACGAACTGCAGGAGCGGCTGGCGTATTTCGAGCAGGAGGGCAAGTTGCTTGAGGCCCAGCGGTTGCGGATGCGCACCCAGTACGACCTGGAGATGATGGCCGAGGTGGGGTTCTGTTCGGGGATCGAGAACTATTCGGCCCCCATTGACGGGCGGGGACCGGGCGAACCGCCGTACACGTTGCTGAACTTCTTCCCCAATGACTATTTGATGGTGCTCGATGAGTGTCACCAGGCGGTCCCGCAAATCCACGGCCAGTTCGAGGGGGATCGGTCCCGCAAGCTCACCCTCATCGATCACGGCTTCCGCCTGCCCTCAGCGGGGGATAACCGTCCGTTGCGGTTTGAGGAGTGGGAGGAGCGGGTCAACCAGTGCATTTTCATGTCCGCCACGCCAGCGGACTATGAGATTCGTCGGTCCACGCAGGTGGTGGAGCAGATCGTGCGGCCCACCGGGTTGATCGACCCCGAGATCATCGTGAAGCCCACCAAAGGTCAGATCGATGATTTGATCGAGCAGATCAACACCGAGACCGCCAACGGCAACCGGATCCTGGTGACCACGCTGACCAAGAAGATGGCCGAGGATCTGACCGACTATCTGGTGGAACTCGGCGTGAAGGTGCGCTATCTCCATTCCAACATCGACACCATCGAGCGCATCGAGATCCTGCGGGGTCTGCGCTTGGGGGATTTCGACGTACTGATCGGTATCAACCTGTTGCGGGAGGGTCTGGACCTGCCCGAGGTCACGCTGGTGGCCATCCTGGACGCGGACAAGGAGGGGTTCCTGCGCAGCGAGACGGCGCTGGTGCAGACCGTAGGGCGGGCCGCCCGCAACGTGGACGGCAGGGTCATCATGTACGCCGATCGCGTGACGGACTCAATGCGCCGCACCATTGATCTCACCCAGCGCCGCCGCAAGACCCAAGAGGCGTACAACCTGGAGCACGGCATCAACCCCACCACCATTCGCAAGGCGGTGACGGACATCCTGGCCTATCTGCGCAAGGCGGACACCGCCCCGGTGCCCAACAAGCTGGACACCAAGGCCATTCAACGGGAACGCAACGTGGCCAAGAAGCGCAACGAGGTGGCCGGCCTGCCGCATGAGGATCTGGAGCGTTTGATCCGCACCCTCGAGGACGAGATGAACGAAGCCGCCGCCGACCTCCGCTTCGAGTACGCCGCCCGCCTCCGTGACGAGATCAAAGAATTGAAACGAGAACTGAGAGAAGTCCGACAGCTGGCCTGATGAGGGCTCGGCTGGGTCGAGGTCTTCGCCGATTCTGGCGGCCAATGGCGGCTTGCGTGCTTGTTTCAGCGATAGTCGTTGCCGGACTGAACCCTTGGCGGCTGGTCTTGCTCGATCCACGGTGGCGGTGGGTCGTGCAAGCGGTCATGCTGCTTGGATTGACAGGGCTTTGCTTCCGCCAGAACCGAATCGGGTGGCGACGACTGGCGTACCCGATCTTGGCGCTCGTGCCAGGGCTGGGGCTGGGGCTGTTTCTGGCCGTCACCTGGTTGGCGGGGATCTTTCATCGCGACATCCGGTGGGAGACCGTGGAGCTGGATGGTCCGTTTCGCATCGTGATCCATGACTTCACGTACGGCCTCGGTCCGGACTCCGCTTGCCGCCAACTCGAAGTCCGCAGCGGTAGTGGCATCCTCGAACGGCGGCGACTCGTTGGGCGGTGCCCGCAGCTGAAGTACGTCGAGCGCTGGACGTATCGAGCGCGAGGTGACATCTTGATCATTCAGAACGGCGAAGCGCTCTGTACCTATCGACCACGCCATGACGCCACCTTGGCGGCGATCGAGGAGCGTCCGTGCGAGTGGCTCCTCGGTTCCATGGAGTAGACCCCGGCGAGAATCTGCGCTGAGGTGCCGTGCTGATGATCGCGGGGGCTGGCCAGATTCTCAGTGACGGAGCCGAGCAAGCGTTCAGGTGAACGGCGCGGCGGTTGGCGGCCACGGGCTGTGACGAGCGGGGTCGGCGCGCAATCCGGCCAGGCAACGCTGCGAGTACGCGTGTCGATGCAGTGGCGCAGCACCGGTGACGGGCCGGGCTGGCCCACCTCGCAGCCTACCGGGAACGTGTCGGTGATGGCGCTCTCGCCGGGTCCGGCGTCGAGCACCGTCGGCAGCAGCACCAGCATCGGTGCGAAAGCGCGCACCCCCATGTTTGCGCCAGCGTGACCGCCGGGTGACGTCCAGCTGGCGACCGTCTGAACAGTTCAGCAACAAGGCGAAAGGGGCGGTGGTGCGCCTTTGAGAGATCGCGTTGCAGTGCCAGGGTTGGCCGTCGGCGACGCGGGGGATGGCATGGTGGGACGAGTCTTGCAGTCGGTGGTCGGTGCGCTCGGGCTGCTCATGGGCACGTTGGTTGTGACAGGGGTTGCCGTAGCGGCAGGACCGGCGATGATCGGGGAGGGCTCCTCGTTCCCGCTCATCGCGATCGAGCAGTGGCGTGCCGACGTGGCCGTGCCGCCGTTGAGCCTACAGATCAACTACAACGGCACCTCGTCGGGCCAGGGCCGGGATGAGTTCAAGGCTGGCCGGGTGGACTTCGCCGTGACCGACCTGCCGTACCCGCCCGGCCAGTCGCCCACGTTCGAGTTCGCCAGCGTCCCGTTGAGCGCCGGGGGCATCGGGTTCATGTTCAACCTGACCGATACCGCCGGGCGCCGCGTTCGCGACCTTCGCCTGACGCCGGTCACCGCGTGCAAGCTGCTTACCGGGCAGATCACCAGCTGGACCCACCCCGAGATTGTGGCTGACAACCCCACGTTCATCGCTGGCTACCTCCGTACCACGGCGGTCAAGGCGATCCTGCGCTCGGGGGCGGCGGGAACGTCCTATGTGATGGGCCAGTACTGCCAGGCACTGGCCCCGGCGGTGTGGGAGCGGTTCGCGTTGGAAGGTCCCGCGTTTCAGGGCGGCGCGTTATGGTCCAACCATCCGGGCCCGCC
>JBJXFH010000135.1:0-58395 GCA_046155365.1 Acidimicrobiales bacterium | reverse complement strand
CGAGGTGGGGTTCCGGCGGGGCGGCGGGGGTGGGCTCGGCGCTCATCGCTGGCCATGAAAGCACATCGCCGTGCAGCCGCCCCGAAGCTGGTTGCTGGGCACGCCGATGTGACCCCCGCAACCGGTCGGAGCGTCCGTGAACCGGGCCGCCAGCCGATACGGTGGAAGCCGATGGTCGCCGCCCGACTGAGCTTGCTGCAGATCCACGCCCACCCTGACGATGAGTCCTCCAAGGGTGCGGCCACGATGTCCCGCTACGCCGCCGAGGGGGTGCACGGCACGCTGGTGTGCTGCACCGGCGGTGAGGAGGGCGAGGTCCTCAACAAGGCCATGGACCGCCCCGAGGTACGCGACAACCTGCCGGCGGTGCGCCAGGCCGAGCTGCAGGAAGCCACCAAGATCATCGGCTACGACACCTTGCACATGTTGGGTTACCGGGACTCGGGCATGCCTGACAGCGAGGCCAACCGGCGACCGGACAACTTTGCCAATGCCCCCGTCGAGGAGGCGGTGGACCGCTTCGCCCGGATCCTGCGCGAGGAGCGCCCGCAGGTGGTGATCACCTACGGCGAGGACCAATCCCGCTACCCCCATCCGGACCATCTCCGGGTCCACGACATCACCGCGCCGTCCATCGCCCGGGCCGCTGATCCAACCTGGACCGACGGCGACGCCTGGCGGGTGCAGAAGCTGTACTACTCCCATGGTTTCTCCCGGCGGCGGCTGTTGGCCATGCACGGCTGGTTCGAAGAGCAGGGCCTGGAAAGCCCGTACGTGGACTGGCTGTCCAAGATCAAAGACGACCACGACATCAAGGTCACCACCAGGGTCGACACCGGCGAGCACATCGCGGTGATGCGGCTGGCGCTGCTGGCCCATCGCACCCAGGTGGACCCCGAAGGGTTCTGGTTCAAGGTCCCCGAGGCTGAGATGCGGGTCCGTCACCCCTGGGAGGAATACCAGCGGGCCTGGTCTCTGGTCCCGGTGACGGAGTTGGACCAGGAGGGTTTCGAGCACGACCTGTTCGCCGGCCTGCGGTAACTGGTGGCGGGACAACCTGACCGCGCTCGACCGGCACGGACGGCGGTGACGCTCTTGGGTCAGTGACGTTTTTTGGGGCCGCGTTGGCCGCGTTTGGGGGGCGGAAGACGGGGCCCGTTGCCGCTGCAGCGAGGGCAGCGTGACAGCCAGGTGGCGCAGGGCTTCCCGCAGGATTCGCAGCGGCCGAAGGGGTTCGATGAGATCGCCGCCGGCAGCACCTCGATGATGCGATGGGCGGCGGCCTGCTCGGCGGCCAGCAACTCCTGGGCGCTGTCCGACGCCAGGGACGGGAAGGCGCGGGCCATGGCGGCGGCACCCCGAGCACGGGCGGCGTCCCGTTCGGCCCGGCCGAGGGTGTCGGTGGGGTCGGTGGGGTCGGAGCCCGGGGCCGCCATGGTGGCTACCCCGCCACCACCGGCGCCTCTGAGGGGCCGGCCGCCCTGGGCCAGGTGGGTGGCGGCCTCCACCACGAGATCATCCGAATCCACCGACAGCGTGGCCAGTCGCCACAGCTGCGCCACCGACAGCTGGTCGAACAGCTTCGCCAAGCGCAACTGTTCCAACCGGGACGCCACGCTGTGGAGCGGTGCCGCCCGCAACCAGCCATGGCCCGCCAGTCGGTCCCGGGCCGCCACCTGCCAAGCCCGCACCGCGTCGTGCAGCTCCGCGGGAGTGGTGGCGCCCAGGTCATCGAGGGTGGGTCGGATGGGCGCGGTGGTGATACCGGGACCGGCCGAGCGTTGCCCGCCGGCCGCCTCCACCGCCTGACGGACCAGGCTGGCGTTGGCCTCCAGACCCGGCACGTTGCGCAACACCTGGGCCCGGCCCTCCTCGGCCAGCCCGAAACGCCCGGCCCGACCCACGATCTGCGCCGCCTCCCACAGCAGCAGCGGCCGCCGACGTTGCCCGTCGAACTTGGAGGTCTCCGCCATGACCACCGTGCGCGCCGGCAGGTTGATGCCGTGGCCGATGACGTCGGTGACGCACAGCACGTCCAGCTCGCCGCCCAGGAACCGGGCCACCTGCACCGTGCGGGCCTGCGGCGGTAGCGCCCCGTACAGCGCCCCCACCCGCAGCCCGGTGGCGGTAGCCAGATCTCGGGCCAGTGCCAGCACCGCCTTGCGCGAAAACGCCACCACCAGGGACCCGGCCTCAACGCCGGTGGGTTCGATGGCGCCGGCCCAGCGCAACTCCACCAGCCGCTGATGGCGTTGCACCTGCAGTTGGTCCCCGTACGCCGCTTGCAGCACCGGTTCCGCGTTGAGGGCGCCGACCAGGCGATGGTGGCGGTACTCGGCGGCCGCCAGCAGGCGTCCCCAGGCCCAACCCCGCTCGGGATCTTCCACCCAGTGGACCTCGTCGAGGATCAGGACCTCGCCCCGCATCGGTGCCAGCTCGGTGGTGCAGCAGATGATGGGGGCGTCGGCGTTGATCTGCTCCTCGCCCGTACGCAGGCCCACCTGACCCGCCGGCAGTCGGTTCGACAGCCGCTCGAACGCCTCATGGGCCAGTAACCGCAGCGGCGCGGCGTAGGTCCCGGACCCGACCTCGGCCAGGAAGGCCATGGCGTCATGGGACTTCCCGCTGTTGGTGGGCCCCAGATGAGCGATCACTGACGCCGGGTCCTCACGGCGCTGCGGCATCCGGAACCGCTCCAGCAGCACCGCCGCCCCCAACGCCGCCAGCTCGTCCCGCTCCCGCCGAGCCGCCGCCGCAACGGCCCTGGCCTCATCCCGGCGCTGTGGTTCCATCTCCCGTTCGTAGCAAACCCCACCCGCGTACCCCGCACCCGACCGATGAGGTGTTCCCCGCAGAGGGGGATCGCTTGGGGCGCTGCCACGGGGAGGGATCGGGGCGAGGGGGATGCGAGCGGCGAGGATCGGGGTGGCAAGTACTGTCTGGCCATGGCAGGCGAGCACACCCAGGAAACGACCGAGCTGCTGCAATCGCTGATTCGGAACGAGTGCGTCAATGACGGCACTCCGGATTCCGGCGGCGAGACCCGTAACAGCGACTTGCTACGGACCTACCTCGAGGGCCCCGGCGTGGACCTGGCGTCGTTCACGTCCCGGCCGGGTCGGGATTCCATGATCGCCCGTATCGACGGCAGCGACCCCGACGCCTCCACCCTGGTGCTCATGGGCCACACCGACGTGGTGCCGGTATCCCCCGAGGGCTGGTCCCGGGACCCATTCGGTGGGGAGCTGATCGCCACTACCGGTGCCGCCGGTCAGCCCATGCAGGAGGTGTGGGGCCGGGGCGCCATCGACATGTTGAACCTGACGGCGTCCATGGCGGTGGCCTTCAAGCACCTGGCCGACTCCAACTGGAAGCCCAAGGGCACCCTCATCTATTTCGGCGTGCCCGACGAGGAGGCCGGTGGGGTGTGGGGTGCCCGGTGGATGGTGGACAATCATTGGGACGCCTTCAAGGGCACCAACGGCCGCTGCGATTACGTGTTGACGGAGATGGGCGGCTGGCCCCACGGCGGGGGCGCCAAGGTGGGCATCTCGGTGGGGGAGAAGGGCATCGCCTGGCGTCGGCTGCGGGTTAAGGGGGTGCCGGGCCACGGATCCATGCCCTACGGCACCGACAACGCGGTCATCAAGGCCGCAGAGGTCATCCGGCGCCTGGCCGCGTACACGCCCTCGGCCCGCCTCGATGAGCTGTGGGCCGCCCGGGTGGGGGCCAGCCGGATGCCCGAGGACCTCAAGTCGGCGCTGTTGGATCCGGCCCGGTTGGAGGACACGCTGGCCCAGCTGAGCCCGAACACCGCCAAGCTGTTCCACGCCTGCACCCACACCACGATCTCGCCCAACATCGTGCACGGCGGCATCAAGACCAACGTCATCCCTGACACCGTGGACATCGATGTGGACATCCGCACCCTGCCCGGGGTCAGCGGCGATGACGTGGACGGCTACCTGCGCGAGGCCCTCGGTGATCTGGCCGATCAGGTGGAGGTGAGTCGCATCTTCAACGACGAGGCGTCATCCAGCTCCACCCGCAACCCGCTGTGGGACATCCTCACCCGCCGCACCCAGGTGGCCTATCCCGGCGCCGAGCTGCTGCCGGAGCTGATCGTGGGCGCCACCGACAGTCGCTTCTTCCGGGAGCAGGGCACCGTGGCCTACGGCACCGGCCTGTTCGCCCCCTCGGTCAGCTTCGAACAATTCGCCGCCCGCTTCCACGGCCACGACGAGCGAATCGACGTCGAATCGTTGGGTTTGTGCACCGACTACTGGGTGGGCATCTGCCAGGACCTGCTGGGCTGATCAACGACCCTGGTGGGGGCTAGCGTCAGGGCATGCGCATCGGCTTGATGATGTTCCCCACCGACAAGGGCATCCAGCCCACCGAGTTGGCCCGCGAGGCTGAGACCAGGGGTTTTGACTCCCTGTGGTTCCCGGAGCACTCCCACATTCCCACCAGTCGCACCACGCCGTGGGGTGGCCGTGAGGGGGCGCCGCCGCTGCCGGAGGAGTACTGGCGCACCCACGACCAGTTCCTGGCGCTGACCGCCGCGGCGGTGGTCACCACCACCCTCAAGCTGGGCACCGGCATCACCCTGGTGGCCCAACGGGACCCGATCTGGCTGGCCAAGGAGGTGGCCACGCTCGATCACCTGTCGGGCGGGCGGTTCTTGTTCGGCATCGGCTACGGCTGGAACCACGAGGAGATGGCGAACCACGGCATTGCGCCGGCGGACATCAAGCGTCGCCGCAAGATCGTGCGGGAGAAGATGCTGGCCTGCAAGGAGCTGTGGACCAAGGAGGAGGCCTCCTACCACGGGGAGTTCGTGAACTTCGAGAGTTCCTGGTCCTGGCCCAAGCCGGTCCAGCAGCCCCACCCGCCCATCGTGATCGGGGCCTCACCCACGGACCTGCACTTCCGGCACATCATCGAATACGGCGACGTGTGGATGCCGATCGAGGGTCGTTGGCCGGTGCTGGACAAGTGGGAGGAACTCAAGAAGGTGGCCGCCGACGCCGGCCGGGACCCTTCCACCCTCACCCTGGGCGTGTTCGGCGCCAAACCCGACGCTGAATACCTGAACGGCCTGCGCGACGCCGGCTGCAGTTACGTGGCGTTCGGGTTGCCGGCGTTGGACCGGGACGCGGCGCTGCAAACCATGGAGGGATACGCCCCCCTGGTCGGGGAGTTCAACGCCTGACCGGCGCGGTCCGTGGGCCGAATTGGTCGCTGACATCAAGGTTGGGGTTCGGTATCTCATCAATCTGTGGGATCGCTGCGCGCCGTCGGATCAGGTCTGGCGCTCGCCGTTCTGATCACGACGGCGACGGGCGCCGGTCAGCTGACGGCGGGCGTGTCTGCACCCACTCCCGCCCCCGCACCCGCCCCCGATGCCCGGGCACGCGCCCGCACTGAGACCGGCACCGGCCAGATCACCGGGGAGGCGACCGGCGCGTCGGACATCCCCGCAGGAGGACGAGCACAGGACGTGAACGGGGCGTCGGACCCGGCGCTGGTGGCAGTGGGGGACCGGGTGCTGCAGCGTATCGACTACCCCTGGCGCGAACGCTTGGCAGGTTGGGACATCACGTTCATGGGTCCCCGCCCGGGGTTCCTGGGGGCCACCATCACCAACGAGCGCCGCATCGAGATCTATGTGGACGGCCAACGAAGCGTTGACGAGCTGGCCTTCACCGTGGCCCACGAATTGGGTCATGCCGTGGATCTCACCCTGCTCAACGGCACCGAACGTGACGGCTGGTTGGCGGCCCGGGGGGTGCCCGGCGAGGCATGGTGGGCGGCCAACGCCGAAAGCGACTACGCGGTGGGCGCCGGTGATTGGGCCGAGGCCTTCGCGGTTTGGCAACTGGGTGGGAGCGGCTATTCCACGCTGGCCGGGCCCCCCACGCCGTCGCAGTTGGCGCTGCTCGCCCGCCTGTCGTTCGGGGACTGATCCTGCGGTCTGGCGCGCCCATCGGTGCGGGCAGGTCACGAACGTGGCGGGCGATCAGCCGGTAGCGTGCAGGGGGATGACTGGGCCCAACCCGAACGGACGAGTCACTCCCCGTGGTCGGCGGGATCGATCGGCGGACGATGAGCTGCCCTCGTTCCGTCGCCGTTCCCCGTTGGCGTATTGGGTGGCCCTGCTGATCCTCGCCGGGCTGCTGGCCACGCTGTTCGGTGGGGTGGTGGCCAGCGTGGCCCGCTAGTAGGGGGCCCGACCCGAACGACCCGAATCAGTGGGCGCCGGTTTTGGCTTCGGCAAGGATCTTGTCGGTCAGCTGTGACGGAATGGGATCGTAATGGTCATGGGTGAACGTGAAACGGCCCCGACCACCGGACAGCGATCGCAGGTCGATGGCGTAGCGCAACAGCTCCGCGGTGGGGACCAGGGCGGAGATGATCTGCTCGCCGTCATCGCCCACCTCGGTGCCCTGCACCCGACCGCGGCGGCTGTTGAGATCGCCCAAGGTGTCGCCCTGCGCCGAGGACGGCACCCTGATCTCCACCCGGGAGATGGGTTCCAAGATCACGGGATTGGCCTTGGCGCAGGCCTCCCGGAACCCGGTCCGACCCGCGATCTTGAAGCTCATCTCGTCTGAATCCACGGCGTGGAACTTGCCGTCGTAACAGGTGACCTCCACGTCCACCACCGGGAAACCGAGCGCCCCGCCATCACCCATGGTCTCCACGACACCCTTTTCGACCGCCGGGATGAATTGGCGGGGGATGGCGCCGCCGACGATGGCGTCCACGAACGTGAACCCCTCACCGCGGGGTTTCGGCGCCACCCGCAGGAAGCACACGCCGAACTGGCCCCGGCCGCCGGACTGCTTCTTGTGGCGGCCCTCGGCGTCCCCGCTGCCCAAGATGGTCTCCCGGTAGGCGATGCGCATGTCCTCGGTGTCCACGCCCACGCCGAACTTGCTGGCCAGACGATCAATGGCGGTGCGTAGGTGCGCCTCACCCATACCCCACAGGATGGTCTGGCGGGTTTCCTCGTTGCGTTCGAGGCGAAGCGACGGGTCCTCGTCCAACAGCCGGCCGAGGGCGATGCCCAACTTGTCGTCATCGGCCTGGGTTTTCGCCTTCAGCGCCGCGGGGAACGTGGGGGTGGGGAAGGGCAGCGGGGGCACGGTGACGGGCTTGTTGCGCGGTGCCAGCGTGTCCCCGGTGTGCACGTCGCTGAGCTTGGCCACCGCCACGATGTCACCGCAGGACGCCGCCGCCGCCGGTTTGCGATCGTTGCCCACCGTGGCCAGCAACGAGTGCAGCCGGACGTCGGCGCCGGTGCGGGTGTTGAACAGGTGATCGTCGGGGGCGATGGCACCGGAGAGCACCTTGACCAGGGACAACTGGCCCACGTGACGGTCAGCGATGGACTTGAACACGAACCCCAGCGGGTCGCCCTTCTCCTCGGCGATGGCGTCGATCTCGGTGCCGCCGGCCAGGAGCTTGAAACCGGGTCGATCCAGCGGCGAGGGGCCTTCCTCCACAATCAGGTCCAACAGGCGATCCACGCCCACCCCGCTGGCGGAGCTGCCGCACACCACCGGGAACACACTGGCCTGCGCCACTCCGCCGGCCAGGGCGTGGGCCAGCTCGCTGAGAGAGGGCAGATCACCGTCGAGGTACCGCTCCAGCAGGGCGTCATCGGCCACCACGATGCCTTCGATGAGGGCGTCGTGAACCTCGTGCTCGCGGTCGGCCAGCTCGTCGGGCACGGGACCCTGGGTGGCGGTGCCGTTGCTGTACGTGTACGCCGTGTCCGAGAGCAGGTCGGCGACCCCGGTGAACGCCGCCTCCACGCCGATCGGCAACTGCAGCGGGGCGATGCCGGCCCCCAACCGGGATTGCAGCTGGCCCACCACGTTGTCGAAGTCCGCCCGCTCCCGATCAACCTTGGACACGAACACGGCCCGGGGGATCCCGAGGTCGGCGGCGGTGCGCCAGATCAGCTCGGTCTGCACCTCCACCCCGTCCACCGCGCTGACTACGAACACCGCCAGGTCAGCGACGCTGAGCGCGGCCACCACCTCGCCGATGTAGTCCGGGAAGCCGGGGGTGTCCACCAGGTTGATCTTGTGATCGCGCCACTCGAACTGCGCCAAGGACAAGGACATGCTCATGCCCTTGTCTTTTTCCTCGGATTCGTGGTCCATGACCCCGCCGACCCGGGTGATGGTCCCTGCACGCAACAGCATGGCTTCGGCCAGCGCGGTCTTGCCGGAGCCGCCGTGGCCGACCAGAGCCACATTGCGGATCTGCGAGGACGGGTAGCTCTTCACGAAACGCACCCCCGGGGGTTCAGCTTTTCGAGCGGACGTTACCGTTTCGTTGATCCGTGCGCTTGACGAAGTGGTCCCGCCCACCCTCGGCGTTAAACCCGCAGCTCAGGTGCCTGGCGCGTCCTCGAAGATTTCCCATGGGGTCAGCCCGCGGGGCCCGGTGAACGGCAGCGGCTCGGCCATGGTGGTCCCGGCGGATCGGTAGGCGGCACACACCAGGTCCAACATCGCCCGGCCCAGCGCAACCGACGCAGCCGATCCGCTGGCGGGGTCCAACAACGCCGCGCTCAGCTGCTGGAGCTGATCGAGGTAGCCGAACTGTTCCAGCTGCCCGGGTGCGTCAGTCCAGCGCCGAGGTGGTGCTGGCAGGTCCACACCGAGCTGTTCGAGGTGGGGGTGGGGCAGCAACTCGAGGCGGAGGGCCGAATGGGCGGTGGCCACCTGCACGTCGAACCGGGGGGTGGCGGTGGTGCCGGCCCCGTCCTCGGCCCAGGCAAGGTGCACGTCGCAGCGCGCCCCTGACGCCAAGCGCAAATGGAGCCGGGCGGCGCTATCAGTTGGGGCGGGGACAGCGGTTGAGGCGGGCCGATCCAGGGTGAGTTCGGCGTGCACGTCCAGCGGCGTGTCCCAGCCGAGCAGGGCCAGTACCAGGGCCAACACCTGCGGGCCCCGTTCGAACAGGACCCCGCCACCGCGGCTGGCAGCGGGTCGATGGTGGGCGGTCAGCGGCAGCGACGCGTGGACACCGACGTAGTGGACCGCACCCAGGCCACGGACACGGGTGACTGCTTCGGCCACCAGAGGTGCCGCCAACAGGTTGTGCGCCGCTGCCAGCCGGGCGCCACGATCCGTCGCGGCCACCAGATGGTCAGCTTGTTCAAGCGTGCAGCACAGCGGCGATTCGATGATCACCGCCGCCCCTCGGTCCAGGGCCGCCAGGGCATCTGCCGCGTGGTCTGGCGGTGCGCTGCAGATGAGCGTGAGCGCAGGGGTCGGTGCGGGGTCGATGCAGGCGCCCGTTTCGCTGCCGGACCGATCGGCTGGCGCCACCACCGCGCCCAGGGCCTGCGCCAGGTCCCGCGCCCGTTCGGGATCGGCGCTGCGCACCACGCTGATCCGGTGTCCGCTGGCGAGGATGGTCTCACCCCAGATGCGGGCCATGAACCCGCTTCCGGCCAACTCGAACGTGGTCACCGGCACAACTTAGGGGGAGCTTCACCCGCCGCCGGGCCGGTGATCCGCCGGTTGGAACACAGGTGAAGATGGCGATGGTCCCGTGGGGGTGGCGGTGCCGAATCCCTGGCGGGGAAGGTGGCCCCAACCGCGCCGGCTGCCCCGGGCGGCATCGATCAGACCTTGTAGCCGCCACCAGGCGTGCAGTTGGCGGTAGCCGAGGTTCTCCAGCAGCGCCGCCACCAACAACAGCGCCAGGTCCCCCCGCTGGCGGTGCCGGTGCAACGCCAGTTGCTCAACCAGCAACGACGCCACCGAGACCAACGTGCCCGCAGCCACCGCCAGCGCCGCCAGCAGCACGGCGACGGTGACGTGCACGAGCCCGGTGGCGGCACTGACGCCCAGGATGATCAAACCCAAGACCTCCACGACAGGCGTGCAGAGCTCGAACAGCACCAGGTAGGGCATGGCCAGAAGCCCGATCCGGCCGAAGCGGGGGTTGGCCAACATCGAACGGTGCGCTACCAGGGTTTCGGCCAGGCCCCGGGACCACCGCCGTCGTTGACGACCGAGCGGCGCCCATTGCGCGGGGGTCTCAGTCCAGCAGAGCGCTTCGGGAACGAACACCACCCGGTAGTCCTGGCGCTGGTTCCGGAGGTGTCGGTGCAAACGAACCACCAACTCGGCGTCCTCGCCGACAGACCCCACCCGGACCCCGCCGGCCTCAATGATCGCGTCGCGGCGGAACAACCCCAACGCTCCTGACACGATCAGCAGCCCGCCCATTGCCGACCACGCCACCCGGCCAACCAGGAACGATCGCAGGTACTCCACGACTTGCACCCGAACCAGCCACCGGCGCGCCAACCGCACCTGGTGGAGGTGTCCGTCGCGCACCACGCAGTCATTAACCGGGCGGATCACGCCGCCGGTCACCACCACCCGCGCCGGGTCCTCGAGAAACGGTCCGGCGAGGTGAGATAGCGCCATCGGCTCCAACAGGGAGTCGGCATCGACCATGCACACCAGCGGATGGCGGGCCTGGTTCAGCGCCGCGTTGAGCGCGTCGGCCTTGTGCCCCACCGAGGCCTTGCGCAGCACCGCGAGCGCCTCACCGTGACGGCTGCGATGGCAACTGTGAACCGCCCCCTGGACGGTCAACGGGCCCGGTGCCAAGCACGGGACCTCGATCAGGTCGAACGCGGTTGCGAGGCGGCCGAAGGTGTCATCAACGGAGCCGTCATCAACTACCACCACTTCGAAGTTCGGGTAACGCAACGCCAGCAGCGAGCGCACCGCCTCTTCCACCCCGGCGGCCTCGTTGTGGGCGGGGACCAGCACCGATATGCCCGGCGCCAGTCCATGCAGGAACACATCCTCCTCGATGCTGCTGAGGGGGCGGCGCCGACGGCGGGTGGCATGCACGCCGACCACCACCACCAGCGCCACCTGCACCGCCTGCAACGCGATGACGTAGCTCAAAGCGACCCATTGGATGATGGTCCACAGCCAGCGCGCCTCGCCCAACGCAGCCACGGCAAGGGTGTTGGTCACCGGGTGGCCCCAATGGGGGAGGAGGAGGTTGAACCCTCGTCGAGGTCAATCAGCCGTGCCAGCGCCAGGCGGGCGGCGGCGCTCACCGCGGCGTGGTGCCCCGCCGGGGACGGGTCGGGCCCCGCCAGTTGGGTTAGCGCCAGAACCCCGGTCGGACCGGATCGGGCCAGCGCCTCGGTGAGGGGACGGGCCAATTCCGGCTGGCGTTGCGCCTCCGATCCAAGGATGTCCACGGCGTCGGGCGCGCCGAGTTCGCTCAACACCTCAGCGGCCACGCGGCGGCAGTCCTTCGACCCCAGGCTCAACTCGGCGAGCAGCGTCTGTTGCGCCGAAATCGTGGGCATCCGACCCAGCGCCCTCAGGCCGTTCTGGCGGACCACGGGGTCAACTTCGGTGTGCAGGTGTGCGGTCACGCCGCTCGTGGTTCGGGAATCGGCTGCGGCGCCGAGCGCGTGCAGGCACCATTGGCGCACGCTCGGACGCGGGTCGTTGAGCGCGTCCAGGAGCTGGTCAGCGGACACGGCAGCCAGGCGGTTGAGGGCGGATCCCACCACCACAGCGGGAACGCCGTTGCTGTGGAGGAGTTCCAGAAGCGGCGGTATCGCCTCGGGCAGGCCCAGGCGGCTCAGCGCGTCCACCGCGACGGCGCGGACCACCGGGTCAGTGTCCGCGCAGCACTCGATCAGCCAGCCCAGGGCTGGTTGGTGGCGAGCGGCGCCGAGCATGGCGATGCCGCGTCGGCGGCGTCGGGCATGGGTCGAGGACAACTGCGCCCGAGCGGCGTCGAGCATGTCAGCGGCCGCAATGACCCTGACCAATCGGCTGTGGTCCTCGCCACGCAGCTTGCGCAGCAGCACGGTGACCAGTTCCTCCAACACCTCGCGTTCAAAGCGGCCACAGGCTGGCACCAGGACCGCGAGCGCGCCGTGGTCTGCACCAACGGCGCAAGGCTCTCCATCCGCACCGCCCGCGCTGCCGCCTCCGTCCGCGTCATCTGATTGCGGAAACGTGGCGGCCAACAGCAACGGCCGCCAATGCTGTTGGTATTCGGCGCGCCGCGTAGCGCCGCGGTGCTGCACCCGCCGGCAGCGGGCCAAGAACAGCGTCAGCAGGATGATGGTGGCGGATACTCCCAGCAGGCCCCAGCACAGTGCACCTACCACGATTTTCCTACCACTGATGTAGCTACCACTGATGTAGCTATCGTTGATGTAGCTATCATGGCCGCCGTCAATCGCCGTGGGTCATCTCGCGAGCGTCTGCTCAAATGGCGATGCGCGGCAGGAGCGCGTTGATGCGACTGACCAATTCGCGGGGGCTGAACGGCTTGACGATGTAATCGTTGGCGCCAGCGGCGAAGCCTTGCTCGATGTCACGTTCCTGGGCTCTGGCGGTGAGCAGGATGACCGGGATGGACGCCGTGCGACGGTCCTGGCGCAATTCCTGGCAGACCTCGATACCGCTGCGGCGAGGCATCATCCAGTCGAGCACGATCAGATCGGGCAGATCCGTCAGGGCTGCGGCCAGCCCCGCAGCACCATCTATCTCGGCGCTGACGTCGAATCCGGCGGACCGCAGCTTCCAACTGACCAGCTCCACGATGTCGGGGTCGTCCTCGATCACGAGAACCGTTCTTGTGCCGCCTTGGTTCATTTAGTCACTCCTGCGCTGTGTTGACGTGCCGCCTGCTGTCACCAGATCTCGGCTCCGCGGTCCCGCCATCGGCAAGGTCACGGTGAATGTGGAACCTAGGCCTTCCCCCGATTCCACCGAGATGGTGCCTTCATGACGCTCCACGATGTCCGCAACGATGGCCAGACCGAGGCCGGAGCCTTGGGCCGCCACTTGGCGGGCCGCGGAAGTACGGAAGAAACGTTCGAACATGCGGACCTGGTCGGCCTCGGAAATGCCGATGCCGGTGTCCCACACCGCGACCTCAATCGTTGATCCAGAGCCCCGCGAAATGTTCACCCCGACATCGCCGCCGCTCGGCGTGAACTTGATGGCGTTGCTCAAGAGGTTGAGCACGACACGTTCCAGTAGCGCGTGATCCCCGTTGAGCAGGGGGAGGTCAGCATCAGCGCGCACGTCGACGGTGAGAAGCCTGGCCTCTGCCAGGGGTTCCACCGCTGCTGCCGCGGCGGCCGTGAGCTTGGTCAGGTCAATGGCATCGAGGTGCAGCTCATCGGTGTCGGAATCCATTCTGGCGATGGCCAGTAGGTCCTCCACCAGGACCTGGAGGCGTGAGGCGTTGCGGTCCACCAACTTCAACATGCGCTGCTGCTCCTCCGGCCAGGAGCTCTTGGCATGGTCCGTCAAGAGTTCGATGAAGCCCAAGATGCTGGTCAGCGGGGTACGCAGTTCGTGGGAGACGGTGGCCACGAAGTCCGACTTTGCCTGGTCCAAATCTTCGAGCCGCTCCACCAGAGCCCGTTCCGTCGCCAAGGCTTCGAAGAGTTGGCGTTGGGCCAGCTTGCTTTCGCTGATGTTGGTGGCGATGGCGATGTAGCCGCTGGGGGTGCCGTTTTCGGCCCGGGTGGCGGTGACTGTCAGCAGCACCGGCACCCGGCGACCGTCGCCACGCACGTAGGTCCACTCCCGGGTGTCCGAACGGCCCTCCCAGGTGCCGGGCACGAAGACATGGAAATCGGCCGGCACGCCCAGCTCAATTGCTCGGCTCTCCACCTCAGCAGGATCATGGAAGTCCGTCAGGGAGGCTGTGCCGATGACGCCTTCGGCTGGCAGACCCAGCATCCGCTCGGCGCCACCGTTGAACAATGTGATCACCCCGTCCGCGTCGGCGGCGATGATCGAATACTCCGTGGCCGCCCGGAGCACGGAGGCGAAACGCTTGCGTTCCTCGGAGAGCCCGTCCTCCACCAGGGAGCGCTCCCCGACGCTGGCGTGCACCACCAAGCTGACCGCCGCCGCCACGATCAGGAACAACTGCAACGCCAGGATGGCGGACTCGCCGGTCTCGCCGGCATGCCCGAACGGCCCCAGGTGCTGCGCGGTACCTAACGCCCCCAGGACCCCCACCAAGCTGAGCGCAGTGGCCAGGGTTCGATCGCCCGAACGCATGGCGGCCCAGAGCAACACCGGGAACATGGCGAAGGAGTAGTTCAGACCCACCCAACCGGCTCGGGGATCTCCCAGGAAGATGCCGGCGCCCAGAACCGCCACCGCGACCAGCACCGCCCCGCATTCGATGGCCCTTCGTCGATTGCCGCGGCGCGGCGGCCGTCGGCGCTGCATCGCCGAGGTCATGAGCGGCGTCAACGTGAGGATCCCCACCCCGTCGGCCAGGAACCATGAGAGCCAGGCGCCGCCGAAGGACGCGCCGGTCATGGCGGCGATTGCTCCGGCTGCCAGCGCAGCGGTGACGGCATTGGCGCCGCCGGTTGCGCCCAGCAGGGCCCAGGCCCGACGCATGGGCTTGGAGCCGAGATAGTTGGGTCCCGTGGCCCGGCCGATCACGGCCGCCATCAACATGGGCTCCGCCGCATCAGCTAGTCCCAGCACCGCGGCCAGGCCCAGCGAGCCACGGGTGAGGACCTGGACCACGAGGTTGCTGACGAAGATGGCCGCCGCCAGGGCCGGCCAGCGCCGACGGGTGCTCAGCAGAAACATGCCCAGGGCGAACCCGCTGGCCGGCCACATAGCGGCCACACCGGTGGAGCTGTCGACCAAGGCCATGCCCAACCTGGACAGGACCCCGTAACCGACAGCCATCGCGAGGGGCCATCGCAGCGAGCGCCAGAGATGTTGCACGGCAGGTTGTATCGGAGGCCGCGGTGCGGAACCTGAGCGTGATCAGTTTTGCTCGGGAGGCGAGTCGATGAGGCACGCCCGCGCCGGCTCCGTCGAATAACATCCCGCCGATGCCGGAGCTCGCCATGCTGCTGAAGGTGCAGGAGCTGGACAACACCAGCGGGGCGCTGCGTCACCGGTTGGCCACCCTGCCCGAGCGTGAGGCGTTGGACCGGGTCCAAGCGGCGGTGGTCGCCCTGCAGGCCGAGCTGACCGAGCGAGCTGCCCCCCGCCGTGAGCTCGAGACCCGCCAGCGTCGCTTGGAGGATGAGGCCACCAGCTTGCGGACCAAGGCCGACGCCGAGGATCGCCGGTTGTATAGCGGCACGGTCAAGGCCCTGCGGGAGCTGCAGGCCATCCAGGAGGAGATCACCCACCTGCGCCGGCGCGCCGCGCAGCTCGACGAGCAGACGCTCGAGCTCATGATGGAGATCGAACCGCTGGTGGAGGCGCTGGCGGGGCTCACCGGGCGGTTGGCGGAAGCTGAAGCGGCGGCCACGGCAGCCACGGTGGCGTTGGCCGAGGCCCAAGCGGCGGTGGATCGGGAGCTGGCAGCGGTGGTGCAGCAGCGGGCCGAGGCTGCGGGGGAGGTGCCACCGGAGGCGTTGGCCCGCTACGAGCGGCGTCGCCCGGAGCTGGCACCGTCCACCGTGGTGCGGCTGGTGGGCTCGCGCTGTGAGGGTTGCCCGTTGATGATGCCCTCCGTCGAGTCCGATCGGATCCGCCACCAGCCGGCCGGAATGGACGAGTGCGACGAGTGCGGCCGCCTGGTGTTGCACTGAGCGCGGCGTGTTGAGCGCGGCGTGTTGAGCGACGGGCGCTGAGCCGACCGTGTTCTTTTGGTTTGTGGGGTGCAGCTTTGCCGCGGTGTGGTCGGTGTTCCGCAGCCCGGCGCTGGACCATCGGGTGGTGATGGTTGCGGCGGTGCTGCCGTTGCTGGAGGCGGCGTTGGGCCGGCCGATGGTGTTGCACACGGCCGTCGGTGCGTCGCTGATCATGGCGGTGGTGATGGTCACCTTGCGTGGGCATCGACGTTGGCAGCGACGGTGGTTGGGCCTGCCCATCGGCCTGTACGCCCACCTGGTGTTGGACGGCACATGGGCTGATCAACGGCTGTTCTGGTGGCCGTTCTTCGGCTGGGACTTCCGGGATCAGGCGTTGCCGGAGGCCGGGCCGGTGCTGCTGGTGGTGCTGCAGGAACTGGCCGGGCTGGCGGCGCTGGCCTGGATGGTCCGCACCTTCCGTTTGACTGAA
Organism: Acidimicrobiales bacterium; assembly: GCA_046155365.1. Taxonomy (GTDB): domain Bacteria; phylum Actinomycetota; class Acidimicrobiia; order Acidimicrobiales; family CAIXPF01; genus CAIXPF01. The sequence goes on along the minus strand of JBJXFH010000135.1, from coordinate 42,301 downwards.
CCGGCACGTCGCCGAGAGTTCTTGACCCAGGGCCGCCTGGGACGGGATCTGGTGGCGTGATGGTGGGGACCTCCCCGGGTGGGGCGACAGCACAGGAGCGCGCATGCTGATCTTGGTTCGACACGGCCGCACCGTGGCCAACGCCACCGGCCTGCTGCAGGGCCGTATCGACAACCCCCTGGACCCGGTGGGATCCCAGCAGGCCCGGGCCATCGCTGCCACGCTGTCACCGCTGGTGTCGCCCCGGGTGCTCTCCAGTCCCTTGCAGCGCGCCCGCCAAACGGCCGCGGCGCTTGGGGTGGCCGTGGAGATCGACGAGCGGTTCATCGAGTTGGATTACGGCACCCTCGACGGGGTCCCGGTGCGCGACGTGGGCGCTGAGGTGTGGGCCCGCTGGCGTGCTGACCCTGGTTTCGTTCCCGCCGGTGGGGAGAGCCTGGCCGACCTGCAGGCCCGGGTGGAGGGGGCCTGTGCCGAGTTGGCCGCCGAAGCCGCCGAGCGTGACGTGGTGGTGTTCAGCCACGTGTCCCCGATCAAGGCGGTGGTGGCCTGGGCGTTGGGCGTGGGCCCCGAGACGTCCTGGCGCATGACCCTGGGCCAGGCCACCATCACCCGGGTCCGCACCGGCGGGGTGCCGGCCCTGGTCTCCTTCAACGAGGACACCCACCTCAGCACGGTCGAGATGGTCTGATCCGAAGCTAACCAGCAGTACCATACGGTATGGTAGGGTGCGGTAGGGTATGCGCGCTAGCGGTGGGGGGACCGTTGGGGTACTCCGCTCCGGGAACACGTTGTGGTGCGCCCTCGGTGCTGAACCAATCCGACGGCACCTGCTTGGGCCGGTCATCGGTGAGCGTCAGGCTGGTAAACACCGTCCCCATTGTCTCGAGCTGGTTGCGATAGGTGCGCTCGAGGATCCGACCCGTGATCTCATCAACATACCACTCGGTACGTTGGAGGATTCCTTCCGCCGGCATCTGTTCATTGGACACCGACCCCGTCACGTTCAACCGCCATAGGACGCAGGGTCGGCCCCGGCTATCGGTTGCCGGCTCCGGCTGACGCACCGCGCCCAACTCACGGAAATCGGGCACCATTGACATCGTGGAAAGCCCTCACGCCGCCGGTGTCGCCCGGCTCGACCGTGTCGATGAACCGATGAACGCTCGCCTCAGGTCGCGACGGATCACTCGAATCCCGGCGGGTCTGCACCTTCCGTAGACCCGTGAGCTGAGTGATCCCGCCACAGGGCCCGCCCCATCGTCATCGAGCTGTCATTAGCGCTACCGAGGCGTTGTCGCCACGGGCGCGCCACGCGGCGTCAGCGCTCCGACCTTCACCAAACCAGACGGTTCGGTCCGCCGCGGCCACCCCACCGACCGCCGATCACCCGCCTGCGAAGAGCGCCCTTTGCCATCTGACGCCCCCCTGTGGGTGGGAGCTGAGGGTAGGGGAATTGGGGTAGCGCACGCCGTTGTGCGGTTGCGCTCCCCGGCGGCCGAACGGCCGTGGCAGGCCGAGGTGGCCTGCACACCGTCGGAGTGATCCGAACCTCGTTCGGCTGCCCCCTGTATTCAATTGCATCAGCGCGGGTGCCGATAGGTGGGGGCGAACGATCGTTGAGTTGAGGAGCCAGTGGGTTGTGTCCCTACGTCTGAAGATGTTGTCCATGGTCGTGCTCGCGGCTGTGGCGTTCGTGGCGGTGCAGAACTGGGTGGTCAACGGCCGCATCAGGGTCGCCTTCGAGGAGGTGGAAGCGGACCTGGTCGAGCAGCAGATCATCCGCATTGAGGAGGCCATCGCCGCCGAGCAACGCACGTTGGCCCGCCTGACCAGGATCGACGCCGTCTGGAGTGAACCCTTCCAGGCGCTGATCACCGGCGACCTGGATGCCGTGCCTGAGCTGTACCCGCCGGAGGATCTTTTCGCCAACTACGACATCGAGGCGATGATGGTGCTTGACGCCGGGGGTCGACCGTTCGCCGGGGGGCACACTGCGGGCGCGGCGGGCGCCTTCGTGCTCGAGGAGGGCAGCTGGCTGGCGCGCGACGCCGAGCAGTTCCATGGCGGCCCGTCGGGTGAGGGTCGCTGTGGGCTCTGGAGAGGGAACGGCGTCTCGCTGTACTGCACCCATCCGGTGTTGCGCACCGACGGATCGGGCCCGGCGGCAGGGTGGCTGACCTTCTTTCAGCCGGTGGACCAGGCGCTGACGGCGCGACTCTCGGAGCGGCTACAGCTCCCGTTGCAGGTGTACGACGAAGCGCCGGTGGCCGAATCGACGATCCTTAGTGAAGGCTCGCTGCGCCTAGCCGCTTCGATACCAGTCGATAACGCCGGCGAGGTGTTGCAACTGGTGGCCGAGGTGTCACGACCGGTGACCCAGCAAGCGGCTCGGGCCGGGCTCGAGCTGCTGTGGGCCGTGCTTGGATGCGTGGCGGTGGCGGTCACGCTGCTGCTGGCCATGATCGACGTGGTGGTAGTCCGCCGCACCGTCCGCATGACCCGGTTGGCCCGCGCCATCGAACGCACCGGTGATCTGCAGCTGCGCCTGCCGGTGAAGGGCGGCGATGAGCTGTCGGCGTTGGGGGAATCGATGAACGACATGCTCGACGCCATCAGCCGCCATGAGGAGGAGGTACGCCGAGCCAGCGACAGCCGCAGCGCAGCCGAGCATGCTTTGGATGAGGCCCGCCAAGCGGTGGGGGCAGCAGGCCGAGAGGTGCTCGGCCAACTCGACGTCGTGGTGGACAGCACCGAGGCGTTGCGGCAGGGCGCTGGGCAGATCAACCAGTCAGCGGACACCGCCGCAGCGCTGACCTTGAAGGCTCGTCAGACGGTGCAAGGGGCGCAGTGCCTGGTGGATGAGCTCAGCAAGTCTGTGGGGACCATCGAGCAGATGGCGGGTTTGATCGCCTCCATCGCGCAAGACACCAATCTGTTGGCTCTCAACGCCAGCATCGAGGCGGCCCGGGCGGGGGAGCTGGGTCGGGGGTTCGCAGTGGTCGCCGGGCGGGTGAAGGAGTTGGCCCGCAAGACCTCGGAGTCCACCAGTTCGATCGACTCCGACGTGCAGGCGATGCGTGATCGCATGGCAGCCATTGTTGGCTCGATCGGCCAGATCGGGTCCCTGAGCGACCAGATCGACCAGGCCGCGCTCAACATCGCTGCGTCTGCGGGCCATCAGCGGGACGTGACTGAGCACGTTGCGACGATCATCGCCCACTCCCGCCGGGACATCAGTTCCCTGGTCGAGGTCTAGACGGCCGAACGTCCCGATTCCGCGGGCACCCGGGCTACGGCGCAACGATGGGCGCTTCACGCGGCGATGCTCCGGCTCATCGATCACCGGGCGTCGCGGGACGGTAGGTTGCGGGCGGACCTTGGGGGAGGCGCCATGACGCAAGCAGGGCAGGGATTTGTGCAGGGGCCGTTGGACGGGGTGCGGGTGATCGATCTGTCCGCGGTGGTGTCGGGGCCGTTCGCCACTGCCATGCTGGCCGATCAGGGCGCGGACGTGGTGGTGGTGGAACCCGTCGATGCGCCGGACATCATCCGTTCCGCTGGTGTGGTGGCGAAAGGAGCGGAGGGGGCCAGTTCGTTCTGGGTGGCGCAGAACCGCAACAAGCGGGCCATTGCCCTGGATCTGAAGACCGAGCGGGGGGTGCAGCTACTCAAGGACCTGGTCCGGCGCGCTGATGTGGTGGTGCAGAACTTTCGTCCCGCGGTGGTACAGCGCATGGGGATCGGCTGGGAGGTGCTGAGTGCGATGAATCCGGGGCTGGTGATGGTGTCCATCAGCGGCTTCGGTTCGGATGGTCCCTACGCGAACCGGCCGGCGTTCGATCCCATTCTCCAGTCCATCTGTGGCTATGCGGTGGTGCAGGCCGATCCTGACGGTCGGCCACGCTTGATGCGGACCATCTTGGTGGACAAGGTCACGTCCTTGAACGTGGCCCAAGCGGTGTGCGCGGCGTTGGTGGCCCGGGCCAACGGGCACGGCGGCCAGCACGTAGAGGTGGCCATGTTGGACGCCGCCATCCACTTCTTGTGGTGTGACGGGATGTGGAATTACACCTATCTGGATCATCCATCCGCTCAGCCGGAGGTGAACTTGAGCCTTCATCTGTATCGCACCACCGACGGTTGGGTGATGGTCTATCCCATCGCCAAGCCGCAGCACTGGCACAATGCGCTGGTGGCGTTGGGCCGGCTGGATCTTGAGGATGATCCGAGGTTCCGGGAGCTGTACCAGCGCTCCGGCAACGTGGTGGAGCTCAATGCCGAGTTGCAGCCCTCCATCGGTCGTTTCAGTACCGCCGAGGTCATCGAGCTGATGTTGGCCCACGACGTGCCGGTGGCGCCGGTCAACGATCGAGCGCAGATGTTGGCCGACCCGCAGGTGCTGGCCCGCCAGATCGTGGTGGAGGCTGACCATCCGGTGGCCGGCCGGGTGCGCATGGCCCGTTCGGCGCCCCGCTATTCCAAGACCCCCGCCACCATGAGACGCCACGCGCCCGGTCACGGTGAACATACCGAGGAGGTGCTGAACGAGCTCGGGTTGGCCCCCGCGGAGATCGCTCAGCTGCGCGCCGAGGGGGTGGTGCGCTGAGCGGGAACCGCGTCCGTCGACGGTTTCGTTCAGCGGTGGGCGTTGATGTGCTCCACGATCAGGGCGCTGACCGCGTCGGGGCGCTCATCGGTGATGAAGTGGCCGACGTCGGCTAGCTCCACGAAACGGTAGGGGCCGGTCACCTGCGCCTTGGTGGCCTCCGCGGCGACTCGGCCCACCGAGGCGTCGGCGGTGCCCCACACGTACAGCGTGGGCGCAGCGATCATACCGATGGGTACGGTGGCGGGGCCGTTGCCGCTGAGGTTGCCGCCGGCGGCTCGATACCACGCCAGCGCGGCCTCCAATGCCGCCGGGTCACCCAGTACCGAGAGGTATGCATCGATGTCCGCCGGTGGGACCGCCTGGCCGGACAGGGTGCGGCGCAACCGGCGAGCGTTGTCCTCCAGCAGCCGGGCGGCGGTGGCGGGATCGAAGAACGCCTTGTGGTGTTTGGAACGCTCTGCCTGGACCGGGTCGGTCTGCAACGACGCCCGGAACGCCAAGGGGTGGGGCCGGGACAGCACGGTCAGGCTGCGCACCCGCTGGGGATGGGCGGCGGCGCACAACCAGGCCAGCTGTCCGCCCCAATCGTGACCGACCACGTGGAACGCAGCGCCGGGCCCGGCCAAGGTGTCGGCCAGGTCGGCCACGTCCGCCACCAGCCGGGGCGTGGCGTAGTTGGCCAGATCGGCCGGGTCGGGCCGGGCCCCGGGGGAGTAGCCGCGCTGGTTGGGGGCCACCGCCCGCAGCCCCTGCGCCGCCAGCAACGGCAGCTCGTGGCGCCAGGTGTGGGACGTCTGCGGGAACCCGTGTAACAGCAACACCAGCGGCCCATCGGCGGGTCCGGCCACCTCCGCATCGAAGGTCAAGCCGGTGGCGGGCACGTGAAGCGTGGTGGCGGGCACGCCGAGCAGCGTAGATCGACCCGGGCAAAGATAGGTGGGGAATGGTGATGGGCGGAATGCGCATTGCCGGTGGTTGGTGACTTGTAGGGGGCAATGGTCGGGCCAACGGAAGATTTCGAGGAGTGGTATCGGGCGGTGCACCCCCGTTTGGGTACGGCGTTGGCCTACGCCTTCGGGGATGTCGAGGTGGCCCAGGACGCGGCCGATGAAGCGGTGGCGCGGGCCTTCGAGCGCTGGGACCAGGTCTCCGCCATGGCCTCCCCGGCAGGTTGGACCTACCGGGTGGCGTTCAACGTGGCCCGCCGCCGGCTACGTCGCCGTTCGATCGAGGCCCGCCTGCTGGGTAGCACCGTCCCCGGCACCGTTGGCCCACCCGCCGGCGAGTTGTGGGACATCGTGGCCGCCCTGCCTCCTCGGCAACGTCGGGCGGTGCTGCTGCGCCATGTCGGCCAACTTGAGGAACACGAGATCGGCCGGGTCATGGGCATCACCCGGGGCACGGTGTCCTCCACGTTGCGGGCGGCGTACCGGTCCCTGCGGATGGAGCTTGAAGAGGTGCCCGCCGTCCCCGCCATCACCAGAACCCGGGAGATCCGATGAGTCCTGACCTCTCTGAACTGGCCGAGGCCGCGGTTCGTGCCGCGCCGACGCGGTTGCCGCGCGTGGAGGTGGTGCGCGCTCGGGCCGCCCGACTGGGACGTCAACGGCGTCGGCGACGGGCAATGGCGATGGCTGCGGTGCTCCCGGTGCTGCTGTTGGGCGTGGTGGCCGCTACCCGGGTCATTGACGGCCCCAACGCTCGCCAGGTCATCACCGTGGGAGAGAACCCGGCGCCCACCAACCTGGGTTCGTTCGTGTGGCCGGCCCCGCCACGCCCGTTCGAGTCATTCGACGCGTTGGTCGACACGTTCGTCGCCGAGGTGCTGCGCTGGCCCTCCGTGGTGCGGACCGAGCCGCCGGGCAGCGACCCGAACGGGCCTCGCAGCGTGACCCTGGTGGCAACGACCGCCGATCCGCTCCAGATGCTGGCCGCGCCGTCACAGGCTGGGTGGGGGTTTGTCCAGATCGGCGGGGGACTCAGCATGGTGACCGACGGCGGTCATCCGGCAATCGTGTTCCACGCGCCGCCGGCCACTCGCTCCAGTTCGGTCGAGGTCCGCACGGTAGGCGGCACCATCGAAAAGTACTCAGTGGAACCCGATCCCGGTACCGTCGTGGAGGTCCCGCTCGGTGATAACAGCCCGGAGTCGGTGCTCAGCGTGTTGGTGGTCCATACCAACCGGTCTGGCTTGGTGGTCTCAGTGGTAGGCGGGCAGTTCGCGGTCCCGGCAGCGGTCGGCCCGGTCAGCACGGTGTCACCGGTACCGGTCCAGGACTCGGCGCCGCCAGCCGGGCCCGCGCCCTCGACCATGCTTGGAGGTATGGTGATTCCCGCCGCCGGGCCGGACCAGTCCTATCCTTTCACGACGCTGGATCGGTGGGACCCGGAGGCGGACCGCGGTCCCCATTCCATCGTGGTGCGCCGAACGAACGGTTTTCTCGGCGACGCCAGCGCGGTGGTGACCTATCCCGGCCAGGACGGTGGCTCCTTGGTGAACGGTCGGATCTCGGTGCGATCGGGCGGGCGTTTGTGGTTGGCGGCCCCCGGTCCTGCAGGTCGCGTGGTGGCCCGCGCCGTGGGCCTCAGCGCAGAAGAACTGACCGCCATCGTGGCCGCCACCACGGTGGTCAACGGGAGACCCACAATCGTGCCCGGGCCGGAGGTGGCCGGGTTCACAGTGGTGGCAGAGGGGTCGACGCGTCCGCCGGTTCGGCACGAGGCCCGTTACGGGTGTGATGCGCTCGGCGAACGCGAGGCCCTCGGCGCGTTGTGTTACACCGGGGTGTCTACCAGCCCCGGCTTCGAGGACGCCCTCTACCGCGAGGGGTTTCAATCGGGCCCGTTGGTGGGCGGGTTTCCGTCGGTGGTCTCGGGGGTGGGCGGCGGCAACGCCACGTTGGCGTGGGAGCTCGAACCCGGCGTCATCGCCTTTGTTGGCAACTCCGGCAACGAGCCGGGAGCGGATCAGATCAGCGCGCTGCACCGTCTCGCCGAACGAGCCCAACTATGGTCACCGGACCAGTGGGCGACGAGCAACCCAGGAGTGGTCGCCCAACCCAACGAGTGGTGAAACCCGCGCCCCCAACGGCGAACAGGGTCAGTCGGCGGCGACGGTGGCGAGCTCCGTTTCGGTGTCCGTGCGGGTCAGCGCGGTGTTGCGAACGGGACCGCGTACCGCCACGTACACCGCGGCCACCACCACCATGGCCGCGCCCACCCACATCGAGCGCACCCAACCCTCCACGAAGGCCTGCTTGGCGGCGGCGATGATGATCGGTCCCTGATCGCCGGCCTCAGCCGCCACCCCGAAGGCGCCGCCGATGCCCTCGCTGGCTCGTTCGGCCAACGGTGCCGGCACGCCAGCCAGTGCCGGTTCGATGCTGGTGCGGTAACCGGCGCTGAGGATTGAACCCAACAGCGCCACGCCCACCGCGCCGCCGATCTCGCGTGAGGTGTCATTGAGGGCGGAGGCCACCCCCTGCTTCTCGGGGGGCAGGGTTTCGGTGATGGCGGCGGTGGCGGGGGTCATGGTGAGGCCCATGCCCAGGCCCATGACCACCAGACCGGGGAGTATGGACAGATACCCGCCCTCCACCGAGGCCCGCAGCGCCATACCGATCAGTCCAACCGCGAACAAGGACAAACCGGTGAGCATGGTGCGTCGGCTGCCGATGCGCTGGGCGATCTGCGGCGCCACCGTGGACATGGGCATCATGGCCACCGCCATAGGCAGGATGGCCGCCGCAGATTGCAACGCCGACCAACCGATAACGGCCTGGAAGAACGGGAAAAGCACCAAGAAGATACCGAACATCACGGCGAAGACCAGCAGCAGCGCGACCGAACCAGCGGCCAGGCCCCGATCAGCGAAGACGGAGATGTCCAGCAGCGGCTCACTTTGGCGCCGTTCCCACACGATGAAGCCCACCACCGCGGCGATGCCCACCACCAGACCGGCGATGGACAGCGGATGGCTCCACCCCTTCTCCGGTCCCTCGTGGATGCCCAGCACCAACCCGCCGATGGCCAGCGCCGACAGCACCGAGCCCACCGTGTCAAAGGCGTGATCGGCGCCCTCGCGGGAGTTGGGCACATGCCGCAGCGTGAATCCCATCGATACCAGCACCATCAGGATCGGCAGCAGGAACGTCCATCGCCAGGTGAGCACGTCCACCATGAACGCTGACACGAACAGCCCGATCATGCCGCCGCTGCCGGCGAACCCGGCCCACAGCCCGATGGCCCGACCCCGTTCCTCGGGTGGGAAGGAGGACGTGATCACCGACAGGGTGACGGGCATGATCATGGCCGCGCCGGCCCCCGAGGCGATGCGGGCGATGATCATCACCTCGGCCGAGGGAGCCACCGCCGCCACCGCCGCCGCCAGCCCGAAGATGGTGAGCCCGGCCATCAGCACCGGCTTGCGACCCCACCGATCGCCGATGGCACCGATGGGCATCAGCAACGCCGCCAGCGCCAAGGTGTACGCGTTGATGATCCACAACACCGTGCCCTGGGAGGCGCCGAGGTCAATGGCCAGGTCTTGCTGGGCCACGTTGAGGCCCGACACCGAGGCGATGACCGCCACCAATGCGGTGAGCATGGCCACCAGGATGTTGCGCTGCGCTCGCTTGTCGAGCACCAGGGGACTGTTCACGGGCTTCCTTCGGAGAGATCGGGGGTTTGCGAAAGGCGCAGTGGGGGAGCGCGGAGAACGCTACGAGACAGTATCGTATCCATCGGAAGGAGGCAACCGTGCCCGATGAGGATGCAGACCCCCGGATTCTGCGCAGCCGTGCCAAGTTATTGGCGGCTGCCACCGCGCTGTTGATGGAGTCCGGTCCGCAGGCGGTCACTGTGGACGCGGTGGCCGAGCGCTCCGGAGTGGCCAAATCCACCATGTATCGGCATTGGCCCTCCCGTGATGATCTGCTGCTGGCGGTGATGCGGGCCCATCACCCGATCATCTCCACGCCGGACCTGGGCGGGGGGTTCGAGACGGCGTTGCGGGCGCTGCTGGCCGAGGTGGCCGATACCTTCGCCGAACCGGAGTGGGCCTCGATTCTGCCGGCGTTGATCGCCCTGCAACATCACCGTCCGGAGCTGACGGAGTTATTGGCGGAGGATCGTCGGGCGCAGCTGTCGGTGTTGGCCGCGGTGCTCGAAGCCGGCCGCACCGAGGGCTACGTACCGCTCGGTATTGACCTGCAGACCAGCGCCGATCTGTTGTTCGGCCCGTTGCTTTTGGCCACGTTGCGCGGCGAGCGGGGACGGTTGCACGAACTCGCCGGCCACAGCGTTGATCGTTTCATCGCCGGGCTGGGGGCATCGAGCTGAACGCCACCGAAGGCGCGGCGGCCCGACGGTGCGGTCGGCGGCTCAGTCCGGTGCGGGAAACGGAAGATCGGCTCCGGTCAAGGCCACCGATAACTCCCACAGCCGTGACGCCTGTGATGGGTCACGGGCACCGTCAAGGACGTTGGCCGGGCCGGGATCGCCCCGCCATTCGAGGAAACCCTGCGGGCCGTAATAGTCCCCGCCGCGGGCATCGGGGCTGAGCGCTGCCACCAGGGTGGGTCGGGACGCGGCCGGGGGAGCGTGGAACAGCAGCGGGGCCACGGTGCGGCGCACGATGGCCCGCTGCCACGACGGCATGGACCGCATGAGTTCGGTTTCGGAAACCCCGGGGTGCGCCGCCACCGACAAGGTCTGGCGTCCGGCCGACTGCAGACGACGGTCCAGTTCCAAGGCGAAGATCAGACAGGCCAGCTTGGTCTGGGAGTACGCATGGCGCGTGGCATACCCCGCGGTCCAGTGGATGTCCTCGAAGCGGATCCGTTTCAGCCCGCCGCGATGGGCCACGCTGCTGAGGGTCACGATGCGGGAACCAGCGCTGTCCGGCAGCAGGTCCATCAGCAGCATGGTCAGAAGGAAATGGCCCCAATAGTTGGCGGCCATCTGGGATTCAAATCCGTCCACGCTGCGTTGGTACGGAACCGCCATGATGCCGGCGTTGTTGATCAACACATCGAGGCGGTCGTGGCGCTGTCGGAAGGCGGCCGCCGCGGCGCGGACCGCGTCCAACGAGCTGAGATCAATAGCCAGGAAGTGCAGATCGGCGCCGGGTACCTGGGCGGCAATGCGGTCCATGGCGGCGCGGGCCCGGGCCTCGTTGCGGCAGGCCAACACCACCGTTGCCCCCTTGGCCGCCAGGTCCTGAGCGTTGTGGTAGCCCAGCCCGGTGTTGGCGCCGGTCACCATCACCACCCGCCCGTCCTGGCGCGGCAACGCGTTGATGCGGGAACGATCAACGGTCATGGTCGGCGCTCATGGTTGCAGGCTACGGACTGGGGACGGTCTGCGGTGTGCCCTGCGGTCGCTGTGCCATGCTGGCGGCCGTTTGAGTTCCGATGCCGCCGGTGGGGGACCGCGGGTGGGATCGGACCGGCCTCGATAGGAGCGGTCCCGTGCTGCATGATCGGCTGAACATCGGCTTCATGTTCTCGTTTCGCAACCCGGCGCAGTGGCGGCGACCGTTCGCGGAGGTCTACGCCGAGGAGTTGGCCCTCATCCGCCACGCCGAAGCGGTGGGCGTGGACACCATCTGGCTGACCGAGCACCACTTTGTCGATGACGGGTACTCGCCCTCCGTGGTGACCATCGCCGCCGCCATCGCCGCCTGCACCGAGCGGGTGCGCATCGGGTTCAACCTGTTGCTGTTGCCGTTGCACAACGCGGTGCGGGTGGCGGAGGACATTGCCACTGCCGATGTGATCTCCGGTGGACGCCTGGACCCCGGCTTCGGTCAGGGGTACGCCCCTCACGAGTTCGCCGGGTACGGCATTCCCCTTTCCGAGCGCCTGTCCCGCTTCGTTGAGGGCCTCGATGTGCTGCAGGGATTGTGGTCCCAGGACACGTTTTCCTATGACGGACGTCATTATCAGATCGACGGGGCCCGGTTGGTGCCCAAGCCGGTGCAGGACCCGATGCCGTTGTGGATCGGTGCCACCACCCGGGCCGGGGTGCGACGGGCCGGGCGTCGAGGGGCGCACTTGCTGGGCGTGGGCGGCGCGGTGCTGCAGCAGGAATACGAGGATGCCCGACAAGCGGCCGGGTTCAGCGTGGATGACGCCAAGGTGTTGCAACTGCATTGGGCTCACGTGGCCGATACCGATGATCGGGCATGGGAGGAGGCGGCGGTGCATTTCCATCACCTCATGAGCGTGTACCAGGACTTCGCCAACGCCTCCGACGGGCAGGGCGGTCCCAAACCGGGCCAGGTGCCACCGGTGGAGGAACTGCGCAACCCGAAAGGGCGGCTGATGTTCCGTCCCGCCATCGGTGACGCCGCCGCAGTGGCGGGGGTGCTCAACCATTCCCTCAGCCGCACCGCCACCACCCACCTGGCCATGGGCATACTTCCAGGTATGGCGCCGCCGCGAACCAGGGCCTTCATCGACCGCTTCGTGAACGACGTGGTCCCGCAGCTGCACTGAGCCCGTCAAACTTGGGCCGATCTGGCAATCCCATCTGGTAATCCCGACTGAACCAATCGCCGGGCTGGGGACTCGTACGGTCGGGGGCACGGTGTCGGGTTTCGAGGAGTTCTTCACGGTCGAGTACCCGAGGGTGGTGGGCATGCTCGCGCTCGCCACCGGTGATCGGCGTGCTGCGGAAGATGCGGCCCAGGAGGCGTTTGCTCGTGCCTATCAAAAGTGGTCAATGGTGAGCCAGACCGAGCGGCCCGGGGCGTGGGTGTACGTGGTGGCGGTGCGCTACGCCCGGCGGGTGTCGGGCCGTGAGCGGCGCATCTCGGCCCGGGGCGCGGCGCAACTGGTGGATGACGCGGTGGCTGACCTTGCCGAGGCCCGCGTTGATGCCTTGACGTTGCAGGCAGCGTTGGCGCGTTTGCCGGTGCGTCAACGGTTGGTGGTGGTGCTGCGGTACTTCGCCGGGTTGAGCACCCACGAGACCGCTGCGGCCATGGGGTGCGCGCCGGGCACGGTGAAATCAGCGTTGCACGCGGCCTTACGGAACCTGCACCAGATACTGGAGCCGGAGAGCGATCCCGACATCGGGCCGGTGCCCGCATGACGCCGGAGGTGCTCGAGCGGGCGTTGCAGGAGCTGATCGCTCAGCAGCACATCGACATCGACGTAGCCCGGGGTCGGCTCGGGGTGCGCCGGCGGGTGAGACGACGCCGGGCCCGGATGCTCAGCGCCGTCGGTTCGGTGGGGGTGGTGCTGATGGCGGTGGGCTGGGTGCTGATTCGGGGGGACGGGGCCCGCCAGGTGATAACCGCCGCGCCGCGTCCCCAGGAGGAGCCTCGCCAGGCGGTGGAAGCCCTGCCGGCGCCGGTCTTGCGGGGCGGCACGGATGCGACGCCCCTGGGCTCGGCACCGGTGCCGGTGTCGGCGGATGCGACGTTGGTGTGGACCGGGGAGGAGGTGGTGATCTACAACGACGGTGGCGTTCTGGGCGATCCCGTGACCAGTGCCAGCACCAGTTCCAGCACAAGCAGCACGGCGTTCAATGTGCGAACCGGGCAGTGGCGGGAGCTGTTGGGGAGTCCCTTGGCGGCTGACCCTTCAGCATCCGTGTCGGGGGTGTGGACCGGGTCCGAGGTGTTGGTGTGGAACGGTACCGGGGCGGCATCATGGGACCCGCTCACCGGCCAGTGGCGCCAACACGACGGCTTCCCGGCCGGGGCCCCGTATGCGGTGTGGACCGGAACCCGGCTGAAGGCGTGGGAACAAGGGATCTCCTACCGACCCCGGGATCACGACGTGGTTGGGTTAACTCCATTTCCTGGGACTGATCGCATCACGGCGGCGGTCTGGGCTGGAGCATCCACACTGGTGCTCACCCAACCGGAACAAACTGGAGTGTTCCAGGGGCCGGGTAGCGGGCCTCCGCCGCAACTGTGGCAACTTGATCTGGCGGGTCAACGCTGGCGGCGACGAGCGGATCCACCGTCGGCGGGCTCTGCCTCTTGGGCGGCGGCCACCTGGGACGGGACCCGGGTGATCACCGCCCACATGGACGGCGCGGTGGTGGCCTTCGATCCCGAGTTGGACCAGTGGACCGCCTGGCCCACGTTGCCGGGCCCGTCCTGCGCTGAGAATCCAGCACTCGGGCTGGTGGCCGGGCGGATCTACGCCAACTGGTGTGGCCGGCTCAGCGTGCTGGGTCCCCTCGGCGGCTGGGAACCCAAAGCGGTGCCCGCCGGTCCAATGGTGGCTGCCGGCACCGATCTGTTCGTGCTCGCAGACGGCGGCAACCTCTACCGCTTGGATCTTTCCGCCTACGCCGCGGCACCGCCGCGGTAACAGGACCTCCTCGGCACTGCGATCAACGCCGGTGCGCACTGCGGCCTGAGGAGCCCCAGAAACGGCAGCACCTGACCGCGCCGGCTGCGGCTGATGCGCCCGCGAGCAGCATCCAGCCGGCTCTCGTCAGGGCGTGACCTGCAGCGGCTTCGGGGTTACCCGTCCGAGCTCACCGGCAGGGACCACGTGACGACAGCATCGGCGGTTCGGAGCGGGTGATGGCAGCGAAGGTGGCGGTCGGCAAGCTCGGTCACCGCGGGCGCCTCGGTGTCACAACGCGAGTCCCGCCGGGGGCAACGAGTCCGGTAGGGGCAGCCGATGCCATCGTCGGGGGCCAGGACCTTGGTATCGGCGTCATCGGTCACCTCTAGTGAGAGCAGCGACGAGGCGGTGACCAGGGCGTCGGTGTAGGGGTGCTGGGCGGCGTCCAGCACGGTGAGGGCGGGGCCATGTTCCACCACTCGGCCGCGATACATGACCGCCACGTCGTGGCAGAGATGGCGCACGAGGCGCAGGTCGTGGCCGACGAAGACGTAGGTGACACCAAGCCGCTCCTGCAGATCCAGCAGGAGGTTGACGATCTGGGCGCTGACCGACACGTCCAGCGCAGACAGCGGCTCGTCCAAGATGATGACCTCGGGGTCAAGCGTCAGAGCTCGGGCGATCGCCACCCGTTGCCGTTGCCCGCCCGAGAGTTGGTGCGGATAACGATCGATCATCTCGGCACCGAGGCCCACCAGGTCCAGCAGTTCCGACGCCCGGGCCCGGCGGGCTTTGCGATCCGCGGACCGCTCGATCGCCTGCTGTTCGGTCACCGCGTCCCAGATACGCATGCGCGGGTCCAGCGAGCTGTACGGGTTCTGGAACACCGCCGCAACCGAATGACGGTATTCCCGCAGGTCCTGCGGGCCCAGATCGGCCAGGCGCCGCCCCTCGAACACGACGTCGCCCGAGGTCGGGGTCTCCAGCGCCAGCAACTGGCGGGTCAGGGTGGTCTTGCCACTTCCCGACTCGCCGATGATGCCCAGGGTCCGTCCGCGCACCACCCCGATGTTCACGTCAACCAGCGCCCGCACGATGCCCCCGCCTGGGGCGTTGTAGGTCTTGGAGACGCTGCGGGTCTCCAGCACCACCTCTTGCGTCCCCTTCGGTACCAGGTCGGTCACCGCTGGCCCGTTCACAGCTGGCCCGCTTTGAAGCAGCGGACCAGGACCCCACGGTGGCGCTGGACCGGCGGGATGGACACATGGCACGCCGCGTCCGCGATCAGGCAGCGGGGCGCAAAGGGGCATCCCTGCGGCAGGGCGGCAAGTGGCGGGGGCTGGCCGGGTATCGCCCGCAGCCTGCTCAGCGGCTCTGCGTTGCCGGAGTCCGCATCGAGCAGAGCCCGGGTGTACGGATGGGCTGGAGCGGCCATCACCTCCGTGATGCGCCCGGTCTCCACGACCAGTCCGGCGTACATGACGGCCACGTCCTGGCACACCAAACGGGCCACGGCGAGATCGTGGGTCACGAAGAGCACCGCCAACTGGCGTTCCCGCCGTAACTCGTCGAGCAGCCGCAAGATGCCGAGTTGCGTGGTGACATCGAGCGCGGTGGTGGGCTCGTCAGCGATCAGCAGCTCGGGATTCTTGGCCAGCGCGATGGCGATGGCCACCCGTTGGCGCATACCGCCGGAGAACTCATGGGGGTAGCTGCGCAGACGGGCTTCGGCATCCACCACGCCGAGGCGCTCCAGCAGCGACACCATCAGCGCGTCCTGCTCATGACGGGACCCCTTCGGGCACACCTCGGCGATCTGGGAGCGCACGGTGTAAAGCGGATCGAGCGCCACCGTGGGGTCCTGGGGCACGTAGCCGATGCGGCGCAGCAGCACGTCACGCATCTCGTTGGCGCGCAGCTTGAGCAATTCGGTGCCGTCGAGGCGCACCGAGCCGCCGACCACGTCCCCGATGGGAGGGCGAATCAGCCGCATGATCGACAGCGCAGCGGTGGATTTTCCGCTACCGGACTCGCCCACCAGCGCTGTTGCCGACCCGGCGTTGATGTGCAGATCGATGCCCCGTACAGCGGGCACGGGATTGCGACCGCCGCCGCCGTAGTACACAGTTTCCAAGCCCTCAACGGCGAGCATCGGGGCGTTACCTCTTGGTGGTCGGGTCGTTGTTCACCCGGAGCCAGTCACCGAACAGGTTCGTGGCCAGCACGGTCACGCTGAGGGAGAGGCCGGGCATGATCGCCATCCACCAACCGTCCGAGAGATGCTTTCGACCGTCGGCCAGCATCCCGCCCCAGGACGCCGCCGGTGCCGGGACGCCGAGGCCGAGAAAGCTGAGCGCCCCCTCCGCCACGATTGCCAGCCCCAGCTGCAGGGTGACCAGCACCAGCAGGGTTGGCATGATGTTCGGCAGGACGTGGCGCCAGACCACCCAACGCCCGCCGGCTCCCATCGTGCGGGCCATGGTGACGAAGTCCATGGTCTTGACCCGCAACACCTCCGCCCGCAACACCCGGGCGTAGCTGGGCCAGAACGCCAGACCCAAGATGATCACCACGTTGCGGGTGCTGGCCCCGAACACGCCCACCCAAACGATGGCGAACAGCAGTACCGGGAAGGCCAGCGCGGCGTCCGTGGTGCGCATGAGAACGGAATCGATGCGGCCCCCGCGGTAACCGGCCAGAAGGGCGACGCTGAGGCCGATGACCCCGGCGATCAGGACCACCGCCAGCGATACCAGCATCGCCACCCGGCTCCCGAACACCAGCCGGGCCAGGATGTCCCGACCGAGGTCGTCGGTGCCCAGCGGATGGCTGAACGAGCCGCCCCAGCCGATGGGGGGCTTGAGGGAATCCGCCAGGTTGATTTCCTGCTGGCCGTATGGCGAGACGAACGGCCCGATGAGGCCGGTGAGTACGAACACCACCAGCGCCCCGCCCGAGAACCACGGCAACCCGCGCCGGCCTCGTCGGGTGGCGGTTGGCAGGCCCGCCACCAACGCGTTCCCGGCACCGGGGATCGAACCGACCCCGAGCGCGCTGGCGTCCCCGCCACCGTCAGCTTGCAGTGGCAACGCCACGACCCTGCCTCCTCACCCGTGGGTCGAGCAGCCCGTAGGACACGTCGACGAGGAACAACAACACCACGAAGATCGCGGTGTTCACGAGCACTACCCCTTGCACGACGTTGTAATCGCGCGAGCTGATGCCCTGAAGGACGAGTTGGCCGATGCCCGGCCAGGCGAAGATCTGCTCGACGATGACCGCGCCGGAGAACAGCGCCCCGAGCTGGATCCCGGCCAGGGTCACGATCGGCAGCGAGGCGTTGCGCAGGGTGTGGGCCACCAGCAGCGCCGGGGAGACACCCTTGGCCCGCTCGAACAACGTGTGATCTTTGCGCAGTACCTCGATCACCGCCGAGCGGGTGAGGCGGGTGAGTGACGCCAGCGGATAGGCACCGAGCGTGACCGCCGGGAGTACGAGGTTGCTCAGGCCCCCCTTACCGAATGGCGGGAAGATCTGGATGCTCACGGCGAAGGCGAGGACCAGCAAGATTCCCACGAAGAACGACGGCACCGATTGGCCCACCAGCGCGATGGCCTTGCCGACGCTGTCGAACCAGGTCCCTTGTCGGGTAGCGGACATCACCCCGATGGAGATGCCGAAGATGGATGCAAACAAGAACGCGGCCAACCCGAGCTGAATCGTGTTGGGCAGCGCCTTGAGGATCAGTCCCTTGACGTCGGTGCGGTACGCGAATGACTCACCAAGATCGCCCTTGACGAGTTTGCCGAGATAATCCACGTACTGAGCGGGAAGGGACTTGTCGAGGCCCAGATTCTCGCGAACCTGGGCCTTGACCTCCTCGGTGGCCTCCTGCGGGATGAAGATGTCAGCCGCGTTACCGCTCGCCCGGCTCAGGCCGAAGACCACCGTCGCCACCACGAACATGACGAGAACGGCCTGGGCCAGACGGGACAAGATGTAACGCAGCATCGGACCGCAGCCCCAGCCGCTACTTGGCGACGATCATGGTGGTCGGTCCAGCGTAAGGACACGACACGATGTAGCCGAATGTCTGCACGTTCGGTCCCACGGCGATCAGCGACGAGGTCAGGATCATCGGCAGGCCCCAAAGGTTCTTGTCGATGAGGTCGGCTTGCTGGCGGCCGAGCGCGGCTCGCTTGTCGAAGTCCGTTTCCACGGTGATCTTTTCGATCACGGCGTCCAGCTCAGCGTTGCCCACGATGGTGGAGTACACCGCGGTGCTCCCGAAGAACGAGTTGACCGACAGCCGGCTGGGCTCCACGTAGAAGTAGGTGGGCCCCGCGATCATGCCCGCGCCCTTGAGCTGCTTGTTGCGCCACGAAGGCAGGTAGGTAGCCGTCTCCATATTGTTGAGCGTGGCCTTCACGCCGACCTGCTGCCAGTACTGCGCGATCGTCTCAGCGAGCTTGGGCATGTCGGGCACGGTGGTTGTGGTGTACGAACCGAGCTGTATCTCCAGGTTCGTTACACCGGCTTCGGCGAGCAGCTTCTTGGCGCCTTCGGGATCGAAAGGCACGGCCTTGTTATCTGGGTTGAAGCCCGGCGTGATCTTCGGCGTCCCGCTTTGGGGCACGGTGGCATAGCCCTTGTAGAGCGCCTTGGCGATCGCCTCCCGATCCACGGCCATCAGCAGCGCCCGTCGCACCCGAACGTCCTGGAGGGGCGAGGGCTCGTTGGGGAAGACGTTGTCGAGCATCATGCAGTAGCCGAGACCGGTCTCTTTGATCTCGACGACCTTGACGTTGGCATCGCCCTTCAAGCCCTCGGCGCCCGAGCCGGTGAGACCGTAGGCGAGATCGAGCGTGCCGGTCTTGATGCCAGCCACGCGGGCCGACTCATCGGGCACGATGGCGTACACCAACTTCTTCCAGTTCGGCTTGCGGGAGGCGTCCCAGAACTCCTCGTGCCGATCGTATTTGACGTTGGCGTTCAGTTCTTGCGAGACGAACTTCCAAGGACCGGTTGACTTCGGGTTCTTCTTGAACTCGACTTCGCCTACCTGATTGTAGTAATCGCTGGCGATGGGGGGCGGCATGTCCACCACACACGTTGCGAACGGCTTGCTGGTGACAATCTCCACCGTGAGATCGTCAATGACGTTGGCGGCGATGATGGCACCCTTGACCGCAACGTAATGCGCGTAATCCTTGGCGTTGGGCCCGCTCACGATCCGGTCGATCGTGGTTTTCACATCTTTGGCCCCGAAGGTTGACCCGTCGTGCATCTTCACGTTCGGGCGGAGCTTGAAGGTCCACTTCAGCTTGTCGTCCGAAAGGGTGTAACCGGTGGCCAAGGTGGGCTGGAACTTGCCGTCCTTGTCGGGGAAGTAGAGGAAGTCGGCGATCGCCCATTGGAGTGGGAAGATCAGACCGCCCACCGCCCAGTTCGGGTCAACGTACGCCTCTTGCAGGCTCGATACCCCGACCGTGATGGTCTCGGTCTTCGCCTCCGTCCTGGCGGCTCCGGTGGTTGAGGTGCTGCTGGCGTCCCCCGCTACTGGGATGGCGTTGGCGGTTGTGACCGGGCCGCCGGGCAGGGTGGTGGTGGCACCGCCGGAATCGGACGATTTGCCGCCGCAGCCGGCAAGAATGGTGGCCATCAGCGCGGACGCGCCACCCGCCAGGAATGATCGACGTGACAGCCCGAAGCCGAAGGTACCCGGCTCGATCGGCGGCATCGTCTCGTCGTGGTAGTAAAGAACTGGCGCGTCTAACTCGTCCATCACGCTTCCCCCATAATTGTTCATGCTCCCAACGGCAAGCGACATGTAGCGCTCGCTGCAGCGATGCGGGCGATCCCCCGATGCCCTGGGCAGATGTCTACTGCCCCGAAGGACCGAGCGCAACAACACCCCGAGCCCTTTCTTTGTGACTTCTTTGCGACGCGCCGAGCAGGAAGGGCGCGTCGGGGGACCAACCACTTGCCGATGGTGGCTTGCCCCTGCGAGGACGTGTCGACATCCCGAAGCGTCAGCTGGCTATGCGACCTGTCTCGTAGGCCCACATGGCGATCTCGACTCGGTTCCGTGCGCCGAGCTTGTTCATCAGGCTGGCGAGATGGGACTTGACGGTGCTCAGGCTTATGTAAAGCTCGTCGGCGATCTCGGCGTTGGTTCGGCCCCGGGCGACAGTCAGAAGGACCTCCTCCTCGCGGCCGGTGAGGGGCTCGATGGGCTGGGCCCGTGGCGAGGTGACACGGGTGTTTGAGAACGTGGCGAGGAGCCTGGCGGTCACGCTCGGGGCGATGAGTGCGTCCCCGCGGGCGGCGGCCTGGATCGCCTGCACGAGGAGTTCTGGTCCGGCGTCTTTGAGGAGGAACCCACGTGCCCCCGCCTTGAGGGCGCCGTAGACGTACTCGTCGAGATCGAAGGTGGTGATCACCACGACCGCCAGCGGATCGTTGACCTCAGGCCCCGCGAGCTGTCGAGTGGCTTCGATGCCGTCGATGTCGGGCATGCGGATATCGAACAGACACACGTCCGGTCGGAGCCGGCGGGCCAGCACCACCGCCTCCCGTCCGTCGGCTGCCTCGCCGACAACTTCGATGTCGGGTTGGGCGTTGAGGATCATCCTGAGCCCGGTTCGGATCATCTCCTGATCGTCAGCAAGGACGACTCGGATGGTCATGAGCCACCTCGGCCTCGGGGCAGCACGGCCTGCACAGTCCATCCTCGGTTGCGGTCTGGTCCGGCCTCGAAGGTCCCGCCGAGCAGCCTCGCTCGTTCGGCCATGCCTATCAGCCCGAAACCTGCTGGCGAACGAGGACCTGCGGCGCCACCGTCGCCGTCATCCCCGACGGTGAGCCGCACGCAGTCCTCGTCACCGTGGACCGTGACTCGGATGCGGGTCGCGTGGCGTGCGTGTCGGACAGCGTTCGTGATCGACTCCTGGGCCAGTCGGTACAGGGCGGCATCGACCGAGGGCCGGAGTCCGTCGAGGTCCCCTGAAAACTCGACGTCCACCTGGGGCCGTTCCCCGGCGCGCGTGGTGAGACGCTCGATGTCCGCGACCCCCCGCTGCGGGGCGAGGTCAGCCTCCTCGCCCTGGCGGAGGGCGCCGACCATGGCCCGCATCTCTTCGAGTGTCCGCGACGCCTCCTCCTCGATCACCGCGAGCGCGTCCAGGGCGGCGGCGGGATCGGACGCGGCGACGACGCGTCCGGCTTGGGCTCGGATGGCGATCGCTGAGACATGATGGGCGACGGTGTCGTGGAGCTCTCGTGCCAGCTGTTCGCGCTCGAGCAGCTTGACCTGTTCCAACCCTCGGAGGCGGGCCTTGTCCTGGTAGCGGACCGAAGCGCCGACCGCGGCGATGAACAGCACGACCAGCCCGCCCCCGATCACGTCGCCCGTCGCAACGGGCAGGAAGGCGTTGAGCACAACCGGGACGAACACGACGGACATGCCGATCGCGACCTCACGCCCAGCACCCCATCGCACGAGCGAATAAGGAAACAGCAGCGCGAACACGGCGGTGTTCAGGCCCTCCCAGTACACGTCGACCACGAGCGACCAGACGATGAGGATCGCGAACGTGCCGAACGCGACCGTTGCCCCGACCAGTGGGTGCGTCCGTCGCCACAGCAGCAACGGCACGATCGCCACGACCACGGCGAGCGAGACACCACGCCAGACCAAGTCGTCCCGGACGATTGCCTCGGCAAGCGCGGCGGGTAGCAGCACGGCGATGAGGGCCCAGTCCCGCCACACCCGCACCGGCGGGTCGGGCGCTCGGGGCTCGGCCCACAAGGCAAGGGCCGCGTTTCGGATCACTCCGGTCAGCGTAAAGGAACTGCATCGTCAAGGGGATCCGCCGAAAGTACGGGCCGCACATCGTCCATCCGGTCAGTCACGAACGGACAGAGGTCCGATGTGGTCGACGGTCGGCGTCGTGACGATGTCCCCATGCGTGTCTCGACAACAAAAGCCCCACAGAGACCCTCTGGCTTCGGCACGGGGGGTGTTCCGGTCGGTCGGCAGAACCCCCTGCTCGCTCGGGTCGGTGGTTGGTGCTTCGATCACCGGATCAAGGCGGTCGGGCTTTGGCTCATCGCACTGTTCGCCATCTTCGGCGCGGCCGCCCTGGCCGGCCCGAAGTTCAGCGCCTCGTCCGCCGTCCCCGGGTCCGGAAGCGCCGCGGGTTTCGCGGTCCTGGAGGAGCACTTCCCTGACCTCGGCACCGGTGGGCGGTCCGGGACGATCGTGTTCCAGGCCCGCCAGGGAGTCGATGCCCCCGAGGTGCGAGCGGCCATGGAAGAGCTGTTCGGCCTCGTCGACGCCGGCTTCCCCGACAGCGACGGCGTGGCGCAGCATCCGGGCGGCACCGTCATCTCGCCATACTCCGAGCGCGGCCAGGGGCAGATCGCGCCTGACGGGCCACTCGCCGGCCGGGTCGCCTACGCGCAGGTGAACCTGTCCGCCGCCGTGGACGACACCGAATCGGGGCTTATCGGTGAGGCAATCAGCGAGCACGCGCCCGTTATTGAGGGCCTCGAGGTGCTACCCGGCGGCCAGTACCTCGCCGTGATCGAGCCTCCACAGACGGAGCTGATCGGTGTTGCCTTCGCCATGTTGGTGCTGATCATCGCGTTCGGGTCCGTGCTGGCCATGGGCCTCCCGATCGCCGTCGCGCTCGGCGGCGTGGGCGCCGGCATCGGGACGACCCTGCTGCTGAGCCACCTCCTTACCATCCCCGCCGACACCACCGTGCTGGGCATGATGATCGGGCTCGGCGTCGGCATCGACTACGCCCTGTTCATTGTCTCGCGCTACCGGGAAGGTCTCCACGAGGGTCGCTGCCCCCGGGACGCAACCGTGGCCGCCATGGCATCAGCCGGACGAGCCGTGGTCTTCGCCGGCACCACCGTGATGATCTCCATGCTCGGGCTGCTCCTGGTGGGCATCGGTTGGATCGGAGGAATGGGCATCGGCGTGTCGATCACCGTGCTGGCCACCATGCTCACCTCCACGACGCTGCTGCCGGCACTGCTGGGCTTCGCACAGGAACGGGTCGAACTCACTCGCTGGCGTGGCCTCCTCGCCGCCGGGTTCAGCGCAGTGGCACTCTTCGGGCTGGGGATCGGGATCACGCCCCTGGCGGCGATCAGCGGTGTGGCCGCCGTGCTCACCCTGCTGGCGAGTGTCGCGGTTCGGTCGTTGCGCCGCCCGGTTCCGCGGCGGGTAGCCAAGCCGGTGCGAGCCACCTACTCCTACCGCTGGAGCCGCATCATCCAGCACAACCCCTCGAGGTGGCTGATCGGCGCCACCGCCCTGCTCCTCGTGCTCGCGGCACCGGTCACGAGCATGCGCCTCGGCTGGGCGGACGAAGGGAACTTCCCCGAGCACACCACGACCCGGCAGGCCTATGACCTCTTGGCACAGGGCTTCGGGGACGGGTTCAACGGACCGTTCCTGATCACCGTCGTGCCCGATGTCCAGGACTCGCCCGAGGCCGTCCGTGCACTGCACCGCGCCCTCGAACAGACCGCTGGCGTGGCTGCCGTCACGCCCCCCATTGCCGATGACCCCGCGCAGCCGGCCGCGTACCTGATGAGCCTCATCGCCACCACCGCCCCCCAAGACGCGGGCACCAGTGACCTCGTGCGCCAACTCCGCGACACCGTCATCCCCGCCGCGGTGGCCGGCACCGAGCTGGACGTGCAGGTCACCGGCAGCGCCGCGACCAACATCGACATCACCGACTACCTCGCTGCACGCATGCCCATCTTCTTCGGCGCGGTGCTGGCCCTGTCGTTCGTGCTGCTGATGACGGTCTTCCGGTCCCTGCTCGTGCCGCTCAAGGCCGTGCTCATGAACGTGTTGTCGATCGGCGCGGCGTACGGCATCGTGGTCGCCGTCTTCCAGTGGGGCTGGGCCGGTCAGCTGCTCGGCATCGAAGGCGGACCCATCAACCCGTTCATACCGATGATGCTCTTCGCCGTCGTGTTCGGCCTCTCCATGGACTACGAGGTCTTCATGCTCTCCCGCATCAGGGAGGAGTACCTGCGAACCGGCGACGCCGCCACCTCCGTCGCTGACGGCTTGGCGTCCTCGGCCCGGGTGATCACCGCCGCCGCCGCCATCATGGTGGTCGTCTTCGCCTCTTTCATGCTCGAAGACCTCAGGGAAATCAAGCTGTTCGGCCTGGGACTGGCCCTCGCGGTACTCCTCGACGCCACGCTCGTGCGCATGGTGATCGTCCCGGCAACCATGGAGTTGCTCGGCGAGCGCAACTGGTGGATCCCGAAGTGGCTCGACCGGCTCCTGCCCCGCCTCGACATCGAACGTTCCGAGCAACCTTATTCATCGCTTGACTGAAGCTTTCGCCTAACCCTACTTATCGCCGTCGTCCCGGTCACCTCACCCGCAGCATGACCCGCGTCGTTCGCCTGCATGGGCGCCGGGATCCTGTTCATCCCGGTGCTGCTGCTGATCGTCTTCCGCCAGAAGTACCCCCGCTGATGGTTCGACTTCAACCTCGCCAATCTACGCTTTCACAATCGGGTGATGGCCTATCTCCTGCTCCTGCGAGACGAGTACCCCTCCAGCGACGAGGAGCAGGCGGTAAACCTGGAGTTGCGGTGGCGCGGACGGGGACCGGTCACGGGGTTTGCGCTGCCGGTCCGGTTCGGTTCGGTGGGGGCCACCATCGGGTTTCCACGTCGCCGGGGCTGACCAGCGTGCCGGCCCGACCGACCAGCACATCGTCGGCGTGTTCGAGGCGGCCGATGCCGGCGATGTGACCGGTGTGTTCCACGAACCGGCAGGCGGCGTCGACCTTGGTCCCCATCGATCCCGACGCAAGCCGGAGCGAGCGCAGGTAGCTGACGCTGGCCTTGTGCACCGCCCGATCGAGCGGGGTGTTCCAGTTTGTGTGCACCGCGTCGATGTCGGTCAACAACATCAGCGTGTCCGCGCCGAGTTCGGTGGCGAGCAGTTCGGTGGTGAGATCCTTGTCGATCACCGCGGCGGTCCCGCGCAGGAGGCCGTTGCGGTCTTTGGTAACGGGAATTCCGCCGCCACCGGCGCAGATCACGGGGATGTCACGTTCGACAAGGGCCCGGATCACCGCCAGCTCGACGATCTCCTGTGGTTGGGGTGACGCCACCACACGACGCCATCGCGTTCCGTCCGCGGCGATGGTCCAGCCCTGACTGGCGGCGAGGGTCACCGCGTCGTCCCGTTCGTAGCTCGGCCCGATGGGCTTGGTGGGCGAGTGGAAGGCGGGATCGGCGGGGTCCACCACCACTTGGGTCAGCACGGTGCCGACCACGGCGTCGGGTAGGGATCGCCGCAGCTCGTTGGTCAGGGCTTGGCTGAGGGCATAGCCGATTTCGCCTTCCGTGACCGCGTCGAGCACGTCGAGGGTCATCGTGGGCGCCAGCTCAGCCCAACGCCCGACCTGTGGTCCGTTGCCGTGGGTGACCACCACCCGGGCTCGCTCCGCGACGCGGGCCACGAACGCCGCGGCAGCGGACACCCGCGCTGCGAGCGTTGCGGGGTCAGGGTTCTCGCCCCGCCGGAGTAGGGCATTGCCGCCGAAACCGATGACGATGAGCATGGACCGGCCGTTCCCGCGATCAGTCGGTGGTTCGGATCACGGTGACGGGGCGATGGGCGTGATGGACGCACTGCGAACTCACCGAACCCAAGAGCAGGTTGGCGAAACCACCGTGGCCCCAAGAGCCGACCACCAGCAGATCTCCGACGATGATTCGTCCCATATCGTGATCCTTCAAGGATTGTTGAGCGAAGTGGGGGCGCTCGCACGCTTCCGGCGACGCGGTCCTACACCGAGAAGCATGATTGGGAACGGCCCATGCAGCCAGGGCCACTCGAGGCCACGTCGAAGGACCAAAGTCCTGCCGCCCGCGACGAGTTGCGGGGACCGAAGGCGCCGGGTTGTGGAGGGCGGGGGGTCGTCGTGGTATCCGCCACGGCGTCCGCGGAGCGTGGCAACCCCAATGGCGGCGAAGTACCCGGCCATGGACAGCGCCATCCCGGCGAAGGCATCGATCACGAAGTGGTTGGCGGTGGCGACCACGGCGTAGGCCATGAGCAGTGGGGACAGGCCGGCCAGGATCTTCACCGTCCGATTCCGGCTCACCTGGAAGAGGGTGAGCCCGACCAACAAGTTCCACCCGGCGTGCAGGCTGGGCATGGCGGCGTAGTGATTGATAAAGCCTGGTGGTTGGAGCACCCGGTAGGCGTTGGAGTGTCTGGTGACGGTGTCGACGAGGCCCATGTCGGTGAGTCGTGGTGGTGCCACGGGAAACATCGCGAAGATCACCAGGCCGATGGCTCCGGAGACGAAAAACGCGTCCCGTAACAACAGGTAGGCGGGTCGGTGCCGTCGGTACAGCGTCACCGCCGTGACCGCGATCACCGGCCAATGACCCCAGATATAAATCCAGTTCACCGCGTCCCGAAGCAACCACCACTGGCTCACGGGATTCTGAAAGGCGTCCTCCCAGGCCAGCCCGGTTCGCTGCTCCAGCCGCAAGAGCCGGTCGGCGTTGTCGAGCGCATCTTGGACGTGACCTTCGGTGAGGCCCCGCACCCCGAAGTACAAGACGAGTGCCGTGGCGATGAAAATCACCTGGCGTAGCACGTCGGGTACCTTCCTGATCACGAACCCAACCATATGGGCCCGGGATCAGCTAGCTCAGGGCCGAGCGGCTACTTGGTGCGGGACCTTTGGCGCCTTGGCCAGGGCCAGGGTTGGTGCCCGGTGCAGCACCCGCCGCATCCACCAGGCACTGGCGCAGATGCCGCCGCCCATGATCACCAGCGAGATGAACCCCTTGACCACCACGTACTGTTCCACGCTCAGCGCCTGGAAGGACCACACGTTGGCGGCGGCTTTGGTCAGGTTGAGCACCGCCCACACCAGCGAGAGCCGCCCGAAAGCGGGTCCGGAAACGGGGTCGGTGAGGGCCTGCACCGGTAACGGCAGGAAATCGTTCGCCAACCGCCAGGCCAGTGGTTTGCCGATGAGTACTGAACCCACGAACAACCCGGCCACCATCACGCTGGTGAGTTGCGGTTGAATGAAATACAACGTCAAACTGCCCGATAGTAACGAGAACGCGGTTCGTGCGGCGAGCGCGGCCACGCCCAGGATCAGCAGCGCCGGTACCCTGCGTCGCTGGCCGAGGCGGCGGGCCACTGCCAGCACGCTCCAACCGATGGCGCACAGCAGGGCCGGTGTGGACCCGAACCATCGCATGGCCACGGTGAACACGATGAATGGGATGATCGAGCTTTCCACCAGCGTTGGAAGGGCGTGGCGCAGGACATGTCGGGGCGCCGGGGGATGAAAGATCGTGACCATCAACAACGCCATCCACTCTGCCAATGCCGCCGGAGCAGAGCCTCACCCGCCGGGGAAGGGTTCTGGGCAGGCCGTGCCTCCTCAGCCTAGTGGCTCCCCGGTGCTGCGCATTGCCCATCGGTGGGGGAACGAACCCAAATCAGTGGACGCCGCGCTGGCCGCGGGCGCCGATCTCATCGAAGCGGACATTCACTTGTTCCGTGGACGACTCGAGGTCCGCCATCTCAAGACCGTGGGCCCGGTCCCGCTGTTCTGGGATCGATGGGAGCTGCGGGGACCCTCCACGCCCATCGCCTCGTTGGAGGACCTGCTTGAGATCACCGACGCGCCGTTACTGCTGGACCTGAAGGGTGCCAGCTCGGCGCTCACCGCCCGATTGGCGGCCATGGTGGGCGGTCGGGCCGATATCTGGGTGTGCTCGCGGCGGTGGGCCCACATCGAGCGTCTGGGGGAGGTGGACCACTTGGTCGGCGTGCCTTCCGCCGGCAGCCGCCGTCAACTCCAGCGGCTGTTGCGCCGTTATGGGCCCGGTTCCCTCGGTGCGGTGTCGGTCAAAGCAGATCTGCTCAGCCCGGCCATGGTTGAGGCCCTGAGGGTTCGGGCGCAGCATGTGTTCACCTGGCGGGTCAACGACGTGGAGTTGGCCCGGGTGCTGGTGAGTTGGGGGGTCACCGGGCTCATCAGTGACCGTCCCGATCTTTTCGGCCGCTTTGCCGAGCTCACCCCACCGGAACTGCCGACCGGGCCGTCTTCAGCTCCTACTGGCACCACCGGCTGATCGCGGCTCGTCGCGCCGCTGAGGAGCAGCAGGGTCAGACGGCCGCACGCCGCGAGCCCTTTTCCCCTGCCGAAGCGGCCCGGACGGCGCGAAGTTGGCCGCCATGACCCAACGCCTCACCCGACGCGCGGGTCTGCACCAGAAGCGACCGACACAGGAGAACGTCACGTGAACGTGTCCGAGATCATGACCGCCAACGTGGTCACCGCCAGTGAACTCACCGAGATCCGCGAGTTGGCGGCGCTGATGCTGGACCATGACATCAGCGCTGTGCCCATCCTCAGCAGCGCCGGGCGTTTGGTGGGCCTGGTCAGCGAGGCCGATCTGCTCACCAAGGAGGCGTATCCCGAGGGCCGGACGCGGCGCACGCTCAGCCTCATCGGTGATGTGTTCAGCGGGCGGGACGTGCAGTGGCTGGTCCGTGCGTCCGGTCAGATCGCCCGGGAAGTTATGAGCACGGACCCGATCAGTGCCACGCCCGACACCGCCGTGGCCACCGCGGCCCGGATGATGTTGGAGCACCGCATCACCCAACTGCCCATCACCGAGCAGGGAAGGTTGGTGGGCATCGTGTCCCGGCGCGACGTGCTCGGCGTGTTGCTGCGCCCCGACATCCAGCTCACCATCGAGGTGGATCATCGGCTCCGAAGCCTGGCCGCGGAGCTGGGTCACGATGTGCATGGCAGTGTCGACGGTGGGGTGGTGACCTTGGTGGGGTTGGTCAGAGATGGTGACCACGGTGAGGTCATCGTGCGTGCGATCGAGCAGATCGATGGGGTCATCGACATCGAGTCACAGATCTCGGCGCGCGCCAACGCGTGAGTGGCGATCGGTGTTCAGTCGACCGGCGGAATCACTCGACGACCCGCAGGACTGAGGGCACATCCATCCGGCGCAGGCGTCGATGGACCAGCAACGGGCCCGCGGCCACGGCCACCACGCCGCCGATTGCCGCCAGGGCCACGCTGCCGGGGGACAGGTATGTCTGCAGGCCGATCTCCGGCAATGTGTCGGGCACGACGACCTCCACCACCCACCGGGCCAACACCCAGCCGCCGGCGATGCCCAGCGCGCTGCCCACGACGCCCAACACGAGGGCCTCGACGGAGAGCAGTCCCAACACCCGGCGCGGGGTCACCCCGAAGGCGAACATGGTGGCGTGGTCCCGGCGGGCCTCCTCGGCCCCGATGACGGAGGCGTTGAACCCAACCAGCAACGCCAGCAGCAGCGGGATGAGCTCCACGATGCGCAGCAGTGCCAAGTATTGGTCGATGCCGTCGCGGACCTGTTGCGCGGTGGCCGCCACCGATCGGGCGGTTCGGACGCCGGGTTGGCCGAACACGGCGCGCTCCAACTGAGCCGGCGTGGTTCCCTGGGCGGGTTCGAGGCGCACCTGGTTCACGAGCCCGTCCATGCCGAAGGCGGCGCGTACCGAGGCCGTGACATACACCAATGCCCGTAACGGGTTGGCATGGGTGCCGGCAACGCGAAAGCTGCTGACCACCATCTCGGCGCCGCCGTCGGGAGAGAAGCGGGCGTGCCGCAACCACACGGTGTCACCCAGCTCCACATCGAGGTCGACCAGCGCCTTGGCGGCCAGCAGCACCTCGCCGGGGCCGGGCAACCGTCCGCGGTCCACGTTGGGGGCCCAGCCGCTCGCCGGTGCCAGGTCCCCGGCCTCGACCAGCACCGGGACCGTGTCCGCGGCACGGCCGCGCAACTCGCCGGCGATCAGCAGCGCCGAGGTGGCAACCTGAGCTGATGTCGCGGTCACGAGGCCGGCGAGGGCCGCTGAGGACTCGGGTTGGGGTTGGGTCAGTTCCACGGAAACCACTCCCCGTTCCGCCCCCAACTCGTTGGTGGTGCGGTCAACGACGGCCAGGAAGGAGTCCATCATCCCCAACACACCGACCAGTACGCTGATGGACGTGGCGATGCCCACTGCGGCCAGCACCGTGCGGCGCGGTGCCCGGCGCAGATCCCGCCACGGCAGCACGGTCAGGCTGTGGGGTTGACGCATTGCTGAGCGTCTTCGGTTGGCGGACCGGACGCGCTTGCGGCGCAGGGTTGGGCGGTTTCGCGCCAGCGCGTCGAGGGGCCGCATGCGTACTGCCCGGCGCACCACGGCCAACGTGGCCAGCAACGGGACCACCATTCCCAGGAGGGCGGCTTGCGCGAACATGCCGATCTGGAACGGGGTCCGCCAGATCGGTAACGGCAGCGCCGAATCGAGCACCGATCGGAACGCGGCGTTGACCGCCAAACCCACGGCCACCCCGGCCACCACCCCCAGCAGACCGATCTGCAAACCGGTGAACAGCGGACGCAACGCCAACGTACCGGGTGGTACCCCCAAGGCCATGCCGATGCCCAATTCCCGGCGTTGGGCATCGATCATCCGTGCCACCAGGTTGGCCGCGGCGAAGGCGGCACCGGCCAGGATGATGATGGACAGGGCGCGCCATACCTTCTGGTCTCCCTCGATGTCCTGATAGAGCAGCCGATACGCCGGCACCTCGGCTTGGTTGGTCACGGTGGACGCCACCGGGGGTTCGATCTCCTGCAGCGCCTGCTCCAGTTCATCGGCGGCTGCGGACCGGTCAACTCCCGGTTGCAGCAGCAGGACCAGATCGTTCACCAGGCCGGCTCGGTCACTCACCCGTTGCGCGGTCGGCAACGACGTGAACACCACCTGGTAGCTGGCACCACCGATGTAGCCGGCATTGGGATCGGTGGCGACGAACCACTCCGGTTGGAGCGCCTGACCCACCCACTGCAGCGCGGCGCCGTTGGCCAGTCGCAGCGTCCCGGCATCGGCAAGCCGGGTGGCCTTGGCCACGTTGTGCTCGAGCACCGCGGCCGACGTGCCGCGGTCACTGCTCTGGAGGGAGCGACCACGTCGGGGGTGGAGCTGATCGATGCGGCCGGGCAGCGCCACGCCGTTCAGTTCACCTGAAACCAGCACCGCTCCGTTGGGGCCGGGCGCCTCGAACTGCGTGGGCACCACCAGACGTTCCTCGGCCCCCAGCACCCACTCGGGATGGTCCATGCGATCGATGGCGCTGAGCAGGCGGCCCTCAGGAATGTAGGAATCTGCCGCCATGCGGACCCGTAGGTCGTGCAGCGCCAAATGGGCGAAGCTGGCGTCATTGGACTGCTGCCGCCACGCTGCGGTGCTGCCGAGCCCGGCGTAGACACCGGTGCCGAGCCCGATGACCAAGGCGATGGCGGCTACCGGCAGCCAGCGGGCCCGAAGATCACGGCGACCCTGCAACAGGAACCAGTGCAGCAGTGGCGTCATCGTCTGGTCCGGGTCACCAGCGAAGATCCGCGACATCGGCGGGACCACCGGGGGGAGGGCCGTCGCGCCGGATGCGGCCACTGGACAACTCGATGATGCGGTGCGAGATGCGGGCGATTTCCCGGTTGTGGGTCACGATCAGCACCGTGGTACCGGCCTCGGCCTCGTCGTGGAGCAATTGGAGGATCTGGATGCCGGTGTGGAAATCGAGTTCGCCGGTGGGTTCGTCGGCCAGCAGGATGGGGTTGCCGGTGGCCAGGGCCCGGGCGATGGCCACCCGCTGCTGTTCGCCTCCGGACAGTTCGTGAGGGAAGTGCGACAACCGCTCGCCCAACCCGACCTGCTCGAGGATTTCCGCGGGGCCACGGCCGGGGCCCCTTTGGCGGCCATTGGTTGGGCGGCGTCGGGCCACATCAGCTCCGAAGCGAACGTTTTCGAGTGCAGTGAGCCCGCCGAAGAGGTTGAAGCTCTGGAACACGAAGCTGACCGAATGACGTCGGATGGCGAATCGCTCGCGGTTCGAGGCCCGGCCAACGTCGGCGTCGCCGAGCAGCACCCGGCCCTCCGTTGAGGTGTCGAGTGCGCCCAGCAGGTTGAGCAGGGTGGTCTTGCCGCATCCCGAGGGGCCCAGGATCACTACGAATTCGCCCGGAGTAACGCTGAGGTTCACATCGGCGAGTGCGGTGACGGTGGTGCCACCGAGCTGGTAGCGCTTGGAAACGCCCTGTAGCGCAATGGTGGGACCCTTGTCGGTGTTCGCTACCGCCGACTCTGCCGACTCCGCCATCTACGCCATCACCCAGCGATAGAGGTCCTCGACCGGCTCGAGCTCGGCGTTGTCGGCAAAGGCCACCGCCTCGTCGAGTTCCTCGTCAATCTCAGCCTCCATCGCCCGCACGGTGTCCTCGTCGAGCTTCAGCCGCGCCACTTCCGCCAGGATGGGATCGCGCTCACGCCAGGGGGCGACATCGGCCTTGGTGCGGTAGCGCTCCGGGTCGTACATGGAATGGGCCCGGAACCGGTAGGTGCGCAGCTCCAGGAACGCCGGGCCGCCGCCGCGCACCACGGCCACCGCCCGGGCCGAGGCTGCAGCCACTGCCTCCACGTCCATGCCGTCCACCGCCCACGCTGCCATGCCGTAGGAGCTGGCCCGCAGCGCCAGGTCGGTGGCCGCTTCGGATCGGGACAGTGCCGTGCCCATGGCGTACAGGTTGTTTTCACAGCAGAACAGCACCGGCAGCTGCCACAGGGCAGCGAGGTTCATGGACTCGTGGAATTCGCCCTCGGCCACCGCGCCCTCACCAAAGAAGCACACCACGATGCGGGGATCCGCGGCTTGGAGTGCGGCGCGGGCAAAGGGCAACTCGTTCATAGCCAAGCCCACCGCCAACGGCAATCCGCCGCCGACGATGGCGTTACCGCCGTAGAAGCCCC
Organism: Acidimicrobiales bacterium; assembly: GCA_046155365.1. GTDB lineage: Bacteria > Actinomycetota > Acidimicrobiia > Acidimicrobiales > CAIXPF01 > CAIXPF01. Next base: position 9,468 of record JBJXFH010000135.1, on the reverse strand, counting down.
GCTCCACGTCGAACAGGTGCATGGAACCACCCCGACCCCGGCTGCAGCCCGCGGCCTTGCCGAACATTTCGGCCATGATCTTGCGGGCCGGTACCCCCCGGGCCAGGGCGTGGCCATGTTCCCGGTAGGTGGAAACCAGCACATCCTGCTGGGCCAGGGCCTCCATCACCCCGGCGGCCACCGCCTCTTCGCCCACGTAGAGATGAAGGAACCCACGAATCTTCTGCGCGGCATACAGCTCGGCGCAGCGCTCTTCGAAACGCCGGATGAGCATCATCAGACGCAGGCGGTCACGATCGGAGCTGTTCGACCCGGTGGTGTTCATGGCGCAACCGCCGGTGCCGCTGTCGGTGCCGGTTCCAGTGTGGAGAGATCACCTTCGGGCAACCCCAGCTCACGGGCCTTGAGCACCCGCCGCAGGATCTTTCCGCTACGGGTCTGCGGCAGCGACTCGGCGAAGGCGATCTCGCGTGGGGCCACCGCCGGTCCCAGCTGACGTCGGGCGTGGGCCATCAGCTCGCGACGCAGCGCGTCATCGGGTTCAATCCCTGCTTTGGGGACCACCACCGCTTTGACGATGGCCCCGGCCAGGGCGTCGGGCTTGCCGAACACACCAGCGGCACTGACCTTGGGATGAGCCACCAGCACCTGTTCCACCTCGAAGGGTCCGATGAGGTGACCCGCGGACTTGATCACATCATCGGCCCGGCCCACGAAGAACAGGTGCCCGCTGTGGTCCCAACTGACCAGGTCCCCCGACAGATACCAGCGGCCGTCGGCGCTGAAGCAGGCGGCATACCGCTCGGTCTGGTCGAGGTAGGCCCGGAACTGTGAGGGCCAACCGGGGCGCAACGCCAGCATGCCCGTTTCGCCTGGTCCCAACTCGATGGCGCCTCCTTGGGCATCGAGTCTGACGTTGCCGTCATCGTCCACCGACAGCACGCCGGCCGCCACGCCGGGCAGCGGTCGGCCCATGGATCCGGGCACCACGTCTTCGTCGGGACCGTTGGCCACCATGATCCCGCCGGTCTCCGTTTGCCACCAGTTGTCGTGGATGGGTTGGCCCAGGGCCTCCACCCCCCACTGCACCGCGCTGGCCGCCAACGGCTCCCCGACGGAGGCGATGAACCGCAGATCCGGAAACTGACCGTACTGATTAGTATGGGCGTGGGCCACCTCGGTGCCGACCCGCATCAGCATGCGGATGGCGGTGGGCGCGGTGTACCACACGTTGACCCGCTCTCTTACCAGCAGTTCGTACCATCGCTCGGCGTCGAACTCGCCCTCGTCCACCACCATGGTGGCCCCCAAGGACAGCGGGGCGATGATGCCGTAGGAGGTGCCGGTCACCCAGCCGGGATCAGCGGTGCACCACACCACGTCATCGGGCCGCAAACCCAGCGCGGTGATGGCGGTGGCCCGATGCGCCACCACCGCCTCATGCACGTGCAGCGCTCCTTTGGGGGTGCCGGTGGTGCCCGAGGTGAAGTGGATGATGGCGGGATCGGACGGCCCGGTTGCGGCCATGGCGGGGTCGGCCGGGGCGCCGTCGCAGTGCTCGTGGAAGTCGAGCGCGCCTGGCGCGTTAGTCGGTGGGGGGTCCACGCACAGCACGTGGCGCAGGTCGGGAAGCTGGGAACGTTGCGGTTCGATGCGACCGCGGTGGATGGCCGAGGTGGTGATCAGCACCTGACCCCTGCCAATGCTCAGGCGTTGGTGCAGCGGCTCAGGGCCGAAGGCGGCGAACATGGGACAGAACACCGCGCCCAGCTTCCAGGTGGCAATGGCGCTCTGGTACAGCTCAGGCACCCGGCCCAACGCGGTGAACACCCGATCCCCGCGACGGACCCCCAGTCGGGCCAAGGCGTGCGCCGCCTGGTTCGACCGTGTCTCGAACTCGGCGTAGGTCCAGGTCTGGGTGGAACCGTCGCGGCGGGCGAAGCGCAGGGCCGGACGGTCCGCCCGCTGCGGGTCGGTGGCATGGCGGGTCACCGCTTCGTGCGCGATGTTCACGCCGCCTCCTGGCAGCCCGGCCAGCTGCTGGCGGGCGTGGTCCCAGAACTCGGCGTTAGCGGCTGTGGTGCTCACCCTCGAACCGTATGAACCCAGCGCTTCCACAGGCAGAGCCGAGCGGCCCCTGCGACAGGGCCCAATGGACCTGAGCGAATGTGACGTCAGGGGTCAAGATCGCGCCATGAGCGTTGCCAACGAACGGTTCTTCGCGTACCGCCGTGTCGTGGTCGAGGTGGCCCTGGCACCTGATGAAATCCCCGGTGGCGCTGGCGGAGCAGAAGGCGCCACCGACGATGCCACTGACAACCCGAGCATGCGTCGAGCGCTCCGTCACGAGGAGGACCTGCTCAAGGCGCTGGTTCTGCGCCTGCGCTGATGGTGTCACCAGCCCCGGGGCTCAGCGGTGTCGCGGCGCGCGCCGCCCTCGAACGTGACGGCCCCAACCGGCTGCCAGCCGTGGTTCGGGCTCCGTGGTGGCGGCGTCTCGGCGCCCAGTTCACCCACTTCTTCGCCGCCATGCTGTGGGTGGCGGCGGTGCTGGCTTTCATCGCCGGCATGCCGCAGTTGGCGGTGGCCATCGGCGCGGTGGTGTTGGTCAACGGCGTTTTCGCGTTCGTGCAGCAGTATCACGCCGAACGGGCGGCCGATCGGCTCCGGGAGCTGCTGCCCCGTCGGGTCACGGTCTGGCGTGACGGGGCGCTGATCCAGCTCGACGCCGCCGAACTGGTGATCGACGATGTGGTCGAGCTCAGCGACGGCGATCAGGTGGCGGCGGATCTGGTGATCTCCCGAGCTGACGCGCTGAAGGTTGACACGTCAACGCTCACCGGCGAGAGCGTGCCCGACGCGGTGGGCGCCGGTGACCCCTTGTGGGCCGGGACCTTCGTGACCCAAGGCCAAGCGGTGGCAACGGTCGTGGCCACCGGGGACCATACCCGACTGGCCCAGATCGCCCGGCTGGCGACCACCCCCGAAGGCGGCAACCACGTGGCCACCCCGCTGGCCCGTCAACTCGAGCGGGTCGTGCGGACGGTGGCCAAGATCGCTCTTGGCGTGGGTGCCGGATTTTTCCTCCTGGCCATACTGATCGGTACGCCGCCATCGGATGGGTTCCTGTTCGCGGTGGGGGTGACGGTGGCGTTGGTGCCCGAGGGGCTGTTGCCCACGGTGACCCTGTCCTTGGCCCGCGGTGCCCAGCGAATGGCGAAGCGTCAAGCCTTGGTGCGCTCGCTGGAATCGGTGGCCACGCTCGGATCCACCACGTTTATCTGCACCGACAAGACCGGAACGCTCACCCTCAACCAGATGTCGGTGGTGGCGGTGTGGACCCCCCGGGGTTCGGTGTCCCTCAGCGGGAACGGCTACGAACCAAGCGGTATGGTCGAGGGCGACCCCGAGGCCCGAACCGCCAGCCGGGCCGCGCTGGAGGCGGCACGGCTGTGCTCCAACGCCCAGCTGGTGTGGCGGGAGGATCGCTGGGCCGCCCAGGGGGACCCGATGGAGGTCGCCATCGACGTGGCGGCGCGCCGACTGGAGGCTCCCTCCGCGCTCGATGACCGCCTCGGGATACTGGCCCGCTTTCCGTTTGATGTGCAACGGCGTCGTATGGCCGTGGTCACCGGTGACGCCGTGGTGGTGAAAGGCGCCCCGGACTCGGTGTTGCAACTTGTGGAATCGGGCCTTGAACCGTCCTCGCGCGCCGCGGCGCACGAGGCGACCGAGGGTTTCGCCGCCGCCGGGCTCCGAACCTTGGCGGTGGCGTCCGGTCCGCGTCAGCTGGGTGAGCCGATGCCCGATTCCCTCGACGATGCCGAACGCTCTTTGGTGTTGCTGGGCATCTTCGGCCTGGAGGATCCACCGCGCCCCGAGGCCCGGGCGGCGGTGGCGGCATGCCGGGCGGCGGGGATTCGAGTGGCGATGATCACCGGGGATCACCCTGCCACCGCCGCCGCCATCGCCCGGGAGGTCGGGTTGACCGGCCCCGCAGAAGCGGTGCTCGCACCAGCATCGGCGGCGTTGCCGGGTGCATCGGTGCCGGCGGCGCGGGCGGTGTGGTCGGGGTTACCGGTGCCGCCGGCGTCAATCGTGCTCACCGGCGCCGAGCTACCAGCGGACGATCAGATCTTGGCCGCGCTGGTGGATCGAGACGGGGTGGTGGTGGCCCGGGTCACCCCCCAGGACAAGGTGCGAATCGCCCGCGCCCTGCAGTCCCGGGGTCATGTGGTGGCCATGACCGGTGATGGTGTCAACGACGCCCCGGCGCTGCAGGCGGCGGACATCGGGATAGCGATGGGCCGTTCAGGTACCGACGTGGCCCGGGAAGCGGCGGATCTGGTGCTGCTCGATGACAACTTCGCAACCATCCTGGCTGCCATCGCCGAGGGCCGGGCCACCTTTGCCAACCTGCGCCGGTTCCTCACCTATCACTTGACTGACAACGTGGCCGAACTCACCCCGTTCGTGGTGTGGGCGTTGTCCGGCGGGCGTTTCCCGTTAGCCATCGGGGTGCTGCAGGTGTTGTGTCTCGACATCGGCACCGATCTGTTGCCGGCGCTGGCGTTGGGCGCCGAAGCTCCCGCTCCCGATGTGCTGCAACGGCCACCGTGGCGGGCCAACCTGATCGACGGTCGGGTGTTGCGCCGAGCGTTCGGGCTCCTGGGCCCCACCGAAGCGCTGGTCGGGATGGCGGCGTTCGTCACCGGTCTGTGGGTTGCCGGGTGGCGACCTGGTGGCCCCATGCCGGGTTCCGCCGGGGTGGCGGCGGCGTCGGGAGCGGCCTTCAGTGCAGTAGTGGTGGGCCAGATGGCCAACGCCTTCGCCTGCCGGTCCTCCACCATCACCCCGTGGCGGTTGGGATGGGGATCAAACCGTTTGCTGGTGATGGCGGTGATGGCGGAGGCTCTGGCCTTGATCGGTTTCCTGTACATCGGCCCGGTGGCGGACACCTTGGGTCACGCCCCTCCCGGTCTTTGGGCCGCGCTGGTGGCCGCCGGCGCCGTTCCCGCCGTGTTGTTGGTCGACGCAGCCTGGAAAGCTCGCCGTCGCGCCGCAACCTGACCGGGGCCCCGAGATCGTGGCCTACCGCGGGGGGATAGCGACGCTGCCGGTGGGGGGCCGGGTTCGGGTCCCGCGGCCGGCCAGCACACGGAATACCGTGAGAAAGATGACGGCACCAGCGGTCATGAGATAGGCAACCATGAGCACGGGGTTGGTGCGGTCGGTGCCGGCGGTGATGCCGTGGATGGTGGCCAGCCAGAACGAGCCGAAGCTGCTGAGGTGGATCCATCGCCACCAGCGTCGGGGGATGCGGCGCATGGTGGGCGAGGTGACCTCCACCGCGATCAGCAAATGGAAGGCCACCACCCCCAGCGCCACCGGTAGCGGTTTCCAGTTGCTCGGGTCGTCCTCAACGATCAGCAGACGCATCATGTGTTGTGGCAGCGACCGTGGATCACTCGCTTGCTCCGGCTACTCGTCGAAGGGCACAAGCGTGGTGCCGACTTCGTCGATGAGGACCAAAAGACGGTCCTTGTCCGAGGCGGCGATGCGAGCGGCCAACGCTCCAACATCGACCATCGGGATTGCGGCCAGGTCGCTGCGATGCCAATGGGTGACCTCGGCCCCTGTTGCTACGGCCACCCGTTCGGCGAGCCCGTTGGTATCGGCGGAGACCAGCACGATGTGTCGAGGGGACGCCAGGGTGGCGGTGGGGGGCGGGGGCGGAAGCATGTCTTCCATGACCCGCCGGTCGTTGCGGAAAATCGTGAAGTGATACCAGGCGCTTCCCGCGATGGCCACGATCAGGCCGAGCGGTACCCGCTGGGATCGTATGGACTGCGAGCCAAACGTGTCGTCGAGGAGATCTTCGAAGATACCGGTCAGCATGATGAGCAGGCTGACCAGGGTGACGGCACCACCGATCCCGAACAGGCCCACCAGGTAGACCCGCCGGGAGATGGAGCGACGCTCGGCCAGGCTGGCGTCCAGGCCTGATGTCGCGGTGACCCGACCAACCCGCACCCATTGCAGCAGCCAGATCGGCAGGCCCACGGCCAGCACCGTGATCGCCGCCAGCATGCGGTTCACGACCCGGTCTTGACCCGCGAACGGCACCGGGGTCAGCGCTTCGGTAAGCCCCACCACCGCCAGGGTCACGCCGGCCACGGCGGCACCGAGGCCCGCGGCGGCGGTGAGGTACTCGAAGATCCGTTGGGGCTCCAGGCGTTCGGTGTCCGCCGTTGCTGCCCGGTCGTTGCAGATGTCGACGTGGTACCACCAGATCAGCGAGCCGATGATCAACGCCGCCAACGTGCCGGGGAGGGAGTCGAAATGGCGTGAGGCCACGGTGTCGAGGGGATCGCCCACGAACCACACCAGGGTGGTGTAGGCGCTGACGGCACCGCCAACGGCTGCGGCCGCCAAACCGCCGAGGCGACCGAGTAGTCGGGTCACAACCTGCCACACCACGTCGGGCTCGCTGCGCCGGTAGCGCAACTGCCAGTGCCACACCCACACCGCGGCACCCACCGCCAAGGTGGCGAGCCCTCCGGAAAACCGCGAGTCCGATCCGGTGAACAGATCCGGGCGGAGGTCGGGCCAGAGCCGTTCGATGGCGTCGGTGACAACCTGGTGGAGGCCCAGCGAGGATGCCACCAGACCGGCGGCGCTGCCCACCGCTAGTTGCACCTGGTCTGAGGGTGGGAAGCGGGCCTGGAGCCAGAACCAGTGCAACGCCCATACCGCGACCCAGATCACCAGCGTGCTGAGGTCTTGTCGTTCCAAGCCGTCGTTGCCGAAAAGTTGCCGTAGGACCTGCTGGGCGAACACCATGGACACGATGAGGCTGACGGCCAAGGTCACGTTGATGTAGAGGAACCAGCCGGCCGACTGCCGCTCCTCTACCGCCTCCGGTGCGTTCATGCCCGCGGCGGTGCCGAACCCGGCCAAACGACGCACACCGAAACGCAGCAGCAATAACCATGCCGGTACCCCCACCAACAGGAACGCCAGGCTTCGGGCGATGGTGGAGGTTGAGCGTCCGGCGAAGCTGGCATCCCGAACCGCCTCGCCCGCCAAGCCGCCGGCGCCGATGGTGGACACGATCGCCGTCGCCAACAGCAAGGCGTACAACACCAGGCGTCGCGCCGCCGCAGCGGTGTCCACGCTTCCGGTCTGCGCGTCTCGGCGGTGGCGGGTGACAGCGCGCACCACAAGCCAGATAACCGTTCCCACCGCCGCCAGTTGCGCAAAGAGGGAGAACAGCATGAGAGGAACCATGGAGTGCCTTTCCGTTCAGGGCAGCGGGATCGGGCTCTACCCGCCGACGCCACAGATGTGCATCGGCCAGGTGGCTTGGACCAGCTTCCATTGGCCGGTGTTGTGTCTGAGCACGAACGTCGCCCGCTGTTCGGTGGCGCCATCACCGAACGGCGAGTCCTCCTCGGTCTCGACGCGGACGATGACGTACGCCACGTCGCCCGAAAACGACGTCGTCACCAAATCCACCCGGGTGCCGCGGGGCGTTGGGGTCTGGGCCAAAGCGGTGGCGCAGATCCCGCGGGGATTGTCGAACAGGTCCGCAGCCTGCGCAATCCGCCCGGCCAGGACGTGTTCCACGTACTGCTGGACCACCTCCTCTGGGGTTCCGGGCACAGCGGAACTGGGCGAGCGATTGATCGACACGGCCGCCGCAACGATCAGCGTCCCCACCACCAGCACCCCCAACACCACCAACACTCGAGCCCCACTGCGGGACTTGGGCTCAACTGTGGTGACCATGTCCGCATTCTGCTGAGCCGCTGGGCGCCTGCTGAGGGCCGTTGGACCCTTCCGCAGAGGGCTTCTGTCGTCTCCTTGCCGGGGGCGCTCCTCCGAGTGCAGCCGCCAACGGTCCCTACGCGCTCAGTAGGCCCTCGAGCCATTGAGCCAGGGCCGCTTCGCTCAACGCCCCCGAGCGGCGCCCGATCAACTGACCGTGCTGGAACACCGCCAGCGTGGGCAGCGGGGGTGCCCTGCAGTCTGAGCCGGCACCCGGTTGCGGGTACCACACGCCGGGCACGCCACGATCGAGTTGGCCGGGGATGGGTCCGAGGTGCTGATCGGTTTATTGGCGGTCACCTAACCCATTCTGCCGGTCCGCGGCGGCGTGACAGACCCGACGGTACGGTCCTGCACCACCAACCCTGCCGGCCCCGGCCACAAACAGCCCAAAGCCCGCCGCAACGCGAGTAGCACCAGCTCGTCGACATGGCGGACTTGTGGGGTGAGGAGGTTCCAAGTGCGGAGGCCGGGTGCACCAGAGGGGCAATGCGGACCGGTCACCCACCGATAGGGGCCGGGTGTCCGCCTGTTCGGGGGGCTTACGGCCCTAGTCATTTGTCCTGTTGCACCGGCACGCTGCAATGGGCGGCCCATTGTCAAACGAGGAGACCTTTTCATGCGCGGACGAATGGTCAGAACAGCGGCGGTTTTGCTGACCTTGCTGGGCGCGGTGCTCATCGGAGCAGACGCCAACATCCAGGCCGCCGAGGCTGGTTCTAACGGGCCCACGGCCGATCTCTCCACGTTTCCCGAGCCGCTGCCGCAGGGCTGCCCCGAGGGTTGGGCGGCGTTGCACGGCACCCGCTTCGGTGTGGTTGGATCCGACGTCCACGGTGATCTGGCTGACCTGGACATCGGGGCCGGAGACACCATCACCATGGCGTGGGACAGCTTTGACGCCGGATGTCTCGATACCAATGGTAAACCCGCGGTGCGCATCACCCTGGCGGCGTACCTGTCTGGCACCGAGACCTTCGACCAGACCATCGATCAGCAATTGGCGGCGTGGGCGTCCTGTGGTCCCCAGGCGGAGGAATGCGTGAAGGGCGCCAACGGCTACTCGTTGGAGTTGGCGGTTCCCGCAGCCACCGTCGGTTGTCAGTTCCAGCTTGACGCCATCTTGGGAGCACCGCTGCCGGTGGTGGGTCCCAGTGGAAGCTTCTACAGCCCGTCCTTGCGGGGCGGCCAGGGCCCGGCCTTACTGATCAGCGCCAGGAGCCTCACCGTGCCGGATTGCGTGCCGGTGCCACCCACCGTGGCGTCGGTGACGGCGACCTCAACGTCGACCTCAACGTCGACCACGACGGCTGCGCCCAGCACCACCGCGGCGCCCAGCACGAGCGCAGCACCGGTGGCGGTGACCGCGGCCGTGCAGAGCGTGCTGGCCGCCGGGGCACAACAGGCCCTGCCGGCGACGGGCACCGGAACCGGACGTACCGCCGGGTTTGGACTGGCGCTGGTGGTATCGGGGATGGCGCTGCTGGCGCTGTCGATGAGGCAGAGCCCGCGTGGACGAATGGGAGTACTACCGCAGCAAGCATCCAGAGGAGGATGATCGATGAAACCATTTCGAGTTGTGCTGTTGATTTTGGGCACGCTGGTTGGGTTGTTGGGATTTGGCTTGTTGGCAGCGGG